>JAZLDG010000111.1:0-4686 GCA_045614565.1 Candidatus Scatosoma sp. | reverse complement strand
GGAAGAGCTTACGAGGATAAAAGAAGAAGTCATAAGCGTGATTGATAGAGTAAATGACGCGGATATGATCAACCTTTTATACAAGCGGTACGTACTTTATAAGCCGTGGGAAAAGATTGCGGAAGAAATGTTTTTCAGCGTCCAAACAGTCTATCGCCTACACGGTAAAGCTCTACTGAAAGTACAAGCTCTTATGGGTTGAGAGTTTTATACATAAAGTGAGTGAGAATTATAGTTAAATAGGTGCTATAATGGTAGCGTGAAATAAGGCACTCTTTCGGGAGTGTCTTTTTTGCGTTGCGGCGGTTTTTCTTTTTTCGGTGCTTTTTCTCCTTTCCGCCGCATTCCTTTTGAATATTACGGGGGTGGAATATGGACGAATTGAAAATAGTTATGCTGGATATAAACAGTTTAACGCCGTATGCGAAAAATGCCAAAAAACACCCTAAAAAACAAATAGAGCATATCGCAAATAGTATCAAAGAATTTGGTATGAATGATCCTATTGGGGTATGGGGTGAAAAAAATATAATCGTCGAAGGACACGGACGGTTTGAAGCTTGTAAAAACCTTGGTTTAGAAAAAATCCCTTGTATTCGGCTTGATCATATGACCGAAGAGCAACGCAGGGCGTACACTTTGACGCATAACAAGGCAGCAGAAGGTAGTGAATGGGATTTGGATTTGCTGGACGAGGAAATAGAGCTTTTGGCGGATTTTGATTTTGAGGATTTTGGGTTTGAGTTTGAATTTTCGAGCGAAGACGAAGAGCCGCCAAAAAAGAAGAATGAGCGTTTAAGGACTGATAACGCGTATAACCTGCCTTTCGTTGACTTGTCACGTTGCGAAGGTATGTATCAAATGCCTATTATCGAGGGGGAAGATCATATTCCCGATTCGTTGATAGGCTTTAATTATGCGATGACAAGCAAGGACAAGACGGCGGGCGTACATTTTTACGTAGATGATTATCAATTCGAGCGGATATGGAATGAGCCTGAAAAGTATATCGGGGTATTAAAGGATTATGACAGCGTATTAACGCCTGACTTTTCGCTTTATATGGATATGCCGCTTTCAATGAAGATTTGGAATACCTTTCGATCCCGTTTAATCGGGCAAATGTGCCAAGACGCAGGGCTGACGGTGATTCCAACGGTGAGCTGGGCGGAGAAAGCTACATTCGATTTTTGTTTTGACGGTTTGCCTGAAAATAGCGTCTTGTCTATTTCCACGGTAGGCGTTAAGAATAGCCCCGAAGCAATGGCGATATGGCGCGAGGGTGTGACGGAGCTTATAAAGCGCAAGAAGCCCAAAGCCTTGCTGGTATATGGCGGCGCGGTTGATTTTGATTACGGCGACGTGGAAGTATATTATTTTGCAAATCAAGTTACGGAGCGTATGAAAAATGGGCGGTAGAGGTGCTGGAAGCGCGGGCGGAGCTGGTGGCGCAAGCGGAAGAACACAAAGCGAACATATGGGTATATGGTATCCACCGCCCCCGTTAGGTGATCGAATGGCGGAATATACGGGCGCAACGCCCGAAGAGGGCGATAAAATGGTAAGAGCTACTGAAAAGTATTCAGGGAGTTATTACGGGGAAATGCGAGAAGCGGCGTACAAAGGCGATAAAAACAGTCCCTATTATGAAGACGCAATGGCGGTTGAACGAATGATAGAGCGCGCCCCTAAATGGGCTGGCGGTGAAATTTACCGCGGAATGAATGTTGACGCAAATACGCTTGCAAGCTTTCAGGAAGGCGCGGAAATTGATATGCGCGGTATGTCGTCTTGGAGTTCAAAGGCGGCAACGGCGGATATGTTTGCTCATCACGGCGGAAGCGGCGGGAATCCCGTTGTATTCCGCGCGTCAGGTACAAAGAAGGGTACAAGCATTACGCACGTATCGGTATATGGTGAAGGCGAAGGTGAAGTCCTTGTATCGGGTAAAGCAAAATGGAGAGTAAAGAAGGTAACGCAAGGAAGCGACGGCGTAACATACGTTGACGTGGACGAATTACCATAAAGGAGATTGAGCAATGGCAAAGCAAAAGACGATTCAAGAAAAGTGGGCGCAAGATTATAACGCGGTAACAATCTTGAAGCCCGCGCCTGATAAGAAAAAGACGGTGAAAAAAGCGACGAAAGCGAAAAAATCCAAAAAATAAGGGTGGATTTTCACAAAAGTATCACATTCAGCGTTTATAATATGAGGTAAGAAGTGGGCGGACGTGGCGCAGCAAGCGGGACTTCGGTAAGCGGTAAGAAGTACGGGACGGAATATAAAACGCTTTTTAGCGAAAGCAATATTAAGTTTGTGCAAAGAACGGAAGAGGGCGCAAGTGCCGCCGCACCGCTTGAAACGCAGACGAAAGGGCGCGTATATGTCACGGTAAACGCCGACGGGCAACCGCGCTATATATCGTATTATGATACGGAAGGGAAACGTACAAAGACGATTGATTTAGATAGCACGCATAATGATATGGGCGTACATACTCATCACGGGTATTTTCATAACGAAAACGACGGGAAGAAAGGCGCGGCAAATCTAACAGCCAAAGAAAAGAAAATGGTTGAGCGCGTTTATACAATTTGGAATAAAAGGGGCAAGTAGTAGAATAGGGTGAGTTCGCCTTGTTGGAGGAAGCTACGGTTGAAATCCGTACGCTTGCCTTTTTTAGATAGAAACAGTCAAAGCAATTTGGCTGTTTTTTTGTTTGATTAAAAATTCAAAGAGAGGTTTATATATGGGTGGAAGAGGAAGCGGCTCTTATACCGCTGGCGGTGCAACCGTAGGAATGGGCGGCGCGGGAAGCAGCGGTACTGATATGAACGTGGCAGGGTGGACGCCCGAAGCTGGCAGCAAGTCCGTACATATGGAAACGACGGTAAAATCCGTAGAAAGTAGAATCGGCGGCTTGGATCACGAACAAATGGCGATTATCGACCAAAACGGGTACGTCGTGGCAGCGGTTGACGGTGACGAGCATTCCGTGGGCATTACGCCGAACGCGGCAAAGCATATCAAAGGGAATGCTGTTTATCACAATCACCCGAACGGCGGCACGCTTTCCACTACGGACGTTGTGACGGCAGGGCAAACCGAAGCTGGCTCTATTAGTGCTGTATCGCGGAATATGAAGAAGACGTACACACTTCAAGCGGGGCATAAGGCAAACGGTAAAGGGCTTGCGGCGCAAATGAAGAAGGACGAGAAAGGGCTGTTGGCTCAATGGCAAAAGAAAGCTGACAGTATGAAAGGCAAAAAGTATTCCAGCGAAGCCGCGTATAAGCGTGAGCTGAATAAGCATTGGAATAACATTATGGGCGATTGGATGTCGAAAAATGCAAGCAAGTACGGGTATACATATACCGTAACTTAATATAAAGGAGAAAAGGAAAAATGGCAGGTAAAAAGTTTATTGATGACAGCAAGCACGATCAATTTGTAGATAAGGCGTGGAAGGATTACCAAAAAGCGCAAGCGAAGCAGGGAAAGCCCGCAAAGAAGACCGTTAAGAAGACGGCAGCGAAGAAAAGAAAGTAAGGCGGTGTAGCATATGGAGGGGAAAAGACCTTTACCCGAAGGCGGGTTTGCGGATATGTCCCCCGAAGAACGCGCGGAGCTGGGAAGACAGGGCGGCATAAAATCGGGGGAAGTAAGACGAGCTAAAAAGGCTATGAAGGAATCCCTTGCTTTATTGCTGGATATGACGGTAGACAGCGGCGGACGTTGCGATATTGAAGGCATAGATAGCTTTAAGGGCTTAAAGGGAAAGAATATCACCGTTGAGCAAGCTCTTTTAGTGGCGCAAATTTCAAAGGCGTTAAAGGGCGATACAACGGCGTTTTTGGCGGTGCGTGATACAAGCGGGCAAGCACCAAATCAAAAGGTTGATTTTACGGGAGCTTTACCCGTTGTAATAAGCGGTGATGAGCAGCTTGAAGATTGACGGCGCGTATAATAACGTATCATTGCCTAAAATCGTAGGACGAGGGTACGGGAGCTTTTGGAGATCGAAAAGGCGTTACGTTGTCTGTAAGGGCAGCCGTGCGTCGAAGAAATCAAAGACAACGGCATTATGGCATATCGTAATGATGATGAAGTACCCGCTTGCAAATACCCTTGTTGTACGTAAGACGGAAAGAACGTTGCGCGATAGCTGTTATAGTGATCTAAAATGGGCTATTCACCGTTTGGGCGTTGATGACTTTTGGAAATCCACCGTCAACCCGCTTGAATTAACATATATACCGACGGGGCAAAAAATCCTATTCCGTGGTATGGACGATTCGCTGAAATTAGCGTCTATTTCCGTACCCGTAGGCGCGATTTGTTTTTGCTGGGTGGAAGAAGCATACGAAATAATGAGCGAAGCTGACTTCGATATGCTGGACGAATCCATACGTGGCGAATTGCCCGAAGGATATTTCAAACGGTTTACAATCACTTTCAACCCGTGGAATGAAAGGCATTGGTTAAAGGCAAGATTTTTTGATAGGGAAGCTGATAATATCCTATCAATGACAACGAACTATACCTGTAACGAATGGCTGGACGAAAGCGACTTGCGCGTATTCGAGGATATGAAGGTACGCAATCCCCGCCGCTACCGTGTAGCAGGTTTAGGGGAATGGGGCATAGTTGAAGGGCTTATCTACGAGAATTGGAAGGAACAAGCA
>JAZLDG010000110.1:0-2258 GCA_045614565.1 Candidatus Scatosoma sp. | reverse complement strand
CTTTGCCCGTGCTAAAAGTTCAAGCACTTCGTCGGCGGGTACAACGCCGAAATAATCAAGGCTTACGCCGTAACATTCCGCAAGGGCGCGTAATGTCTTTAAATCGGGCGTGCGTCGGTCGATCTCATAATTTGAGAGGGTAGCCCGTGTTATACCGACTTTATCCGCAACGGCTTGTTGCGTCATACGTTGACTTTTCCGCAACGTTTTTAATAATTGCCCTATACTTTTCACAATATTGTCACTTCCTCAACAATCATTTTTAATATGTGTCGTTTACTGTTATTTGCAACGTATTGAAACATTACTTTCACACAATAGCATACATTTGCGACAGTATGCAACGAAAACGTGTGCAAATGTGTAAAATAGTACAAAAGTTCGTATTTAAAATTATGCAATTCTCCGAAATGTAACAAATTGTCGCAAAAGTGTTGACAAATGACGCAAACAGGAATATAATATACACGTAATCAAGGGGAACACACGTTCCCGTAATGAGAAAGAGAGAAAGAAAAAATGGAAGCAAGATTGATTAAAATTGACAGAAACGGCAGTAAGCACTTTGAGGGCGAAACCGTGTGCGATAGATGTGGCGGCAAAGGTTATTACGCGATCGGCGTTGTCAACGGTCGTCCGCGTCTTTCTCCTCTCGACGGCGGTGTTTGTTGGAAGTGTGGCGGCGCGGGTAAGGTTACGGAAAAGTGGATAGAGCGCACGCCCGAATACCAAGCGAAACTTGACGCGAAGCGGGCGGCGAAGCGGGAAGCAGAACAAGCGAAGTGGGACGCGGAACAAGAGAGATTGAACGCGGAACGCGCGGAAAGAGAAGCGCGCGAAAAGGCTGAAAGAGAAGCAGAGGAAGCGCGAATAAAAGCAGAAAAAGCAATAAGCCAGCACGTCGGGAAAATCGGCGAGAAAATCGAATTTAAGGGTTCTTATGTGCGTTCGGGAGCGTGGGAACAAAAATCGTTCAGCGGTTACGGCACGGAAACAATGTATGTTCACACGTTCAAAGATTCTGACGGAAACGTTTTCACGTGGAAAACGCGCAACGGCGTTGGCTTAAATTACGGTGAACCCGTCATTGTGAGGGGAACAGTTAAAAATCATTCCGAATACAAAGACGAGAAACAAACAGAGTTAACGCGTTGCAAGATTATCCCAAAGTTTTAATTTGGTTAAAATAAATAGCCCCGCGGGGCGGCATAAAGCCCCGCAGAAAGGTAAAAGGAAAATGAATAAATTAAGAAGAAACAATCTTAAAACAATTATGGAAAGCCTTGAAGAACTTATGGCACAGCTTGAAGAACTTAAAGAGGAAGAAGAAGAATACCGCGACAATATGCCCGAAAATCTTGTAAATTCGGAACGTTACGAAATAGCAGAAGACGCAATAAGTAATATGGAAGACGCAATAAGTAATATGGAAGACGCGATTTCTTCCATTGAGGAAGCCACGGCATAAAGAAAGGATATATAAACATGATTACACAGGAAGTTAAACAGCAGATTTTCGACGATTACAACGACCGTAAAAATTCTTTGCGCGATCTTGAAGCCTTTTACGGCATACCGCGCGCGACAATAACGAGTATTGCGGTTGAAATGGGCGCAACGCCCCGCCGCCCTAATGCGTACAACAAGCGTAAAGGGGGGGCGAAAGTTTGCCACAAATGCAAGAAAACAATTGACGTAACGGGCGCGCGGTTCTGTTGCTTTTGTGGTGCGGACATAAGAAGCAAACAGGAAATTTTATGCGAACGTATCCGCGAGTTAATGCCGTGTATACAACATTTACCCGAAAATATGCGCGATAATATGCGCGACGTAATGCTTGAAGCAATCGAAGAAATAACAAACAACAAGGCAAAATAATAATTTTTTTAGTATGGTTGCGCCGATACGCAACTTTTGAAAGGGGGTGACACGGTGAGAAACGGGCTTTATATGTTTAGGCATAGTAAACGACTTTCGCAACGTGAAATGTCTGACAAGATCGGTTGCAATCGCGCGACATACAACGCGATTGAAAGCGGCAAGCGTGACGGGCGCATGGCGTTTTGGAACGATCTTAAAAAGGCGTTTGATGTGAGCGACGCAGAAATCGGGGGGCTTATGAAAAATGACGAGGAACAAGCGGAAATTAACCGTACGGCTGATTGAAACGGGCGGCATACTTAATACCCGCGTGATCGCGGAAATAGCGGCAAACAAATTGAGAAAGGGCGACAGCATATGAATAACGTTATTGAAGC
>JAZLDG010000109.1:0-31236 GCA_045614565.1 Candidatus Scatosoma sp. | reverse complement strand
AAGGGTTCAAATCCCTTTCTCTGCGCCAAGAGCAACTCGTTTGAACTTTTTAAGCTCAAGCGAGTTTTCTTTTTTAACCTTTAGCAAAAAACCACCAGAGCAACTGGTGGTTTTTGGTTGAAGATGGTTTTATCCGTTGTTTTGGCGTTTTGCCTTATAATCCGCAATGGCGCGGGAAAGTTGGTCGGGGCAAGACGTGTTGTTTCTGCAACGAATACCTGCAAGCAGGGTTTGAATTTCGTCGATGTCTTTGCCTTCTACAAGTCGTGCAATACCTTGCAAATTACCGCCACATCCGCCGATAAAACGCACGTTGTGCATTTTATTGTCCTGGTCAACATCAAAAAGAATTTGTCGGGAACAAGTCCCCGTAGGGGAATAAGTAAACATAGTAAAACCTCGCTAATTATATTCTCGGTAAAAAACCGTACGTTAAGTTTTTAATCCACCAACGTGTCGTAAATCGCCGAATACAGTTCGGATGCCTTGCTTTCCCAGTTCTTGTAAATATTTTGCGCCGTTTTTTTGTCGGGAATAACAAATTTAAGTTCAAGCATAGGCTGACCGGGTGAGAGAATTTTCAAAAACACGGTATACGTTCCGTCCACGTTTTGATAATAATCGGCTTTACACTCCTGACGGTTTCGCAACTTTCCGCTATTCTTTTTAATAAACGTGGAGATTTCGTCACGAATACTCTTGGGAATGTTTATGTAAAAATTATTCAAACTCTCTCTGCCGTCGCTGGTGATAGTATATAAAGGTTCTTCGTCGGGGGAAGAGATACGGCAAATAAAGCCGTCGTCCAAAAGGCGCGGCAAAAGTTCAAGACAATCCATATAATTGAGCCAGTTGTTACCAACAGTACACATTTCCACGATCGTGCGTTGTGAAAGCGCGCTTTCCATTTTATCGAACACGAAAAGCACGATCAGTTTATTAACGGACGTTTCTCCTTGAATTTGCATCGGTAGCACTCCTTACCCGATAAGTATCGGAAGTTAAAAGCCGCCAAAAGCGACTTTTCCTTGGAAAAAAATAGGCTTACGCTTCAAACTTTTTCAGCTTCGCCATCAAATCGTCGCAATTATCGCTATATGCTTCAACGGTGATGGGTTGCGATAAATCGAGCGAAAAAATACCCAAAATGGATTTCGCGTCAACGACGTATCTGCCGCTTTTGAGCAAAATTTCGTAAGGATAATCTTGCGTGATATTCACGAATTCCTTAACTCTTTGCGCCATTTCCAAAGAAATTTTAATCGATTTCATAAAAATACCTCCCAAAATTCGATTATCATTATTATACATAATTTTTTACATAAAATCAAGGTATTTTGCCAAAAAATCTTGGCATTTTTTTTATTTTGTGCTATAATGATAACAAAAACGGAAAAACTTATCTATTTTGTCTTGCCCGTTGGAGAATAAAAATGGAATATATCGAAAAAACGCTAAAAAAGAACTATATATATAAAGGAAGAGTAATCACTTTACGAAAAGACGAAGCGTTACTTCCCGACGGCAAACCCTGTATACGTGAAATTATCGAACACAGCGGCGGGGCGTGCGCGCTATACGTTGAAAACGAGCAAATCTTATTCGTAAAACAGTACCGCTACGCGTACGGCGAAAGCGTTTTGGAAATTCCCGCGGGGAAATTAGAAAAGGGGGAAGATCCGCTCCTTGCCGCAAAACGGGAACTTGAAGAAGAAGCGGGTATTCAAGCCGACCGCTTGGAATATATCGCAACCCTTTATCCTACCCCTGGGTATACGAACGAAAAAATATACGTATACCGTGCTTTTGACGGAAAGCGGGTACGGACGCATTTAGACGAAGACGAGTTTGTGGACGTCGTGTGGTTGTCGATTGCTACCGTTAAAAATATGCTTAAAAACGGAGAAATCCACGACGCGAAAACGCTCGTTGCTTTACAATCCTATTTTTTAAGCTTATAAATTTCAAAAAAACGCGTTCGTTTGCTTGACGGCGCGTTTTTCCTTTGTTATAATAAATGTAATAATTTTTTATGACATAAAAAGGAAATTGAAAGGCGAATGAAAAAGCATTACGTATTGTACAATCCGCAGGCGGGAAGCGGCTGTGGGGAAAGCAAAGCGAAAAAACTAGAACAGATGTTGGATGAAATTGCGTTTACGGACGTAACGAAAATTGAGAATTATCAAACGTTTTTTGAAGGACTTAACGAAACGGACGAAATCGTTTTATGTGGCGGCGACGGTACGTTAAACCGTTTCGTAAACGAAGCTGGCGAAGCGGTGAAGGGACGGAATATTTCCTATTACGCGTGCGGCTCGGGAAACGATTTTATGCGCGAAATTTGCCCCGAAGGAACGGAAAATCCCGTTTCGATTAGCGAGCACGTTGAAAATTTACCCAAAGTCACGGTCAAGGGCAAAGAATATTCCTTTATCAACGGCGTTGGGTTTGGTATCGACGGTTACTGTTGTGAACAAGGGGATAAGGAGCGGGCAAAATCGGATAAGCCCGTCAATTACGCGGGGATAGCGATTAAAGGCTTGCTTTTCCATTATAAGCCGACGAACGCGACGGTTATCGTGGACGGCAAAGAATATTTCTTCAAAAAAGTATGGCTTGCGCCGACGATGAACGGAAAATATTACGGCGGGGGAATGATTCCCGCGCCCGCGCAAAACCGCAAAGACGATACGCTTTCCGTTATGCTGTTCCACGGTAGCGGTAAGTTAAAGACTTTGATGATTTTCCCTTCGCTGTTCAAGGGTGAGCACGTGAAAAAAGAGAAAAACGTCACGGTACTTACGGGCAAAACGATTACGGTGAAATTCGACAGTCCCCGTACATTACAAATAGACGGGGAAACGATTACGAATGTAAGCGAGTATACCGCAAAAAAATAAAGGTAACGAAATAACGGCAACGCGCCGTCCCATTGAAAGGGACGGCGCATTTTTAAGATTAAGGAGAAAAAGAAGGATTAACGACAGTCGCACGAACAACCGCAGTTGCAGGGCGGGGTAAGTAAGGATGCAAGCGTTCCGTTTTTGTACAAGCAGAAAAGTAAAGCGATAAGAATAGGCAATCCGCAGCCGCTGAAAATGTTGGAGCAGAAAATACCGTCTTTCGAGCCGAGTACGAGCAACGCGATAAGAATCCAAAGGGTAGTATTACCCGAGAAACAACAATTCATAAAAAACCTCCTGTGTTTCGCCGCAGGGGATATGTAAAATCGACTTAAAAAGCGGATAAATACCTGCGGTTTTTCTTTCTATTACATAATATTCCCGCTATGTAAATTTTGTGTAAAAAATATAGAAAAATTAAAAAGCTTCTTTTATTTTGTTGCGAAAATCAAAAAAATGCTGTATAATGGATAATATCCTTGGAGAATACGCTTGGCGATTCTACCGTTATAAGGAAATACTTAATTTTTTTCTACGGGTATCATTAAGAACTCGATGGAGGTGTATTATGCGACGTAGCGTAGCGCATACGGTAGCGTTTATTGGCATTATGACGGCTTTGATGGCTGTCGTACTCACTTTGGAAACGTACGTTTTCATTTACTTTATAAAGCCGTCTCCGGCTTTTTTGTCTATCCCTTTATTTATAGCCTTGTCTATGTACGGGGGGTGGAAAAGAAGCTTTATCGGCGGAACGATTTTCGGCTGTTGCTCGTTTTTACTTTCGTTCGTCGTTGGGTATACGGTTTTTTACAATCCTTTAATTTCCGTCTTACCCCGTACGCTTGCGGGCGTAGCGGGTTACTGGATCTTACACGGTTTGACCGTTGCGACCAAAGGTAAAGCAAAGGACGTCGTTCGCGGAATTGCGGCGGCACTCACCGTCGTTTTGCATACGGTTTTAGTTCTTGGCGCAATGGAAATATTTTCCACGGGCGGCGCATTTTTTGATACGGTATGGCAAACGATTATCGGCGTGAATTTCCTTTTGGAATTCGTATGCGCGATTGTTTTGACGCCCATACTCGTTCGTACGATGAAAAAATACACGAAAACGCCTGACGTTATTCCGTTGCGTAACAAGACGGAACAGGGAGAGCAAGAATGATTATTTGTGTAGATATAGGCAATACGAATATTAAATACGCCATTTACGATAAGGACGATTTGAAAATGTCCTTTCGCGTGGCAACCGATTTGAAAAAAACTTCGGACGAATACGGCGAACAGCTCACGGGTATGCTTGCTTCGCAAGGCGTGGACGTACAGGACGTCACGGGCGGTATTCTTTCTTCCGTCGTGCCGTCGCTTGATTATACGATCGATAAAATGTGCTCCATTTACTTGCATATCAAGCCCTTGCACGTTGCTCCCGGTTTGAAATCGGGCTTGAATATCCGTTGCGACGACGCGCGCGAAGTAGGCGCGGACAGAATCGTAAACTGCGTATCCGCTATCGTCGGTTACGGCGACGGAACGCCGATGATCGTCATTGATTTCGGTACGGCGACGACGTTTAATATTATCAGCGAGAAAAACGAATTTATCGGCGGCGTCATTGCACCTGGAATTAAAGGCTCGTTGGATTCGCTCGTCAACGGTACGGCGAAGCTTCCCCGCGTGGAAATCGAAGCCCCGTCGTCCATTATTGCAAAAAATACGGTAACGAATATGCAAGCGGGGATCGTGTTCGGCTTTGCGGGGCTTGTAGAGTATATCGTAAAACGTATCAAAAAAGAATTGAATGCCCCCAAGGTAAACACGATTGCGACGGGCGGATTTAGCAACGTTATATCCAAGGAAATCGACGGGATCGACGTCGTGGATAAACTGCTCACGTTAAAGGGTTTGAAGTACCTTTACGACCGTAACGTAGAGCAATAAGTGGTAGGCAGGTATGCATTGAACGCGTAATCAACAAGATAAAACGCAAGAAGGAGATAGAGATGGTTAAAAAAGTAGGCGTAGCAATTTTAGGACTTGGCGTCGTTGGCGGCGGCACGTATCAAACACTCGTAGAACATCACGATTTTTATTTGAAAACGCAACAGGTAGATATTACGGTAGAAGCGGTTTTAGACTTAAATTTAGAGAGATTGAAATCGCTCGGCGTACCCGACGCTTGTATTGCGAAAAATATTGAAGAAGTTATTGCAAATCCCAACGTGGATATCGTCATCGAAACGATCGGCGGTATCGGCGTGGCAAAAACGTTCGTAACGGCGGCGTTGCAAGAAGGCAAAACGGTCGTTACGTCCAATAAAGAATTGATTTGTAAATTCTCGCACGAACTGGAAAGAATTGCAAAACGCAATCACTGCGGATTGTATTACGAAGCAAGTTGCGTAGGCGGCGTGCCTATTATCCGTACGCTTTTAGACGGCGTACAAGCTAATCGTATTCGCAGTATGATGGGTATCGTCAACGGTACGACTAACTATATTTTGACGAAAATGACGCAAGAAGGCGCGGACTATCAGGAAACGCTCAAAGAAGCGCAAAAGCTCGGGTATGCGGAAGCAAATCCGACGGCGGACGTGGACGGGTACGACTCTATGTATAAACTCTCCATTCTTTCGTCGATGGCGTTCCACACCAAAATCCCCTATACCAAGATTTTCCGCGAAGGCATTTCGGGCGTAAGCAGTAAAGATATTGCTTACGGTAAAGAGCTTGGATATATCTTGAAATTGCTTGCGATTGGTAAGAACACGGAAAAAGGTATCGAAGTTCGCGTGCATCCCACGTTTATCCCGAACGCGCACCCGCTTGCAAGCGTAAGTGACGCTTTTAACGCGGTATACTTAACGGGCGACGCGGTGGACGATATTATGCTGTACGGTAGGGGCGCGGGCGCATTGCCTACGGCAAGCGCGGTTGTCAGCGACGTTTTGTATGCGGCTACACATTCGGAAATCAAATACTCCACGTTCAAAAATAACGCGGCGGCGGAAGCGAACGTGAAATTTATTTCGGACTTTGAGAGTGCGTATTATTTGCGACTCTTGGTAGACGATAAAGCGGGTGCTTTGGCAAAGATTACGGGCATTTGCGGTAAATGCGGTATTTCCATCGTGGAAATTTCGCAAAAGGGAAAGGAATGCGATCGCGTGCCGTTGATTATCATCACGCACAAAACGACGGAAAACGCCGTACGGAACGCCGTTGCAAAGATCAACGCTTCGGGGCTTGGAAGCGTAGAAAGTGTTATTCACGTAGAATAAAAATAGATATCCGCAAAAGAAAGGCGCGTTGCCTTTCTTTTGCGATTTTAGGATAGTATGCTTACGAAAGAAATTTGTCGACAATATATCGATATTTTACACGAAGAACTCGTACCTGCTATGGGCTGTACCGAACCGATTTCGATTGCGTATGCCGTTGCAAAGGCACGCGAAACGCTGGGCGAAACTCCCGTTCGGGGTAGGCTGGAAGTCAGCGGAAATATCGTAAAAAACGCCAAAAGCGTCATCGTGCCGCACACGGGCGGATTACGCGGGATTAAGTCCGCGTTTGCCGCGGGACTCGTGGCAGGCGACGCCGAAGCAAGGCTTGAAACGCTTTCTTGCGTTACCGCGGAACAAATGGAAGAAATCCGACTTGTTCGGGATACGTTTCCTTTGGAAACGGTCACCCCCGAAGACGCGCGCACGTTCGATATTGGCGTAACGCTGTACTCAAAGAAAAATTGCGCGTTCGTCCGCATCGCGGATACGCATACCAACGTCGTTTGCGTGAAGTTAAACGATACGGTTTTATTTGAAAAGCCGCTTGAAAAGCAGGGCAAAAAAACCGATCGCAGTATTTTGAACGTAGAAGACATCGTCGCATTTGCTAATGCGGTGGACGTGGAAGCGGTGCGCGAGCTTTTAACAAGGCAAATCGAATATAATATGGCGATAGCGGAAGAAGGTCTAAACGCCGATTACGGCGCGAATATCGGCAAAGTTTTACTTCGCGCCTATCAGCCCGATATAAAAATCACGGCAAAGGCGTACGCTGCGGCGGCAAGCGACGCGAGAATGAACGGTTGCGAACTTCCCGTTATTATCAATTCGGGGAGCGGCAACCAAGGCATTACCTGTTCCGTACCCGTCGTCGTATACGCAAAGGGTTTGCATTTATCCAAGGAAAAATTATTACGCGCGCTTTGCGTTTCTAATCTCGTAACCATTCACTTGAAAAGCGGCATCGGAACGCTATCTGCCTATTGCGGCGTCGTTTCCGCAGGCGCGGGCGCGGCTTGCGGCGTGGCGTTTTTGCTAGGCGGTGGAATGGAAGAGATTACGCATACGCTCGTAAACGCCCTTGCGATCGATTCGGGGATTATTTGCGACGGTGCGAAAGCAAGTTGCGCGGCAAAGATTGCTACGGCAGTGGAGAGCGGCTTGTTGGGCTTGAATATGCATTATAACGGCAACGATTTTTACGCTGGCGACGGCATCGTAAAACAGGGCGTGGAAAATACGATTAAAAGCGTTTCAAGACTTGCGCATAAAGGTATGCGTGAAACGGATAAAGAGATTATTCGTATAATGCTTGATGGTGAGTAAAAATAAGGGGAAAACGGGAATTTTGGAATGTTCCGTTTCCCTTTTTTTGTTTTTTGCGTAAAATATAGGGTGAAATTGATAAATAATATCATTTTTTCCTTGAAAATCCTTGCCTTTTTCAGGCAAATTGTGGTACAATATTTGCAATTAAGATTTTTGATTAAAACGGTTTGATAATTCAGTTTTTCCGTTTGAAGGAGTGGTAAAAAATGGAAAGAGTATTTAATTTTTCGGCAGGGCCTTCTATGTTGCCCGAAGAAGTGTTGGTTGAAGCTGCCAAAGATATGTTAAATTATCAAGACAGCGGTATGTCAGTGATGGAAATGAGCCACCGTTCTCCCGTCTATGAAAAAATTATTCAAGACGCGGAAGCAGGACTTCGGAGAGTTATGAATATTCCCGACAATTACAAGGTACTGTTTTTACAGGGCGGCGCGTCCACGCAATTTGCCGCCGTACCTTTGAATTTGATGACGGGTAGCGGTAAAGCCGATTATATTCTTTCAGGACAGTTTTCGACGAAAGCGTATAAAGAAGCGCAAAAATACGGCGACGTAAAAGCGGTAGCTTCGTCAAAGGAAGCGAATTTTACGTTCGTGCCCAAAACGGAAAAATCCGATTTCCGCGCGGATGCGGACTACGTGCATATTTGCTTCAATAACACCATTTACGGCACGAAGTTTCCCTATATTCCCGATACGGGCGATATTCCGCTCGTTGCGGATATGTCGTCTTGCATATTGAGCGAGCCCTTCGACGTTTCCCGCTTCGGCGTAATTTACGCAGGCGCGCAAAAAAATATGTCCGCGGCGGGCTTGACGGTGGTAATTGTTCGGGAAGACTTGCTTGGAAAAGCCAAAGCGGAAATTCCAACGATGCTCGATTATCAGGTAATGGCGGAAAACGGTTCTATGTATAATACGCCCCCTTGCTGGTGTATTTATATCGCCAAACTCGTGTACGACTGGATCGAACGCTTGGGCGGTTTGGAAGAAATGAAAAAATTGAACGAAAGCAAAGCCAAGCTTTTGTACGATTATTTGGATAGCCAAGATTATTACCACGCGCCCGTGGTAAAGGAAAGCCGTTCTATGATGAACGTGACTTTCGTGACGGGTGACGCGGATTTGGATAAAAAATTTGCTTCCGAAGCGGCGAAATGCGGGCTTGTGAATTTGAAAGGTCACCGCTCGGTCGGCGGTATGCGTGCTTCCATTTACAACGCAATGCCCAAGGCAGGTGTGGAAAAGTTGGTTGCGTTTATGAAAGAATTTGCAAAAAATAACCCCAAGGATTAAAAAAAGTTGACGGTAGGTACTTGACAAAGGGGAAATGCGTGATAAAATTATCGTTAGGAGAACGGATATGTTAAAAGTCAAGTTAATGAATAAAATTGCAAAGGTGGGAACGGACGTTCTCGCCACGAAGTACGAAGTGCACGAAAACGTTACGAACGAAGACGCGATTATGGTGCGTTCGGCGGCGTTGCACGATATGCAATTTTCCGAAAATTTACGTGCGATTGCCCGTTGCGGCGCGGGAGTGAATAATATTCCCGTGGATAAATGCACGAAAGAAGGCGTCGTCGTATTCAACACCCCCGGCGCAAACGCAAACGCGGTAAAAGAGCTTCCGATTGCCGCGCTCATTTTGGCTTCCCGCGATTTGATCGGCGGCGTAGAATGGGTAAAGACGCTTGCGGGACAAACGGGCGTTGCGAAAACGGTTGAAGCGGGTAAATCGGCGTTTGTCGGACACGAGCTTGCGGGAAAAACACTCGGCGTTATCGGGCTTGGCGCAATCGGCGGTATGGTTGCCAACGTGGCAATTTCTTTGGGTATGAAAGTTATGGGTTACGACCCGTACATTACGGCGAAAGCAGCGTGGAGCTTGGCTCCGTCCGTATCGCAAGCGGCGGATTACGCGGAAATTTTCAAGACTTGCGATTATATCACCTTGCACGTACCCGCAACTCCGCAAACGAAAAATATGATTTGCGAAAAGAGCATTTCGCAAATGAAAGACGGCGTTCGCATACTCAATCTTGCAAGAGCCGATCTTGTGAACGCGGCGGATATCAAAGTCGCGCTTGCAAATAAAAAGGTGGCGGCGTACGTCACCGATTTCCCGACGGACGAAACGGCGGGAGCTTCGGGCGTAATCGCCATTCCCCATCTCGGCGCGTCCACGGTGGAATCGGAAGACCATTGTGCGGTTATGGCGGCGCAACAGCTCGACGAGTTTTTAGCCTGCGGGAATATTCGCAACAGCGTCAATTTCCCGACGGTGGGCTTGCCCCGTTCGGAAAATCCCCGCGTTTGCATTATGAACGAAAACGTGCCGAATATGCTTTCGCAAATCACTTCGGCGTTCTCGTCGCAAAATATCAACATTGAAAATCTTGCCAACGGCTCGAAAGGTGAAGTGGCGTATACGATCGTGGAAACGAACGTGCCTGCAAGCGCGGCGATCGTAGATACGCTCAAAGCCATCAACGGCGTCTTTGGCGTAAGAGTATTTGACTGATTAGGAGAGTAAAGATGACCGAAACGATCGTAAAAGAAGAAGAACGCGTAGCGTTCGCGCTCCGTTCACTCTATCGAAAATACGGGTATTTGCCGTATAAAATGAGTAAATTTGAAGCGTACGATTTATACGTGGCGAATAAAGATTTTCTCGTTGGCGACGGGGTGATTACGTTCAACGACACCGATGGAAAACTGTTGGCGTTGAAGCCCGACGTTACGCTTTCGATCATCAAAAACACCGCCGACGAAGACGGCGCGAAAAAGGTCTATTACCACGAAAACGTGTACCGTATCTCGGGGGAAACCAAACAGTTTAAGGAAATTCCGCAAGTAGGCTTGGAACGGATCGGGGAAATTACCGCGTACGACGTGTTTGAAACGGTCAAGCTTGCCGCGGAAAGTCTTGCTGTGATTTCGCCTAATTACGTGTTGGATATTTCGCATATCGGCATTTTAGCGGCTACGCTCAACGAACTTCAAAAAGATAAAGCGTTCAACCGTGAAATTATGCGGCTGGTTGCGGAAAAGAATATGCACGAAATGCGCGCCCTTTGTAAATGCTACGGTGTGGAAGACGCGAAAACGGAAAAACTGCTCACGCTCGTTAGCGCGTACGGGGATATGAAAAAAACGCTCACCGCGCTTGCGCCGCTTTGCGAAAGTGAAGAAGCGAAAAAGGCATATGACGAGCTGAAAACCTTGTGCGATTTGTTAATTAGCTGTGGCTACGGGAATAAAATTCGCGTGGATTTTTCCGTCGTCAACGATATGAAATATTATAACGGGATCGTATTCAAGGGCTTCGTGGACGGTGTTTGCGAAGGCGTTTTGGCTGGCGGTCAGTACGATAGATTGATGTCGAGAATGGGCAGAAAAGCAGGCGCGATCGGCTTTGCCGTGTACCTTGATTTGTTGGAAGATTTCAAAAAACGCGAAGCGACATTCGATATCGATACGTTGGTACTTTACGACGAGAAAACCAGCCTGCAAACGCTTACGGAAACGGTGGAAAAATTAGTGCAAGCAGGCAAAAGCGTACGCGCGCTGAAAAGGTCGTGCGGTATTCGCTTCAACGAAGTACTGGATTTGCGTGAAGGGGGTACGAAATGATCAATATTGCGTTACCCAAAGGCAGACTTGGGGAAAAAATTTACGATATTTTCGAGCGTGCGGGTTACGAATGTCCGTCTATAAAAGAGCCGAACAGAAAACTTATTTTTGAAAACGCGGAAAAAGGCGTACGGTATTTTTGGGTGAAGCCGTCCGACGTTTCCATTTACGTAGAACGCGGCGCGGCGGATATCGGCGTATGCGGCAAGGATATTTTGGTGGAATACGCCCCCGACGTGTACGAGCTTTTAGACTTGAAAAAAGGCGTTTGCAAAATGGCAGTCGCAGCGAAAAAGGATTTTTATGACGACGGGCAAAGAACGCTTAAAGTCGCGACGAAATTCGTTCGCGCGGCGAAATCTTTTTACGCGAAAAAGGGTAGAGCGATCGACGTCATCAAGCTCAACGGCTCGATAGAAATTGCGCCCATTTTAGGGCTTTCCGACGTTATCGTGGATATCGTGGAAACGGGCGCGACGCTCAAAGAAAACGATTTGGAAGTCGTGGAAACGGTATTCCCGATCAGCGCGAGATTGATCGCGAATAAAGCGAGTTTCAAATTCAAAACGGAAGAAATCGAGAACTTGACGAAAAAAGTAGCGGAGCTTCTCGACGTAGATACGGGTAGTAAGGTATGATTAAAATTTTCAAATGCGGCGAAGTTACGAACGAAGAACTTTTCGCCCGTTTCAATTCCACGGCAAGCGTTGCCGATATCGTTGCGGATATTCTTGCGTGCGTGAAAAAGGACGGTGACGCCGCTTTACGCGCTTACGCGCAAAAATTCGACGGCGTAGTTTTAGACGAGCTGGAAGTTTCCAAAACGGAAATTGAAACCGCGTACGCCCAAGCGGATAAACGCTTCGTGGAAATTTTGGAAGAAGCGGCGGCAAACATTCGCGAATTTCACGAAAAACAAAAACGCGACGGCTTCAAAATCGAGCGCGAAAACGGCGTGATCGTCGGACAAAAAATCACGCCGATTGAACGGGTAGGCTTGTACGTACCGGGCGGTACGGCGGCGTATCCGTCCACGGTGCTTATGGACGCGATCCCCGCCAAAATTGCGGGTTGCAAAGAGATCGTAATGGTCACGCCCACGAAAACGGGCAAGGTCAATCCCGATATATTAACGGCGGCAAAGGTCGCGGGAATAGACCGCATTTTCAAAATCGGCGGTGCGCAAGCGATAGCGGCTTTGGCGTTTGGAACGGAAAGCGTGCCCAAGGTCGATAAAATCGTAGGTCCTGGAAACGCGTTCGTCGCGGAAGCGAAAAAGCAGGTTTTCGGCTTGGTGTCTATTGATATGATCGCAGGCCCGAGCGAAATTTTAATCGTTGCGGACGGCAAAAATAAGCCTGCGTATATTGCCGCGGATATGCTTTCGCAAGCCGAGCACGACAAAATGGCAAGCGCGGTACTCGTCACGGACGACGCGGTGTTCGCGCAGGCGGTTTCTAACGAGCTTGAAAAACAAATCCCGACCCTTTCGCGTTGCGAAATTGCGCGTAAATCGATTGACGATAACGGAAAAATTATCGTGGCGAAGGATTTGCTTTCGGCGATTGAGATTGCCAACGAAATCGCCCCCGAGCACTTGGAACTTTGCGTAGACGAGCCGTTTGCGTACCTTGATAAAATCAAGCATGCGGGTTCGGTGTTTATGGGCAGGTATTGCCCCGAAGCGATGGGGGACTATTTTGCAGGCCCTAACCATACCCTGCCTACGAGCGGTACGGCGCGCTTTTCTTCGGCACTCTCCGTGGACGATTTTGTGAAAAAGACGCAATTTATTTATTATACCAAAGACGCGCTTTTCGCGGCGGCGGACAAGGTTGCGGATTTTGCGGAAAGAGAAGGCTTGCAAGCGCACGCAAAAAGCGCGGTAATACGCGTAAAGGATAATGACGATGAGTAAATTTTTTAGTGCAAAATACGCTGCGCTCACGCCGTATACGCCGGGGGAGCAGCCCAAAGATTTGCAGTATATAAAACTCAATACCAACGAATCGCCTTACGCCCCGCCCGTGTCGGTAGTGGAAGCGGCGAAAGCGGAAGCGGCGAAATGTCAACTCTATTCCGATCCCACCTGCTGTTCGCTCGTGGAAACGGCGGCGAAATATTACGGCGTGAAACCAACGCAAATTTTGCCCACCAACGGTTCGGACGAAATCTTGAATTTTGCGTTTATGGCGTTTTGCGATCAAAACACGCCCGCCGTGTTCGCGGATATTACCTACGGTTTTTATTCAGTGTTTGCAAAATTGCATGGCGTGCCGTATCAAGAAATTCCGCTCAAAGCCGATTTTTCCATTGATTACCGCGATTATTTGGGCGTCAAAGGCACTGTGTTTATCGCCAATCCGAACGCGCCGACGGGGCTTGCCTTGTCCAAAGCGGAAGTGGAAGAAATATTGAAAGCGAACGCGGAAAACGTCGTGGTTATCGATGAAGCGTACGTAGATTTCGGCGGCGAGAGCTGCGTGTCGCTTATAGACCGTTATGATAATTTGTTGGTAACGCAAACCTTTTCTAAATCGCGTAGCCTTGCGGGTGCAAGATTAGGATTTGGCTTTGCAAGCGAAGCGTTGATCGCCGATTTGAATACGATCAAGTATTCCACGAACCCCTATAACGTCAATAGAATGACGGCGGCGGCAGGCGAAGCCGCGATAAAAGCCCAAGACTACTTTGACGAAAAATGCAAGGAAATTTGTGAGACGCGAGCGTACACCGAAAACGGGTTGCGGGCGTTGGGATTTGAAGTTTTGCCGTCAAAAACGAACTTCGTGTTCGCAAAATCAAACGCAATTTCTGGGGGAAAGCTGTATTTGGCTTTGAAAAAGAAAGGTATTCTCGTGCGGCATTTTAAGGGCGGTAGAGTAGAAGAATTTAACCGCATAACGATCGGCACGAAAACACAAATGAACGCCTTTTTAACGGCGGTAAAGGAAATTATAAAGGAGAACGGACAATGAAACGGGTAAACGAAATTTCTCGTAAAACGGGCGAAACGGATATTGCGTTACGCCTTAATCTTGACGGGGACGGAAAGAGCGAAATCAACAGCGGTTGCGGATTTCTCGATCATATGCTTACGCTGTTTGCCAAGCACGCGGGTTACGACTTGTTCGTGAATTGCAAAGGGGATACGCAGGTTGATTATCACCACACGACGGAAGATATCGGGATTGCGCTTGGAAAAGCCTTTGCAAACGCGCTCGGCGATAAACGCGGCATTACGCGTTACGGAGATATCGTATTACCGATGGACGAAACGCTGATAATGGCTGCCGTGGATATCTCGGGGCGAGATTACGCCGCGATTACCTTGCAAATTCCCGCGCAAAAAGTCGGGGATTTCGATTGCGAGCTTTGCGAAGAATTTTGGCTTGCGTTCGTACGAGAAGCCAAGATTACCTTGCACGTAAGACAGCTTGCGGGGAAAAATTCGCACCATATAATTGAAGGCACGTTCAAGGCGGTTGCGCGCGCACTTGGCGCGGCGACGGCGATTGATTGTCACCGTGCAAACGAAATCCCGTCTACAAAAGGGGTATTGTAATGATAGCGATCGTGGATTACGGCGTGGGGAATTTGTTTTCCCTTTGCTCGTCCTTCAAAAAAATCGGTGCGGAAGCGGTCGTGACTTCGGATAAAAAAACGATTGAAAACGCGGATAAAATTTTATTGCCGGGGGTAGGCGCGTTTGCGGACGCGGCGAAAAAACTTCGAGAAACGGGTATGGCGGAGCTTGTCAAAAAGCAGGTCCAGTCGGGCAAGTATCTGATGGGCATATGTCTTGGTATGCAGCTGTTGTTTGAAAAGAGTTTTGAATACGGCGAGCACGAAGGCTTGGGCTTGTTAAAGGGCAACGTCGCGCCGATAAAAGGCTACGTGGACCCGTCCTTGAAAGTCCCGCATATCGGCTGGAACGGATTGCATTTCCCGCGCGAGCATTTTTTGTTCAAGTACGTCAGGGAAGGCGATCACGCGTATTTCGTTCATTCCTATCACGCGGTAGATTGCGCGGATAGCGTCGTTGCAACCACCGAGTACGACAAGGAACTGACGGCGGCGGTGGCAAAAGACAACGTGTTGGGGTGTCAATTCCACCCCGAAAAGAGCGGCGACGTGGGCTTGAAGCTTTTACGCGCCTTTGTGGAACAAAAATAAAGGATATTCAATATGAAAATATTTCCCGCAATAGATTTATACGATAGCAAAGCCGTGCGGCTGTTTAAGGGTGATTACACGCAAATGACGGTGTACAACGAAGACCCCGTCGCCGTAGCGCGTGATTTTAAGCAGCAAGGCGCAAAGCAAATCCATATGGTCGATCTTGCGGGCGCGAAAACGGGTATTCCCACGCATACGCATATCGTGCAAGCGGTCGTAAAAGAAACGGGCTTATTCGTGGAAATCGGCGGCGGTATTCGCGATATGCAAACGGTGCAAAAATATATCGAAGCGGGCGCGGGCAGGGTAATTCTCGGCACGGCGGCGGTGACGAACGAAGCGTTTTTACAAGAAGCGCTTGCCGCGTACGGGGATAAAATAGCGGTCGGCGCGGATATTGCGGACGGCAAAATTGCTATTAAAGGCTGGATAGAAAAATCGGACTACGACGTGGAAACGTTTTTAGAAAAAATGCAAAATTTGGGCGTGAAAACGGTGATTTGCACGGACGTTTCCAAGGATGGCGCAATGAAAGGTGCGAATCACGAGCTGTATAAAAAGCTCGGCGAAAAATTCCGTTTGCAGTTGATTGCTTCGGGCGGGGTTTCGTCGATAGAAGACGTGAAAACGCTTGCAAAAATGGGTGTGTACGGCGCGATTATCGGAAAAGCGTATTATATCGGCGCAATTAACTTACGGCAAGCGATAGAGGTGGCGGAATGATAACCAAGCGTATAATCCCTTGTTTGGACGTTAAAAACGGGGAAGTAGTGAAAGGGGTCAACTTTGATAAGCTCAAACGCGTGGCTTCCCCCGTGGAGCTTGCGAAATTTTATTCGGATAACGGCGCGGACGAGTTAGTGTTTTATGATATAACCGCTTCCGCGGAAGGACGCGCGCTTTTCACCGATATATTAAAAGAAACGGCGGCAAACGTCTTTATTCCGCTCACGGTCGGCGGCGGGATTCGGCAGGTACAGGACTTTGAAAGAGTACTCTCTTGCGGTGCGGATAAAGTAAGCGTCAATTCTGGCGCGATCGCAAACCGTTCTTTGATCGGCGAAGCGGCGAAAAAGTACGGCGATCAATGCGTGGTAATTTCCGCGGATATTAAACGGGTAAACGGAAGCTTTCACGTCTTTGCTAAGGGCGGGCGTGAAGATACGGGTATGGAAGCCGTGGAATGGATCAAGCGTTGCGTAGGCGAAGGCGCGGGCGAAGTCGTCGTCAATTCAATGGATACCGACGGTGTGAAAAACGGGTTTGATATCGAACTTTTGCAAAAGGTTTGCGCGGCGGTAGACGTTCCCGTAATCGCTTCGGGCGGCGCGGGTGCAAAATCGCATTTCGTCGATTTGTTCAAGCAAGTTCCTACCGTGGACGCGGGACTGGCGGCTTCGGTGTTCCATTTTGGGGAAATCGCAATTCCCGACTTGAAAAAAAACTTACGGGAAAACGGTATTATCGTTAGACTGTAAAAAGGAGAAAATATGATTAAAATTGAAGAATTAAAATTTGATACGAACGGACTTATTCCCGCCATCGTGGTGGACGCGGTTTCGGGCGACGTATTAACGCTTGCGTATATGAACGAAGAAAGTTTGAAAATCACTTTGGAAGAACGCCGTACCTGCTTTTGGAGCAGAAGCCGTCAAAAACTGTGGCGCAAGGGCGAAACGAGCGGGAATTATCAACACGTAACTTCGATTACGGCGGATTGCGATAAAGACGCGTTGGTTGTCAAAGTGGAAAAGGACGGACCTGCCTGCCATACGGGAGAAGAAAGCTGTTTCTTTAATCCCGTTTATATCAACGAAGAAAAACACGAGTTTTCCTTGAAAGGCTTGTACGAGCTTTTGGTTGGCAGAAAAAAGGATAAACCGCAAGGCTCGTACACGACCTATCTTTTTGAAAAGGGCTTGGATAAGATCTTGAAAAAGGTCGGGGAAGAATGTACGGAAGTCATTATCGCGGGAAAAGCGCAGGATAAAAAAGAAACGGTTTACGAAATTGCCGATCTTGCCTATCACGTAATGGTTTTGATGGTAGAAGCGGGGATTTCCTTGGAAGACGTGCAAGCCGAGCTTGCTTCCCGTCATGTGATCGACCATAAAGTCAAACAAGAAAAAATGACCAAATAATCTACAACCGTACCGCGAGCGGTACGGTTGTATTTTTACAAAAATATCACGGGCGGAAACAATTTATTTATACATTATAATCAATATTGATTGACAAAAAATTGATTTTAAGTTAAAATAATAATTGTGTTATAAGCAGAATAGGGGTATTAGCGGCAAAAAGCGGCAATAAAGCCCTGATTTTTGATAATCGAATGGAGATCGTAGAATGAAAAGATCGTTAAAATGGAAACTGATAACCGTATGCGCGGCGATAGCTTCGCTGTTCGTGTTTGCGGGGTGTAAATTCAATCAATCGTTGGAAGATATCCGCAATAAATACGGGCTCGTTGCATCGGTGAAATACGTTGTCAACAGCACGGACGCCATTTATTTCGGCGACAGTGCGAAAGAAAAGACCTTGTATTTCAAAGAAAACAGCCCCGCAATGGATATCAACGGCGATATTGAAGTTTCGACGGGTAGCGGCGCGGTAAAACTTTCGTACAGCGACGATAAATACGAGTTTAAGGGCTGGTATTACGCGCAAATCGACGAAGCCACGGGCGAGCCGTTGACGAACGCCGACAATACGGTCAAGCTTGGCGAAAAGGTAGACTTTTCTACCCTTCGTTTGCAAAGCGGGGACGAGCTGACCTTTTACGCTAAATGGGAGTTAAAGCGTACGGTACGTGTTATGCTTCTTTGTGACGAAAACGAGCAAATTCTCGGCACGGACGGCAAAACGTATACGAACGGTATGGAGCTTCGTACCTATTCCTTTAACAGCAGCGGCAAACGCAGTTATCCCTACACGACGGAAGCAACGCTTCCCTTAAAGGTAAAAGATAACGCCTATACGTTCCTTGAATTTTATTCCGCCGCTGACTGGACGAACGAAGCGAATATGATGCGGCAGGATAACGCGAATAACAGCTGGCCGCTCGAACGTAACGACGAGCAAGACACCGTTATTTACGCACGGTATATCAAAGGCAACTGGACGGTAATCAAAAACGCAGCGGGCGTACAAGGCTTTTTCAATAACGCAGGCGACGGAAGTCGGAATTTCTATCTTTTGCACGACGTGGATATGGACGGAAAAACCGTTTCGCCCATTTCCAACCTTGAAGCGTTTAACGCTCGTTTGCAAGGTAACGGGAATACGATTAAAGGATTAAAAGTCAGCGTGACGGGACTTGGTAAGGACAAACCCACTTCGCTGTTCGGCGTAATCAACGCGAGAGCTGACGGACTTGCGAATATGACGGACGTAACCTTTGACGGCGTATCCGTTACCTACGAGCTGGACGATCGCTCCAACTATCAAGCCATTTGGCTTTTGTTCTCCAAACTTGGGGACAACGCGAAACCGTTTGAAAACGTCGCGTTCAAAGGCGAAGTAAAAATGACGATTAACCGCAATAAAGCGCTCGTGTTTAATATGTACAGCGACGACTGGCACGAAAACAGCTGGATTTACGGCGGTATGGACGAAGACGGCGGGTATATACTCGACGCCGCGTACACGGCGGCGGATATGGGGCTTTCCTTTGCGGAAGCGACCTTAACGCTCGATATTCCCAATAAAACGGTGGAAATCGCTTAAAATTTGTAAAAAATAACGGAGGATATATATAATTATGAAGAAAACTTGGAAAAGAATTGCTTGTCTTGCTTTGGCGGGCTTGACGGCGTTCCCGTTCGTAGGTTGTACGGAAGAACAAAATTACGACCCCGAAACGCATCCCTTTACGTTAAGCACGGACGCGCTCGATGGGAATTTTAATCCCTTCTTTGCCACGTCGGGTCCCGACGTGTCCATTGCGGGGCATACGCAGCTTTCTATGATGAGCACCGACTCCAAAGGTCAGCCCGTTTGCGGACAAAACGAAGCGACGGTGGCGTTGGACTACAAAGAAACGATGAAGGACGCAAGCGGTAACGTAACGACGAACGGCGACTTGGCGGCAAACGGCGGCTCGACCGAATACGAGTTTGTACTTAAAAAGGGGATTAAATTCAGCGACGGCGACGATTTGACGTTGGAAGACGTACTTTTCAATCTTTACGTGTATCTCGATCCCGCGTATATGGGCTCGGCGACCATCTATTCCACCAAAATTAAGGGCTTGAACGCATACCGCAAGCAAGATGCAAGCGCGTCCAATGACGGCGGGTTCGATCAATCGCAATTCTATGTGGCGGCGGATACCCGTCTTGCGTATATGCAACAATATTGCTCGGCTTCTACGACGGACAACGAATACAGCGAATCGGACGTTCCGCAAATTCTTGCCGATATTGCAACGGCGCAAAAATTCTTCAAGGACGAAGTAACGACGGACTGGACGGAAACGTACGGAACGCTTGAAAGCTATGAAGAAAAATATAGATTTACCGAGCTTTGGGAAGTATTCTATTTTAACGCAGGCTTGGTGCAGGTTGCGTATCAAAAGCAATCCAACGGCTCGTATAAGGCGTTGGAAGATAGCGAAGGCAGATATTATACCAACCTTGACGCGGAAGTAGATCAAATCCAAGGAGCGACTACTACGTACAATAAAACGTACAAAGAAGATATGGACGCGGCTTTGACGGGGTTGAGCGGACAGGCAAAAGAAGATAAAATGAAAGAAGTTGCCATCAATACCGTATATTCGGGTATGGTGCAAGAAAACTATATCAATCCCGACGTACTTCGTTACTGGGGTACGGGCGACGAGCTTCGCGAAGAATTTGCGGCGGAAGCAAGATCGGATTTCTACGAAGAAATTTTCGGGGATTCGGGGATTTTGGTCGATCATATCGAAGGTATTTCCTATTACAAAACGAGCAGCTTCAACGGTAAAATGGGCGAAAAGCTCGACGGCGAACACGACGTTTTGAAAATCGTCATCGACGGCGTTGACCCCAAAGCGATTTGGAACTTTGCGTTTACCGTTTCGCCGATGCACTATTACGGAAACGCGGCTTCGGGAGAATATGAAAATTACGCGACGAAGAACGTGAATTTGTACCCCGAAGCAGGCGAAAAATATCATTTCGGCGTAGCGTTCGGCGACAAGGATTATTTTGATACGGTATTGAAAGATCCCGTTAAAAATGGTTTACCCGTCGGCGCGGGCGCGTATATGGCTTGCAGCCAAGATAAAACGAGCGTAGCGACGAGAGATAATTTCTATAAAGACAACACCGTATATTTTGAGCGCAATACCTATTTCGACACCGTCGGTACGGGTATTGAAGACGCGAAGATCAAATATTTAGAATATAAAGTCACGTCGTCCGATATGATCATCGGCAGACTTTCCCGTGAAGAAATCTTGTACGGTCAACCCAACGCCACCCCGCAAAATGTTGCGGATTTGGGCGGTTTGAACGCAACGATTGCTTCCGACTATTACGATACCAACGGTTACGGTTACGTCGGCGTAAACCCCACGTACGTGCCCGATATTACCATTCGCCGTATCATAATGCGCGCAATGGATCTTGATTATCCCATTTCCTATTACGGTAGCTTGGCAAAAACCATTTACCGTTCGATGTCGTCTTCTTCCGATTATTATCCCAAGCGTAACGAAGACGGTGACGCGGATATGAACGGTACGCCCGTAGGCGTATACACGGGTCGCGCCGACTTGTTCGGCACGACGGACGGTAACTTGACTTCTTATAAATTGCAAGGTATGGCGGCGGAAGGCGTTACCGAAGAAGATCTTACCAACAATCCCGATTTGTTTACGGACGTAGAAGCTTGGATTATCAAAGAAATCAAGAAAGAGCTTGATGCAAAGGGTTGGGCAAGCAAGAACGAGGCGGGTATTCGCGTAAACAGCCGCGGTGAAAAGCTCGAATACGTATTCACGATTGCGGGCGATACCACCGACCACCCTGCGTACGCAATGTTTGAAAACGCGGCGACCATTCTCAATCAATGCGGATTCAAGATCACGGTTACCAACGATTTGACGGCTTTGAGTAAGCTGACTTCGGGTAAGCTTCAAGTATGGGCGGCGGCTTGGCAATCGACGATCGACCCCGATATGTACCAAGTATATCATAGAGACAGTACGGCAACGAGCGTTAAAAACTGGGGTTACGACGAAATCTTCGATCAAAACAACGGTACGAGATTTGAATACGAACAAAATATTATCAACAAGTTGAGCGACGATTATATCGAGCCTGCAAGACAAACGATCAATCCCGAACAGCGTTTTGAATATTACGCAAACGCGCTCGACTACGTTATGGAGCTTGCGGTAGAGCTTCCTACCTATCAAAGAAAGGACTTGTACGCGTACAATAAAAACGTTATCGACGCAAGCACGTTGAACACTTCTCCCAACGGCTATTCGGGCGTACTTGACAGAATTTGGGAAGTTAATTATTTGTAAGCTACTTAAAATAAACGAAAAGTGAAGAAACGTAATGGTTAAATATTGTATAAAAAGAATATTGCTTTCCTTGTTGATTCTCTTAGGCGTGTCGCTTATTCTCTACGTTTTGGTGAGAATAATGCCGACGAGCTATTTTGAAGAAAAGCTCAACGGTATTTTAAGCTCGGGCGCGGAGATCAACAAGGAAGAAAGATTGTACGAAATGCTTTCGTATTACGGCTTGGAAGACAGCTCGCCTTGGGGCGTTATTACGGGGTATTTCCGTTGGCTTGGCGTAGTACCTTACGACGACGGTACGTTTAGGGGACTGCTTCAAGGGAATTTAGGACAAACGTTTACCAACGGTAACAACGTTGCGGACGAAATTTTCAAAAATATGGGCGTTTCGTTTGCTGTGTCCTTTATTTCCTTGATATTACAGCTCATTATCGCCGTGCCTTTGGGTATTCGTTGCGCCGTCAATCAATACGGGAAGCTGGACTATTTTGCAACCGTTTTAACAATGATCGGTATTTCTTTCCCGTCCTTCTTCTTCGGAAGCTTGCTTATCAAAATCTTCGGCGTACAGCTTGGTTGGTTTCCCGTAAACGGGCTTGTCGATACCCTGCCCGTCGGTACGAGCGAGTGGACGAGATTTTGGAATATGGCGTATCATTTGGTATTGCCTATGATCGTACTTGTCATTCTCAACGTCGGGTCAATGATGCGTTATACGCGTACGAATACGCTTGAAATTCTCAACGCTGATTATATCCGTACGGCAAGAGCGAAGGGGCTTTCCGAAAACACGGTTATCTACAAGCACGCGTTCCGTAACACGTTAATTCCGCTTGTTACGACGCTTGCGGGTATTTTGCCGGGACTTTTCGGTGGATCGATGATCACCGAGCAGCTTTTCGCGCTGCCTGGGATCGGGCAAATGGCGTATCAGGCGCTCCGTTCGGGCGATATTCCCTTTATTATGGGTTATAACATGTTCATTGCCGTTTTGACGGTTATCGGTATATTACTTACCGATTTGATGTACGCGGTGGTAGATCCCCGCGTGAAGCTGGGTAAATAAGGGGGGCGAGAAAATGGAAGAAGAAAAGAAAAATTCCGAAATTGAATTGTCCGAACCCGTACCTACGGAAACGGCGGAAGATTTACACGGTGAAAATCTCGGCGATCGCGTAAAAGTACTTTCTCCGGGTGCGATGGTCGCGAAACGGTTTTTCCGTTCTAAGCTTTCCGTCATCGGGCTTATAATTTTAATTGCGTTGTTCGTGTTTTCGTTTATCGGTCCGCTTTTTTCGGAGTGGACGGGACCGAATGCCGACGGTAAAGTGACGGCAAACGAAACGGTCACGACGGCGGAAGAATCCCTGATCGAGTTTAAGACGGCGGACGGGGAAACGGTTATCGTTTACGATATTCCGCTCACGACGATCGTCGGTATCAACGCGCTTGCCGACCCGAGCTGGGAACATTTGCTCGGCACGGACGATAAAGGTTGGGACGTGTTTACCCGTCTTATGCTCGGCGGTAGAATTTCGCTCACGATCGGTTTCGTCGTCGTTATTTTAGAAACGCTCATCGGCGTACTTTTGGGCGGGCTTGCAGGCTATTTCGGCGGTTGGGTAGACCAACTGATTATGCGTATCGTCGATATTTTAAGCTGTATTCCGACCTTGCCGATAATGTTAATTTTATCCGAAGCGATTAAAGCGTCGGGAATTTACGATATTCGCGGTTTATATATTCTAATGGTCGTGCTTACGTTGTTTGGCTGGGTTGGAACGGCACGGCTCGTCCGCGGACAAATTTTGTCCTTGCGCGAACAGGAATTTATGCTCGCGGCAAAGGCTTCGGGACTTTCTACGTCGCGTAAAATATTCAAGCACTTGCTTCCTAACGTATTGCCGCAGCTTATCGTGTCGATGACCTTGGGACTTGGCAGTATTATTTTGACGGAAGCAACGTTTGGGTATTTAGGGCTTGGTACGCCGCTCGGAACGGCTACGTGGGGGTCGATGATCAACTACGTAACGCAAGAAAAATACTCAATGTATTTCAATTTATGGGTACCGCCCGGAATTTGTATTACGCTTGCAATTCTGGCGTTCAACTTCGTTGGCGACGGACTTCGCGACGCATTCGATCCCAAGATGAAGAGGTGATAAGATGGCGGAAGATAAGAAAAATTCGCATTATATAAGCGCGAAAGAATCCCGTCGGATCGCGAAAGAAAATATCCGCATTACCAAGGATTTTGAAAAGCGTAAAAAGAGAAAAAACGTAGAAGCGGAATATATTTCGGAAATGAAAGATCCGAACAATATTATCGAATTTGACGACTTACACACCTATTTCTATACGGACACGGGCGTCGTTAAAGCGGTAAACGGCGTTACTTTTTCCATTCCCGCAGGCTCGACAGTTGGCGTTGTAGGCGAGTCGGGTTGCGGTAAAAGCGTCACTTCGCTTTCACTGATGCAGCTCGTACACGGACCTACGGGTCAAATCGTGAGCGGGTCTATCCGTTTCCGCACCAACGCATTCCGTTTAGACGAAAAGGGGAATAAAATTCCCGTGTTTGAAACGGAAGAAATTAACGGCGAAACGTTGGTGAAAAAGGACGCCAAGGGCAAGCCCGTGCATAAGAAGAACGAGCTTGGCGGCAACCTTTACGAAATGGACGAAAAGGTGTACGATATTGCCAAAATGCCCATTGACGCAATGCGGTATATCCGCGGCAGGGAAATCTCTATGATTTTCCAAGAGCCGATGACGTCGCTCAATCCCGTGTTTACAATCGGCAATCAGCTTGACGAAGTCGCGTTTTTGCATATCGAAGGGATATCCAAGGACGGGGCGAAAGCGCGTAGTATAGAAATGCTCAATTTGGTCGGCATTGCCGATCCCGAAGGCGTGTATAAAAAATACCCGCACGAGCTTTCGGGCGGTATGCGTCAACGCGTTATGATTGCGATGGCACTTTTGTGCAATCCCCGTTTGATTATTGCCGACGAACCGACGACCGCGCTCGACGTAACCATTCAAGCGCAAATTTTGGATTTGCTCCGTGAAATCAAAACCAAGATCAACGGCTCGATTATGCTCATTACGCACGATTTGGGCGTGGTTGCTGAAATGGCGGATTACGTCGTGGTTATGTACGCGGGTAAAATCATTGAAATGGGTACGGCGGAAGATATTTTCGACCGTCCTTTGCACCCGTATACCATAGGCTTGCAAAAGAGCAAACCTACCGTAGACGGCGAAGTGGAATCGCTGTACTGTATACCCGGGTTTGTTCCCAATCCCGTGGATATGCCCAATTATTGTTATTTCCGCGACCGTTGCGACCGTTGCAAAAAGGAATGTGCGGGAGAATATCCCCAGCTTATAAAGGTTACGGACACGCATAGCGTTTCGTGTTATTTGTACAAGGAGGGAGCAGGTAATGAATGAAACCGAAAATAAAACCCTTGTAAACGAAACGGAAGACGTGTTGTTGGAAGTCAAGGACTTAAAAAAATATTTTGTCGTAGACACGACCTTTTTCGGTCGTCCCAAAGCGTACTTAAAAGCCGTAGACAACGTTTCTTTTAAGCTGCAAAAGGGCAAAACGTTGGGGATCGTCGGGGAATCGGGTTGCGGTAAAACGACGATGGGAAGAACGATTTTACGCTTGTACGACGTGACGGGCGGGGAAGTTTGGTTTAAGGGCAAGGAAGTGTCAAAAATCCCCGAACGGGAATTTGATAAACTCCGTCCGAATATGCAAATGATCTTCCAAGACCCTTACGCAAGTCTTTCCCCCCGTTTGACGGTTGGGGAAATCATCGGCGAAGCCGCTTTACAGCACGGTTTGGTGGATAAAGCGCATTATCGCGAATACGTGCTTAACGTTATGAAAACGTGCGGTTTACAGCCCCATTATTTCGAGCGTTATCCGCACGAATTTTCGGGTGGACAAAGACAGCGTATTTGTATTGCCCGCGCGCTTGCGCTCAAACCCGAGCTGGTTATTTGTGACGAGCCCGTTTCCGCGCTCGACGTGTCCATTCAAGCGCAAATTATCAATATGCTCAAAGATTTGCAAAAGCAGTTGGGCTTGACCTACGTGTTCATTTCGCACGATCTTTCCGTCGTAAAGCACATTTCCGACGAAGTGGGCGTAATGTACTTGGGCAGTATGGTGGAATACGGAAGCAAAGCGCGGATTTTTGCAAATACCTTGCATCCGTACACGAAAGCGTTATTTTCCGCCGTTCCCGTGCCTAATCCGCACGTGAAAATGAACCGCGTCATTTTGAAAGGGGATATCCCCTCGCCCGTCAATCCGCCCAAGGGCTGTAAATTCCATACCCGTTGCGATCGTTGTATGGAAATTTGTAAAAGTGTAGCTCCGCAGTATAAAGAAGTAGAAGAAGGGCATTTCTGCGCTTGTCATTTGTATGATACCCCAGAAGAGTTTGCCGCGTTTGAAGAAAGTCAAAAGGAACAAGCGAGCGTAACGACGGAAGCGTAAACGTTTGGAGTGTATATGGCAAAAAAAGAAAAAAAAGACGAATTAGACACCGAAACGACGATTGCGGATATGAACGTGGAAGGTTTTCGTTGGTACGATCCTTCTTTGAAAAAAAATCCCAAACGCCAACCGATGAAAGTGTCGAGAAAGGAGTACTGGGCAATGGTAAAGGGCGCGTTTATCGCGTTGTTGCCCTTGTTTGCCTGCATCGTGCTTGCTTGCGGTATCGTCTTTTTGTTAATGTATCTTTGGCTTGGCTAATCAAAAGTCCCCAGCAAAATGTTTGCTGGGGACTTTTGATTATGATTGTCGTTTGGCAAGGATTTTTCCCGTTTCGGCGTTGAGTAAAAACGCCGTCGTGTTCCCGTTTCGGTCGATGACGCCTATATAATAATAGGGGCTTTCTTCGTAAATCAACCGCAAATAAATTTCTCCTGCAAAGCCGTATTTATCGGTAAGCGAGTTAAACAATTCCGTTTCCGCGGTTTGTAACAGTCCAAGCGCGGTTTGCGGGGATATAGTCGTTTCCGTTTTAACGGACGGTACGTGAAAGGTGCTTACGCTTTCGCCGTAGGTTAGCGTACAATCGATAAAGGTCAATGCGGAAATCTCTAACGAGCAAGAATAATAATATTCCGCTTTTACGTTATCGTAGGACATTTCTCCGCCGTACTCTTGATTGTTTACCGTAAAGGCGATACTGCACGTTTTATCCCCCGACGGGGCGACGAGATAAATTTCCGTCCGCGCGGACTTTTCCCGCGCTACGCCGTCCGTGGCGTAGGGGTATTCTTTTTCCATGGCGAAAATCCGTAAAGAAAAGTCGTCCGTCTCCACGCGAAAAATATTCGAGCGCAGCTCGGAAACGTATGTAAAGTAATCCACGTTGCTTTGACAGGCTGTAAACAAAAATAAAAAGCAAACGGCAAGACAAACGCAAAAATAGTTTTTCAATCGTAAAAAACGGGGTTTTATAGGCTCAAAAATTCTCATAGTTCCATTATATTAAAAAAAGGTTGCAAACATACCCAAATATTTTCGTTTATACAGTTGATTTTTTGTTTTTAATGTGCTAAAATAGTATAAATACAATGGGAGGAGAAGTATATGCGCGTAGATCGAGTGATATTGCGGGCTGCGGTTAGTACCTTGGTGTCCATACTCGCGTTGTTCGCCTTTATGCTTGGCGCGCTTTGCTTGTTTTTCCCTTCCACGATGATGGGCGTAACGTACGACCTTGGAATGAACGCGGCAAGCGTAGATTTTGCCAAGACGGCGTTTGACCGTTCGCATCAAATTTATTACGTTGCTTTTGCGACGGAAGTCGCTGTTGAAACGGGTGATAACGCCCGCGTAGAAGAATGCGGCTCGCTGTTGATAGAACAGGACGGCTTTCAAGAGTATTGCACGCAACGCGACGCGGAGATACAAGCGAATATCTCGTACAAGCAGTATATCTACGGGCAAGTCAGTCTTGCTAAATACGCGCTTCAAAAAACGGACGCCGTGACGACCGCATTTTCAGGGTTAACCGAAAATACGTTCCCCAAAAACAACGCCGTCGTAGCCTTACTCGTTACGGCTATCCAAAACGGGGATACGCAAACGGTAACGGCAATCCAAACGCAAATGAATGAAATGGCAAATACCCTTACGGGGGAAGATAAAGCCTATTTTGAAGAAATTACGTCCAAGCTTTTGAACGGATAATCGGAAATTTATTAAGGAAAAATCAAAGTTTTTATATACAAGGAGAAATACCTATGAGCAGCAAAATTATCAAAGAAGGATTGACTTTCGACGACGTACTTCTCATTCCGCAAGCGTCTAACGTATTGCCGAACGAAGTTTGTTTGAAAACGAAGTTGACGGACAAAATTCAACTCAACCTGCCTTTATTGAGTGCGGCAATGGATACGGTTACGGAAAGCCGTATGGCGATTGCCATGGCGCGTGAAGGCGGTATGGGTATCATTCACAAGAATATGTCCATTGAAGAACAAGCGACGCACGTCGATCGGGTAAAGCGTAGCGAACACGGCGTTATTACCGATCCGTTTTTCCTTGCTCCCGACAATCTCGTAAAAGACGCGGTTGCGTTGATGGAAAAATACCGCATTAGCGGCGTACCCATTACGCAAGGTGGTAAACTCGTCGGGATTTTAACCAACCGTGATTTGCGTTTTGAAAGCAATTACGAACAACCCATTTCCAACGTAATGACGAGAGAAGGCTTGGTGACCGCGCCCGTAGGCACGTCTTTGGAACAAGCGCAAAAAATTCTTGGAAAGCATAGAATTGAAAAATTGCCCATCGTAGACGAACAAGGCTATTTGAAAGGGCTTATTACCATTAAAGATATTGAAAAATCCATTCAATACCCCAATTCCGCAAGAGACGAAAACGGCAGATTGCTCGTCGGCGCGGCGGTTGGTACGGCGGCGAATACGGTGGATAGAATTGCCGCGCTCGTGGAAGCGCGCGTAGACGTAATCGCAATCGATACGGCGCACGGACATTCCGCAGGCGTTTTGAAAAAGGTGGAAGAAATCCGCGCAAAATATCCTAATCTTACGATTATTGCGGGTAACGTCGCAACGGCGGCGGCTACTGAAGCGCTTATCAAATCGGGTGCGGACGTCGTAAAGGTTGGTATCGGTCCCGGTTCGATTTGTACGACGCGTATCGTTGCGGGTATCGGCGTTCCCCAGCTCACCGCGGTTATGGATTGTGCGGAAATGGCGGATAAGCTTGGTAAACGCGTCATCGCCGACGGCGGTATCAAGTACAGCGGTGATATCGTGAAAGCCCTTGCGGCAGGCGGTAGCGCGGTTATGGTAGGCTCGTTGCTTGCAGGTACTTTGGAAAGCCCCGGTGAAGTTGAATTGTATCAAGGCAGAAGCTATAAAGTATATCGCGGTATGGGTTCGCTTGGCGCAATGGCGGCAGGCAGCAGCGACAGATATTTCCAAGAAGGGACCAAGAAATTCGTACCCGAAGGCGTAGAAGGTCGCGTACCGTACAGAGGCAGCGTTGCAGACGTTATTTACCAAATGAAGGGCGGTTTGCGCTCGGGTATGGGCTATTGCGGTAAAGCGACCGTGGAAGAACTCCGTACGAGCTCCGAATTCGTCCGTATCACCAACGCGAGTTTGATTGAAAGCCATCCTCACGATATTTCTATCAGCAAGGAAGCTCCCAACTATTCTCAACACTAAAAAAACGGTGGACGGGTAACGCCCGTCTTTCGTTGTTTGTAGGAATTGTCAATGAATATTGTTTGTTTAGATTTAGAAGGGGTTTTAGTCCCCGAAATATGGATTGCGTTCGCGGAAGCGAGCGGTATTCCCGAATTAAAGCGTACCACCCGCGAAGAGCCCGATTACGATAAGCTAATGCGTTGGCGTTTGGCGATTTTGAAAGAAAAGGGGCTTGGATTGAATGAAATCCGCGCGATTATCGATAAAATAGAGCCGTTGGACGGTGCAAAAGCATTTCTCGATAAATTAAGAGAATTGACGCAGGTGATGATTATAAGTGATACCTTCACGCAATTCGGTATGCCGCTTATGAAAAAGCTTGGGTATCCCACCTTGCTTTGCAATACCTTGGAAGTCGCGGAAAACGGCGAGATTACGGGTTTTAAGATGCGTATTGAAAACTCCAAGTTTTCTACGGTCAAAGCGTTACAGTCCATCGGGTATGAAACGATCGCTGCGGGGGATAGCTATAACGATTTGGCAATGATAAAAGCAAGTAAAAAGGGTTTTTTATTTAGAAGTACAGACAAAATAAAAAAGGACAATCCCGACTTGCCTGCGTACGAATCGTACGACGAATTGCTGAAAGCAATCCAAAAAGCACTCAATTAGTTAAAATTTTTTATAAAAATAGGAGAAAAAATATATGGAAAATAACGTACGTCCCGAAACTATGGCTCGTATCACGACGAAAGCACTTGCCGACGAATTTATCTCGGAACAGGTCGCTGAAATTCGCGCGCAGGTAGGCGATAAAAAGGTCTTGCTTGCGTTGTCCGGCGGTGTAGATTCTTCCGTTGTTGCCGCGTTGCTCATTAAAGCGATCGGCAAACAACTCGTTTGCGTGCACGTAAACCACGGCTTGCTCCGCAAAGGCGAGCCTGAACAAGTCGTTAAGGTATTCCGCGACGAAATGGACGCAAATCTCGTCTACGTGGACGCGGTGGAAAGATTTCTTGGCAAGCTTGACGGCGTAGAAGAACCCGAAAAGAAACGTAAAATCATTGGTGCGGAATTTATCCGCGTCTTTGAAGAAGAAGCAAGAAAACAATCGGGTATTGAATTTTTGGCGCAAGGCACGATTTATCCCGATATCATCGAAAGCGACGGGGTAAAGGCGCACCATAACGTAGGCGGTTTGCCCGAAGATATGCAGTTCGAGCTGGTTGAACCGTTACGCCTTTTGTACAAAGACGAAGTGCGTACGGTAGGCAGCGCGCTTGGCTTGCCCGACGATATGGTTTACCGTCAACCCTTCCCCGGTCCGGGGCTTGGCGTTCGTTGCCTTGGTGAAATCACACGTGAGCGTTTAGAAGCCGTACGTGAATCGGACGCAATTTTGCGTGAAGAATTTGCCTTAAACGGCTTGGAAGGTAAGGTATGGCAATACTTCACGGCTGTACCCGACTTCCGTTCGGTAGGCGTTAAGGACGGCAAACGCACGTATGCGTATCCCGTTATCATTCGCGCGGTAAATACCGTAGACGCGATGACGGCGACGATAGAGGAAATCCCTTACGAGCTGTTGAAAAAGATTACCGCTCGTATTACGGCGGAGGTGGAAAACGTAAATCGCGTGCTTTACGACCTTACACCCA
>JAZLDG010000108.1:0-2361 GCA_045614565.1 Candidatus Scatosoma sp. | reverse complement strand
TATTTCTTGCCGTTCTTGTCTTTGGGTTTGGATCAGCCGCAAACGCGGAAAATTGCACCGTACAAAAAGGCGATAGTCTATGGAAGATAGCAAAAAGATATAACGTAAGGTTCGGCGATTTATGCCGCGTAAATAGGCACTTGCGAGATTTGGGAGAGATATACCCGTACGAACGCGTACAGTTGCCGCACGGAAGCGAGGGAGAAGCAACAAACAACGGATCGCAAAACGATAATATCGAATTGCAAAACGAAACGCCGCAAGGCACAACAACAAGCGTACAAGCCGAAGAAGTTTTGCAACTTGTTAATAGTGAAAGAGTAAAAAACGGGTTGCAACCGTTAACGCTTTCGGGCGAGTTAAACAAAATAGCAAACACAAAAGCGGCGGATATGCGCGATCACAATTACTTTTCGCACACGTCGCCGACGTACGGAAGCCCGTTTGAAATGTTACAACGTTTCGGCGTTGATTACACGGCGGCGGGGGAAAACATAGCGGCGGGGCAAAAAACGCCGCAAGCGGTTATGACGGATTGGTTGAACAGTTCGGGACACCGCGCGAACATACTTAACAAGGAATATAGAGAGTTGGGCGTCGGATACGTAACGGGCGGTTCTTATGGTACGTATTGGGTTCAATTATTCAAGAAATAAGCCGCCGAAAGGCGGTTTTTATATTATAGGAGGTCAACAATGCAAAAAGGGTTATTTTTTAACGCGTTTCCCGACGCGTCAAGCGTCACGGGCTACGATCGAAATTACAACGGCGACGATTTAAGCAATTGGTTTTCCATTGTATGCGATACTGGCGTATTAAAAGGCGGTTTGGCGGTTACGGCGGGGACGGGGCTTTCCGTATCCGTTGCGGCGGGCAAAGCGACGATCAGAGGAAAAGGCTATATAAACGACGCCACCGTTTCGTTGAGTTTTGCAACCGCGCCGACGGGAACAAACCCGCGTTACGATATGATTGTCTTGCGGTTGGACAATACGCAAACGCAAAGCGGACGGCGTACATATTTAGCCGTCAAAACGGGAACGTCGTCAATCCCGACGGCGGCAAGCCTTGAAGATACCGCGAGCGTAAAAGAATTATTGCTTGCATACGTAGCGGTTCAGCCGAACGCAACGTCAATAAGTCAATCAAATATAACCGATTGTCGCGGAACGACGCTTTGCCCGTGGTTTACGGCGGTAAAAGGTTATGACGATTATTACGACGCAATCGTTCAGCAATTCAATTATAACGTTACCTTGTCAAGCGCGGGAACGGTTGTTATAACGAATTTACCGTCGAGCCTTTACAATAACAAATATTCACTTGTCGAAGTTTATTGCAACGGCTTGAAAGAGGAAAACACCGATTACACGGTCGGAACGTCGGGCGGATATATTACGATCACTTTCACCGCGCAAAAAACCGCGGGGGCGCAAATATCGGTTGTCCTTAATAACTTTATCGACGGTGAGGGATTGGCAACGGCGATCGGATCATATAACGAATGGGTACAAGACGTTGAGGACTTAAAGACGGCGGTCGGCGAATATACGTACGTTTGCAACGGGTTGAACGATAACGTCAATATATCGAATATTGTCAATACATACATTGCGGGCGGTACGGATTACGGATCGATGAAGTTAAAAATCGTCGGGAATTTCGGTTGCAAGAATGGGACGCAATACGTTGTACCCGTTGGCGGATCAGGAACGAGCGCAGACCCGTATAAAATATTCAAATTCAACAGCGGAAACCGTCGCGTGACGTTGGACTTTTCTTGTTGTTCGGAAGTATCCGTCCCGATAAGCGGCGTTTATTGTACGATATTCGACGGACAAATATATATTGAAAATTTGAACCTTGTAACAAGTGGAACAACGGCGGGAACGGTTATTTGCGTGTTTAAGAACAACGGCGGCGAAGACGTACGTTGCACGAATTGCCGTTTTTGGGTCAATGGTTACCAAAATTCCCGAATTGCTTACGGCGGCGTTTTCGAGAATTGCCGCGGGAGCATTTCAAACGTGACGGGGAATACATATTGTTTTGAGCCGTCGGCGGATATACTAAGGGTCACGGGCGGCGAATATATCGCGTATACGGGGCAAAGCACGGCGAAAAGCGCGGTCGTAGGGCAAAGTCAAGCGAACGCCGTTTCGATCCTTTACGGCGTAAATATGCCCGTTATAGCACGAACGGGATTTTATCAAACGAATTCCATTTTGCAATATAGCGGTGGCGGTCAAGTTCGCGCAACGGACTTGATAACGACCTTAACGGACGTTATCGCAAGCGGAACGATCCGAAATACGATTGCAATAAACAAGCCGAATTCTTTATAAAAACCGTATAAAACCG
>JAZLDG010000107.1:0-16957 GCA_045614565.1 Candidatus Scatosoma sp. | reverse complement strand
ATGCTTATTCGTGAAAAATATCCCGACACCGAAGTACACGTATTCTACATCGACGTTCGTACGCCTGGCAAGAACTATGATGAATTCTTCCGCCGTGCAGTAGAACAATACGGCGTAGACTATATCAAGGGTATGGTTGGTAAGGTATATAACGAAAACGGTAAATTGATGGTACAAGGCTCGAACTTGATCGATAACGAACAAATCACGATCGCATCCGATCTCGTCGTTTTGGCTACGGCAATCGAACCCGAACCTTCGGTTAGAAAGGTTGCTACGCTTTTGACGGCAAGTATCGACACCAACAATTTCCTTACGGAATCGCACGCGAAGCTCCGTCCCGTAGAAAGTCCTACGGCAGGCGTATACCTTGCGGGCGTTTGCCAAGGACCGAAAGATATTCCCGAAACCGTTTCGCAGGCTTCCGCTTGCGCGGCAAAGGTAATCGGCTTGCTCGTAAAGGATAAATTAAAAACGAACCCTTGCGTAGCTACGCCCGACGAAAATATGTGTAACGGTTGTAGTCAATGTGCGAACGTGTGCGCGTACGGCGCAATCACGTACGTGGATAAGGAATTCCGTCTTGGCGGCGGTAAAACGGAACTCCGCCGCGTAGCGTCCGTCAACCCTGCGGTATGTCAAGGCTGCGGCGCGTGTACGGTAACCTGTCCTTCGGGCGCAATGGGTCTGAAAGGATTTAGCTCCAAGCAAATTATGTCGGAGGTGGAAGCAATATGCAAGAAGTAACCACGGAAAAGAAAGAATTTACCCCGAACATCGTTGCATTTTGCTGTAACTGGTGTTCGTACGCAGGTGCGGACCTTGCGGGATCGAGTCGTTTGACCTATCCCGCGAACGTGAAAATTATTCGCGTTCCCTGTTCTTGCCGCGTAAACCCCACGTTCGTTTTGAAAGCCTTTCAACAAGGCGCGGACGGTGTAATCCTTTGCGGTTGCCACCCTGGGGACTGCCATTACGTAACGGGTAACTACTATACGAGAAGAAGAATGGCTCTTTTGTACAGCTTCTTGAACTATATGGGTATTGAGAAAGAACGCACCCGCGTAGAATGGGTTTCCGCCGCGGAAGGCGCGCGTTTCTCCGCCGTTATGAACGATTTTGTCAAAACGGTGACCGAGCTTGGCGAAAATAAACGCCTGACCGATCTTCGTGTAAAGGAGGGCGAATAATATGAAAGAAGTAGAATTGAAAATGCTTACGCGTGCAAAAGAACTGCTTGAAAGCGGCGAAGTTGCGCGAGTAATCGGCTGGAAAAAGGGTGATTTTTGTTTCGATCCTTCTCCCGCTTCCTTTGAAACGGTAGAACAGCTCAACGATTTCACGTACGACTGGTTTTGCGGCGCAAACCTTTCCAAATACCTTATTCAAATGAGTAAAAAGGAAGGCAAAACGGCGGTATTTTTGAAGCCTTGCGATACGTACAGCTTTAATCAGCTCGTAAAAGAACACCGTATCAAGCGCGAAAACGTGTACGTGATCGCGGTGGAATGTCTTGGGAAATTAGATGCGGAAAAGATAAAGGCAAAGGGCGTGTCTTTGATGACGGGCGTAGAAGTGGTAGAAAAGGACGTAAAAGTGACTTCCGTCTACGGCGAAACGACGCTGTATAAGCCCGAAGTCGTACTTACCAAATGCGAAACTTGCAACAAGACGCACCAAGTAAAAGACGAAGAGATTATTTTGCATGAACGCCCCGTTCGCGACGTAAACCGTTTCGCGGAAGTGGAAAAGCTTGAAGCGATGACGGAAGACGAACGCTTTGCGTTTTGGAGAGAACAGCTTTCCAAGTGTATCCGTTGCAACGCTTGCCGTAACGTTTGTCCCGCTTGTTCTTGCGTAAAATGCGTGTTCGACAATCCCGCTTCGGGGGTTGCGGCAAAGGCGAACGACGACAAGTTTGAAGAACAGCTTTTCCATATCATTCGCGCGTTCCACGTTTCGGGACGTTGTACCGACTGCGGCGAATGTTCGAGAGTATGCCCGCAAAATATTCCCTTGCACCTTTTGAACCGTAAATTTATCAAGGACATCGATACTATGTACGGCGCATACCAAGCAGGGGAAACGGACGAAGGCAAAACGCCGCTCACTTCGTACACCGAAGGGGATATCGAGCCGAAAGACGTTTTTAACGGGGAGGCAAAATAATGTTGAAAATTGCAAAAGAAAGATTAAACGCGCTTTACGCGAAAATCAACGAGAGTATGGGGCTGTTTATTCCCGTTAAAAAAGCGGGTGAAGTCAACTACGCCGTTTGGAGCGAAGGCAAAGAAGTTGCCCTTGAAACGTTGAAAACGGTCAAATCCCCCAAAAACGCGTTTTTCCCGCAAAGCGAAAACTTAATGAAATTTAAGCAAGACGGTAAAAACATAGAAATCGTCGACGTTCGTGAAAGCTGGGACGAAAGAAAGCCGTTCGTTATGTTCGGCGTAAAGGCTTGCGATTGCAAGGCTTTTGAAGTCTTGGATAAGGTATTCCTTTCCGAACCCGTAGATACGTATTATCAAAATAGAAGAGAACTGACGACGATCGTTACGCTTGCTTGCGGCAAGCCCGAAGAAAGCTGTTTTTGTAAAGTATTCGGCATCGACGCGGCTGCACCGCAGGGCGACGTTACCACGTGGCTGGACGAAAACTATTTGTACTGGCAAGCGAACACCCAAAAGGGCGAAGCCTTGACGGCGCTCGTACAGGAATTGTTTGAACAAGGCGGCGAAGCGGAAGTTGCCGCACAACAAGAAGCAACGCGTGCAATTATTGATAATTTACCCTATTCCGAGCTGGATTTAAGTCGTTTCCAACCCGAAAATCTCAACGAGTTGTTTGAAGCGAAAGAATGGGAAGAAATGAGCGAAGCCTGCCTTGGTTGCGGCACGTGTACCTTCGTTTGCCCGACCTGTCAATGCTTCGACATTCGCGATTTTAAGACTAACGAAGGCGTTATTCGCTACCGTTGCTGGGATTCGTGTATGTATTCCGATTTCACGCTTATGGCGCACGGTAACAGCCGTACGACGCAAATGCAGCGTTTCCGTCAAAGATTTATGCACAAGCTCGTGTATTATCCTTCGCAAAACGACGGCTTGTATTCTTGCGTAGGTTGCGGCCGTTGCGTAAACAAATGTCCGCAAAAGCTGAATATCGTCAAAGTAATTAAAACGTTGGGGGGTAAAAAACAATGATTAACGAAACGCTCATTCCCAAAGTCGGCGTGATTACGGGCGTTCGTAAAGATACGCCCGACGTAAAAACGTTCCGCGTCGTCGGTACGGACGGTAAAAAACTCTTTCAACATATGCCGGGACAATGCGCAATGGTTTCCGTTCCCGGGGTAGGCGAATGTATGTTCTCGATCACGTCGTCGCCCACGAACGAAGAATATATGGAATTTTCCATTAAAAAATGCGGTTGCGTAACCGAAGTTATCCACTCGATGGAAGCAGGTCAACAAGTAACCGTTCGCGGACCTTACGGTAAAAATTTCCCCGTAGAAGGCGATTTTAAGGGCAAGGATTTGCTTTTCATTGCAGGCGGGATCGGTCTTGCGCCTTTGCGCAGCGTCATCAATTACGTACGCCATTACCGTGAAAACTACGGCAAGGTCGTCATCGTATACGGCGCGAGAAGTAAAGACGATTTGGTGGATATTGAAGAGATCCAAACGGAGTGGATGAACGAGCCGAATATCGAAGTTTATCTTACGATTGATAGACCGCAGGAAGGCTGGGACGGACACGTTGGTTTCGTACCTGCCTACGTCAAAGAGCTTAATTTAGACCCGAATATGACGGCTGTACTTTGCGGTCCGCCTATTATGATCAAGTTCACGCTTGCGGGGCTTTTAGAGCTTGGCTTTGATAAATCCCGCGTATATACGACGCTCGAACTTCGTATGAAATGCGGGGTAGGTAAATGCGGTAGATGTAACGTCGGCGATAAATTCGTATGCAAAGACGGTCCCGTGTTTAGAATGACGGAACTTGACGAACTTCCCGACGAATATTAAGGAGAAAAACAATGGAAAAAATGGTAAACGTATATCTTTTCGGTAAACGCTATCAAGTACCGGAAAGTCTGACGATTATGAAAGCAATGGAATATGCGGGCTATCAACTCGTTCGCGGTTGCGGTTGTAGAAACGGTTTTTGTGGCGCGTGCGCGACTATTTACCGTATCCACGGTCAGCAGGAGCTGAAAAGCTGTCTTGCTTGCCAACAGCAGGTAGAAGAAGGTATGTACGTAGCGACGTTACCTTTCTTCCCGCTCGTGAAGCAGGTTTACGATATCAACAAGATTAAGCCCACGCAACAAATAATGATGCAGCTGTATCCTGAAATTTATTCCTGTATCGGTTGTAACGCTTGTACGAAGAGCTGTACGCAAGAACTTAACGTTATGCAGTATATTGCGTACGCACAACGCGGGGAATACGAAAAAGCGGCGGAAGAAAGCTTTGACTGCGTAATGTGCGGCGTATGTTCTTCCCGTTGTCCCGCAGGTATTTCTCATCCGCAGGTCGCTTTGCTTACGCGTAGACTTACGGGTAAATATCTTGCGCCCAAGACCGAGCATCTTATCAACCGCGTAGCGGAAATCGACGCGGGCGATTGCAAAGCGGCGTTGGAAGCGATTATGAACACCCCGCTTGAAGAACAAAAGAATTTGTACAATCATAGAGAAATTGAAAAATAAGGAGAAGCGATATGTATCATTATACAGATGAACAACTTGAATCGATGAAAAAAGTAGAAGCAAGCCGCGCTTCCCGAATCGAAAAACTCCACGAACGTATGACTGCGGAACAAAAAGACGCGGTTTTGGCGGAATTTCACCCCGACTATATCACTTCGGCGTATGAAGAATTAAAAGTTGGTAAAAATAAAGGTGGTAAGGTTTTACACGAGCTTGCCGATCTTTTGCAAGGACATTCCCGCGTGAAGGATATGGAGATTGACCTTTCCAAAATCGATTACGACGTGGATGTGCTCGTAATCGGCGGTGGCGGCGCAGGATCTTCGGCGGCAATCGAAGCGCACGAACGCGGCGCGAACGTAATGATTGCGACCAAGCTCCGTCTTGGCGACGCAAACACGGCGATGGCAGAAGGCGGTATCCAAGCCGCGGATAAGCCCAACGACAGCCCCGCTACGCACTATTTGGACGCGCTTGGCGGCGGACATTTCAAAAATAAACCCGAGCTTTTGTATAAGCTCGTAAACGAAGCCCCCGAAGCGATTTTGTGGCTGAATAACCTTGGCGTTATGTTCGATAAAGAACCCGACGGCACGATGGTTACCACGCACGGCGGCGGTACGTCGAGAAAACGTATGCACGCTTGCCGCGACTATTCGGGTTCGGAAATTATGCGTACGCTCCGCGACGAAGTCTTTAACCGCGGTATTACGGTTGTTGATTTCACGGCGGCAATCGAATTGATTAAAGATACCGACGGCAAAATCGCAGGCGCGGTGCTTATGAATATGGAAACAAAGGAAATCTTGATCGCAAGAGCGAAGACGGTCGTTATCGCAACGGGCGGTGCGGGTAGATTGCATTACCAAGGCTTCCCTACGTCCAACCACTACGGCGCAACGGCGGACGGCTTGGTTTTGGGTTATAGAGCAGGTGCAAAGCTTCTCTATCCCGAAACATTGCAATACCACCCTACGGGTGCGGCAGAGCCTACGCAAATTTACGGCGCACTCGTTACCGAAAAGGTACGTTCTCTCGGTGCGCAGCTCGTTAATAAAGACGGCGAAGCGTTCGTGTACTCGTTGGAAACGCGCGACGTAACGGCATCTTCGATTATCCGTGAATGTAAGGCGCGTGGAAACGGTATCAAAACGACGGACGGTGAAGGCGTTTGGTTGGATACCCCGCTTATCGATATTTTGAACGGCGAAGGCACGATAGAAAAGCGTATTCCCGCAATGCTTCGTATGTTCGGTAAATACGGTATTGATATCCGTAAAGAGCCGATTTTGATCTATCCCACGTTGCATTACCAAAACGGCGGTTTGGATATCGGGGCAAACGGTATGACCTGCGTGGAAAACTTGTACGTGGCAGGGGAAGCCGTAGGCGGTATTCACGGTACGAACCGTCTTATGGGTAACTCGCTTCTCGATATTATCGTATTCGGTAGAAACGCAGGACAACAAGCGGGCGAAAAGTGCAAGAGCGTAGAATTGAAAGAACTTACGCTTGCCCACGTGCAAGAGTTTGAAAAAGAGCTTGAAGAATCGGGTATTGCTTCGGACGTAGCTTCGCCTAAACTTCTTCCCGATTATAGAAGAAAAGCGAATTAAAAGCTTTATATAGGGAAAAGATGAAATAAACGGAACAAAACGCACGGGGTAGTACGCTTTGTGCGTTTTTGTCCGTAAAGATTAAGGAGAAAAATTATAATGGAATATTTAGGTATAACCCTTGGTGCGTTATTATCCACGTTGTTTATCGTGTTTGTGGTTTTATCCTTGGGATATGCGATCGGTGCAGTGAAGATTAAGGGAGTTTCACTTGGTTCGGCGGGCGTTTTGCTCGTTGCAATCGTTGTGGGCGTGATTTTCTTTCTTTGCGGAGAAAAAGACGCGAACAATAAACTCGTTGAACTGTCGTTTACGCTGGGAACGAAAGAAATTACCCTTTGGGGAAGCTCGGCGCAGAGCATTTTGAAAACGGTGCAAAATATAGGCACAATGCTTTTCGTTACGTCGGTCGGTTTGATTGCAGGTCCGAAATTCTTTCGTTCGTTCAATAAAAGTATGATTTCTTACGTCGTAATGGGCGCGGCTATCGTGCTTACGGGCGTCTTGATTACCGTTGTTCTGGCTTTGATTGACCCGAATATGAGCATTGCAATGGGTACGGGCTTGCTGTCCGGCTCGCTTACGTCTACGCCTGCATTCGGTGCGGCGGAAGAAGCGGCGGGCGAGATTGCCAGCGAGGTTACTGCGGGCTATGGTATCGGGTATTTGTACGGTGTTTTGGGGGTCGTGCTGTTCGTGCAAGTTTTGCCGAAAATTTTGAAAGTAGATATCGCAAAGGAAAGAGAGAGTTTCGTCGCTGCAAATACCATTCAAATCAAAGACGACGGAAAAAAGAGATTTGCGTTGGAAGAGTTTGGTTTCTTCCCGTTCTTCGTGACCGTAGTGCTGGGGCTTTTGATCGGTAGTATCCAAATCCCTTTGGGAAGTGGCAAACCGTTTAGCTTCGGTTCAAGCGGCGGCACGCTTATCGCAGGTTTAATCGTGGGGCATTTCGGACACTTTGGAAAGCTGGATATGCGTATTTCCAAGCAAACGCTTAATTTGATGCGTGAGCTGGGTTTGGTGTTGTTTCTTGTTGGCGCAGGTGTTCCGGGCGGCGTGAATTTCGTTTCCGCATTTAACTGGATTTATATCATTTACGGTATCATTATGGCGACCGTGCCTATGATTTTGGGTTTTGTATTGGGTAAATTCGTATTCAAACTGTCCATTTTCAATAACCTTGGCTCGATTACGGGCGGTATGACGAGTACGCCTGCTTTGGGTGCATTGATTTCCACGGCAGGAACGGATGACGTTGCATCCGCTTACGCGGCTACGTATCCGTTTGCGCTAGTACTGATCGTAGTAGCTTGTAAATTGATTGTAGGTTTACCTTTCTAAAAAAGTAAAGCGGAGCAATTTGTTGGAAATTGCTCCGCTTTTTCTTTGAAAATCGTGAAAAAACAGTTGATTTTTTATTGAGAATAGTATATAATATAAAAGCTGTTTGCAGAGATGGCGGAGCGGCTGAACGCGCACGATTCGAAATCGTGTTATGCAGGAATGTATACAAGGGTTCAAATCCCTTTCTCTGCGCCACCGACACGGTTTTATGCAAAAATACCTGCATAAAACCGTGTTTTTTGCGTATTTTTGAATAAATATCTACTCAAAAATACGTTTTTGGTGGGGTTTGGTGAACAATTTGGTGAACAAAATAATCCTAAAAGCCTTATTCTACGCGGTTTTCGAGCGTAGGGAACTCTACTATATCCATCTGCTTGCGCATAAAATTGTCTGAATAGTGTATATATGTCTTTCCGACGAGTCGTTCTGGACTGTCTCCAAGCCATATTTCCACCAACTCAGATGTTTTGAAATCTTGCGACTTTCCCGAAAACTTAGATTTTTCAAAGGATTGCGCGCAAATGCTTGCAAACGTATGGCGCAGGCAATAAGCGGTTTTGTCACTATCTCCCAGTAGTTTTTTGAATAAGCGATCCCTTGTTATGCGAGTGCAATTAAATATGAGCGGTTTATCCCAGTCTATCAATCCCTGTGCCTCTCTTGGTACAGGGATTTTTTTATACTCAATTTTCCCATTTTTGCGCTTGCGATTCCGAGCGATAAGGAAATCGTCTTCCTTGTGCGTTTCTTGGTCCACTTCGCAAGGGCGAAGCCCGAAGAAATAGAGCAAGTATGCGCCCTGTCTAATCGGCTCAAATTCGGGCAATTCTACGCGTTCCAAGAAAGCGTAAATTTCTTCTTCGGGTAAAGCGTCGCGCGATTGACGTTCTGCTCTCTTGAACGGTATAAGGGCAACGGGGTTATGCGTAATAATACCACTCGCGATTGCATACTTAAAAATACCGTTAAAAAGAGTTCGCAAATCTTCATATTTGCGCGGCTTTACATCTTTCAGAATTTTGTCCAAATCGCCTGTACGAACCGACAATATCGGTTTTTTACGGAGCGTTTCAGGTAAAGCGCAAAAATTAGAATAATGTTTCTTTAACTCGCCTTCGGTGATCGTACCTTTCTTGTATTGATACCACTCGTCAAACACTTCTTCAAGCAGGTTTATTCCTGTCTTGCGTTTTTGAACGCGGTATTTCTCAATTTCTCCCGGCACGGTCTTTGCCAAGAACTTTCTTTTTGCCTCCGCCAAATCGGTGGAGGAAGCTATAATATTGTAACCATTAGAGCGGTAGCGGATCTCGTAGCAATACGAATTCCTACCGCTTTCTTTTTTTATAACGTGGGCGGCCAGCCCGTTCGCTATAAACTCTTTCTTGAATGTTGACGACATCATTTGAATCTCCTTGTAAGTGAATTTAATGATTATCGTCACAGACCTTGCTTGTTCTTGTAATGTGGCTAGACTGCCTTGTTTTTCAAGTTGCATAGCCCGTTCGATTAAGGCGTTATATTCGCTCACAAGGTTCATTACCTCGCTACGCTCGTGCGCCATCATCAGTTTTTGCGTTATTGTTATTAAATCGTCAGATAAATTACTTTTAATCATTTGTATGTATTCTCCTTGTATTTTTTATAAAGCGTAATTCTCTATAAAAATAACGAAGGGGAATATAGACAAATAATTGCAGTTGACTGCAATAGCGTGCTGATAATTGTTTCCTTTACTTCTTCGCTGCTTTTGCGTTAGCCGCCATCTCTAAAAGATTGATTTGCATATCAACATAATCTTCTCCGAGCTGCTCATCTGCAAAAGCAAGAACGTGAAAGCGATGTCTATCCTTATCGGACATTGCAATCAAGTGATTTTCCGACAAACCAAGCGCACGTTCTTTGTCGGTAATCGTAAGCGCGAGTCCAAGCGCGCGCTCGATGGCTTGAACAGTTTCAAGACGAGGATCGATTGTTTCTTCACGAAAAATATTTTTTATCGTGTTTAATGAAACTTGTGCTTTGCTGGCTAATGTTTCATAGGTCCATCCAAGTTCTTTCCTTCGTTCTTTCCATTTTGCTAAATTCAAACTCATAAAAGCCTCCTAAATGTGTAAGTGTTTTTCTATTGTATAAAAAAAAACTATTTTTGTAAACTTTTTTTACACAAAACAGTTGACAAGACTATAAAAATGTGCTACAATGTACCCATAAAGACCATAAATGTAGTCTTTTATAAATAAAAACCACTCAGTATTGAGCGGTTAAAAAAATTAAAAAGGTTCGGTACTATCCTTAAAGGGTGTTGTAAAGTGCGTAAATGAAACACATAGCAAAAAGTGGCTCGACGAGGATGAGTATTTCCAAATCATCCCCTGCGATGGAAGCAATGGGAGCGTGAGATATGGCAAAACCGATTAGCTTTGATAAGATTTTAGAAACGCTAAAAGCGTTAACTGAAAAGGTAGACGTCGGCTACGATGAAATGTCCACCCTACAATTTGAGGCAAAAACGGAAGACGGTCGTTCTTTGGCAAAGGCTGATAAAAATCGATATGGATATATCAGCAATATATTGTGGGAACTCATTTATCAACTTGAAGAATGGCAACAAATCTAAAAAACACGGAGGTTTCTTATGAGTAAAGTAATTGAATTTGATAGAAACGGCGAAACAGGCAACATTTTTTACATATTAGGTCAGGCGCGTAAGGTATTGCTCGAACAAGGTAGAGAAAACGACGCTGTGGAAATGTTTGAACGAGTAAAGCAGGGTGATTACGAAAACGCTTTGAAAGTTATCGGCGAATATGTAGAATTGCAAGATATTACCTATAAGCCGAGATACCAACCGCGCACCTATGAGCAGTTAATGCAGTTCTGCAAAGACACGCAGACGAGCCAAGCAGGGGTTTTGACTTTGCTTCGTTATTACACGGACACGCTGGGCTGGGGTATGCAAGATAGTCTTGACTATGTAGTTGGTTTATTTGAGAACGGCACAATACAAAAAATCAAGGAACTTGGAGGTATGGCAGATGGAGAACAAGGCTGAATTCGTAGAAAAGTATTTGAAGCCCTTATTGATCGCCGCGAATGTAGAAGTGATTGACGCGGTGTACGAAAAGCAGGGGTGCGAGGAAATCGTAAGAATAACGTTTTGGGGCGGTGGAACGCACATTAAAAACGTTTCTTGCGATAGTTTAATCGCTTTATCGAGAGACGTGCTGAAAGGGCTGTAAGGGGCAAAGAAATGGCAAAAAACAAGAAATTTCGTAAGCTGCTGAAAGAAAGAAACTTGAAACGCAAGGCGTTAGCCGAACGGCTTGGCGTGAGCGTGAGAACGGTAGAGCATTGGTTAAACGGGCGCAACCGTCCGTCAATGCAATACGTGATCGCTATGGCAAAGCTCTTTGATATGAGTATCGAAAGCGTGTATGAGATATTCAAAACATAGTCGAAACGTCGTGAGACGTCGCAGGGAGTTGACCTACCCTGCCTGATGAGGACAGGTCAAACGAAAGGAGGTAGCAGAACGTGAGAAACGCAAGAGCAACAAAATACCCGAGACAGGAAAAGCTGATGCACCGTCGGCAGGTAATGAATTTAACCCGTGCGGAGCTTGCCGAGAAAAGCGGTGTTTGTGAGCGTGTAATAGTGGCATACGAGCGCGGTGAGCGCTTTGCCAAATTAGACGTTATGACGAAGTTAGCGCAGGCACTCGGATGCACGATTGACGAAATCGTCGTCGCGAAATAAATTGCAATCAAATGCAGGGCGAACAAAATGAGCGATAGAGATTTACAAGCCCCTTGGATTGGGCTTTGCAGGGAAGATCATGAAGATAGATTTCGGCGCAAAAGCGAAGACGATATAATCGGCTATTGCGAAGAGTGCGGAAAGGAACTCTACGAAGACGACGAAATCTACGACGTGTGCGACGGGCGCATTTGCGAAAAGTGCCACGCCAAGCACGAAGAAGACGAAGAACAAGGAGGCGAAGACGATGAGTATTGAAACGGTATTGACCTTGAACAGCATAGGACTGGGTATCGGTGTGGTCGCAATCGTGGTATTGATGGTATTGCTTATCCGTTCCGAACGGAAGCTTGCTAAATACGACGAGTCGTGGTTCTTTAAGCGTAAAAAATAAGGACGGCGCGGAAAAGCGCGTCTGGGGAGCGCAAGACTGCCGAACGGGTGGAACGACATCCAACGGCAGGGCTACGCAGGCGGTTGACAGCCGCCTATATGGGGCAAAAGGACAAACGTCGGTTCGACTCCGACAGCCCCAACAAAATACACTTTAAGGAGGCTTATATGGCTATCTATCAACCCTCACAGGAAACGTTCAATAATCAGCGTTTCTCGGCGATTCTTTACGGTGCGCCCGGCGTAGGAAAAACTACTCTTGCCGTTTCCGCACCCAACCCCATCCTTATCGACCTTGATAAGGGTATTCAGCGTATCCGCGCCCAACACCGTCCCCCGTTCTCTCGGGTAAGCACGTACGAGGAACTTCTCGAAGACCTTAAAAGCGACGAGTTGAAAGCGTTTGATACCATCGTTATTGACACGGGCGGTTCGCTCATAACACTTTTACAGGACTACGTAATGCGTAAGGATCCCGTGAACAAGACGAAGTCGGGTACGATTTCGCAAAAGGGCTACGGCGCGGTAAAACTTGAATTCCAAGCCCTTACCAACCGTTTCAAGACGGTGTACGACAAGAACATTATCTACGTGTTCCACTCCGTCGAAGAAAAGAACAAAGACGGTATCGCTATTCAGCGTTTGCTTTGCGAGGGGAGCGCAAAGAATATCGTATGGCAACCCTGCGATTTCGGCGGCTACGTTTATATGAACGGCAATCAGCGTATGATCGGCTTTACCCCGACGGACGAGTATTTCGCGAAAGGGTGTTACGGCATTAGCGGAGTACGCAAGATTGCAACCTTGGGCGATGCGGACAAGAACGACTACATCACGCGACTGTTTGCGGAGGCGAACGCGAACATCGCCAAGGACAACGATTTCTTCCAAGCAGAACGCGAAGAATATGAGGCGGTAATGGAACAGGGCAAGAAACTGATCGAGAGTTGGACCAAACCCGAACAGTTCACCAACGGCGCGGCGGAGCTTGGGAAACTTCCCCATAAACTGACGTCACTCGTCGAGCTGAAAGCAATCTGCAAGGAACGTATTACAACGCTCGGCTTTGTGTGGGATCGTGAAAAGAAAGAGTACGTTTCGCCGCCCGCCGAAGAAAAGACAGAGCAACCTGAACCGAAAAAAGGTCGCGCGCTTGCCGACGATATTCTCAACGGATTGGGCGTAAAGGGCGCGGAAACGGACGATAGCGCAACGAAACCCGACACGGCAACCGCTAAATCGACGGACGGCGAAACCGCCGAAAAAACGGCAAAGCAAACCGTTTTCAGCGAGGTGGACGAGTAATGAATGAACCGCGTTATCTCATAACGCAATCTCTACTTTCCGCGTGGATGTATCAATACAACTGCGCGGAGGGGGACGGGGAAAGTGCGAGAGAAGAATTTTTGAAAATGCTCCGAAAAGAGCCGTGCGAGCAAAACGAAATAATGTTGCGCGGTATCTCGTTCGAGGACGCCGTTTACGAAATGATACGGAGCGACGAGCAACCTGCATACGAGCATTGCGAAACCTACGCCAAGCGAAGCAAGGACAAGGAATTCAAGTGTATTGTGGAGATGGCGAAGATAATGCAGGGCGGTACGTACCAAGTAGCCGCATATAAGGACAAGACCATTATGGGCGTACGGTTCTTATTGATGGCAAAGTGCGACTGGGTAAAGGCGGGAGAAATCCTTGACTGTAAGCGCGTAGAGAACTACGCGAACGTAGGCAAGTATTTGAATTCCGTACAACACCCTATGTATCTCGAAGTTATCCCGACCGCAAAATGGTTCAAATACGAGATTTGCGATGGGGAAGACATCTACGAAGAACGCTATACGCGAGAGGACATTCCGCAGAGTATCGACAGTATAATCGAGCAATTCGTAGCAGACCTTAAAGCCGTCGGCTTATGGGAGACATACACAAAATATTGGGAAACGAAATATTAAAAGGTGAATTATGGCAGGAGTGAAAGGATTTACATTTTGGGAGAACTATTATACAACGATTAGTGATCCTGAAAACGGGCTTTCCGAAGACGAAAAAGGACAATTATACAAAGCCTTAATCGAATATATTTTTGATGGTAGAAAGCCTGAGTTTAAGGGGATCACGCGAGCCATTTTTTCCGCGCTTCTGCCAAGCCTTGATTTATCGAAAACAAGGTCGCAAAGCAGGCAAAACGGAAAGAAAATCGAAACAAACGACAATCAAACGACAAACAAACGACAATCAAAACGCAATCAAAACGGAAAGAAAATCGAAACAAACGACAATCAAAACGTAGATTCTGACCTTTATAAAAATAAGAAAGAAGAAAGTATTATCCTGACGGATAATACGAAAAGAGAAGATATAAAGGGGGATTCTCAAAGGGGGATTGATAGCGAAAGCGAAGAAGAATTGAACGCCCAAGGACGGTTCTTCAAGGAGTTCCCCGACGTGGTTTTCGACAACTACGACGCGAGCGTTTTTGCTGAATTGACAGAAGAAGACTGGGAAACGATAGCGGAGCAGTTTAGGAAGAGTGATTGGCTGAAAAAGAACGTGAAAACGATGTCAATGCTTTGTAGGCTGTCCGCCCGTATTGTTGCCGGGCAGTACGCACCGTTTGAGAAAGTGCAAACCGAGCAAGATGAAGACCTTTCCGAAGAAGAACGGCGAGAAAACGCCAAGTGGTTTGAAGAAACCTTTGGAAAGGCAGGCGGATAATAGGAGACGGTGATTATGGGAGAACTGAAACATATCGGAGAGAGTATTAAATCAACGCATTTCACCCCCGAACAGTACGAAGCGCGAAAAAGACATTGGTTGTCCACGATCGACCCTACTCGCGAATACGTTGTACTTGACAAGATCTTTTGTAGGCTTTGCGGGAAAGAAAAGTCGTTGGATATGCCTGATCGGTATTTTTACATCAAATGCCCGTGCGATTGCGAAAGACGACGTGCCGAACAAGAAGAGCGAAGCAGGGAACGTATCGCGAAAGTAAGAGCGTATCAGGCGATTAACGAGAGCGTATTACCCGCAGACGTACTACGCTCATCGTTTTATAACATATTAGACGGCAGTAGCAGTGAACACTACATAACGGTTTGTGAGCGTTGCGAAAGGTTCTGTCAAAATTTTCAGGCAGTCAAGGAATCGGGACGGGGAATATGGCTATACGGTGGTATGGATACAGGTAAGACTTATCTTGCCGCAGCAATCCTAAAAGCGTTGCAAAAAGACGGAGTGTTGTGCACGTTTACGAGCGTAGAGAGAATTTTTGAAGACTTGAAAGCGACGTACAGTAACACGGCAACAACTACGGAACAAGACGTAATGGCGAGCTACACGCAAGTAGATTGCTTAATCCTTGACGATTTTACGGGAATAAAAACAAGTAAACGTAGTGCTGAAAATTGGGCGGCGGGAAAATTTTGCGAGATTATTAAACGTCGACATGAGCGTAATTTTCCGACAGTGATCACGAGTAGAGCTTCTATAAAAGAATTAGCAATCGACGGGCTTTTACCGAGAGAAATCGTCGATAAGCTCGTCAACAAAATGGTGCTTCTGCAACTGACCGAAAGCCAGCGCAGGGCAAGACAACAAGAAATCGAATTTTGAAAAATTGCAGTCAACTGCAAAACAATAAAATCCCGAAAGGGAAAGGAGACACTTACTTATGGGAAACTATGAACACTTTGACCAGCTTATGCTGGCGGACAACAGCGGTCTGACCGTTGAGCAACAGCAGTTTAAGGATTTACACGAGCGTATCTGCTACAACGCACGAAAGAGCGCCGAGCATTGGGTTGAGATGGCGAGTGCTATCCGTGAAATGCGCGACAGTAAACGTTACAAGGCGGCGGGCTTTGAAGATTTCGCGGACTACACGGTCAACGCGCTCGGTATCAAGGAACGGCAAGCGTACAATTACATCTCGGTTATCGAGAAATTGCCGGAAGAGTTTATTAGAGCGCACGCTACTATCGGCGTGACGAAACTCGCCTTGCTGACGAGCGTAAACGAAGAAGAACGCGAAGAAATCCTTGAAAAAATCGACCTTGATACAGCGAGGACATCGGAAATCAATGCGGCGGTAAAAGCAGCAATCGAGGAACGCGACAAGGCAACGCAACAGCTTGCGCTCGTCCTTGAAGAAAAGGCAGACTTGGAAAAGGAAAACGCTGAATATCAAGCGGAGTATTCTGACCTTATCAAAGAGCAAAAAGGTATCCGCGCCGATCAAAAACGTTTGGAAGAAGAAAACGAAGAACTGCGCGAGAAACTTGCCGAAAAGGAAAGTGCCGAGCCTACGGTTATCTATCAACCCGATCCCGAACAGGCAAAAAAACTTGATAAAGCGGAAGAAGAAAAGCACGTTTTAGAAGACGAGATCGCAAGCAAGGACAAGGCATTGGAAGAAGAGCGCGCCGCAAAAGCCGCGATGGAAAAAGAAATGGAAACCCTGCGTAAACGATTGGAACAGGCTGAAACGGTGAAAACCGAGCCTGCAAAGGTAGAAATCAAGGGCGACGCGGTGGTCGTGTTTAAGGTCAAATTTGAGACGTTCCAAGACCTTTTGGACGAGATGTGCGCGCTTATTGGTGAAATGGACGACGAATCGGCGAAGAAATGTAAGGCGGCGGTACACGCCGTATTCGACGACTGTGGTATTTGACGGAGGGCAGAGATATGATAGCAGTAGAATTTATCGAAATGCAGAAGCAAGATATTGAAACCCACAAGGACAAGGTTATTCTTTCCGAAGTGGTTGCGGCGATGGCGGAGGTGCTGAAAAGCACCCCCGACGCGGAAATCGACCATACGAAGACCGCGGAGGATTGCTACAAGCAGATGTACGAATACGCGAAAAAGAACAAGAACAATAACGCTTACGTATTTACCCCGACGGGTACATTGCAGTTCATCCGCAAGTATCTCGGTTTACCCGAAACGTACGAACCGCAAGCAAGCGCACCAGTGAAGACGGGGCCGAAGCGTTACAGTTTGGAGGATTTCTTCTAATGTCGAGAAAATATACACTGGACTGGTATTTATCAGTTCGCCGTCCGGCTCCGACGAAAGAGATAGCAGAATGGGCCACAAAAAAGCTCATGCGCAATTATTTT
>JAZLDG010000106.1:0-1032 GCA_045614565.1 Candidatus Scatosoma sp. | reverse complement strand
TCGTCCCCTGTCATAGCCTGTGCCGTTACCTCAATAGTTAGTTTGCCTTTCTCGTCCCCGCTAAGTCCTATTTCCTTTAATGCTACTAACTGTATGGCAACGCGTCCCGTTGGTTTCCACACGACAATATAAAGGTTGTGCAATATCTTTAACGCGTGTAACAATTCCTTTTTTTGTTCCTCGTTGGCGTCCCAACCGTAACTAACGTTTGCAAACTCCGAAACGGTGGTATAGAACGTATAACGCCCGTTGCTTGGCTTTACTTTCTTATCCCTTTGTAACAGGTTAATACCCATTACCGCCTTTTCCACTATTAGCGGGCTAATCATTTTGTCGTAGCCGTGTACTTTCATATAGTCCTCAATATGGGCGGTAATCGGCAATATGTCGCGGGCTTTGGCGTCGGGTGCCGTGTATATGTCGCGGGACAGTATCAACGCGCTATTATGTCCTATAACAACGGGGGTTGCGTTGTCCCAATCCTTTACGGCTTGCTGTGCCTGTTTCCTTTCCTGTTCGGTGTCAGCCTCAATAAGTTCGAACACCTCAGCCGCTTTTTCCTCAACCTTACGGCGTACGAAATCGGCGTACCTTGTCGCGTATTCCTGTGCGGTTTTAACGCCGAAATCCTCAACGGTTACGGTTAGTAACTCAGGGGCGTTTATTGCCTGTAACTGTTCCGTAGAGGCTGACAGGGCTAACGACGCCAACGCGTAATATACTGTGTACTTTCCGACGTTCGCGTATGCCTCTAAGTTATCAAGCCAATTTATAACCTGTTCGCGTTCCACCCCGTCAAAATCCTTAACGGTAAAGAAATGGCGGTTACGTAGTGATTGCAAACATAGCGCGTCTATCGGGCTATATTGCCCGTCCATAAACGCCGTTTTGGTGTCGGCTGTCGCGCCGTCGTGCCTGAACGCGTCGTTAAACTTGGCGGCTAACTCAACGGCTATTGCGTACTGTTTCATTACGCCAAAGTACAATACGTATTTGTCGGCAAAATACGCCCTGTACGGCTTTATCTTTTTC
>JAZLDG010000105.1:0-98583 GCA_045614565.1 Candidatus Scatosoma sp. | reverse complement strand
GAAAAGGATATCGAAGATATGCGTATCCGCGCTATTTTGAAAGGTCCGTACGACAATCATAACGCAATGCTCACGCTCCACGCGGGGGCGGGCGGTACGGAAGCTTGCGACTGGTGTCAAATGCTGTACCGTATGTATTGCCGCTATTGCGAAAAGATGGGCTTTAAGGTATACGAGCTTGACCGCGAAGCGGGCGACGGCGCGGGCTTTAAGAGCGTGGATTTCCGCGTAGAAGGCGAAAACGCGTACGGGTATTTGAAAGCGGAAATGGGAGTACACCGTTTGGTGCGTATTTCTCCCTTTGATGCGAACAAACGCCGTCAAACGTCCTTTTGCTCGCTCGAAGTTATGCCTGAAGTCGAAGATGATAACGAAGTAGAAATTAACGACGACGATATCCGTATCGATATTTATCATTCGGGCGGAGCAGGCGGTCAAAACGTCAATAAGGTAGCTTCCGCCGTGCGTATTACCCACTTCCCGACGGGGATTGTGGTACAGTGCCAAAACGAGCGTTCGCAGCTTCAAAACAAAGCGATGTGCTTTAATATGCTCCGTTCCAAACTCTTGGAAAAGAAAATCGAGCAACGCCAAGCGGAAGCGGCGGCAATGAAAGGCGACGTAAAGAAAATCGAATGGGGCGCGCAAATCCGTTCCTACGTATTTTGCCCCTACACGATGGCGAAAGACCATCGTACGGGTTATGAAAAAGGGGATATCCAAGCGGTTATGGACGGGGATATTCACGGCTTTATAATCGATTATTTGAAAAAAGCGTAATGAAAAACGGCGGCGATTGCCGCTGTTTTTACACAAAAGGTGTAAGATGTATACTCCCGTTAAAGAAACGTTAAAATTAAATCCCGTTATACTTGGCATAGAAAGCTCGTGTGACGAAACGGCGGCGGCGGTCATTCGCGGTAGGAAAATTCTCTCCAACGAAATCGCTTCTTCCGCCGATATTCAAGCCCTTTACGGGGGCGTAGTTCCCGAAATCGCTTCGCGTGCGCACACGGACGCGATTGCGCAGGTCGTGGACAAGGCGATTAAAAACGCGGGCGTTTCGTACGAAGAAATCGACGCCGTAGCGGTGACGTACGGCGCGGGGCTTTTGGGCGCGTTGCTCGTTGGAGTTTCCTTTGCGAAAGCGTTTGCATACGCGTTGCAAAAACCGCTCGTTGCCGTCAATCATATCCGCGGTCATCTTGCCGCGGCGTATTTGCAGGACGAAGAACTTAAACCGCCGTTCGTAACCTTGCTCGCAAGCGGCGGGCATACCGCGATTTTGCATACGAAATCGGAAGCAGAATTTGAAATTCTCGGTGCGACGTTGGACGACGCGGTGGGCGAAGCATTTGATAAGGTGGCAAGGGTTTTGGGCTTGAAATACCCTGGCGGTCCAAATATCGAGCGTTGCGCACTCACGGGCGAAAAAACCGTACCGATGCCGAAAATGCTCAAAGGCGGCGGGGGATATAATTTCTCGTATAGCGGGTTGAAAACGGCGGTTATCAATTATTGCCATACTAAAGAACAAAAGAAAGAAACTTTTGAAAAAGCGGACGTTGCGGCGTCCTTCCAAAGCGCGGCTTTGGACGTTTTGGTGGAAAAAACGGTGGCGGCGGCTTTGGAAAAGGGCGTTTCTACGGTAACGGCGGGTGGCGGCGTCGTAGCGAACGGCTATCTTCGCGCCGCGCTTGCCAAGGCTTGCGAACGGGCAAATTTACGGCTCGTATTGCCCGAAAAACGCTATTGTACGGATAACGCGGCAATGATCGCGGCGGAAGGGCTCGTGCAGTATCGTTTGGGGAATTTTGCACCCCTTGCGCTCAATGCAAAAGCGTCGATACCGCTTGCGGCGACCTTGAAAACGCAAGCGTAAAGGATTGATTTATGGAGCATTTCTTTGAAATTTTATTGCACGCGTTAGAAGATACCGCACCGCTTTTGTTTTGGGTTTTGATAATGTATATCATTATCCAGCTTTTGGAAAACAAAACCACGCTCAAAAACGCAGGGCGGTTGAGCGGACGGCTGGGGCCTGTCGTGGGATCGGCGACGGGGCTAATTCCGCAATGCGGATTTTCGGTAATGGCGGCAAAATTTTACGAACGCAAATATATCACGCTTGGAACTTTGCTTGCGATTTTCCTGTCTACGAGCGACGAAGCGTTTATTTTGCTTTTGTCGTCGGGTACGGGAGCGGTTTGGCTGTTGCCCACGATCGTCGTGAAAATGTCGGTCGGGATTGCCGTAGGGTACGGAGCGGACTTCCTTTTGAGAAAGCTCGGACGGGAGCAGGTATGCGTGCCAATGATCGAAACGCAGGAAACCCAGCCCCAAACGACCAAGGAAATTTTTATGCAACGCTACTTGGAAGAAAAGGACGTGGAAGTGGTTTGCTCGTGCGGTAAAAACCACGGCGGAAACTCGGCGTTTTCTAAATATTTTCTCTCGCCACTCTTGCATACTTTGCAGGTCGCGCTGTTTATCTTTTTGGTGAATTTCGTCTTAACGGCGATTATTCATTCGGTGGGTGAAACGGCGTTTCAAAACTTTATGCAAGGCAGTCGTTTTTTACAGCCCTTTTTAACTTGCGCGATCGGGCTTATTCCGAATTGCGCTTCGTCCGTAGTCATTACGGAAACCTTTTTAAGCGGCGGGATCACGTTCGGTTCGTTCGTGGCGGGACTTTGCGCGAATGCGGGAATGGGTTTCGTCGTGCTTTTGAAAAACACGCGGAAATGGAAACGGAATTTGCTCTTGATCGTCGTTTCCTATGCAATCGCCGTCGTCGTGGGCTTGCTTTGTAATTTAATCGTTTAGAATATACGTTATTAAGTTTATAAATATGTAAGGAGAACAATTATGGAAGAATTAAAGGTATCGGGCGTTTCCGACGGGAAACTGAAAATCGCGCTTTCGGGCGATATCGATCTTGGGAACGCGGAAGAATTTTACGCGGCGGTTATGCAAGCGTATAACGAGCAGCCTTGCGATTTGGTTTTTGATTGCACCGCGCTCAACTTTATCGACAGTACCACGCTTGGAACGTTTGTGAAAATTTTGAAGACATTGAAAACGGACGGGTTTACGATGAAACTCGTCGGCTTGCAGCCCAAAATCAAAAAACTGTTTTTGATTTGTTCGTTGGACAGCATTATGCAAATTGCGTGACGGAGCTTTGGATATGGAAAAATTTTCGGTAAATTTACCCTTGACGGGGGAATATCTGACGACGGTACGTTTGACGACGGGCGGGCTTTGTTCACTCGTCGGTTTTGACGTGGATGCGGCGGAAGATTATAAGGTTTGCGTAACGGAAAGCTTGTTAATCTTAAAGCGCAACGGTTTTACGCGCGCGCGTATCGATTTTACGGTTTCCGATTCGCTTGCTTGTGAAATTTGCGGTGTAGAAGCGGGCGGGGAAAAGGAAGATTCGTTTGAAGATGAAATTTCCCGCGCGTTGCTTTCTGCATTGCTTGGAAAAGTGGATTTTACGCTCGACGAAGCGGGTAAGGTGGAAAAAATCGCGTTTGAAGGCTAAACGGGTATGACAGAAGAATTGAACGGGCTGTTTGAACAATACAAAGAGACGGGCGATATTGCCATTCGCAACCAAATTGCCGAGAAGTATCTCTACATAGCCGACATTCTCGCCAAAAAATTCGTGGGGCGGGGCGTGGAGTACGACGATTTGAAACAAGTCGCGTCGTACGCGCTTTTGCGTGGCATCGATCGCTTCGACCCCGCGCTTGGAATGCAGTTCACGACCTTTATTACGCCCACGATTACGGGCGAAATTAAAAACTATTTCCGTGATAAGGCGCGCGTTATTAAGCTTCCCCGACGCTTGGGCGAAATCAGCGCGGCGATTAAGAAATTCACGGTCGAATACGAATCGAAAAACGGCGGCAAGCCCACGGTGCAAACGATTGCAAGCGCGTTGTCGCTCACCGAAGAAGACGTCGTAAAAGCCCTTGAAATCGGCGGAACGGTGTCCTTGGACGGCGTGGCACAAGGGGAAGACGGGGAAACGGAAGGCTCGCTGTACGCCTTGCTTTCGGACGGAGAAGACAAGTACGAGAATTTCGAGTTAAAGGAAACTTTGCGCGCGGAAATGCAGGATTTCTCCGAGCAAGAAAAAGCGATCGTTAAATATCGGTATATGGACGAGCTTTCGCAAAGCGAAACCGCAAAGCGGCTGGGCGTATCGCAAATGTTCGTTTCCCGTATGGAACGTAAGCTTTTGTTAAAGCTCAAAGAACGCTTGAAGAACTTGGTGTAAATAGGGGGGATAGGCTTATGGAATTTGAAATTAAAGACTATACCGCTATGCAACGCGCCATTGCGGATTTTTGCCGATTTCTGGGCGAAAACGGGGTTTCGAGCGATCGGGTTTTCGATAGTCGGCTTGCTTTGAACGAGCTTCTTGGGAACGCGTTAAAATACGCGGGCGGAACGGCGCGGTTGCAAGCAACTCTCCATAACGAATATATTGAAATAACTGTGCTTTCTAAAACGGCGTTCATTCCACCGAAAAAAAGCCGATGTTCGGACGTGTACGCCGAGCACGGCAGGGGGCTGTTTTTAGTGGATAGCGTTTGCTTTGAGCGAAGCGTTTCCCCTGACGGCGGTATTCAAATTAAGATAAAAATACAGTAAAGCCGAAGCAATTTTGCTTCGGCTTTACTGTTTATAAACGCTAAAAAACGAGCCGAAATTTCGGCTCGTTTTCTATTCAAGAGAATTTTAAGTTCGTTACATTCTAACGGCGAATTGATAGATTTTTGCAAGCAATCCGTCGGGGATTTTATCTCTGTATTGACCGAGATAAATGAATACCTTGCGGAAGAATTCCTTGTTGTCGCCGCCGACTTGATAGTCGGGAAGTTCGGGCATATCGCCTTTATATTTCAAAATGAACAATTCGGTAAATTCGTTTCTTTCCTTGTCGCCAAGGCTTGCGATAAACGGATCGAAGCTCTTGCTGTTGTAGAAATCGTAACCTGCCGTTACTGCGGGAGCGGGAGCTGCGCAAGGAGCGGGAGCGGGTTCGATCGGTGCTTCTTCTACGGGTTCGGAAGCAACTTCTTCCGCAACGACTACGCCTTCTACTACGCCGCCTTCATAGGGCAACGCTTCCGCGTATTCTTCGCGTACGTATTCTTCTTCTGCGGGTGCTTCTTCCGTTTCTTCCGTTTCTTGTACCGCCGCTTTCTTCTTCGCTTTATTCGCTACCGATTTTTGAATGATGCAAAGCACGATTTGAAGCAAGGACGCGCCAACCGCGACGATCGCGAACAAAAGCACGTTGTTAAATTCGGTCATCGAAGCGATTGCAAAGTAGCAAAGAACGCCTGCGATTACGAATTGAAGGATATAACGGATCAAGTCGAATACAAGCCCGATCTTCGTGGAGATACGGATACTTGCAATCAAAACGAGCAATGCAACCACGCCCGTGATGATGAGCGAAATCAAGGAAACCGTTTCAGGAGCGGCTACACCAAAGGTAGCCAAGCCGTTTGCGAGTGCGTCCGCGCCAACGGTAACGTTGAAAAGGATTGCACCGCAAGCAGCAAGGGTGAGAATGAATTGAAGCAAGCTCATCCAAGCTTTCGCACCTGCTCTGCAAGCGGAGAGAACGAAATAGGTGATGCCACCGACGAGCATAATTGCTGCGGGAAGCAAGGGTGCGATATCAAGCGCAAGCCCGTTCGTTTGATAGTAAGGGATAAAGGTTGCAACGAAATACAGGGATGCGCCAAGCGTAAGCGTATAAGCCGCCGCGCGAAGAACGCCTGCTTTGCCCGAGAAAATGCCGATAATCGCGAAGATTACGGTAAGTACGATCGCAAGAATAAGTACGTATACGGCAACCGCGTTCAACATACCCATCGAAGCCGCAGGATCGGCAAGCGTGGGAAGGAAACCGAACAAGGAATACGTGGGAGCGGCAAACGCTTCTACGATAGCGAGAATCATCGCAAGTACGGAGCCTTGTACGAGTTCCGTGCCCTGCATAACCAAAACGGGCAGGAAGAAAGGAACTACGCAAAGCGCAAGAAAAATAACGGAGAAGATACGCACGGCAACGTGCTTATTCTTCTTGGGTTGAGGCTGGTTTTCAGTCTCGGTTGCAACGTCGTACACGACAGGGCTGGTGTTGCTCATAAAAGCTCTCCTGAAAAATTTATTTTGAGAATTATATTCTTGCGCGTGTATTACGCGACAATATAAAATCATTCAATTTACTGTATTATAACACTTTTCCTTTATTATGTCAATACATAAGCAAAAACTTTTTCAACTTTTTGCAAAAAAGTTTACAATTTTTTTGACGGAAATAAACCTTACCCTAAAAAATCCTTGAAAAAAATTCTGCTTTGGGGTATAATAGTATCGTAAAGCTTTTTGCCTTGAAACGCACCAGGAGAAAAATGATGAATGAATTGCAAAAGATCGTAAAAGAAACAATGGAAAAGTTGGGCGTGAATTTCACCTATTACCCCGAAAACAGCCGCCCCGCAAACGGACCCGTATGCGATAGACATTTTGAAGGGATTACCGACGACGGCAGTTATACGTTTTTCCGTTTTTCCTTTAAGGGCGTGGGGTATATCGGCGCGTTGGAAGGCTCGACGGGCGTTGAAAAAGGCTACGCACAGCTTTTGCCCGCGTATATCGAAAGCTTTACCGAAAAGGAAGCCGAGCTTTCCAAAACGGAATACTTAAAGCGGATTTTGCTTGGCGAATGTTCTTCGCTCGGTATCTATAAATACGCTACGAAATTTTCCGTTCGCGACGCGGCTTGTTTCGTGCTCGTGCTTCGCGTGCCGAAGATGATTAAGGAGACGCTCGCGCTGTTAGAACAATACGGCGGGAACAGCTTGGATACCGCTTTACAAATGAGCGACGACGAATGTGTACTCGTGAAATTCGTGGACAAAACGGAAAACGAATACCGTTCGGCGGTCGATTACGCGGAGTTTTTGGCGCAATCGTTGGAAGAAGAGTTGGGGGTAGACGCCAAGGTGGGGGTAGGTCCTACCGTACGGAGCATTAAAGACGCCGCACATTCCTATTCCCGCGCGGAAAACGCCGTTCGCTACGGCGACGAATTTGGCGCAGGCGGCAAGGTACGTTCCTATCGAGAATTTATTTTGGTGAAGATGTTGGAAGATATTTCCGATGCGCGTCTTGCCGAGTATCTCGCCGATTTAACGGACGAGAATTTCAAGGAAATTTTTGAAAACGAAGAAATGTTGACGACGGCGGAAGAATTTTTGCAAAATGATCTCAACGTCAGCGAAACTTCCCGTAAACTTTATATGCACCGCAACACGCTTTTATACCGTTTGGATAAAATTGAAAAGGCGACGGGCTTGAATATCCGTTCTTTTTCCGAAGCCGTTTCTTTCCGCGTGCTTACGCTTATCCACCGCTTATTAGGAAAATAAGGAGTTTTTATGGACGAACCCGTTTTTGATGAATTTGAAGCATTTACGAATGAAAAGGAGACGCAAACGGCGTCTCCTTTACCTGATAGCCCCAAAAAAAGCCGCGCAGGACGGGTGTTTTTGACGGTTGGGATTGCGCTAATTTCCGCGCTCGTGAGTGGTTTGGGCGTGTATTTTTCCTTTGATGAAGAACTGCGTTCTTTGCAAAAGCTCAAAAATCAAATGCAGCTTGCCTATTACGAAGACGTGACAAGCGACCAGTTTTACGGAACGGTTTTCGACGCTGTAAACGAGAAACTGCTTGATAATTATTCGGCGTATATGACCAAGGAAGAATACGAAACGATGCTATTAGAAGCCAAGGGGCAAATCAGCGGTATCGGCTTGTTGTTTTCTACGGCAAACGACGATTTGTGCGTGCTTCGCGTTTGCGGGAACTCACCTGCGGAAAACCAAGGTATTTTATCGGGGGATTACGTCGTCGGAATAGGCGCGGACGAAGTTTCGCTTGTAGAAGTTGCGAGCTTCGACGCTTTATCCGCGGAACTTGATAAGTATTCGCAAAGCCAAAGCTTTTGTCTTGCGCTCACGCGGAACGGCGAGCGGTATACGGTTACGGTTTCCAAGGAAGTTTACGTGGAAAATTACGTATTTTACCGTACGGGAAATGAAGCGTACCGTTTTTCGGGCAATACCGCGAAAAACGGGGGTGAGCCGCTTGCTTGTTTGGACGCGGACGACGCGTATATCCGCTTGACGCAGTTTAACGGCGACGCGGCGAACGCGTTTGACGCGGCAATGCGGTTGTTTAAGGAACAGGGGAAAAAGGATCTCGTGCTCGATTTGCGCGGAAACGGTGGCGGGTATTTGGATATTATGCTCCATATCGCGCAATATTTTTCCAAGGACACCACGGAGAAAAATCCCCTTGCCGTCGTTGCGGAATATAAGGACGGAACGGATAATTTTTACGCGTACGGAAACGCGTACGCGTCCTATTTCGGGACGGAAAGCCGTATTACCGTACTTGCCGACGAAAACACGGCTTCGGCTTCGGAATGTTTAATCGGGTTTATGTACGATTACGGTGCGATCGGGTATGCGGATATTTGTTTAATTGAACGCGGCGGAGTGGCGAAAACGTTTGGCAAGGGCATAATGCAAACGACCTATCCGCTGGGTTTGACGGGCGACGCGGTGAAATTGACGACGGCGCAAATCCGTTGGCCGAAAAGCAATCATTGCATACACGGTAGGGGTGTTTTGCATGACGACGGCGCAAAAAGCGTACCGTCCGAAGCGACGGACGAAGCGGAAATTATCGCGGCGATCGGTGTTTTAACCAACTAAACAAAAGCGCGTACTACGAAGTACGCGCTTTTGCAATTATATGGAGGTGTTTCGGAATAAGGAAACGTGTGAGCTGATTAACGATACTATAAAGGAATAAAACGAAACTGTCTCAAAGGAGTCTTTTTTGCTTTTTTCACCGCGCTCGCGCTTGAAGTATGTCGATACGTCGGCGCGCAATCCCGCCAAAAACATCTAAAAAATACGCGTTTTGAGATGCGAAGCAATTTTAAGTTTCCGAATTTTAGCGATAGACAAGGCGAAAGCCGAAGATTAACCAAACGGTTTATCAAGGATTTCAACGTGGTATGGCGCAAAATTAGGCACTCAAAATCAGGTTCGGTTTATTCCTTTATAGTATAGCTATTGTAATATACTTTTGCGAAAAATGCGTTGTCGTTTGGTGATAATTTGACGAAAATCCCGTATTGCAAAATTTGGCAATACGGGATTACGATTTTATTATATTTTGCTAAATGTTATTTACTTTTTTCTACAGACGCCAAGGCTTTCGCTACGACGTTTTCTACCGTAAACCCGAAGTGGGGGAAGAGCTTGCCTGCGGGAGCGGACGCACCGAAGCTTTCCATCGCCACGATTTCGCCGCAATCGCCTGCGTATTTATACCAGCTGTAAGGCGAGCCTGCTTCTACGCATACTCTCGCTTTTACTTCGGCGGGAATCACGCTTGCTTTGTAAGCGGCGGACTGCTTTTCAAATTCTTCAAAGCAGGGCATAGAAACGACGCGCGCATTTACGCCTTGTTCCGCCAAAGCCGCTTTTGCTTTTACGCAAAGCTCGACTTCCGAACCCGTACCCATCAAGAGTACGTCGGGTGTGCCTTCGTAGTCTTCCAACACGTAACCGCCTTTTAAGGCGTCTTTTCCGCTGTTTTCGTATTGCGGCAACGCTTGACGGGTAAGCACGAGCGTCGTCGGTTCTTTACCGCTCATTGCGGATACCCAAGCCGCCGCCGTTTCCTTACCGTCTGCGGGACGGTAAACTTTCATACCGGGGATAGAACGGAGCATAATAAGCTGTTCTACGGGTTGGTGGGTAGGACCGTCTTCGCCTACGCCGATGGAATCGTGCGTCATAATATAGGTAACGGGCAATTTCATCAACGCCGCAAGACGCATAGCGGGCTTGCAGTAATCAGAGAACACGAAGAAGGTCGCGCAATACGCTTGCAAACCGCCGTGGAGCTGCATACCGTTGACGATCGCCGCCATCGCGTGTTCGCGGATACCAAAGTGCATATTTCTGCCCGAGAAATCCGCGGGGGAGAATTGACCGTATTTCACCGTTTCGGTATCTTTCATATCCGAAAGGTTGGAAGGACCAAGGTCAGCCGAACCGCCCATAAGCGTGGGTAATTTCGCCGCGAGTTTGTTCAAAACTTTCGCCGAAGTTTGACGGGTTGCCATAGGCTTGTCAAAGTCGTACAAATCGTCCATTTCGTCGAAATCGGGTTTTACGCCCGACATTGCGTTTTTGTATTCTTCGGCAAGTTCGGGGTAAGCCACTTCGTAATCGATGAACATCTTTTTCCAGTGTACTTCCGCCGCCGCACCTGCTTTTGCCGCTTCCGCGCAATGATCGAATACTTCCTGCGGACATTCGTAGGGCAAATATTCCCAACCGAGTTTTTCCTTGGTCTTTTGGAAGTTATCCGCACCAAGGGGCGCGCCGTGGGATTTTTCGCTGCCTTCCAGGGGCGAGCCGAAGCCGATGCGCGTATGGCAAATAATGATAGACGGTTTTTCCGTGTTTGCTTTCGCTTTTTCTACCGCCGCGCTCAATGCGTCTACGTCGTCGGGGGAGCATACGAGATCTACGTGTAAAACCTGCCAGTTTTGCGAAGCGAAACGCGCGCCTACGTTTTCCTTAAACGTAACGTCCGTGTCGCCTTCGATGGTGATGTCGTTATCGTCGTAGAACAAAATGAGTTTGCCTAAGTTATGCGTACCTGCAAACGAGCAAGCTTCGTAAGAGATACCTTCCTGCAAACAACCGTCGCCGCAAATCGCGTAGGTGTAATGGTCTACTACGTTGAAACCGGGGCGGTTAAATTTTGCTGCAAGGTTTGCTTCCGCAACCGCCATACCGACGGCGTTTGCGATACCTTGTCCAAGCGGTCCCGTAGTCGTTTCGATACCTACGGTATGACCGTATTCGGGGTGACCGGGGGTTTTCGAACCGAATTGACGGAAATTCATCAAATCTTCTTTTTGAAGCCCGTAACCGTAAAGGTAAAGCAAGGAATAATACAACGCCGAGCCGTGACCTGCGGAAAGCACGAATCTGTCGCGATCGTCCCATTTGGGGCTTTTGGGATTAAATTTTAAGAAATTTTGAAAGAGCGTATACGCGATGGGTGCACAGCCAAGGGGCAAACCGGGGTGACCGGATTTTGCCGATTCGATTGCTTCCGCGGATAAAACGCGGAGTGCGTTGATAGTAGTTTTTTGTACGTTCATTTGGAATTCTCCTTTTCCTATTATAAAATTATTTTTTAAGTTTTAGAAAGTGCGTTTGCGCGCAAGAAGTTTGGCTTTTACTTCCGTGACTTTGCTTTCACGCCAAGCCTGAATGGCGTTTTCAAAGGGCGTAATATCCAGAAAATCGTATTTCTTCAAGAAATAATACAAATCCTTGACGATTTTGACCGCGCCGTCTTTGACGTTGGATTCGACGTTGATGGGAAGCACGGGATCGTGCAAGCTCATACGGATCAAAGCCCAGCCGTTGCCGTGCGTATCGTCGTAGCATACGCGGAAGCCTTCGTAGTTATCGTCGGCGGGGGTTGCGTAGTACAAGCCTTTCGCATACGCCGCGAAATCGTCGATTAAGGTTTTGCCCAAGGCTTTGAAATCGCAATCGGGACGGAAATTCAAACGAAGCTCCTGCGCTTCCGCGGGCATTTGCAAGCCGTGGATAAGGTCGGTAAGCTTTTTGCCTTCCTTGGCGGCGTTTGCAAGCGCGATCAAAAGCCGCGTGATTAAGTATGCGCCGTCGTCAAGGAAATAATTTTCAAGCAAAGCAGCGTGACCGCTCGTTTCAATCGCAAGGGGTGTGTATTCGCCTTGCTCGTTCAAGCGTTTGGCTTCGTTAATGACGTTTTTATAGCCGCGCTTAAAGCGTAAATGTTTGCCACCCTTGGCTTGGATAAATTTACTCAACCCGTCCGAAGTCACGGAGTCGGTGACGATCGTACCCGTTTTTTCTTCCAACAAAATAGCGGAAATGAGAGCGATTAAACGGTTACGGTTGATTTCTTCACCGTTTTCGTCTACTGCGCCCGCGCGGTCGACGTCGGTGTCGAAGATGATACCGAAATCGGCGTTCGCTTTTTTCACCGCTTCGCAAACGGACTGCATAGCCGCCGCGTTTTCGGGGTTGGGGATATGGTTGGGGAAATTGCCGTCGGGTTCAAGAAACTGCGACCCGTCGGTGTTCGCGCCCAAAGGCTGTAACACCTTTTCCGCGAAAAATCCGCCTGCGCCGTTTCCTGCGTCCACGATAATTTTCTTCCCCGCAAGCGGACGGTCTTCGCCGCACGCCGTGCGTACCTTTTCGACGAGCGAAGCCGCGTAATCGTCCAAGTACGGCTTTTCAATCACTTCGCCGTACGTTTGCACTTCGGCAAAGCGGTAGTTTGCCGCCATTTCAAGGATTTCCTGCACGTCCGCGCCTTCCAACCCGCCGTCGTGAGAAAAGAATTTCAAACCGTTGCGGTTAAAGGGGAGATGGCTGGCGGTAATCATAATCGAGCCGTGGGGGGCTTGCTCGCTTAAATAGTTTTGATCCTGCAAAAGCGCGAACATAGAAGGGGTGGTCGAAAGTCCCGTTACGATCGCGTTGTGTCCCGTTTGCGTAACGCCTTTCACGACCGCTTCGCAAAGGGTGGGCGCGGTGATACGGGAATCGTACCCGATCGCTACGTTTACCTGCGTTTTACCCGTACGGGAAATGAGCCATACGCAAAAAGCTTTGGCAATCGCTTCCGCCGCTTCCGCCGTCAAGGTGACCGCTTCGTTTTCCACGCCTTCGCAAGCAACGCCGCGAACGTCCGTGCCGTTTCGAAGTTTCAAAAAGTCTTGCATAGTCATTATTGTATATTTCCTAACGACAAAAATTTTTCCAATAAGGAAAGTCTATCTATATTATAACGGTTTTGATTGATTTTTTCAAGCCTTTTACCAAAAAAAGTTGTAAAAATTTCCGTTTCTTCAAAATTTTTATTTTGAAAGTAAATATGCGTATTCGTTCACTTGCACAAATGTACCTTTTAGGCGTAAATCACTTGCATTTTTTAATAAAAAGGTTTATAATATACGAAATTGAAAACGAACGCACGGTGCGCTTTTGCGAAAGGAGCTTAAAAGGGAAGAGAGTATTACTCCGCTGCCCCCGCAACCGTAAGAACGCTTGCTTTTTTTCACTGTATCACGGGAAGGAAAAAAGCGGATACGCATTTTCGTATCAGGGCGTTGTAAGTCGGGAGACCTGCCTGCGTTTGGACTGGATTTCCGCGGGCGGGGAGGCTCACGGCAAAACTGATAACCGCTCTAAAAAGCGGTGGTTTCCGTTTGTCTATTATCTCCACGCGCGTGCCGTGTGGAGATTTTTTTATAGGAGACGTTATTATGAAACGCAAAATATATTCTTTTTTAACACTTTTATGCTACGTGGCGATTTCGGTGGTTGCCTTGATTTCCTGCGATCAAGAAAAGCCCGTCGAGCCCGTTTGTATCCGCGTGGAAAACGCCGTTGCAGAGAACGTGACTTTGCTTGATTATATGAACGATTTACGCGAAGCGGGCGAGTTGGAGTTTGAAAGCGTGACGGGCTTGTACGGGGAAATGATTAAAAGTATCAACGGTACGGCAAACGGCGTAGGGGATAATCCTTGCTGGATGCTGTATACTTCGGATGCGACGGAAGGCGTTTCCGACCTTTCTTATTCGTACGAATACGAAGGACAAACGCTTGGCTCGGCTTGGCTTGGCGTAAGCGCGATGCCCGTGAAGCAAGGACATATTTACGTTTGGGTATATACGGCGTTTTAATAGGGGCAGGTATTGAATGAACGGTAAAAAAAAGCAAAATATAGCCATTCGTTCGGCGAAAGAAATTTCCTTTATCGCCGTTTTCGTCGCGCTCGTTACCGCGGCGCAACTTTTGCTCGCCGCTATTCCGAACGTGGAAATCGTGAGCGTGCTGTTTATCGCGTACGCGTATGCGTTCGGGGTGAAAAGGGGCTTGGCGGCGGCGACGGCGTTTTCGCTTTTGCGACAGCTTATATTCGGTTTTTTCCCAAGCGTATTATGCTTGTATCTTTTGTATTATAATTTGCTCGTTACCGTGTTTGCTTTTCTTGCAAAGCTCGTAAAAAAACCGTTGTCGGGCTTGGTTTGGATCGTAGTAACGGCTTGCGTTTGCGCGGTGTTTTTCACGCTTACGGATAATATTTTAACCCCGCTTTGGTACGCTTATTCGCCGTCGGCGGCAAAAGCGTATTTCGTTGCTTCGTTGCCCTTTCTTTTGACGCACGTTATCAGCGTAGGCGTTAGCGTCGCTCTTTTGTTTTTGCCCTTGGAACGGGTTTTCCGTTTGGTGAAAAAATTATTAGAGAGTAAAGAATACCACAAAAAAAGTAAATAATCACAAAAGGAATTGTTTTCAAAAACTTGCTTTCTGCGACGGAATTTGTTATAATAAAGAAGTGAAAGGGTTTTATCCCCAACCTTTGGTTGCGGTACGCCCAAGAAAAAAGGAGAGATTACGGTTATGAATTACGAACAGGCGAAAAAACTTTTGGAAGAAAAGGGACAGGAACAGCTTTTGGCTTATTACGACGAACTCGACGAAGCGGGGAAAAATAACCTGCTTACGGCGATCGGGAATATTAGCTGGGACTTTGAAGAAGCGTTGGCAAATCCCGTGGATATGAGCGGAAAGGACAGGGATATCCGTCCGATTGCAGGGCTTCGTTTGTCTGCGATTGAAAAGAAAAAGGACGCCTTTGAACAGGCGGGCGTGGAAGCGATTAAAGCGGGCAAGGTCGCGGCGGTTTTGCTTGCGGGCGGTATGGGTACTCGTCTTGGCGTAGACGGACCGAAAGGCGCGTACGACATCGGCGTTACCAAGCCTTTGTACATTTTTGAACAGCAAATGAAAAATCTTGCCGAAGTGAATGAAAAATGCGGCGTGTTCGTGCCTTTATATATTATGACGAGCGATAAAAACCACGAACAGACGACGGGTTTTTGGAAAGAACACGGATATTTCGGCTATCCCGAAGAAATGGTGAAATTCTTTAAGCAGGATATGGCGCCCGCTGTGGATTTCAACGGCAAAATTTTCTTGGAAAAGAAAGACACGCCCGCGCTTTCCCCCAACGGGAACGGCGGTTGGTTCGGCTCGATGAAGCGTGCGGGGCTCGTGGACGATTTACACGAAAAGGGCGTAGAGTGGTTGAACATTTACGCCGTAGACAACGTATTACAGCGTATTGCCGATCCCGTATTCGTCGGCGCGACGATCGATAGCGGCGTGAATTGCGGCGCGAAAGTTATTTGCAAAACCAACCCCTACGAAAAGGTGGGCGTGCTTTGTATGGACGGCGATCAGCCCGATATTATCGAATATTACGAATTGACGGACGAAATGGCAAACCAAAAGGACGAAAACGATGATTTGGCGTATTGCTACGGCGCGATTATGAACTACTTGTTCCGTCTTTCCAAGCTTGAAGAAATCGTAAACAAGAAAATTCCCGTGCATATCGTGGAAAAGAAAATCGAATGTCTTTGCGAAGACGGCGTGACGAGAAAGCCCGAAAAGGAAAACGGTAAAAAGTTTGAAACGCTCGCGGTGGATTTGATTAAGCCTATGGGCAGCGTTTTGCCCTTTGAAGTCGTACGCGAAAAGGAATTTGCACCCATTAAAAACAAGACGGGCGTGGACAGCGTAGAAAGCGCGAGAGCGTTGCTTGAAATGAACGGAGTAAAATTGTAATGGCGACCGAATTAGAAGGGAATATAAAGCTCCAACGCTTTATTGAATTGCTTTGCGCGCTCAATCACCAAGCCCGCGATATTCTCCAAAGCGGGGATATGAAATTGCTTTCGGCAATGAACGATACGATTGAAGAAATGCGCGCAATTCAAAGCGTGGGAAGCGAAGACGCGTTCACGGCGATTGAAGAAGATATGCAAATCATTTGCAAAAATTTCAACGCCGTCGTGACGATGCTTCAAAGCAGCGACAGCGAAAAGGCGGACAAAATAACGAGCGAAGCGGTCAAAAAATTCGTGCATAATATCTTTGACGCGAACGTTCGGATCGTCCTTGCCTACGGCTTGGCTTAAATACTGAAAACAATAAAACAGGCACACCGTGTATGCGGTGAGCCTGTTTCTTTATAATATATTTTCCAAACTGAAACGATAGGATTGCGGGATATTTTCGCACATACCGAGTAAAATTTCAAGCTTTGGGATCGCGCTATCGTAGTCGCGGACGTATAAATACCCGACCGCTTCGTAAAGCTGATAATCCACTTCTTGAATGGCGGTATGTGGAAGCCAAATATGCAAGGTCTTTTTCTGGCTCTCCCAAAACTTTTCCGTTGCCGTACCGTCTTCGTAGGTCACTTCGCCCGCTTCCGTTTTATCGTAGAGCGTGGTTAAAATTTCGCTGAAATTGTCAAAGGTCGTTTTGACGCGGTTTCCTTCGTAAAAGGACACGCCCAAAAGCAGGGTAAGCGTCACGAATATACTGATAATCGTCCGTATCATACTTTTTTACCAAAGCCGTTCTTGCCAGTTTAACTGGATAACTTCGTATTTTTCTCCTTTTTGCTGAAAATATATTTTCCCGTTGCCGTCCACGGTCATAACGAGTACGTTTTTTTCGTCCTTACAACCGTTTTTACGCAAAAGCTCCAAATAATATTCTTGACTTTTTTGCGTGCGTTGCACGTTTTTTTGATCGAATTTTCCTTCGTCGATTAAAATAATAGGCAAAGAAGTTTGCATTTTTTCGTAATCGGGCTTGGGTAACGCCGAAAAAGTACCTTCCGCTTCGTAGAGTGCGTATTGTACGGCGTCTAACGCGAAATACCCTTCCACGCGCAAGCTTTCTATAAGGTCGGCAACGTCGAGATTGTTCTTTTTCAGTTCCACGTCGTCGATGCCGTTTTTATTTAATACGATGCTCGGAATACCGCTCACGACGTCTTTGGCTTTGGTGAAATTGAGATCGAGCAGACAAATAATTTGATGCAACAAATAGACGCTTAAAATAGCGACGACGCCGTATAAAAGGGGAATGGAATTGTCCGCCATAGGAATACAGGCAAGGTCGGCGATGATGAGCGTGATTACGAGTTCGTACGGTTGCATTTCCCCGATTTGCCGTTTGCCCATTAGCCGCATTACGATAAGCGTAGCGATAAAAATAACGATCGTACGGATAAAAATAAGAGCCATAAAATAAGCTTGCGTGAAAAATGGAAAAATATGTACGCAAACGCTTGCTTTTTTATTTGGATAAGCGTATAATGGTAACACAGTATGAGTAGCCTTTTGTGCGTGAAGTGCCTCCGAACGGGACGTTGTCGGGGGACGAAAGGGAAAGCTCCCTGCGGTGCAAAGGCGCGTCCGCTACGAAAACGGGGATAGCAGGTATGCGTTGAATACGCCTTTTACCTTATTTCTCACTCTTTGCGGACCTCTTTTTCAAGGGGGTTTTTATTTTATGCAAAACGAAAGACGAACCTTTTTCAAGCGACTGTTTTTATCGGGAGCAATGGAAGGAATGAACAAAAACCACCAAATCGCGTATATCGCGACGTTGGTTGCCTTAAACGTCGTCGTCAATACCTTTTCTATACCGCTTGGAATTACGCAATTTTCTTTTACGCTGTTTGCGGCGGCGTTGACGGGAATTTTGCTGGGGCCCTTGTTTGGCTTTACGGCTTGTTTCCTTGGCGATACGCTCGGGTTTTTCTTGGGCGGGGGCGTTGGATATACGCCGTGGGTAGGCGTTGCAATGGGCTTTGCCGCGCTCCTTTCCGCGTTGATAATGCACGGCGTGAAATTGCCCTTTCGCGGCGGGGTTTTTATAAAGCTTACGCTCGTTTGTATTATGATTTTTCTCGTTTCGACGCTTGCTATCAACACGACGGCAGGGTATTATCTTTGGAACAAGGACAGCTTGCCCTTTTGGGAATATTTCGTTTTACGCTTTTTCGTGCTCGGGCAAATATGGAACAGCTTGCTCAATTATTTGCTTTTGTTCGTGTCCGTACCTGCCTTAAATCGGCTCAAACCGCTAAAATTGAAGATCGAGTGAAAATTTGAAAAGCCCGTCAACATAGTTGACGAGTTTTTTTTATTGTGCTATAATAATACAAAAAGTTTCGCAAACTGCCAAACTGTTTACGGCGGGTGAAGGATTAGAAGCTTGTTTTTTGAAAGAAGGAGATAGAAATTAATGTTTATTCCTAACCTTTTGGCGTTCGAGCCGCCCGGGATCGATATTTTCGGGTTCAAAATTTATGCGTACGCACTCATTATCGTCACGGGTATGATTTTGGCGTTTTTCGTCATTTCCACGCTGTTCAAGCGCAGAAATATGTCGGGCGATTTATTTTTGACTTTCTTTTGCATTTGTTTGCCTATCGCCATTTTAACCACTCGTATCTTTTACTGTATCACGGACGGTATGCCGATTACCGAATGGTTCGCGATTGAATCGATCCGTAGCGGCGGGCTGTCCATTATCGGCGGTATTCTCGGCGGACTTGGAAGCGTTATCGTCGTTTGTATCGTGAAAAAGGTCAACTTTTTTCGCGCGGGGGATTGTATCGTCGTAGGACTGCTTCTTGCCCAAGCGATCGGCAGATGGGGGAATTTCGCCAACCAAGAAGTGTACGGAATGGAAGTTATGAACCCCGCTTTGCAATGGTTTCCTATCGCCGTGTACATCGAAAAGGAAGCGGCTTGGCATTACGCCTTTTTCTTCTACGAAAGTATGGTCACCTTTACGGCGGCGGTGTTGCTGTTTATCAACGCTTGGAAAAATCCGTACAAGCCCAACGGCGTAAACACGGCTTGCTACTTTATCACCTACGGGCTTGTTCGCTCTATTATGGAGCCGCTCCGCGATCCGCAATACATTCTCGGCTCGAGCGGGATTCAATGGTCGTTCGTGTTCTCGCTTTGTTTGCTAATCGGGGGGTTGGGCGCGTTGTTTTTCATACTGTTTAGAAATAAGCGCAAGGAAGGCAAGCTGTTCGGCTCGGCAAACGGCGATCCGTACGGCATTACCGATTTCATCGGGGATTCTAAAACGGAAATTCCCTACCGCACCAAAATCAATATGATGTGCAAAATCTATCCTGAAAAATACGAAGAAAAACCCGTAAAGGAGAAGAAAAAATGAGAAATTTGACCTTACTTACCGACTTGTATCAGCTCACGATGGGTTACGGTTTTTTCCGTCAGAAAAAGCACGAAGAAGAAGTCGTGTTCGATCTGTTTTTCCGTAAAAACTCGTTGATTACCTATTCGATCGCGGCGGGTTTGGAGCAGGCGATGGAATACCTTTTGAACTGGCGTTTCGACGACGAAGATATCGAATATTTACGCGGCTTAAAACTCTTTGACGAAGATTTTTTGGCGTATTTGAAAAATATGCGTTTCACGGGCGACGTATACGCCGTTCGGGAAGGCGAGCCCGTATTCCCTGGCGAGCCGATTTTGACGGTTAAAGCACCGCTCATTCAAGCACAATTTGCCGAAACCGCGCTTCTCAATATCATAAACCACCAAACCTTGATTGCGACCAAATCTTCTAAAATTTGCCGCGCTACGGCGGGGAAAGGTATGGTAATGGAGTTCGGGCTTCGCAGGGCGCAAGGTCCCGACGCGGGTATCAACGGCGCGCGCGCCGCGATTATCGGCGGGTGTAGCTCCACGTCCAACGTTATTGCGGGACAAAAATTTGAAGTGCCCGTAGCGGGGACTATGGCGCATAGCTGGGTAATGGACTATCCCACCGAATACGAAGCGTTCCGCGCTTACGCAAACGCGTATCCCGATAACTGTTTGCTTCTCGTCGACACTTACGATACGCTCCGCAGCGGCGTACCCAACGCCATTAAGGTTTTCAAGGAATTAAAGGCGGCGGGGCATAAACCCAAGGGTATACGGCTGGATAGTGGGGACTTGGCGTATTTGTCCAAAAAAGCGCGTAAAATGATGGACGACGCAGGTTTTCCCGAAGCGATTATTTGCGTTTCGGGGGATTTGGATGAGCGTTCGATTAACTCGCTTTTACAACAGGGCGCGAAAATCGATTCTTGGGGCGTAGGTACGAAGCTGATTACTTCCGAAGACTTGCCCGCGCTCGGCGGTGTGTATAAGCTTGCGTCGGTGTTTGACGAACAAGGGAACGCCACGCCGAAAATCAAGCTTTCGGATAATACCGCGAAAATTACCAACCCTTCGTTCAAACGCTTGTATCGCTTATACGACAAAGAAAACGGTATGGCGATAGCCGATTTGATTACGCTCCGCAACGAAATCGTGGACGAGGGCAAGCCCTTAACTCTTTTCCACCCCGTAGAAACTTGGAAAACGCACGAAGTGGAAAATTTCTCGGTGGAAGAATTACAGCATACGATCGTGAAGGCTGGCAAGCTCGTGTATGAATTCCCTAAACTCGTGGAAATTCGCGAATTTTCCAAGACCCGTCTTTCCAAGTTCTGGGAAGAATATTTGCGCTTGGATATGCCGCATTTGTACAAGGTCGATCTTTCTAAAAAATTACACGCTTTGAAATTCGGTATGATCGACGATATTCGGAAAAACGCAAAAAAAGGAAAAGAAGAATGAAAGAAAAATTACCCGTCAATAAAGAAGTAAAAACGAGTATGAAAGGCTCGCGCTGGTTTGGCGTACTGCTGTTTTTGATTTTGATTATCGTCGATCAGCTGACCAAACTGTTCGCCGACGTATATTTCAACGATATCGCGGGCGCGCCCAGTAAAATCGTGATTATACTAAACGTTATCGAGCTTTGTATCAGCTACAATCGCGGTATCGCGTTTAGCGGTTTAGCGGACGCCGATCAATGGGTGAAAATTGCTATCGTAGCCGCAACGGGCGTTTTGATGGCTGTGTTTTCTATCTTTTATTTCAAAATGGATAAAAGAAGAACGCTCATTCGCCTTGCGATCGTGCTCGTCGTTGCGGGCGGCGTGGGGAATTTAATCGACCGCGTATATTACCGCGTATGGGATCCCACGACGGCGGCGGTGATCCGCGACGGCGTACGGGATATGGTGCGCGTAAATATTATCTTCGATTTCGGGGTTTGTAACTTTGCCGATTTCTTTATCGTGGGCGGAGCTATCTTGTTGATTTTGTCCTTGCTCTTTTTTGACCGCGACGCTATTTTCCCCGTAGGGAAATATAAAATCCTTGCCAAGGAAGCGGAAAAAAAGGAAGAAGCCAAAAAAGCGGAAAGGCAGGCAAAGAATGGATAAACGCCTGTATATCGCCGAAACGCCCTACAAACGCTTGGATACTTTTTTGAGCGAACAAACGGACGAGTTTACCCGTTCGCGCTTGAAAAAGCTGATAGAAAGCGGGCAGGTATGCGTTGACGGCGTAACGCAAACGAAAGCGGGCGCGGACGTGAAAGCGGGGGGAGTGGTCGAGCTTACCGTTCCTGACGCAGTGGAATATACCGCAAAGCCTGAAAATATCCCCGTGGATATCGTCTATCAGGACGAAGATTTTGCGGTGGTGAATAAACCCAAAGGAATGACGGTACATATCGGCAACGGCGTCTTGGAAGGAACGCTCGTGAACGCGCTTTTGTATCAGCTTAATTCGTTGAGCGGGATCGGGGGTGTGTTAAGACCTGGGATCGTGCACCGTATAGACAAGGATACGACGGGTTTGCTCGTGGTCGCAAAAAACGACAAAGCACACGTTTCGTTGGCATCGCAAATCGCGGAAAAAACCTGTAAACGCACCTATTACGCACTTTTGGAAGGAAATTTGAAAGAAGAAAGGGGAAAAATCACGACCGATATCGGTAGATCGCTATCCGATCGGACGAAAATGTCGGTATTGCCGATGGGGAAAGGCAAAGTCGCGATAACCGAATACGAAACGGTCGCGCATTTCGGTGAAGATTTCACCCTTTGCAAATTTCACCTGCAAACGGGCAGAACGCACCAAATCCGCGTGCACGCAAGATACTTAAACCACCCCGTTGCGGGCGATCCCGTGTACGGCTTCAAAAAACAAAAGCTTACGGCGGACGGTCAACTGTTGCACGCGCAACGATTAGAGCTTACGCACCCGACGAGCGGGGAAAGAATGTGCTTCACGGCACCCCTGCCCCAAGCGTTTCGCGATATTTTGAAAAAACTTTGTAACCGCTACGGCGTGGATTGCGCTCCGTTTGCGGAAATAATGGACGGATATGTTGAAAATAACCAAAGTAAAACGGAATAGCATCGCCGCGGAGCTTGGCTTGGAAGTGGGGGATATCGTCACGGCGTTCGACGGCTATCCTTGTGAAGACGAGCTGGATTACTTGTACTACGTCGAGACGGACGGTTTTACGATGACCGTACGCGATCATAGAAGCGGGGAAGAACATACGGTGGAAGTGGAAAAGGACGAAGGTGAAGATTTGGGGCTTTCCTTTGAAAAGAAAACCGCAATCCGCACCTGTCACAACCGTTGCGTGTTTTGCTTCGTCGATCAAATGCCCAGGGGTATGCGCGAAAGCTTGTACGTCAAAGACGACGATTATGCAATGAGCTTTACCTGCGGGAATTTCGTTACGCTTACCAACCTTACGGACGAAGGCTTGGAACGCATTATCCGCTTGGGACTTTCCCCGTTGTATATTTCCGTGCATACCACTAACCCTACGCTGCGGGAAAAGCTGCTGCGAAACCGCTTTGCGGGTAAAATTTTGGAACAAATCAAAAAGCTTGCCCAAAACGGCGTAAAAATGCACTGTCAAGCGGTCGTCGTGCCGAATGAAAACGACGGAAAGGAGCTGGAACGCACCGCACGGGAACTGTTTGCATACTATCCCGCTGTGCAAGACCTTGCTTGCGTCCCTACGGGAATTACCAAATACCGCGACGGCTTGACCTATATTCCCGATATTGATAAAGAATATAGCGAAAAGCTTTTGGAACTCGTCGATCGGTTGAACGCGGAATTCGGCGTGAATTTCTTGCTTCCCGCGGACGAATATTTCGTCAAAGCGGAACGGAAAATGAAAGATAGAGCCTTTTACGGCGACTTTGAACAAATCGAAAACGGGATCGGCTTGACGACCAAATTTTTATACGAAGCCTTTTCCGCTTTGGAAGAAACGGACGGCTTTGTACGCAAAAAAGCCAAGAAATTCTTGCTCGTTTGCGGCGTAAGTGCGGCAAAGACCTTGCGGGAGCTTGTGGCGGCTTGTAACGAAAAATTACAAGGCGTAACGGTGGAGCTTTTGTCCGTGAAAAACGACTTTTTCGGGGAAACGGTCACCTGCACGGGCTTGCTCACGGGAACGGATATCGCGCGTGCGGTGGAAGAATATAAGTCGTCGGGCGGATTGTTTGACGAGCTCGTGCTGTCGGGGAATACGCTCAAAGAATTTGAAGACGTGTTCCTTTGCGGAATGACGCTCGAAGGCTTGAAAAAGCGTTTGAAAACGCAACGAATACGGGTAAACCGCAGCGGCGGTTACGGCTTGATAGAGATAATAACCAAATAAAGGAGAGAATAGAGATGGCAAATCCTTTGATTGCGCTCGTTGGCAGACCCAACGTAGGCAAAAGTACCTTTTTCAATAAAGTAGCGGGACGGAAAATTTCCATTACCGAAGATAGACCGGGGGTTACGCGGGATAGATTGTACGCGGACGCGGCTTGGCGCGGTAAAAATTTCACGATGGTCGATACGGGTGGTTTGGAACTCAAATCGGAAGATATTATGTGGCGGGAAATCGCCAAGCAAGCGGACGTAGCGATCGATACCGCGGACGTTATCTTGTTTTTCACGGACGGCAGAGACGGCTTGCACCCGTCCGATTACGACGTGGCGGATATTCTCCGTCGCAGTAAAAAACCCGTTATTCTCGTCGTCAATAAAATCGACGAATACTCGCCCGAAAAGGTGTTCGAGTTCTATTCGCTCGGACTTGGCGAGCCGTTTGCCGTTTCCGCGGAACATTCGCAAGGGGTAGGCGACGTTTTGGATGAAGCGATTAAGTATTTTCCCGACGGTACTTCCGAGCCTGTTCCGTCCTTGAAAATTGCCGTCGTCGGCAAGCCCAACGCGGGTAAATCCAGCCTTGTCAATCGCTTGCTCGGCAGCGAGAGAAGCATCGTTACGCCTATGGCAGGTACGACGCGAGACGCCATCGATACGCTTTTTTACCGTGGCGATAAAGCGTATACGCTCATCGATACGGCGGGTATTCGCAAGAAAAAGAACGTGGACGACGACGTGGAATATTACAGTAATATGCGCGCGTTCGACGCGGTACGAAGAAGCGACGTTTGCTTGCTCGTCGTAGACAGCGCGGAAGGACTTACTGAACAGGACGTAAAAATTATCGGTTACGTCCACGAACAGGGCAAGCCGTCCGTGATCGTAATGAACAAGTGGGATTTGATTGAAAAGGACACCCACACCGTCAATCGCTTTGAAGAAAAGCTCAAAGAAGATTTGAAATTTATGGATTATTACAAGTCTTTGTATATATCCGCAAAAACGGGTCAACGCGTAGAAAAATTGCTTGTTGCAGCGGAAGAAGTATACGCACACGCGTGCTTCCGCGTACCTACGGGCGAATTGAACGATTTAATCGGCGACGCGATCCGTTTGCAAGAACCCCCTTCCTATTTGGGCAGAAGAATGCGCGTATTTTTCTCGTCGCAAGTGGGTGTATGCCCGCCCGTGTTCGCGCTTTTCGTCAACGACGAACGGCTTTTGCATTTCTCTTACGAGCGTTATTTGGAAAATACTATTCGCCGTGCCTACGATTTTTCGGGTACGCCTATTAAGATAACCGTAAGAGAAAAAACTTCGGAAGAGTAAAATATATAAGGAGAACTTAATGAAATTCTTTTCCTTTTCACAAAACTGGTGGCAATTTTTAATCGTTGCGATCGTATGTTATTTAATGGGCTGCTTTAATTTTGCGTCCGTGATTGCCCGTTTCAAAAAAAGAGATATTACCAAAATCGGAAGCGGAAACCCAGGTACGATGAATATGAGCCGCGAATTTGGCTGGAAAGTGGGGCTTCTCACCTTTTTGGGGGACGCTTTTAAGAGTTTTTTGCCCATTTTCATCACCTTTTTAATCTACAAAGATTACTATTTTGAAGCGACGGCGGTCAAAGTAGGGGATTTCACGCGGTATTTTTGTTTGGTATTCGTCATCATTGGGCATATTTTTCCCGTGACGAACCATTTTAAGGGCGGCAAGGGCATAGCGACCGCACTTGGCGGGTTTTGGACGGGGCTTTCCATCGAAAATCCTTGGTGGATTTTATTCGCGTTTTTATTGCTTTGCCTTTTGTTGGTGTTCATTTTTATTACAGAATATGGATCGCTCGGGAATTTGACGATGGTATCCGTTTTTAGCGTCATTCAGTTCGTGTATTTCTATACGCGTTACGCTGCAACGCCCGTGAACGCATACTTGGTATGTCTGTATTTGTTTTTATTTGCTATTAACGTCCTTGCTTGGGGCGCGCATTATCAAAATCTTATTCGGCTTTTGGCAGGAGAAGAACATAAAACTTCTATGCGGAAAATTATCGCGAAAGCCAGCAAAAAAAATAAGGAGTAAGCTATGAATATTATTATCGTAGGTTGCGGAAGGGTAGGCAGAACGCTTGCGGAAAAATTGAACAACGACGGCAACGACGTCACCGTAATCGACGTTTCTGCGGAAAAGGTGCAAAAGGTAACGGGTCGTTACGACGTTATGGGCGTAGTCGGTAACGGCGCGACGCATACTACGCAGCAGGAAGCGGGCGTCGAAAAAGCCGATCTCTTGATTGCCGTTACTAACTCGGACGAATTGAATTTACTTTGCTGTTTGGTGGCGAAAAAGGAAGGTCGCTGTCAAACGATTGCACGCGTGAAAAACCCCGTATACAGCCAAGAGCTTGGATATTTGAAAGACGAGCTGGGCTTGGCAATGGTAATCAATCCCGAATACGCGGCGGCGGAAGAAATTGCGCGCGTACTTCGTTTCCCGTCGGCGATCAAAATCGAGCCGTTTGCCAAAGGCAAAGTCGAGCTTATCAAATTCAAGCTCCCCAAGGACAGCGAAATCGTCGGTATGTCGGTCAAAGACGTCGTGATGAAATACCACTGCGAAATTCTCGTTTGTACCATTGAACGCGGGGAAGAAGCGTATATCCCCAACGGTGATTTCGTGTTTGCGGAAAAGGACGTTGTTTCTATTATCGCTTCGCCGAAAAACGCGTACGATTTTTTCGTGGCAATCCACTATAAAGGACATTCCATCAAAAACGCGCTCGTCGTGGGCGGGGGTGTAATTACCCATTATCTTTGCGAAATGTTTGAAAAGTCCAAACGCATTTCCTTAAAGGTCGTTGAAAAGGATTTGAAGCTTTGCGAAGCGCTTTGCTTGCGTTGGGAAAAGGTAGACGTTATCCACGGCGATCCGTCCGATCACGACCTTTTATTGGAAGAAGGACTTTCCACGGCGGGAGCGTTCGTCACGCTTGCCGAATCGGACGAAGAAAACATTTTGCTGTCGGTGTTTGCCAAAGGCGTGGGTAAAGGTAAGCTCGTGACGAAAGTCAATCGGATTGATTACGACAATCTTCTTTCGCAGTTAGAGCTGGATACCACCATTTGTCCCCGTTCGATTACGGCGGATGAGATTTTGCGGTACGTGCGCGCAATGAAAAATACGCAGGGCAGTAATATTGAAACGCTGTATAATATTATCCAAGACAAGGTGGAAGCGTCCGAATTTATCGTCAAGGAAAATTCGCCTATTTTGGATACGCCGCTTTGTAAGCTCAAATTCAAAAAGGACGTCTTAATCGCGTCCATTACCCGTGGTGACGAAGTCATCATTCCCCGCGGTCAGGACGTAATCAAGGCAGGCGACGCGGTGGTGGTCGTTTGTAAAAAACGTGCTTTGCACGACGTTGCCGACGTGCTGAAATAAGGAGTAAAAGAAGTTATGAACTACGGAATTATAAAACGTACGCTCGGTTTTTTACTTATATTTGAAGCAATCTTTTTTGCTGTGCCAGCCATCGTAGCTATCGTTTGCCAAGAACGAGAAATTTTCGATTTCCTTTTGGCAATGCTCGTTAGCGTGGCGGTGGGGGGGATACTCTTAATCGGTAAACCGAAACGCAATACTCTTTATGCCAAGGAAGGGATTGTCATCGTTGCCGCAAGCTGGCTGTTAATGAGTTTGATCGGCGCGCTTCCGTTCGTGTTTTCGGGGGCGATCCCGTCCTATATCGACGCTTTATTTGAAACGGCTTCGGGCTTTACTACGACGGGCGCAACCATTTTAAGCGGCGAACAAATCGAAGCATTGCCGCAATCGCTTTTAATGTGGCGAAGCTTTACCCACTGGCTCGGCGGTATGGGGGTACTCGTGTTTATTATGGCGTTTTTGCCTCTTTGCGCGGGCGGGAATAATATTAACATTCTCCGCGCGGAAAGCCCCGGTCCGTCCGTTGGAAAGCTTGTGCCGAAAATGCGTTCGACGGCGGGGATTTTGTATTTGATTTATACGGGCTTGACGGTTTTAGAATTTATTTTTCTCGTTTTCGGGGAAATGACCGTTTTAGAAGCACTCAATACCGCGTTTTCCACAGCGGGAACGGGCGGTTTTGGCTTTAAGGCGGATAGCCTTGGCGGGTATTCGAGTTATACGCAAATCGTCGTCACCGTGTTTATGGTGCTGTTTTCTATCAATTTCACGTCCTATTTTTTCATTTTGCGCGGAAAATTCAAGGACGCGTTCAATACCGAAGTTTGCGTATTTTTGGGCATTGTCGCTACGGCGATCGCGCTCATTTCGCTTAATCTTTGCTTGACGGAAAGTGCGGCGTACGATTACACGACGGGGGAAGCGGTGAAACATTCGGCGTTTTCCGTTGCCGCCGTTATTTCCACGACGGGTTTTACGACGGTGGATTTCAATCTTTGGCCGACTTTTTCAAAAACGATACTCGTACTGCTTATGTTCGTGGGTGCGTGCGCGGGAAGTACGGGCGGCGGTATGAAGGTGTCGCGTATGATTATTTTGTTTAAGGGTGCGACGCACGAAATGAAGCGTATGCTTCACCCCAAACAAATCAAGAAAATCACGCTGGATAAGCGGATCGTCGATCACGAAGTCGTGCGCGGGGTGAACAGTTATTTGATCGCGTTTTTCGGGGTGTATATATTGTCGATGCTGCTCGTGGGCTTGGAAGGGTACGATATCGTTACGACGTTCACGTCGGTGGCTGCTACGATCAATAATATAGGTCCTGGACTGAACTTGGTTGGGCCAAGCGGAAATTTTGCTTTCTTTAACGATTTTTCAAAAATCGTGTTTATTTTCGATATGTTGGCGGGAAGATTAGAAATTTTCCCTATGTTACTGCTTTTTGCGCCGTCCACTTGGAGAAAATAATGGAAATTATCAAAAAAGCGTTTACTTTTTCAGCGGTTGTGTGTATAATAATATAGCAACCGTAAAAACGGGGGTGTCACGGATTCGATTGCCGGTGAGCGAAAGGATAAGCATACCGCAGACGGAGCGACTGCGATAAAACGTTCCAACTAAACTTAAATGCAGATAGAAATGCAAACTACGCTCTTGCAGCGTAACTTCGTTTATTAACGAATCGTCGCGCCCGATTTATCCGTCGGTCGGGGTCGCGGCGTCAAAAAGACGGAACACTCTTTAAGGGATCGGAAGGTGTTTTTTAAGGAGTATTCAGCCTTCTGCGTTTTGCAAAGCGTGTTTACCCGCGTTGCAAAATTAAGAAATAATAGATAAAATAAGTATGTAGAAAGTTTTTTGGCAGCCGAGTAAGACGTGAGTTCAACTCTCACCACCTCCACCAAGTCAGTATAATCCGAACCAAATCGTTATCACAAGCGAATGGTTCGGATTTACATTTTTTATTAAGTGAGATTTAACAAAAAAAGTCGGTTGTTCTTCATGTAACTGCCTTTTGGCTATGTTCATTTTTTATAGTATATTAGTATAAAAAGGGGTTCTATAATAAATGTTGGGGTATGAGAAAATATCTCAACATTTTTTTGTAAAAGAGCATAAAAAAAGAAACATAAAAAGAAAAAAATCCGTTATAATAAATTCACCACAAATCACACAAAGGAGTTTTTCTATTATGTTTCAACAAAATCTTACCACAAATCTACTCGGAATAGCAAACGTTTTCGTGGATAAAATCGAAAATAATTCGTCTAATATTGAAATTCATCTCTCCACACAGTCAAAAGCGCAAGTTTGTCCTTGTTGCGGACAAACCACAAAATATATCCACGATTACCGAACGCAAAAAATTCGGGACATACCTTTCCAAGGCAAAGAAACCTTTTTGTATTTGCGCAAACGACGTTACATTTGTAACTCTTGTGGGAAACGATTCTTTGAAAAGTACGACTTTCTTCCAAGATATAGACATTTTACGGGTAGAGTTTACACTTCCGTTATAACCGCCCTGCGAGAAAAAATATCTTTTAAGGACGTAGGAAAACAGTTTGGTATTACGACGAAAATTATAAACCACCAAAACGGAAATATTCCAAGTGTTCGGTGGGAGATTATCAGCCGAAAAGCGGAACGAAAGTGGCTTTTGACTATGCTTATCAGAAAAGGGGGCCGGAAAAGAAGTGTTTGTAATCAATCTGTTTGAGCGCGAAGATGAAAGAAAGAATAATTAATTTATTTTTTGTATTGTTTTTTGCTTGTGAAATTGTTTAATTTGAATATGATTTTGCGTATTGTATTGGAGATATACCAACGTGTTTTTTAAAAGTTCGAGAGAAATCGTATACATCCGGATAACCCAAGGATTCAGCTATATCGGCAATGGACTCGTAGTCGCTTCTTAATATTTCTTTGGCTTTTTTTATGCGGAGTTTATGAAGATAGGTAATAGGGGATATGCCAAAACATTCAGTAAATATTTTTCTGAAATAAATAGTTGAGAAGCCCGTAAGTTTTGCTAAGTCGTCGTTTTTAATGGAGTGTGTGTAGTTTTTAATAAGAAAATCAATGGCGGGTTTAATTTTTTGACGTTTTGAAAGTGAAGTGTAGGAAGGGTGTTTCTCTTTGAGTAATAACAATAAGATAGAATAAGCGGTTTTAAGCAGTTCAAGCTTATAAATAGGCTTGTTTGTAGTTTTCTTATATTCTCCATCTTTATATAACTGTAAAATTTTTTCGTGGCTATTTATGGGAAGAGAGAAAATTTCTTCGCAGGTAGTGTCGCAGTCAAATTCAATGGTATAGTACCTGCCAGGTTTTGTGCATTGCCACTCATAACTGGAACCTTTTGGTAAAATGATCATATTTTCAGCGTTAGAAATGTAAGTTTTATTTTTGTTTTTATATATGGTTTCCCCTTCATATTTTAAGATGATTGCCCAATGTGGACGGTTGATTCGTCGCATGGTTTTGTTCTTTTCGGTGTTGATTGTGAATATAGAATAAACCTTGTTTATTGTAAGGTCATAGAAAATAGTTTCATTCATACAAATAACCCTCGTTTTTTATAAGTATAAACAAAAAAAATATTTATGTCAATATTTTTTGTATCAAATATGCCCAAAAATATCATTTATGCATTTTCTTTTTCTGCAATTTTTGCTATATTTATAACTGCAATAATATCTACTGTAACTTTTGAATAAACAAAATCTTAAGGAGAACTATGAGAAGGATTAAGATTGGTCAAATTGGAATCGCGCATAATCATGGGGCGGATAAAATGCTTGCGGCAAGAAAATTTCCTGCATTATTCGAGGTGATAGGATACGCTGAAGAAAATGAGGAATGGGTACAAAAACGTGGAAATAAAGAGGCGTATCAGGGACTCCAACGATATAGTGTAAACGAGCTTATCGAAAAGTGTGATGCTATTATAGTGGAAACGGATATTTGGGATTTGACGGAAACGGCAAGAAAGTGCGTGGCGGCAGGAAAACATATCCATATGGATAAACCTGCAAGCGGTACTTTAGAAGAATATAAAGAAGTATTGGATATTGCCAAGGAGAAAAATTTGATTGTTCAGCTCGGTTATATGTATCGTTATAATACGGCAATTAAACAATGTATCGAGCAAGTTCAAAATGGTAAGCTTGGCGAAATTTATTCTATCAATGCAGAAATGAGTACGTTCCACCCAGCAAACTATAAGAAGTGGTTGACAAATTTTAAAGGCGGAATTATGTATATCCTCGGTAGTCATATGGTAGATTTGATTGTTTATCTGCTTGGCGAACCGAAATCGGTTGCTTCCTTTTTGAAACATACCAACCTTGACGGCGTTGATTTTGAGGATAATAATCTTGCTGTATTAGAATACGATAAGGCACTTGCGAGGATTTTTATTTCGTCGGTAGAAGTAAACGGATTTGGTAGAAGACAGTTTGTCGTTTCGGGAAGCGAAGGGACGATAGAGATAAAACCGATAGAGCGTCCTTGCTATTTATCATATAGCGATAGAGGAATGGCGAAGACTTATTCGGATTGTAAAGAAATACAAAAAATCGAAGAAGATTCGGTGAATGGTAGATACGACGAAATGATGCAAGATTTTTATGCTTACATCATAGGAGAGAAGAAAAATCCTTTTACATATGAACACGATTATATTGTTCAAAAGGTATTGGATAAAATAGTAGGGGGCGTAAGCTTTAATGGCAAAAATACTATTCAAGGCTGGTAAAATATTTGACGGGGAAGAGTTTTTCGACGCTGATTTATTAATCGAAAATGACAAAATTACGGCGATTAATACCTGTATTGAGAATGAAGATACAATGGAGATAGATTGCTCTGATTGTATTATATCGTCGGGGCTTATAGACATTCATACGCATTTATCGGAAATGGGTAACAAGAGTTTTGGTTTCCCTGCGGATATGTCCACAATCCCATTTGGCGTAACATATGCTGTTGATGCTTGCGCGGAAAATACGGTAATATCAAACTTGGATAGCCTTTGTGTTCAAACAGCAGTATTTATTCCAATGATGCTAAAAGGCGATTCGCTCGACTATGAAAAAATGCAGGAAAGAATAAGCTTGTACGGAGAAAGAGTTGTAGGGGTAAAAGTCTATTTCGACGAGAGCTTAAAAAATGGAACGACAGAGAAACATTTCGGTTTGGCTTGCGCTTTTGCGAGAGAAAACAACTTGAAGGTAATGGTGCATTGTTCCTACTCTCCTGTTGAAATGGAAAAAATTGTGGATATTTTGCAGTCAGGAGATATTATTACGCACGCATACCACGGTGTATACCATACGATTAATGAAAATGATTACATAGCTTATAAAACAGCAAAAGAGAAAGGCGTGATTATCGATGCGGGTATGGCAGGCGGGGTACATACCGATTTTGAAATTTTGCGAAAAGCGATCGAAAGCGGTTATATTCCAGATGTAATCAGTTCGGATATTACGAAATTCAGCGCATACGTACGAGGCGGTGTTTATGGCTTGCCTATGTGTATGAGTATAGCCCGTCTTTGCGGAATGAAGGAAGAAAACATTTTCAAATCAGTAACGCTAAATGCAGCAAAAGCCGTGAATAAAGAAATGTGGTTTGGATTGCAAGTTGGGGCGGTTGCGACGTTGTCCGTTATGAAATGGACAGATACAAAAATTGCGATTCAGGACAGAGCTGGAAATTCACTTACAAGCGAAAAAGGTTATGTTTGTAGAATGACCGTGAAAAACGGACAAATAATATATAGAAATTGAAAGGAGAATGAAATATGTTAGAGTTTGAAGGAAAGGTGGCGCTTATCACTGGCGCAGGCGGATATATCGGCGGAGAAACTGCGGTTATGCTTGCAAAGCAAGGCGCAAAAATTGCCGTTTGCGATATCAACGAAACGACGATAGCAAATACGCTAAATAGAATTGCTGAAATCGGCGGCGTTGCAAAAGGTTACGTAATGGACGTTACGGAATCCAAAAGCGTAGACGAAGCTGTAGAAACGATTGTAAAAGACTTTGGACGTTTAGATATATCTATTCACATTGCAGGTGGCAGTGCGAGAGTTGCAGGGAAAGAAGCAAAGTACGTTCCGTTGGTCGAACAAGAAGATTTCGTAATCGATAGGGTTTTAAAGATAAATTTATATGGTGCGTTTTGGGTGAGCAGAGCTGCTGCAAGAGTGATGATTAAACAAGGAGAAGGTGGGAAAATTATCAATTTCTCGTCGGCGGTAGCAATGAACGGCTTAAAAACTTGTTGTGATTATGCGGCGTCGAAAGGCGGGGTTATTTCGCTCACAAAAACCTTGGCGAAAGAGCTTGGCCCTCATAAAATAAACGTCAACTCCGTTGCGCCTGGTATTGTGCAAAGACCTGGTGAGAACGACGAATCCCCGTACGTATATAATTCGAACTTGTTAGGCAAAAAATGTTACGCAAGCGATATTGCCAATTTAGTTACCTTTTTAGTTTCGGAAAAAGCGGGTTTTATTACGGGGCAAACATATATTATTGACGGTGGTAGAACATTGTCGATGAAAGCAAGTGATTAAGGAAAGTCAGATGAAAAGAAAATCTATTATTTTTACAAAACCTTATACCGCGGAGTATTTAGAGGAAGAAGTCCCCTTACTATATGCAGAAAATGTATTAGTAAAAATGGAATATACAGTAGTAAGTAGCGGTACGGAACGGGCGTGCATTACAGCGTCGGATAATACAGCCCAAAGGTTTCCTATGGCATTAGGGTATTGTGGCGTTGGTATCGTGGAGCAAATAGGCGAAAACGTAAAAACCGTTTCGGTAGGTGATAGGGTACTCGTTTACCATGGCAAGCATACGTCGTATAATGTCGTACCGCAAGAAAAAGTTACTAAAGTCGAGGATGATACCATTGATTCATTAGAGGCTGCTTTTGTCGTAATTGCAACGATGGGACTCGGCGGTGTTAGAAAACTTGAATTAGAGCTTGGTGAATCGGCGATGGTAATGGGGCTTGGTCTTTTAGGCATGTTTGCTGTACAGTTCCTTTCTTGTTCGGGTGCGAATCCTTTAATTGCCGTAGACTTAAATCCCGAAAGGCGTGCGCTTGCGTTAAAGCTCGGCGCGGATTACGCGTTAGATCCGTCTGCGGAAGATTTTGTGGAGCAGGTAAAAAAGATAACAAAAGGCAAGGGCGTGAACGCTTGTGTAGAAGTTACAGGCGTTTCCAAGGCTATGTCGCAGGCGCTTGATTGTGCGTCTTGGATGGGCAGGATTTCCTTGCTCGGTTGTACTCGCGTTTCCGATTGCGCGGTGGATTATTATCAAAAAGTGCATAAACCTGGGGTAAAGTTGATTGGCGCACATAACTTTGTAAGACCGAAAGTGGAAAGTTATCCACATCATTGGACACATCACGACGATTGCCGTGCGATATTAGATTTGATATCAGCGAAAAAGGTACAGGTGTTGCCGATGGTTTCAAGAGTGGTAAAGCCTGAAAGCGCGCCTGAAATTTACAAACAACTTTGCGAAGATAAAAATTTCCCGATGGGAACGGTATTCGATTGGAGGAATGTATAATGAAAGCGTGTTTAGTAGAAAACGGAAAAATGGTTTGGCAGGAAGTAGCTGAACCGACTATGAACAAAAACGAAGTTTTAGTGGAAATTTACGCCACGGCGTTAAATCGTGCGGATTTATTGCAAAAACAAGGGACGTATCCTTCGCCCGCCGGTTGGCCGACTTGGCCGGGGTTAGAACTTTCGGGCGTTATCGTGGATATGGGCGAAAACGCGAAAGCGAACGCTACATTTAAGATTGGAGATAAAGTATGTGCGCTCGTTGGCGGTGGCGCATACGCGGAAAAAATCGCCATTCCTTACGAGCTTTTGATGCCCATTCCTAAAAATATAACGTTTGAAGAAGCGGCTGTGCTTCCCGAAGCGTATGCGACAAGCTATCTCAATTTGTTTTACGAAGGGCAGTTAAAGGCAGGGCAGGTATTATACGTGGCGGCTGGGGCAAGCGGACTTGCAAGCGCTGCGATCCCTATGGGGAAAGCGGCCGGCGCATACGTCGTTACGAGTGTTCAAACCTATCAGCAAGCGGAAAATATTAAGAATTTAGGCGCGGATTATATCATTGTGCAGGAAAAGGAAAGTATTCCCGAAGTCTTTGAGCGTTTGGAAAAAGAGAGGAAACCCGTCAACGTTTGTATGGACTGTTTGAGCGGTGAGGATTTAGGCAAAGCAATGCCGTTTATGGCACGTGGGGGATATTGGGTAGTCATTTCCACTTTGGCAGGAATTGAAACGAATATCAAACTTCGTCCTTTGCTCACGAAAGGGTTGCATTTGGTTGGTAGTATGCTTCGTAATCGTACGAATCAAATGAAAGCGGAGATTTTGAATGGGTTGGTCGAAACAATGTGGGGACATTTAGAAAAAGGCACAATTAAGCCGTCTATTTATAAGGTATTGCCTATGGAAGAAGTCAACGAAGCACAAGCAATTTTGGAACGTTTTGAAAATACGGGCAAAGTGGTATTGAAAATAAAATGAAAAGTTTATCGTCTATAAACGCACCTGCTCTTGCAGGGGTGGTTCGGGAAGAAACTGCAATAAAAGCGATTGCGGAAATTAAAAACTGTTTATATGGCGGCGCGGATATGATCGATTTGCATATGTCGTGCTTGGAAGATACAAGCGTAGAAACATTAAAACGCATCATCAGCTCGTCAAAATTGCCCGTGCTTGCGCTCAATTACAATTCTAAATGCGATTGGTCAAACGCAGGATTTTCAGAGGAAGAACGGGTGGAATCATTTTTATGCGCGATAGAAGCAGGTGCGGCAGGGGTAGATATACAGGGTTATACCTATCATTTGCCGTCCAAAACAGGCTTTTGCGGCGAAGATAAATATTCTTTTACCAAAGGGAATCCAAGGGAAATTGTTACGGATGAAACCGTGATTGAAAAGCAAAAAAATCTCATTCAACGCATACATGGTATTGGGGGAGAGATATTATTGTCCTGTCATCCGGGTATCCCTATGACCTGTAAGCAAGTGGTGGATTTGGCGTTATTTTTAGAAAAACGTAACCCCGATATTATCAAAATTGTAACGATCGCAAACACGGACGAGGAAATGATAGAAAGCTTGAACACAATGCTCGCTTTGAAAAAAGCATTGAAAACGCCTGTGAGCTATCATGCGGCAGGAAGCAGGGGAAAGCTTTCGAGAATTCTCAATCCTATTCTTGGCGGACAAATTGCTTTTTGCGTGGATAGATATACGGAAAGCAGTACAATGGAACAATTGGATTTGCGTACAAGCAGAACGATTGTAGACGCGATGAAGAAAATCTAGTGAGGCAAGTAATGAGTAAGAAAAAAACGGTAATATTAGCGCTTACTGTCATGTTTTTATGGGGCTCGTTGTATCCAAGTGTAAAATTTTCCTATAAGGAATTTGGGGTGAACGGGACGTTTTTCCCTGACCTGTTTTTGTTTGCGGGTTTACGATTTTTAATAAGCGGAAGCATCATTTCTCTGTTTTGTAAAGCAAAAAAAACGCCGATAAATATAACCACGAAAAGAGAATGGGCTGGCGTTTTCTTGATGGGATTGGTGGCGATAAGCTTGCATTATGCGTGTACGTACGTAGGGCTTTCTTATACGGACAGTTCAAAAACCGCACTTCTAAAACAGCTCGGCGTGTTATTTTTTATTTGCTTTTCTTTTTTATTTATAAAAATTGAAAAGTTTAGTGCAAATAAACTTGTTGCGGCGCTTTTTGGTGTTGGCGGTATTATTGCGCTAAACGTGCATTCGTTGCAAATAAGTTTGGGGATAGGCGAAATTTTAATCATTTGCGCGTCCGTTTTTACGGTGATTGCAAACGTGATATGCAAAAAGTTTTGTGAAAAAGTAAATCCGCTTTGGACAACGGGCATTTCCCAAATTGCAGGCGGCGCGTTACTGACGGTAGTAGGGCTTGTATGTGGAGGAAAATTGCGTTCGATTAGTTGGCTTGGCGGTGGGATTGGTATCTACATACTTTTTGCAACGATTGTAAGTTATAGTATTTGGTATACCGTCGTACAAAAGAACGATTTGTCGTACTTGTTTATAGTAAAACTCTCCGAGCCGTTGTTTTCTGCTATAATTGGGGCGATTTTATTGCAAGAAAACGTATTTACTTTGCAGTATGCGATTGCATTTGCCTGCGTTTTGATAGCGGTGTTGATTAGCAATATAAGAAAAAATGAAGATTCCGATTCTTCTAAATTGCTTCCACAAAAACGGTAAAGTGGATAAATAGCTTTTAGGGTTTCCATTTCTTTATGAAAGGATAGCTATTTTATAAGTGTTAGACAAATGAACATTTTGAACAGAAGACTGTTTGAAATGTTCATTTTTTATTGTAAATATGTTCGATTTGCGCATATTTAACTGCCCTAAATCTTGTCGTTTTGGGGAATGGGGAGCAAATTGGGGAGTTTTTGGGGAGTGATTTCCCTTAAAAATCAACGCCTTCCGCGCTATTTTTCAAAACTCGTAATTGACTTTTTCTGCTTCCGACAAAACGTATTCTTCCGAATAATCCGTATAACCGCGGTCAACCTTCGACGTTTTTACTTCTTTATCGTCTTTATGCCCGTCCCAAAGCATTACAAGCTTGTGGTTGACACCGCATTCTTTGCAATGGGTGATAAACGTATATATGAGGCGATATTAGATGGAATAACTCAACACATAGGCTTTCAATAGGACTTATAGTGTCGTGGATTATTATGGGCACGAAGGGTGAGAGAGAAATATTGTCGATGAAAATAGGGGCTGCCGAGCAAGTAGCCCCAAAAAAACACCTTTCAGCACGAACATTTGTTTGCAATATTTGATAAAAATCGACAAGAGGAGCGAAATGGAAGAAGATAAGGGGAAAAAATATAGATATACGTATTATACGGCTACTGGGAAAGAAGAAATCGACGTGGACGAGAATTGGTATGAAATATTACGCCAAGCGGATAAGGAAATATGGGCATTTACTGCTTGGGTTTCAATTTATGTTTATGGAACTATTCAAAGAAATGTATCGGCGCATGGAGCTATTCCCGACGCCGAAAGGTAATTCGTATATCAAAGCGAACGAAGAATTAAAGAAAATCGTCAAACGGTTAAAAAAGAAAACGACGGAAGAAGAGTTTATTGAGTCGCGCGTAATCCCGATTTTAGAAAAGGAAGAAAAAGCGAGAATAAAAAATTTTCAAAAGATATACAATAAAAAATCTAAAAAATAGTTGCTTTTTAATAGCGTTTATGCTATTATATAACTGTAAGGAGAAACGAAATGATAGGTTTAACAGTAGAAAGCATTGTAAAAAGAAGAAAAGAATTAGGACTTTCGCAGGCGAAGTTGGCGCAGGCATGCGGAGTTCCGCAGTCAACGATAGGGAGAATAGAGAGTAAGGCGTTTGTACCGAGTATGCAGACGTTGGAGAAGATATGTCAAGTTCTTGATATGGAGTTTGTTTGTAAGGAAAAAGACAATAGACCGCCGTATATGCGTAAATGGGATAACGTTGGGTTTACTTGCTATTGGAAAGACGAGCCTGTTTCCGAAGTTCACGTTGAGAATATGCGAGTATACGTGAAGCGTTTTGTTAAAAATCACCCTATCAAACAAATATTCCCCGTAGAAGAAATGGACGTGTTCAAATTAACAGAGATTTTGAAAATGAGATGCTGGGAAGATAACCGCGCGGAGTTAGACGCATTACTTAAAAAAATCGGCGTAGCTTTTTACGACCCTTTGGAGATTGTAAGAAAGACACACGGGGTTTCTTATAACGATTTTTTATGGATACAGTTTCGCGGTGAACATTTAAGATGGAAGGACGTAGCGCCGAGGAGATTTAGAAATGTCTAAACTTGATTTTGATATAAGATTAACGGATGATTATTTGGTTGATACCGACGGAACGAGCGATGGTACGCAGATGAAATATTTTTCGGATGGGTACTGGTATAAGACAAACAATGAAGGGGAAGAAGATATTGTTGAATATTTGGTTTCCAAATTATTGACTTTTACCGATATGCCGAAAGAAGAATACGTTTTATATGAGCGTGGTCTTGTCAATGGAAAGCGTGCGTGCAGGAGTAAGACTTTTATTACTCCCGATGAAACGTTTGTCACGTTGGATAGAATGCACGTGAATATTACAGGTCAACGCTTGCACGAGGCAATTCGTTTGATGAAAGGTATAGAGGAATCGGCGAAGTACGTTCTAGACTTTTTCAAAGACGTCATAGGATTAGATTTATCGTCGTATTTTAGCAGAGTGTTTACAGCGGATTATATTACGCTTAATGAAGATAGGCATTTTCATAATTTAGGTGTAATCATGTCCGTGGACGGCGAATATCGACCTGCACCGATTTTTGATAACGGAAAATCGCTTTTGAATACGAATCCATCTATCAATTATAGATTGCCGATTGAAGAAAATGTGAAGCGCTTAACAGCGCGTCCTTTTTCGGGTTCGCATAAGCGAATGTTTGAATATTTTGGAAAGGGATTTAACTTGGATAAAAAGTCGGCGATTGCTTGGCTTGAAATGGAAGAAGATTCGTTTTACAAAGAAGTGTTATTATATCAATTAAAAAACAATTTAAGTTTTTGAAAAGAAAAATAAAAATTTTTTCAAAAGTCGCGCATAAAAAGGGAACGCCCGTCGCTATATAGTGAGGGGACGAAAATAACTGAATAAAAATCAGGAGTCTCACGGAGTAAAAACCGTGGGATTTTCTTATACAAAAATCAACAAGGAGGTGAGTCCAATGCACTAAAAACGGTTTGTCCATAGCCGAAAAATATGGGCGAGAGTAGGCAAAATGGTGAGCAGGTTAAGAATTTGCAGTTTGACTGCAAATTGAACGGGTAAAGCGGATACCGCCTTTACCAAAACGTCCACAAGGACAAAGGAGAAAAATAACAATGTAATATCAATAATGTATATCTTATCGGTGTATAGCGAGGAACGTATTTGGCTTGCCAAATACACGATTTTACAAATCTCCTCGTTAGGGGCAACCCCTAATACCCCGAAAGAAATTTTTAAACGTTTCAAACAAAACACTTGACAATACCGTGATAGCACGGTATAATATACGTGATTAAAATTTAAGGAGAAAGTCAAATGGAAAAACAATTAACGCCGAAACAAAAAGCAAGACAAAAGTATGAACTTTTGCACAAGGAAGAGCGTGAAAAGGCAACCAAGCAATTCAATACGCGACTTCCCGTTGAAGAGTTCAACGAAATTACTTCGTTCTTAAAAGCGAAAGGTATTGCAAAGGTAGATTTAATACGAATTGGATACCAAACGCTTAAAGAAGAACAATCACAGCGGAACACAATATAGTGCTTAACACACCCGTAATTTTCGGGAATTAGTAAGGAGAAAAATTATAAAATAGGGCAACCGTGCTTATCTTTCCGTTAAAAGTACGGTTGCATTACCTATAAAATATTAAAATAAGGAGATTTGAAATATAAGAAATTAGAAAAAGCAAAGACGAACCCCGCCTATGGAAAAGTCAAAGGAAGTAGGAGGGGTTAAGTGTCGAAAAAGCAGAAAAATAATACGGGTATTCCCGATTTTGAACTCGAAACTTTGGCGCGTATGCTCCTGCCGAAAATCCAAGAGATGTTCAAAGACGAGCAAATTCAAAAGGAGTTTGAAAAGTGGAAAACTGCAAGGGGGAAAAAGAAATAGAAATAGATAAGAGTCTTGATAGAAAACGGTATGTGCAAGCAGAATTGGAGAAACGAGTGGTAGATTTTATTGAACTGTGTTTTGACCCGAAAACGCAGGCGAATGCAAGATTGAAAGAAATTTTAAGAAAAATGATGGAGGAACATAGAAAAGAATGAACGCAGTAATTTATGCGAGGTTTTCTTCGGATAAACAAAATGAAGCGAGTATAGAAGGCCAGCTTCGGGAATGCATGGATTACGCGGAAAGAACGGGGATAACGGTTGTTGGGAATTACATAGACAGAGCGTTGTCGGCAAGAACGGATAACCGTCCCGAATTTCGGCGTATGATAAAGGATAGTGCAAAAGGCTGTTTCGATGTTGTTCTCGTATGGAAATTAGATAGATTTTCGCGAGATAGATATGACTCGGCACATTATAAGCATATTTTAAAGAAAAACGGTGTTAAGGTGATTTCCGCAAAAGAAAATATAAGCGAAGGTCCGGAAGGGATAATCTTAGAATCTATGTTGGAAGGTATGGCGGAATATTATTCCGCAGAGCTTTCCGTAAAAATTAAACGTGGGTTAACTGAAAATGCATTAAAAGGAAAAGTGAATGGAGGGCAAAATCCTTACGGGTATTATGTTGATGAGAATCAAAAGCTGTCAATAGATGAAAAAGCTGCACCCATTGTGGTAGAAGTGTTTACAATGTATGCGGAAGGGAAAACGATTAAAGAGATTGTACAGTATTTGAATTCCAAAGGATTAAAAACCAAATACGGAAATAAATTTTCTTATAATATCGTTCAATATATGCTTTCAAACCGTAGGTACATAGGTGATTATAAATACGCGGATATTGTGATTGCCGATGCTACGCCAGCAATTATAGGCAAAAATTTATTTGAGAGAGTTCAACAGCGCTTAAAATTGAATAAACACGCACCTGCCCGCCACAAAGCGGAAGATGATTATTTACTCACGACAAAGCTATTTTGCGGTAAATGTGGTGCGTATATGGTAGGTGAATCTGGTACGAGTAGGACGGGCGTAGTGCATCGGTACTATAAATGCGTAAAAGCGAAAAAACATTTATGCAATAAAAAGACTGTGCAAAAAGAATGGATAGAAAACTTAGCGGTGGAAAAAGCGTTTGAAATTGTAAACGATGAGAAAATCATAGAGTATCTTGTCGAGGAACTGTTTAATTTGCAAACGGCAACAAATCCCCGTCTGCCGCAATTAAAAGCGCAAATGTCGGGCGTATTAAAAAAGATTGCAAATATTATTCAAGCGATAGAGCAAGGGGTTATCTTTGATTCTACGCGTGATAGGTTGGCTGAGTTGGAAACGCAAAAGAGCGAATTGGAAGTGGCTATTTTGGAAGAGCAAATCGAAAGACCGCTTTTAACGCGAGAACAAATACGTTTTGGGATAGAGCGATTTAGAAAACTGGATATTAAGGAGATAGAAGATAAAAAGTGCTTGATTGATAATTTTATAAACGCAATCTATCTTTACGACGACAAAATAACATTTACTTTTAACTATAAAGACGGAACGAAAACGGTGCTCTTGTCAGAGTACGAAAGTTCGTCCGTTGGTTCGGATTTGAATGGACACGCTCCACCAAAAAAAAAGACCTAAAACGAATAATTCGTTTTAGGCTTTTTTATCTAAGCCGAAGGCTTGGTATGTAATTTCGCTTTTACGACGCTTGACAAGCTTAATAAAAAGACGTATAATATAGTCAAAGGAGATTGGTATGGAAACGGTATTATTGACCGCGCTCGGCGTTGGCGGCGCGACTGTGATCGGCGCGGTGATCGGTTTTATTTTTAAGAACGTAACGCATAAATTTGCCGATATCGTACTCTCGTTTGCGGCGGGCGTAATGCTTGCGGCAGCGGTATTCGGGCTTGTTTTGCCTGCGCTGGATTACGGCGGGGACTGGGGTTTGCTCGTGACCGTTATCGGCATATTCGCGGGCGCGGTGTGCTTGAATTTCGTGGACAAGCTCGTGCCGCACTTGCATAAGCTTATGGGCGCGGACACGGAATCGCATAATAACGCGAATTTGAACAAGGTTTTATTGTTCGTAATGGCGATCGCTATCCACAATTTGCCCGAAGGGATCGCGGCGGGCGTGGGCTTCGGTACGGGGAACACGGCGCAAGCGTTGATCATTGCGGGCGGTATCGCCTTACAAAATATTCCCGAAGGAATGGTCATTATAGGACCGATGCTCGCGGCGGGCGTGAGCAAGAAAAAAACGCTCGTATGCGCGCTTATTACGGGTTTCGTCGAAGTCGTGGGTACGCTACTCGGTTATTTTGCCGTAAGTATCGCTTCGGTGATTTTGCCTTTTGCGTTAGCATTTGCGGGCGGAACGATGTTGTACGTAATCAGCGACGAAATGATCCCCGAAACGCACGCGCACGGCGGGGAGCGGGGCGCGACCTACGCTTTACTCGTTGGTTTTTGTTTAATGCTCGTTATGGACGTGTTACTTGGTTAATAAGATAAAAATTGCCGAAAAAATCGGCTTTTTTTATTGTGATAAAACACTTGCAAAAGTCATAAAAATATGTTACAATATTAAATGGACTTCCGATTGAAGGTCGCTTTTCATAGTAAATCATAAGGAGATACTGTTTTGTCTTTTATCGACGAAAGAAAAATGATAGACGGCGCGGCGTTTGAAAAAATGATTTTCGGTGGCGTTGCGAATTTGCAAGCGAATTTGCAAGAAGTAAACGATTTGAACGTATTTCCCGTTCCCGACGGCGATACGGGCGAAAATATGTTTTTAACGTTGCAAGGCGGTTTTGAACGCTTGAAAAAGGACGAATGTTTCGCGCTTTGCGACAAAGCTTACGCAATGGCGCAGGGTATGTTGCTTAGTGCAAGGGGGAATTCGGGCGTTATTTTATCTCAGCTTTTTTACGGACTTTCCGAAGGCTTGGCTGGCTTGGATTACGCCGACCTGTTGCAGTTTAGCAACGCCTTAAAAACGGGCGTGAAATGCGCGTATAACGCGGTCGCACACCCCGTCGAAGGTACGATTTTGACCGTGGCGCGCGAAGCGGTGGAAAATATTTGCGTAAAGCTTCACGACGAAATGACGGTGGAAGAATTTTTTGCGGGTTACCTTACGGAAATGAAAAAATCCTTGCAAAAAACCCCCGATCTTCTCGCCGTACTCAAAGAATCGGGCGTCATTGACAGCGGGGGTGCGGGGCTTGTGTATATTACCGAAGGCTTTTGCAAAGCACTCGGCGGCGCGGAGCTTTTAGAAGAGATTTCCGTTTCGTCCGCTTCTTCGCAAAAAACTCTCGATTTTTCCAAATTCAACGAAAATTCGGTGATGGAGTTCGGGTATTGTACCGAGCTTTTGTTGCAGCTCCAACACGCGAAAACGGATATAGCAAATTTCTCGGTCGGGGATTTGATCGCGTTTTTAGAAACGGTGGGGGATTCCATCGTTGCATTCCAAACGGGTACGATCGTCAAGGTTCACGTGCATACGCTTACCCCGTGGCAGGTATTAGAGCATTGCCAAAAATTCGGCGAATTTTTAACGGTTAAAATTGAAAATATGACCTTACAGCACGACGAGTCCGCGGATATAGCCGCGCAACCGCAAAAGAGTGAGCGTCGCAAATACGCAACCGTAACGGTGGCGACGGGCGACGGGTTGAAACAAACCTTTTTGGATATGGGCGCGGATTACGTAATTGCAGGCGGGCAGACGAATAACCCGTCCGCAGATGATTTTATCCACGCCTTTGAAGAAGTGAACGCCGAGTATATTTTCGTGTTACCCAACAACGGCAACGTCGTGCTTGCGGCGAAGCAAGCGGCGAAAATGTACGAAAAAGCGGACGTGCGCGTGGTGGAAAGCAAGAATATCGGGCAAGGCTATTCCGCACTTTCTATGTTGGATTACGGTTTAGACGACCCCGATGGGATCGCGTCAATGCTTTGGGAAAGTATGCAAAACACGACGACGGGTATGATTGCGAAAGCCGTCCGCACGACGAGCGTGAACGGTGTGGAAGTCGAAAAAGACGGATATATGGGCTTTACCGACCATACAATGCTGACCTGTCAAAAAACCAAGCTTGCCGCGCTTACCGCGCTTTTGGAGAAGCTGAACGTCAAGGATAAAGATTACGCGATTATCGTTTACGGCAAAACGGTGACCGACGAAGAAAAAGCGGCGGTGCAGGATTTGATGCAAAAGGAATATCCCGATACCGAAGCCTATGAAATTTATGGCGGGCAAGAAGTTTACGATTTGCTCGTCATCGTAGAAGAATAAAAAAACGTTTCCCGATTTCGGGAAACGTTTTTTTATGCTTGATATTCAAAACAGGGAATGGGTTTGAGCTTAAACTCGTTCATTTTGTGCAGTCGGTCGATTTTCGCTTTTACGCTTTCGTCGTCACACACACCTTCGCGGATATATTTATCGAGAACTGCGTAGGTGAAGCCGAGATTATCTTCGTCCGTCTTTCCGCTCAATCCGTCGGACGGTACTTTATCGACCAAAAACGCGGGCAGTCCCAGCTCCGTTCCGATTGCTTTAACTTCTTGCACGGTCAGTTTCCCAAGCGGGGAAAAATCGCCTGCGGCGTCGCCGTAACGGGTGGAATAGCCTACCCAGTCTTCGGAAAGATTGCAAGTGTTGGCAACGCGACCGTTTTTCGATTGCGAAATGGCGTACAAGGTTGCCATACGGATACGCGGTGGTAAATTCACGCGCGTTTGACGGCTGATTTCCACACCCGCTTTTTCCATACTTTCCAAAACGCCGTCTACGCTTTTGCGGATATTGCAGGTATAATTTTCAATTCCCAAATGCTTGACGAGCGCTTGGGCGCAATCGATATCGCTTTGCTCGCCGTTAGGCATCAAAACGCCGATGACGCGCTGCTTGCCGAGGGCTTCTACGCAAAGCGCGGCAACCACGCTCGAATCCTTGCCGCCCGAAATTCCGATAACGGCGTTACAGCCCTTACCGTTATTTTCAAACCATTCTTGAATCCACGCCACGACGTTCGCGGCTGTTTTTTTTGCGTCGAACATAGTATTCTCCTTATTCGCTTACGCCGAACAACAATTCGCCGTAGGTCGGGAAAGGCCAGTAATCGGCGCATACCAACGACTCCATTTCGTCTGCGTACGCGCGTAATTTTTCCATCGTAGAAAGTAAGCTTTCTTTACAGAACGCCGCAAGCGTTGCAACGTCCGTCAAAAGCTCGGACTTTTTCAATCCCGCTTCAAGCGTTTTCACTTCGGCGTAGGCTTTGGAAAGAAGCGTAGAAAGCTTTTGCAAAATATCTTCTTCGTAGTTGCAATCCAAATTCAAACCCACCGCTTTTTTAGAAAGCAAGGTGTTGCTCACCGTTTGTAAGTATTCGCTTACGGCAGGCAAAATATCCTTTTTCGCCATTTCAAGCATCGTCCGCGCTTCGATTGCTACGATACTACAATAGTCTTCCAAGAAAATTTCCAAACGCGACTGCATTTCCTTTTCCGTGTACACCTTATGCGCCGTGAACAGCTCGATATTCTTTTTATCAAGATACCGCGCGAGCGCGTCGGGGGTGGTGGGAAGATTACAAAGTCCGCGTTTTTTGGCTTCCTGTAACCATTTATCGTCGTACCCGTTGCCGTTGAAAATAATGCGTTTATGCGCGGTGAATACGCGCTTGATTAAATCGTGTAAGGATTTTTCAAAGTCTTCGGTGTTTTCAAGCTCGTCGGCAAACCGTTTCAAGATTTCCGCTACGGCGGTGTTGATGACGGTGTTTGCTTCGGAAATGGACGCGGACGAGCCGAGCATACGGAATTCAAACTTATTCCCCGTGAACGCAAAGGGGGAAGTACGGTTTCTATCCGTCGTGTCCTTGGGGAATTTGGGCAGGGTATGTACGCCGACACGCATCAATTCCTTTTCTTTCGCACCGTACGCTTCGTCCTTTTCAATCGCTTCCAAAACGCCCGTCAATTCGTCGCCAAGGAAAATGGATACGACGGCGGGGGGAGCTTCGTGCGCGCCCAAACGGTGATCGTTACCTGCGGAAGCCACGGAGATACGCAAAAGTTCCTGATATTCGTCTACCGCTTTGATAACTGCACAAAGGAAGAGTAAAAATTGCGCGTTTTCGTAAGGCGTTTCACCAGGTTCAAAGAGATTTACGCCCGTGCTCGTCGAAATCGACCAGTTGTTATGCTTACCGCTCCCGTTCACGCCTTCAAAGGGTTTTTCGTGCAAAAGACAAACGAAATCGTGCTTTTTGGCGATCTTTTGCATAATTTCCATCGTGAGCTGGTTATGATCGGCGGCAATATTCGTCGTGGCGAAGATAGGCGCAAGCTCGTGCTGGGCAGGCGCGGCTTCGTTATGCTCGGTCTTTGCCAAAACGCCGAGTTTCCAAAGCTCTTCGTCCAAATCCTTCATAAACGCTTGCACGCGCGGCTTGATAACGCCGTAATAATGCCCTTCGACTTCTTGACCCTTGGGCGGTTTCGCCCCGAAGAGCGTACGTCCCGTATAGGTGAGATCCTTACGCTTGCGGAAAAGCTCTTTATCCACAAGGAAATATTCCTGTTCAGGTCCGACCGTCGTTTTGACGGAAGTGACTTCTTCGTTTCCAAACAGCTTCAACACGCGCATTGCTTGGCGGTTGAGTGCTTCCATTGAACGGAGCAGGGGAGTTTTCTTGTCCAACGCTTCCCCGCCGTACGAGCAAAACGCCGTGGGAATACAAAGCACGCCGTCTTTGATAAAGGCGTAGGAAGTCGCGTCCCAAGCGGTATAGCCGCGGGCTTCAAAGGTCGCGCGCAACCCGCCCGACGGGAAGGAAGAAGCGTCCGTTTCGCCGCGGACAAGCTCCTTACCTGAAAATTCCATAATCACTTTACCGCCGCCTGCGGGGGAGATAAAGCTGTCGTGTTTTTCGGCGGTAATACCCGTCATCGGCTGGAACCAATGCGTGTAATGCGTCGCGCCAAGCTCCACCGCCCAGTCTTTCATGGCGGCGGCAACGGCGTTGGCTACGGATAAGTTTAAGCTTCTGCCGTGTTCCATCGTCCGTTTCAAGGTATTGTATACGTCTTCGGAAAGCCGTTCTTTCATTACGGCGTCGTTAAAGACCATACAACCGAAATAATCAGACACAAGTTTCATACGATCGTTCCTCTCTCGTGAAAAGTAAAAAAAGCAAAGACAAAACGCTTTTCGTCTTTGCCGTTAAAGATATTATACATTATTTATACAGCGTTTGTCAACGCTTCTAAAATCTTTTTCCTTTGTTTTTTACAAAAAAGGGGGTATATTCGGTCAATTTGTAGGCGGTTGGCGTTCGGGCATAAACTTCCAGTACCGTGCGGGCATATATCCACGCATTTGCTTCAACCGTTCGCGCGAAGGGATATTCACGGAGGCGTAATACTCTTTCCAAAGTGATTGCCAACCCGCTTCGCTTGCCGAAATCAAAACGTCCGCCTGCGCAAGGGGCGCGAGAAAACCGTTTTCGCCGTCGTACACCGCCGCCTTTTTGCGCTTAACGTCGTGCAAAACGAAGGGGTATTTCGGCAGTCTTGCCCGAAAATGGGGCAGGAGCAAATCGCATATATCGTTGTCGGGGGAAAAGGGCGCGTAAAGCGCGCCGCTTTGCGTTTCCATAAAACGGATAAAGCCGTGAAAACGGTGAATTTCAAAACGAATTTTCCGCAAATACCTATCGGCGGCAAACACCGCTTCGTTGGCTAAATCGTTGCGCACGGGGCGTTTGCTGTTTGCAAGATAGCGCAAATACGCGAACGCGACCTGCTCGCAGTCTTCTTCCTCCGAGCGAAGCAACAGCGAAAGCTCGGATAAAGCTTCGCGGTCAAATTGCGCCAAACGCCGTTTGACCTTTTCCGCTTTTTGTTCGTCCGTTTGTACGGATATAAGCGTTTGCCAAAGCAGCATTTGTTCTTGCCGCGAGCTGACGATTGCGTTCTCGTCCGTAAACGCAAGCAAAAACGCCGTTAAAAATCCCTTTTCCGTGCCGTCAAATAAATATAACATAATCCTATAATTCGCCCGTTAAGGCTTTCGTTGCGTTGGCTCGATCGGAAAGGCGTATTTTCCGTTCGGGTATGAGTTGCGGCTCGGGCAAAAGCGAAAACATATCCACTTGCGTTGCGCTATCTTGATTTTCCGCGGCGACGAGTAAGCCTTTCACCGCGTATTCGTTTTTTTCGCCACAATACTTGCCGTCGCAGGTGATAAAATGTTTCGCCCGTTTCAAAGAGATTTTCATTTTTACAAGGTCTGAAAAGGTGAGCTTGGTATACCGCCGCGCCTGCAAAATTTTATGCGCGCCCCGTACGCCGATCCCCGGTACGCGCAATAAGCTTTCTAAGGGTGCGCGGTTGATTTCCACGGGGAACAGATGTAAATTTTTCAGCGCCCAAGCGCATTTTGGGTCGAAATCCAAGGCAAGATTTTCTTCTTCGGGCAAAATTTCTTCCACCGTAAACCCGTAAAACCGCAACAGCCAGTCCGCTTGGTATAGACGGTGCTCCCGAAGTTGTCCCGCCGCTTTGTCAGGCAATAACACGTCCTGCACGACGGGCACGTAGGAAGAATAATACACCCGTTTCATATCCATCGATCGGTATAACGCTTGCGTTAAACGCAAAATTTGCCCGTCCCGTTCGGGGGAAGCCCCGACGATGAGCTGGGTGGTTTGTCCCGCGGGTAAAAACCGACCCTTTTTCTTTTCCCCGATAAACGCCGCTTTTTCCGCCGTGAGCTGCCGCATCGGTAATAGTAAGCTGCGTTTGTCCTTTTGCGGGGCGAGAAGCTTCAAGCTTTGCTCGCTGGGAAGCTCCATATTATAGCTCATTCTGTCCGCGTATAACGCGGCTTCTTGATTAAGCAGCGGGTTTGCCCGCGGAATACCTTTCAAGTGAATATATCCGTGGAAATTATATTCCGTCCGCAACTTTTTAACGACGAGCAGCAATCGCTCCATCGTATAATCGGGATTTTTCCAAACGGCGGAAGACAAAAACAAGCCTTCTATATAATTGCGTTTGTAAAAATCAATCGTAAGCTGACAAATTTCGTCGGGGGTTGCGCTCACCCGCGGCACGTCCGCCGAAACGCGGTTGGGACAGTATTTGCAATCGTACACGCAATCGTTGGACAGTAGTATCTTCAAAAGCGATATACACCTGCCGTCGGGCGTGAACGAATGACAACACCCTGCAACGTACCCGTTCCCGATCCCGCCTTCGTTTTTGCGCTTGCTCCCCGACGACGAACAGGACACGTCGTATTTCGCGCTCTCCGTTAAAATTTTCAGCTTTTCTTCCGTAATCATACTACGATTATACCGCAACGGAAAATAAAAGTCAAACATTTGTTCGTGTTTTTTATAAAAATAAAAAAATATATTTGTGTAAAATTTTATATAAATTTTGCTTGTATTCGTTTGGAAAACGGCGCAAAATATAGTATAATACCACTTGGAAAAAAATTTTTACGTTTAGGAGAAATCAATGGGTATACTAACGGCAATTTTAATTTTGCTGGCAGGTTGCGGCGTATTTATCGCTGGTATGAATATGCTTGGCGACGGTTTGGAAAAGAGTGCGGGCGGCGGAATGAAACGCTTGCTTGGAAAAATCAGCGGCAACCGTTTTTCGGGCGTAGGCATCGGCGCGGCTGTGACCGCGATTATTCAAAGCTCGTCCGCAACGAGCGTTATGGTAATCGGTTTCGTAAACGCGGGAATTATGACCTTGTTCCAAGCGACGTCGATTATTATGGGCGCGAATATCGGTACGACGATTACGGGCGTTATCGTGGCGTTTTCGTCGTTGAAAATCGTAAAGCAGGTCGTGGCGGCGTTCGCGTTTATCGGCGTTATGATGACCTTCTTCAAAAAGGACAAAATTAAACAAATCGGCGGTATTCTTTGCGGGTTTGGTTTGATTTTCGTCGGCTTGGACGTAATGGGCTCGGCGTTTGACAGTTATCCCGAAATTAACGAGATGTTTTCGGGAATTTTTAAGGCGGTAAATTTCCCGTTGCTTTTAATTCTTTGCGGTATGGTCTTTACCGCACTTATCCAAAGCTCGTCCGCGGCAACGGGTATCTTTATTATAATGGTAGGACAGGGCGCGTTGGGGCTTGAAAACGCGTTGTTCTTGGTGCTTGGCTCGAATATCGGTACTTGCGTAACGGCGGTGCTTGCTTGTATTGGTGCGAACGTGAACGCAAAGCGTACGGCGTTTATTCACTTAACCTTTAACGTAATCGGTACGATTTTCTTTACGATCTTTATTTGGATTTTCAAGGATTTCGCCGTTGCATTGTTGCAGGGTATGATCCCGAACAATCCGCAAATGCAGCTTGCTTGGTTCCACGTAATTTTCAACGTAATCACATCGCTTCTTTTGTTGCCGTTTATCAAACAGCTCGTAAAGCTTGCGGAGTTTTCCGTGAAGGATAAAACCAAGGGCGAAGACGAGCAAAGGCGTTTCAAATTCGTGGACGAACGCTTGCTCAAAACCCCGCCCGTCGCGCTTATGCAGGTGAAAAAGGAAATGCAATATATGGCTTCGCTGGCGGGTGAAAACTTGCAAAACGCGTTCCGCGCAGGCGTGGAAAAAGCCGAAAATTATGAAAAAGCCGTCGTGGAAAACGAAGAAATTATCGACTTTACCAACAAGAACTTGACCAAGTTCTTGATCAAGCTTTCTTCGCTCGTGGACGAAGCGGACGAAAAGCGGATTGGTTCGTATTTCCACGTTTTGAACGACTTGGAGCGTATCGGCGACCACGCGGAAAACTTCTATGAAATCGGCGTGGAAATGCAAAGAAAAGAGCTTGCTTTTTCCGCGGAAGCGCAAGCCGAAGTGCAAAAAATGCAAGAAAAAGTGCTTCGTATGTTTGAAATCGCAACCGAAGCGTTCGACGACGCGGATAGTACCCGCCTTGCCGAGCTTACGGTTTTGGAAAACGAAGTGGACGGGTTAAAGCGCGAGCTTTCGTCTAAGCATTACGCCCGCCTTGCCGAAGGGAATTGTAAAATAGAATTAAGCCCGTACTATTCTTCGACGGTTGTCGGCTTGGAAAGAGTAGCCGACCACCTTGTCAACGTCGGGTACAGTATTCTCAATCCCACGGGCTCGCAATCGGAAGTGAAGTAGTCAATCTTTTTCGATTTTCCGCATATAATACAAAAGAAAGTATTATAAGGCGGTGGACGAATGGAATTATCGTTTTCGGAGCTTCGCGCGAAAGAAGTTATTAACACGGTTGACGGAAGAAAGCTGGGTAAAGTATGCGATATCGTGCTTTGTTACCCCGAAAATAGATGGCTTGGGATCGTTGCGCCCAACGGTAGCTTGGGTTTCAAGAAAAACAGCGTTTTTATCGAGCTTCGCAATATCGTGAAAATCGGCGAAGACGTCATTTTGGTGAACATTGGGTTGCCGAGAAAGCAGGGCGGGAAACGCGGCTTTCACGCGCCACCCCCCGAACAGCCTGAAAACAGAAGAAGCTATGAAGAATATGAGTAAATCTCAAAGGGACGGTAAACGATTATCGTCCCTTTCATATTGACAAAATTTGGATTTTATGCTATAATCTAAATAATTTCACAAAGATTTCACCATAATTTGTTGTAAGCTTAACATTTTTGGGTTATAAATATAGTATACTGGTTGAAGATAAGGAGCGTTGAGATGAAAATTTTAATAGTGGACGACGAAGAGATGATTCGTGGGGTAATCCGCGAATACGTGGAGTTTGAAGGCAACGAAGCGTACGAGGCCGCGGACGGTATGGAAGCGGTCAAAAAATGCCGTGAAAACGATTACGATCTCGTGTTGATGGACGTAATGATGCCGCACCTAGACGGTTTTTCGGCGGTGAAAGAAATCCGAAAAAGCAAGGACGTGCCCGTGATTATGCTTTCGGCGCGGGGGGAAGAATACGACAAGCTTTTCGCGTTTGAAATCGGCGTGGACGATTACGTAACCAAGCCCTTTTCGCCAAAGGAAGTAATGGCGCGAATCAACGCCGTCACCAAACGCCGCGGACAAAAACGCAACGGCAACGAAATTTTACGCTTTGAAGGTCTGGAAATCGATATGGCGGGAAGAAACGTGTACGTAGACGGCGTGAAAGCGGAACTTACGCCCAAGGAATACGAACTCCTTTTCTATCTCGTACGCAACAAAGGAATTGCGCTCACGAGAGAAAAGCTTTTATACGACGTTTGGGGTTTTGATTTTTACGGCGACGACCGTACGGTGGACACGCATATCAAGATGCTCCGCGGGAATTTGAAGGATTATAGAAAATTCATCGTTACCTTGCGGGGGTTGGGTTATAAATTTGAAGAATAATGGACAAGCAAGCGACGAAAACGGAAAAGAACGTAAGGCGGAATAACCGAAAAAACAGCACGAGTATTTACTTTTTGCTGTGGTCGGTTTTTACCGCCTTATCTTTGCTTATCGTGCTGTTGGTGGGGTTAAGTCAATGGATAATCACGACGCAAACGTATAAACGGGAAGCGGCGCGAGAGCTCCAAAACAAAGGACCGCAAATCCAAGCCCAGCTCGAAAATCCGCCCGTAGCGGCAGGCGGGAATATCAGCGCGCACCTTCGTTATCTTTCGACGGTTTACGACGTCAACGTTTTCATTTTATCCGAAAACGGGGATATTCTTTTCCCGCAATTTCCCGATTTTGAAGAGATTGCGGACGAGTCTTTTAATATGCAGGACAATTTGAAAATCTTGCAAGAACGGCTTGCTTCCCAACAAGCCGAGTTCGCGGTCTACGAAGGGGTGAACGAATACGTGTACGGTGCGGAAATTTCCCTTTACGGCAGTCAAGCGTATTTATACGTGGGGAAATCCTTGCATCTTATCAACGCTTCCGTCGAGCAGCTTGGGCTTCGTTTGCTGTTCACGTCCCTTTTCGTGTTTTTGCTTTCTTTTGCGGTGACGGGCGGCGTTTCGGGCTGGCTTACCAAGCCCATCACCGAAATGACGAAAAAGGCAAGTCAGCTTGCCAAGGGCGATTTTGCCGTGGACTTTCACGGGGCTGATTACGGTTCGGAAATGGTGGAGCTTGCCGATACGCTCAATTACGCCCGCGACGAGCTTTCCAAGCTAGACGGTATGCAAAAGGAACTGATCGCCAACGTTTCGCACGATTTCAAAACGCCGTTGACGATGATTAAAGCGTACGCGTCTATGATTATGGAAATTTCGGGCGATATTCCCGAAAAACGCAACCGTCACGCGCAAGTAATCGTCGACGAAGCCGACCGTTTGGCTTCGCTCGTTGGCGACGTTTTGGAACTTTCCAAAATGCACTCGGGCTTGGAAACGTTCAACGTGACCGAGTTTGATATGTCGGCGTATTTGCACGAGCTGTTGTCCCGTTTCGATTATTTGACGGAAACGCAGGGTTACCGTTTCGTGGTTGATATACAAGACGAGCTGTATACGCGCGGCGACGAATTGAAAATCGGTCAGGTTTTGTACAATTTAATCGGCAACGCCGTGAACTACACGGGCGACGATAAAACGGTCAAAGTCACGCTTCAAAAAAGCGGGGGGAATTTAATCCGTTTCGCGGTGACGGACACGGGCGCGGGGATCAAACCCGAAGATATCCCCACGATTTGGGAACGGTATTACCGTTCGTCCGAAACACATAAACGCCCCGTTAAAGGCACGGGCTTGGGGCTTTCTATCGTTAAAGCCGTTTTACAGCGTCACGGCTTTGTGTTCGGCGTGGAAAGCGAGATAGGAAAAGGCAGTACTTTTTTCGTGGATTTCCCCTTGATTGACTTGACAAATAACTAATATCATAGTATACTATATATAGCTTTGGGGCGGGGTGCAATTCCCCACCGGCAGTAAAGTCTGCGAGAAAAACTCTTGCGTTTTTTTGAATCGGTGCAATTCCGATACCGACGGTATAGTCCGGATGAGAAAAGCGTGTGTTTTAAGCTATACTACAAGTTTGTTTTATTCCTTTGTGGTATCTTGCGCCCCGAAGCTTCGGGGCGTTTTTTGCGCCTACAAAGAGCAAGGCAGGTATGCGATCAATGCAAAAATTCAAAGAAATATTAAAAACCCGTTTTTCCGCTAAACGCTTGGCGTTGATGGCGATTTTCGTTGCGCTTTCTTTTGCGGTCAGCTTGTTAAGCTTTCCGCTGTTCCCCGCTTCGCCCGTCTTTTTTTTGGAGCTGGATTTTGGAAACGTGTTCATTTTGCTCGTTTCCTTTTTGCTTGGTCCGGTGGAAGGGATAATCGTTTGCGTGTTGAAAGAAACCCTGCGCATTTTTGCGGGGAGTACGGGCGGGGTCGGCGAGCTTGCGAATATGCTGATGACGAGCGCGTATATTTTGCTCCCGTCCATTGTCTATCAATACCGTAAAGGCATAAAAACTGTTATATTTTCTCTTGTAGGCGCGTGCTTGATCGGAACTGCCGCCGCGCTTCTCGTTAACCGTTTCATTACCTTTCCGCTGTTTGGGGAATTGTTTTTGAAAACGGACGGGGTTGCGCTTTTCAACGGCGCGTTTTGGCTGATTTTGGCGTTTAATTTGATTAAAACGGCGGCGATCTCCCTTTTGACCTTGCTTTTGTATAAGCGTTTGTCTAATTTTCTGAAAAAAATCAAAGTCTAGTTTGCCAAATCATTGCAAATTTTTAGAGAAAGTATTATAATAGAGCTATGGCAATTTTTATTTCAAATTCCCGCGAAGAAACGCAAAGCTTTGCGTGCGGGTACGCAAAAACTTTATGCGCAGGGGATATCGTCTTGTTAGACGGGGATATGGGCGCGGGAAAAACGGTGTTTGCCAAGGGCGTGGCGCAAGGACTTTCGATTGAAGAAGAAGTCACCAGCCCTACGTACGCGTATATGAACGATTACGACGGCAGGCTGTTCCATTACGATTGCTACCGTATCGAATGTATAGAACAAGCGGAAAGTTTGGGTCTTGCCGATTATTTCGATATGGGCGGGATTTGTTTGATTGAATGGTCGCAAAACATTGCGGCGTTGCTGCCCAAACGGGTAAAACGGGTAAAAATCAAAAAAATAGACGATACTCGTCGAGAGATTGAATATTAAGGTGTAAAATGAACTATTTGGCGGTAGATACAAGCGGCGGATTTTTAACGGTAATCGCGGCAAAGAACGGACAAGCTTATCACACGTTCGTGCCCGATTGCGCAATGAAACATTCGGTGCTGATTATGGATACGATTGACGAAACGCTTGAAAAAGCGGGGCTTTCGCTTGCGGAATGCGATTTTTTCGCGGCGGTGGTCGGCGCGGGCTCGTTTACGGGGATTCGGATCGGCGTTTCCGTTATCAAAGGCTTCGCGCTTGCCTGCCAAAAGCCCACGCTGCCTATCACTTCTTTCGACGCGTTGGCATATAATAGGTTGAGTGAAAAATCCCTTTGTCTTATCAACGCTTTGCACGGCTATTATTACGTTTGCGGCTACGAAAAGGGTGAAATTGTTTTCCCGCCTGCTTATCTTTCGGAAGAAGAAACGCTTGCGCTTGCTAAAGCGGACGGTTACGAGCTTATTTCTTACGAAAATTTGCCTATTTCCTGTCTAACCGTCAATCCCGTGCAAGGCTTACGAGCGGCGGTAGAAGCGTTGGCGAGTAAGGAAAAATTTGCGCCTTTGCACGCGTTGTACGTTCGTAAAAGCTCTGCGGAGGAGAATTTACAAAAATGATCTTACGCGAATGTACGGAAAAAGATCTTGCGCTGCTTATCGCGCTCGATAACACCGTGTTTCCCGACGCTTGGACGGAGCTTATGTGGCAAAACCAGCTCGCGGATAAAAACTTTTTCGGCTTTTGCGCCGAAGAAAACGGGGAAGCAATCGGCTTCGTTTGCGGAACTTTGCTTTTTGACGACGGCGAGCTTTTGAAAATCGGTGTGAAACCCGATTGCCGCGGAAAGGGCGTAGGCGGTTTGCTTTTGAATGCCTTTTTGGACGGGATTAAAAGAGCTGGCGGTGTACGCGTATTTTTGGAAGTTCGGCAAGGCAATACGCCCGCGCTTGGGCTGTACGAAAGCCGCGGTTTTTTGAAAACACGGGTGCGGGAACGCTATTACGCGGACGGCGAGAACGCCTTGGAAATGAAAAAAGAGTTTTAAGATTTCGCTTTTGGCGAAAGGGGGACGAACGGTACGGACGGCATTTTATCCGAAGTTTCGTTTTTACAAAAGGGTAAAGGACGTGATCTCGTCTTTTTGCACGGATATCTTTCTAATAAAGAAGCTTTTTCGGCGCAAATCGCGTATTTTTCCCGTTTTTTTAAGGTCACGGCGATCGATTTTTTGGGCTTTGGCAAAAGCGGAGCTTTGAAAACCCCCTTTTCCGTGGACGATTACGCGGAATGGCTAAACGAAGTTCTTGCCGCTTTGCAGATAGAAAAACCGCATATTATCGCCCACTCGTTCGGCTGTCGAGTGGCGGTCAAGGCGGCGAGTAAAAAAAGCGATCGCTTTGAAAAAATCGTTTTGACGGGTGCGGCGGGGATTATTTTGAAACGCGGCTTTTCCTATCGCTTCAAGGTTGGCTTGTACCGCTTGGTGAAAAAGTTTGCCCCGCGTTACGCCGAAAAGCGGTTCGGGAGCAAGGAATACCGTTCTTTGCTGCCGATAATGAAAGAAAGCTATAAAAAAATCGTCAACGAAGATTTACGCCAAGCTGCGAAAGCGGTCAAAAACGAAGTGCTGATCGTGCAGGGTGAACAAGACCGTACGACGACGATGGCGGAAGCGAAAATCTATCAAGCCGCTTTTCCCCGTTGCGTTTTGCGGGAGATTGCGGGCGGACATTTCGCTTTTGCGGAAAACCCTTTACTTTTTAATTTGATAACAGAGGAATTTTTATATGACGGAAACGGTACAAAGACTGATTGCAACGCTGATATTGACGACGCTGTTTTGCTTAATGACGAGTAAAACGGTGGGCGCAATGCAACAAAGCGGTTATAAAAACAAAACCTTTTTAGGCTGGTTATCCCGCGCGGATAATTTGTTTTTTAACCGACTTTGTATTTTAACGCTGTGTCTTGGTATGACGACGTCCGTTTTCGCGCTTTGCTTTTCCTTTTTGGGGCAAACCGCCGCAAGGTATATTTCGGCGATCCCCTTTTGCGGATTTTTGATCGCGTTTATTTTCGTGGATAAAAAATACGCTTTGAAACTCAAAGTCAACTTCACGGGCAGAGCGGTGCGGCTGTTTGGCGTTTACGCCTTTTTCACCGCTTGCGTAACGTACGCGTTTCTTGCCCTGCTTTCTTTTTTGGCGGCGTGGAACGGCTCGTTTTTGTACGGCGTAATCGCCTACGTTCCCGCTTGCGTATTGCCGATGCTTTTGCCGTTTTTGTTTTGCGCGGCAAACGCCACGACGGGTATTTTTGAAAACGCGCGTAACCGTAAATTCGTGAAACGTGCGGGGCAGGTACTTGATGAAACGGATATTATCCGCGTAGGCGTGGTAGGCAGTTACGGGAAAACTTCGGTAAAAAATATCTTGAAAGCAATGCTTTCTACCCGTTATAAAACGGTGGAAACGCCCGCTTCGTACAATACGCCTATCGGCGTTGCGAAAACGGTGTTTGGCGAAGAATTTGCGAAAAAAGAAGTCTTTATCGTCGAAATGGGCGCGCGGAAGGCGGGGGATATTGCCGAGCTTTGTTCGCTTGTAAAGCCTGCGTACGCCGTGTTCACGGGCGTATGCGAACAGCATATTTCAACCTTTGAAAGCTTGGATAAAGTTTTTGCGGAAAAGAGTGAAATTATCAAAAGCGGCGCGAAGGTCGTTTGCGGCGAAAGCTTGAAAGTGCGGGTGCGAACGGCGTTTGGGGAAAATCCCCAAAACGTGCTTTTCGCCGACGGCGCGGCGGTGGAAAATATACGTTTGAACGCCACGGATACGCAATTTACTTTGCGGATAAAGGGTGAAAGCGTAGAGATTACAACCAAGCTTTTGGGTACGGCGGCGGTGGAAAATATCCAGCTTGCGGCGACGCTTGCGGTGGAAATGGGCGTAAGCTTGCAAGAGATCGCAACCGCCGTTTCGGAAATGGAAGCAATCCCGCATAGATTGCAGCTCGTTGAAAACGGCGGCGTGTATATTTTGGACGACGGCTATAACGCAAATCCCCGCGGCGCGGCGGAAGCGATTGCCGCGCTGTCGCGCTTTTCGGGCAGAAAATGCTTGGTAACCCCGGGGATCGTCGAATGCGGCGTTTTGGAAGAAAAAATCAATGCGGAGCTGGGCGAGCGCATCGCAAAGGCAGGCTTGGACTTGGTTATTCTCGTAGGGGAAACGCTCGTCGGCGTTGTGAAAAAGGGGTATATAGACGGAGGCGGGGACGAAAGCAAGCTCGTATGCGTGCCTACGCTCGATAAAGCCAAGCAAACGCTTTCGGATTGGATTTTAGTAGGCGACGCCGTTCTTTTTCTTAACGACTTGCCTGACGTTTATTGAATAGACTAATATAAAAACGCAAGAAACACCAAAGCAAAGAATATACGCGGAGGTGTTTTTTTAATGAGAAAAGTGGCGGTACTCTTTGGCGGCAAGTCGTGTGAAAACGAAATTTCCGTGTTGACGGGCGTTTTCGTACTCAATCTAATCGATTGTACGAAATATACGCCCGTTCCCATTTATATACATACCGACGGCGGCTTGTATACGTCGCCGAAAATGACCGACGTAAGCGTGTTTCGCGATAAAAAATATACGGGATTCGAGCGTGTATTTTTCGACGGCGGAAGCCTATACGTTTGGCGAAAAAACCGTGTTAAACGCTTGGCGAAAATTGACGTCGCGCTCAATTGCTGTCACGGCGGTTTGGGTGAAGGCGGCGGCGTTTCGGCGATGATGGAATGGAACGGAATCCCGTTCGCTTCGCCCGATCTTTTATCTTCGAGCGTGTTTATGGATAAGAGTATGACGAAGCTGTTTATGCGTTCGCTTAATATTCCCACGGTGGATTATATTCGCGTCAACGAAGCGGACTATGAAAAACGGGGTGCGTTTTTGCTCAAAAGTATCGAATCAAGGCTGAAATATCCCGTCGTTATTAAACCCGCACATTTGGGCTCGTCCATAGGGATCGCGGTTGCAAACGACGAAAAGGAAGCAAAGACGGCGATCGAAGCGGCGTTTGCGATCGATACGCGGGTAGTGATAGAAAGGTATTTAGAAGAAAAGCGCGACGTGAATTGCGCGGCGTATATGCTCCACGGCGAAATTTGCGTTTCCGAGCCGGAAGAAGCCTTTGGGAAAGGTTTGTATTCCTTTGAAGACAAATACGTTCGCCGTCAAACGGACGGGGGTATGGCGCAAAAAGGCGGGAACAGGTACGCGTTGACGGGGGATTTGCGCGATAAAATCCGCGCGTACACCAAGACCGTGTATAAGAGAATGAACTTAAAAGGCGTGGTTAGAATGGACTTTCTCATTAGCGGTGAAAAAGCCTATCTTTGCGAAGTCAATACCGTCCCAGGCTCGCTTGCGTATTATTTATTTTGCGAGCGCGTAACGGACGCCCGCGCGTTTTTCAGCGACTTAATCGAAGAGGGGATTGCACTTTCCAAACGCGAAGAAAAAAAGATCCTTTCCACGGGCATACTCAAAACCGTAAAAGGTTATACGAAATAATAAAGGACGGGGAAAAATCCCCGTTTTTTTTATTGACAAAAATATAGAAAAATAGTATAATTCTTTATAGTATAATATAAAGTATGAGCGTGGTATAGGAGAAGCGGAATATGGATATCGTAAAATTATACCCCGAATGTAAGGACAACGTTTAGGGCGGAACGAAGCTGAAAGAGAAATACGGCAAGAATACGGATAAAACGCCTTGCGCGGAAAGTTGGGAGCTTTCCTTTCATAAGGACGGACAAACCCGTTTGGAAACGGGCGAAACGCTTGCGAGCGTAGCGGGCGGGAACGAGCTTAGCGCAAACGCTTTGGATTTTCCTTTTTTCCCTACCTTGATTAAATTTATCGACGCGAAAGCCGATCTTTCGGTGCAGGTCCACCCGTCGGACGATTACGCGTTAAAAAACGAAAACTCTTTCGGAAAAACGGAGATGTGGTATATCGTCGAAGCGGACGAAGGCGCGGGAATTTATCTTGGCTTTAACCGTGACGTAACCAAAGCCAAATACGAAAAGGCAATCGCCGAAAATTGCCTTGTCGAGCTTCTCAATTTCTACGAAGTCAAAGCGGGCGAATGTTATTTTATCCCGTCGGGTACGATCCACGCCATCGCGAAAGGGTGCTTAATTTGTGAAATTCAGCAAAACAGCAACCTTACCTATCGCGTATACGATTACGGTAGAAAGGGCGCGGACGGGAAGCTTCGCGAATTGCACGTAGACAAAGCGTTAAAGGTTACCGATCTTAAAAAATTTGAAAGCAAGCCCTTACGCGTAAACGTTTGCGGCGGCGAGCGTATCGGCGTTAGCAAATACTTTACGGTAACCAAGCTGATCGTGGATAACGAAAAAAAGCAAAAAACGGACGGCAAAACGTTCCACGCGCTTACTTGCGTTCGCGGGGAAGGGCAAATTGAAAATAAAACGGTACGCGCGGGCGACAGCTTTTTCGTTCCCGCCGATTTTGGAAAATATATTTTGAAAGGAAATATGGAGATCGTTATGACGGAGATTCGGAAATATTATATCGGTATTGATTTAGGCGGAACGTTTATCAAAGGCGGGATCGTGGACGACGCGGGGAATATTCTCGTGTCCGATAAAGTCCCCACCGAAAGCGAATTTGGGGCAGGCAGGGTTGCGGCGAATATCGCGGGGCTTTGCCAAATGCTGCTTAAAACCGCGAATTTAAGCGCGAGCGACGTCGAAGGGATCGGTATGGGCGTACCGGGAATGATCGACAGTAAAAACGGCGTGGTGATCTATTCCAACAACCTTGGTTGGGAAGATTTTGCGATCGTCGACGAAACGCAAAAATTGACGGGCTTACCCGTTAAAATTGCCAACGACGCCAACGTGGCTGCGCTCGGCGAAACCAAGTTCGGTTGCGGAAAAGCGTATTCGAATACGATTTTGATTACGCTCGGCACGGGTGTGGGCGGCGGGATCGTCATTGATAACAAGCTCTTTGAAGGTAACCGTTCGGCAGGCGCGGAGCTTGGTCATTCGGTAATCGTTGCGGGCGGCGAACAATGCACCTGCGGCAGAAAGGGGTGTTTGGAAGCGTACGCTTCGGCGACCGCGCTTATTCGTGACACGAAACGCGCGATGGAAGCGGATAAAACGTGCAAAATGTGGGAGATCGGCTCTCTTGAAAACGTAACGGGCAAAACGGCGTTTGATTATTACGCGGTAGATAGGGGTGCGAAACAGGTCGTAGATAACTATATTGAAAAGCTTGGCGTCGGTCTTACCAACCTTGCAAACGAGTTCCGTCCCGAAGCGATTATTTTGGGCGGGGGCGTGTGCGCGCAAGGCGATACGCTCGTCAACCCCTTGCAGGCGTTTTTGGATAAAGAACTTTTCGCAGGTAAAAAAGGTCCGCAGGTAAAAATTTTGATCGCGTCCTTGGGCAATTCCGCAGGGATTCTCGGCGCGGCGGCGCTTTTGATGGATTAAATTACATTTTTGAAAAGGTCGGTTTTGGGTTGTTCGTGCATTAAGGACGAATTTATCGTTACGCCGTTTGCGTACGGCACGAGCCATTCCGTCAGAGTGGCAAAGCTAAAATTAGAAGAATAAGGCGATCGAGCCTAAAAAAAGGGAGAATTTTATATGATTTCATTACAAGACAAAGTGGTAATTATCACGGGCGGCGGCAGAGGCATCGGATTTGGACTTTCGACGGCTTTTGCCAAAGCGGGCGCGAAGCTCGTTATTACGGGCAGAACGGAAAGCACGCTTACTGCGGCGAAAGAAAAGCTTGAAACGGCGTACGGCGCGCAAGTGCTTTGCGTAACCGCGGACGGCGCGGACGAAGCGGCGATTCAAAACGTTATCGATAAAACGGTAGAACGTTTCGGACGTATCGACGCGGTTGTGAATAACGCGCAAGCTTCGGCTTCGGGTAAGATGCTCGTGGATCACACCAAAGAAGATTTAGACCTTGCCATCTATTCGGGCTTGTACGCAACGTTCTTCTATATGCAAAAGGCGTTCCCGTACTTAAAGGAAACGAAAGGTTGCGTAGTGAACTTTGCAAGCGGCGCAGGCTTGTTCGGCAGAATTGCACAATCTTCCTACGCGGCGGCGAAAGAAGGTATCCGCGGACTTTCCCGCGTGGCGGCAACCGAATGGGCGCCGTTTGGTGTGCGCGTAAACGTGATTTGCCCGTTGGCAATGACGGAAGGCTTGCAAAAGTTCAAGGAAGAATATCCCGAACGTTACGAACAAACGATCAAGGGCGTACCGATGGGCAGATTTGCCGATCCCGAAAAAGACGTCGGCGGCGTTTGCGTGTTCCTTTGTTCGGACGAGGCGAGTTACGTTACGGGTGAAACGATTACCTTACAAGGAGGCAGCGGTTTAAGACCGTAACCTGAAAAGAATTTGAAACCGACAAGGTTTTAGGGACGAAAAAGTGTTTATATTTCGTCAATCTCGTTTATAATACTTCGATGAAATACGCCCCAAAAGCTGAATAAGCTTTTGGGGCGTCGCTTTATTTATTGTTGGCGCAGTGAAGATATTTTGTTGCTATGCAACAAAGATTCGCTCGCAACGAAGTTGTTTGAAAAAGCCCAAGACTTACGTGTTTGCTCGCTCGCGTGAAACTCCGATAATTCGTGGCTTTTGCAATCTCTTCTCCACGCAAAACAAAAACACACCCGTACAAGGGTGTGTTTTTTTTGGCGCAGAGGAGAGGATTTGAACCTCCGGATACGTTCCCGCATCACACGATTTCCAATCGTGCTCCTTAAACCACTCAGACATCTCTGCATTCGGCGTTCGTTTAACGCCTATTTATATTACTGTATTTTTTTGAAAAATGCAAGCGTGTTTACTACGCTTTACTAAAAAATCTTAAAAAATTCTTTCTTTACGCTTTTTTGTAACAATCGCAAGCAACGCCGTTTTTCAAAAAGCCCGAATCTGAACATTTTTTACAGGTAAATTTGGGCTGTAAATCTTCTTCTTGAATACCGAGTTCAAAAAGGATTTCCTTGCGTTCGCCCAAAAGCGCGATTTTCTTTTCTTGCAAAGCGGGTAATTGTTTCGGCTCGAATACTTCCGCTTTTGCAAGCGAAATTTCCATTGACGACAACTCCGTCGTAAGTTCCTTAAAGCGCACGTTGCTATTGGCTTTTGCCAAAAACCGATCGGCGCGGGTTTGCGCTTTTTCACGAAGTAAGGCGTAGTAGCGTTCTCTGTCCGATTTTGCGTTTGCTGCTTCGATTGACGGGTTTGTAAAGGTGCGCGAAGCGTAATTATTCTCGCTTAAACGCGTACCTGCCCCTTTGTTATCGTCGGGAATGTCGGAAAGCGTAAAGACTTCGCCGTTTTTCCAGTCGGATAAAATTTTATTCATATAGGGGATGGGATTTGCGCTCGTACAGCTCCGTTTTGCCGCTTCCAAAATCATTTCGTCGTTGAATTTCCAGTTTCGCCAAGTTGCGATCAACGAAAGATTTGTCGCCGTCTTGCGGATAGAGCCGCAAATCTCGCGGATTTTTTCAAACAGCTTCAATTCGTCGTTCTTTTCTTTCAAAAACGCTTTTACGCTTTCTTTGGTGACGATCCCGTTTGCAAACAGTTTGCCTACGATCGCGTTCATCGCGTCGAAGCTTCCGCGTTCCGTTTTCAAGCAAAAGAGCGCGATATCCAAAAGCGAAGAATCTTCAAAACCGTACGTAAACCATTTTTCGGTATATTCGTCGATATACGTGGCGGGATTGCTCACTTTGACGCCGAGCTTTCTCGCGATGCGGAAGGTCAAGCTCGCGAGCATTTCCCGATCGGTTAAGTACGCGTCGATTTCTTTTGCTTCCGTTTTGCCGCGTTCGTACAGTTCTTCCAACGTCATATCCAAAGCGTTGACGCTGCCGCGTTTGAGTTTTTTCGCCGCCGTCAATACGCCGTCGAACGTAAAGCCCAGCGTTTCCGTCCATTTGCGGTAGAGCGAATAATCGTTTTCGTCGGGCGTTCTTTGATACCCGCCCAAAGCCGTGATAATCGCCGTCAATTCGCCTTCGTGGGCGTGGTAGTTGGACAGCTCGCGTTCGACCTGTTCGTAGGTGGTGCAGCCGCCGTTTAAGAGCTTTTTGGCTTTATTGAAAATATAGGACGGGGAAATGGCTTCGCCTTGCTTGTTGATACAGTATTCGGCAATCAGCAAAAGGGCTTGGGGTTGCATAGCCGTATCTTCCAGGAAGCGCATATATTTCAAATAATCCCCCGAAGACACGAATTTGCCCACCTTTTGCATTTTGCGTTGCAATTCCTTGTTGAAATCGCCGTATTGCTCGTAACGGATCTTTTTCGGTCTGCCGATTGCCGATTTGACGGGCAAATACTGTACGGCAAACGGATCCTTGGAAAGAATTTCGACAAGATCGTAATCTTCCCAAAATGCAAACGCTTCCGCGATTTTTTGTTCGGTGGATTTCAAAACTTCCGCCATGGATTTCAAGGAAAAATCGACGTCGCCGTTTTTGCAAAGATATAAACCGTAAAGGTAAACCTTTACGGCGAACCCGTCCGCTTCGGGTAAATATTTGGTGATGAATTTGTTTTCCACGGCAACGAAATAATTTCCGTCGCAATCTTTGGAAAAGGAGCAAAAAGCCATAATCGTTCTCCCCGTATCATTTTTCACACGCGAAACTGTGTGTAAATTATGAAAAATTTTCGTCTTTGGTTAAAACTTCCTTGATTTCTTTGTAGAAATAGTGTATAATAAAATAGCACGAATATCCACGCAAGAAAGAAGGTAGGTATATTATACCTTGTTTTCAGCGGAAAAGCAAGCCGATTTTGCTATATTTCGGCAAAAAAGATAAAAAAACGGATAGGGCAAATCGTAGATATGATCGTAAGCGCAATATCTTTATGGAAAAAATTTAATTTAACGACGCCGCTGGGCGCAAGCGAATGGGAAATCGAAGAAAAAGACGGCTTGCGTAGCAGTCACGTTACTTTTTCCGGACACGCGGTTTCAGACGGCAGCGTGCGTATTTACGCGCGCTTTATACGACCGATCACGAAAGGGAACACGCCTACGGTGCTTTTGCTCGGTGACGCGGGCAAACCTGTGGACGAAGAATTGATGAATTATTTTACCGACAAGGGTTACGCGGTGCTTATGCCCGATTATTCGGGAAAATGCGCGAACGATCAAGACGGCGTTTTCCGTACTATTTATCCCCCGTCGCTCGATTACGGGAATTTGGAAAAGGCACGCGGGCTTATGGATATGGAAGGCTTGCTTGCCGATCAAACGACGTGGTTTGAATGGACGTACGTGGCTTTGTTTGCGTTGCAGTATTTGAAAACGATAGACGGTATCGGCAATATCGGTGTCGTCGGCGTACGCACGGGAGGGGATATCGCTTGGCACGTAATGCTTTCCCCCGACGTTAAATGCGGCTTACCCATCAACGCGGTAGGCTGGAAATCCTTTTCAGGCGTAGCCAAATTCGGGGAAAATCTCGCCTATAATTTACGCGACGAACGCCACCGTTATATTGCGGCGGTAGAAGCGCAATCGTACGCGCCGTACGTGAAATGTCCGACCTTGATGCTTTGTTCCCTTCGCGACGGGTGCTTTGACGCCGATCGCGCTTACGACACTTATTCCCGTATCGGCTGTCAAGACGATAACGCGCTTTGCTACTCGGTGACGAGCGGGGCTTGTATCGGTCCGAATGCGTTGATCGATATGGATTTGTTCTTGGAAAAAAACTTAAAGGGCAGAGAAATTTACGTTCCCAACACCTTAAACGTGACCTTGAACGAAGGCGCAGACGGTATGCAAATCACCGTCGATTGCGACAAGGAAGGGATTTTAGAAGAAGCGGGCGTATTTTACGCGGAATCGGACGTCCGTACCCGTTGCGCGTACCGCGATTGGCGGCAAATTTTCAAAACGGACGGAAAAAAGGTCAAGGACGGAAAAATCGTTTGTTCGGTCAAACCCTTTGCGGGCGCGACGGCGGTTTTCGTGTACGCTTACGCGAAATATATCAACGGTTTCCGCGTGATGTCTAAAATTACGGCGAAAAAGCTCTTAAATCCCGACCCGTATGCGGTGAAGGGAAAAATGCTGTTTTCGGGCAAGGAAATGGACGCTTTCGGCGTAGCCGAATATAAGGAATATTCCATCGGAGATATTTTCTTGGAACGCTTTGCCGACTTGAAAAAGGTTACGGGTTACGCTTCTATTCAAGGCGCGTATTCGGTGGGCGGTATCAAGACGTATAAAGTCAGCTCGCCCACGTACAGTCCCGAAGAAAACGCGCTCTTAAAACTGGACGCGTATTTCCCGCAGGACGGGGATTTGAAAATTTCCGTGGAAGTGGGCGACGTAGAAAAGGATTACGAACGATACAGCGCGATCGTGCCCGTAAAAGGCGGTGGGAAATGGAAACAAATCGTCTTGAAATCGGGCGATTTCAAGGGCGAAAACAGCGGTATGCCGCTTGGGAATTTCAGCGAAGGCAGAGCGATGATTTTCGACGTGGACGGGGAAGAAGAACAAGAGTTTGCAATTACCAACGTGCTTTGGTTGTAAAGAGAGTACTATGTATCAGTTAAACGACGTTTTAATACTCAAAAAACAGCATCCCTGCGGCGGGGTGGCGTGGGAAGTCGTACGCGTGGGCGCGGATATAAAAATCCGTTGCGCCACTTGCGGCAAATACGTCAATTTAACGCGGGACGAGCTGAAAAAACGGATAAAAAAGATAATGCCGAAAACGGAAGGTGAGAATAATGGCGAAGCATAAATTCACGGATAGCGAATTATACGAATCCCGTTTCGGCTTTCGTGAAGCAAACTCGTCCTTTTGTTTTTACGCCGTGCTTTTGGCGATTTTGCTCTTTTTTATCGGGTTTCGTGTCTATTTTGAAAACACGTTCGGCGGCGTAGTCGTAGACGGTCCGTCTATGAAGAATACTCTGCAATCGGGCGACGAGTTGTTGATGCGTTATCTTAAAGACGGCGAAAAAGCGTCGCGGGGCGACGTAATCGTCGTGGACGTACGCAAATACCGTCAGGATAGCACTACACAATTTTTAATCAAGCGTTTAATCGCAACGGAAGGGGATAAGGTCTATTGCACCGACGGGCAGGTGTACGTGCAATACCAAGGCGAAAACGAGTTCGTGGCGTTAGACGAGCCGTACGCCCGTTACGTGGACGCGCAAGCATATGATTTTGACGTGTATACGGTAGGCGAAGGGGAAATTTTTTTTCTCGGTGATAACAGAAATTACAGCTGTGACAGCCGTTATTACGATTATCCGAGCGGATCAAGCCTTTCTAATAGCTTATATAAAGAAGAAGATATATACGGCGTAGTTCCCGCTTGGGCAATCGAGAAAAAGGACGCGTTAAGCTTTCTCTTTTTCGCGCAACACATTTCAAAATAACAATAAATATTACGAATTATAACAGAAAGTTTTAAGGAGAGAATTATTATGGCAATTAAAATTACGTCGGACAGCACTTGTGATTTGAATGATATCGTTAAGGCGCGCGACATCGGCATTTTGCCCTTACAGGTACATTTGGATTCCAAGTCCTATCGTGACGGCGTGGATATTACGCCGCAGGATATTTTTTCATTCGTGGCAAGAACGAAGATTTTACCCAAAACGAGCGCACCCAGCGTTGCGGAATACGAAGAATTTTTCGCCGAGCAGTTAAAGACGGCGGACGAAGTGATCCATTTCAACATTTCGCAAAAAAGCAGCGGCTCGCATAATTTTGCAAAGCTGGCGGCGGAGAGTTTTAAGGGCAAGGTCCACGTCATAGACAGTAAAGCGTTGTCTTCGGGACAAGGCTTGCTCGTTTTGAAGGCTTGCGATCTTCGCGACGAAGGAAAATCGGCGTCGGAAATCGTGGCGGCAGTGGAAGAACTCCGCGAACGCACGAACACGTCGTTCGTGCCCGATCAGTTGGATTATTTGCATAAAGGCGGGCGTTGTTCGGGTATGACGATGTTCGTCGCGAATACCTTAAAAATTCACCCCAAAATCGTAATGAAAGACGGTCAGCTTATGCAAGGCGGTAAATATATGGGCAATATGGTACGCTGTATTTCTCGCTACGTTGCCGATTTGAAAGCCGAATATCCCAGCTACGACAAAACCCGTTGTTTCGTCACCCATTCGTCGGCAGAACCCGAACTTGTGGAAGCGGCGAAAGCAAAGGTCAAGGAACTTTTTGATTTTGACGAAGTCATTGAAACGGTCGCAGGATCTATCATTACGAGCCATTGCGGCAAAGGTACGCTCGGCGTATTGTTTATTTATAATAACTAACTTTGGAGAAAACTATGATTTCCGTTTACAACGACGCCGATTTTTTAGCGGCGTATAAGCAAAGAAACCGTATTTTGCACGTATTTTTAGCGGTCACGTTTTTTTACGTTGCGGTTTGCGTGGGAATGTTGATATTCCATATCTCCCTGCCCTACGGCGCGGAATTAGACGCGCTTCCGCAAGCAATCACCTACGTATGTTCCGCGCTGTACGTTTTTTTTGCCTTTCCGTATATGGCGATTAAATTCAGTCGCGCCAACCGTTATTATAAGATGCTCACCTACGTTTGTGAAGGTTTGAAAGCGGAAGAAACGAATTATTTTTATACCTTCCGCGAAAAGAGCTTGCAAAAGGACAATATCGACGTCGTCGGTTGCGTGTTTGAAACTTGGAGCAAAAAAAGAAGCGAGTGGATGGAGCGCGAAGCGTATTTCGATCCCGAAAAGCCTATGCCCGATTTTGGCGGCGGAGATTTGGTGCACTACATTTGCCAAAGCAATTTTATCATTCAGTACGAAATTTTAGAACGTCACGCCTACGAATTTACCGAATACGAAGAAACGGACGAAGAAGACAAATAAACGAGAGAAAAGGAGAAAGATAACTATGAGAGCAGTCGTCACCGTAACGGGTAAAGACAAAACGGGCATTATTGCCAAAATCAGCAGCTTCCTTTCGGAAAAGGGCGCGAACATCGAGGACATTTCCCAAACCATTTTAGGCGAATATTTCGCAATGATTATGATCGTCGAGCTTTCGGGTACGAGCGAAGAGCTTTCCAAGCTCGCCGCGGAATGTTCCGAGCTTGGCAAAGAGATCGGTATGGCGGTATATATGCAGCACGAAGATATCTTCAATGCAATGCACAACGTATAAGGAGCGCGATTATGTTTACGAATAAAGACGTTCTCGAAACGATCGCAATGGTGCAGGAAGAACATTTAGATATCCGTACGATCACCATGGGGATTTCCCTTTTGTCGTGTATTCGCGATACCGCGGAAGAAACGGCGAAAAAGGTTTACGATCTCGTTTGTAAAAAAGCGGAAAATATCGTCAAAACCGCGCGTGACCTTTCGGGGGAATACGGTATTCCCATCGTCAACAAACGCGTATCCGTCACGCCCGTGAGCTTGATTACGGCGGCGTTCCCCGAAAAAGCCCCCGTCGTGGGCAAGGCTTTGGACGATGCGGCGAAAACGCTTGGGATCGATTTCCTTGGCGGATATTCCGCACTCGTGCATAAATCGACGGCGGATTACGAACGCAAATTTATCAAAACCATTCCCGAAGTTTTGGCTACGACCGAACGCCTTTGCGCGTCTGTCAACGTCGGCTCGACCAAATCGGGAATCAATATGGAAGCGGTCAAGCTGATGGGTGAAATTTTCAAAGAAGCGGCGATGCTCACTAAAGACAAGGACGGCATCGGCGCGGCGAAGCTCGTTGCATTTTGTAACGCGGTGGAAGATAACCCTTTTATGGCGGGTGCGTTCCACGGCGTAGGCGAAGCGGACACGGTTATCAACGTCGGTGTTTCGGGCCCTGGGGTTGTCAAACACGCGTTGGAGCAAATTCCCGACGCTGATCTTACCGAAGTTGCGGAAATGATCAAGCGCACGGCGTTCAAGATCACGCGCGCAGGTCAGCTCGTTGCCAAGGAAGCGGCGAAACGCTTGAACGCGCAATTCGGTATCGTCGATCTTTCGCTTGCACCCACGCCCGCTATGGGCGATTCCGTTGCGGAAATCTTGGAAGAAATGGGTATTCAAACGGTGGGCGGACACGGCACGACCGCCGCGCTTGCGCTGTTGAACGACGCAGTGAAAAAGGGCGGCGTTATGGCGTCGTCGCGGGTTGGCGGGCTTTCGGGCGCGTTCATTCCCGTTTCCGAAGATATCGGTATGATCCGCGCGGCGGAAAAAGGCGCGATTACGCTCGATAAGTTAGAAGCAATGACCTGCGTTTGCAGCGTAGGCTTGGATATGATTGCAATCCCCGGCGACACGCCCGCAACGACGATTGCGGCAATGATCGCCGACGAAGCGGCAATCGGTATGATCAACAACAAAACGACCGCGGTGCGTATCATTCCCGCGATCGGGAAAAAGGTCGGCGACGAAGTCAGCTTCGGCGGATTGTTAGGCCGCGCGCCCATTATGCCCGTGCACGATTGCGATTCTTCGCGTATCGTCAACCGCGGGGGAAGCATACCTGCGCCTATTCATAGCTTTAAGAACTAAAACGCTTTATTTGCGTCGTCGCGTGTCTCGCGCGATTTGAACTGCTCGCAACTAAACCGTTTTTCAAATAGGTTAATATAAATAAAAAAGGAAAATTTTTATGGAAAGAAAAGATATTGCGGAAAATCTGAAATGGAAAACGAGCGATATATTCACGAGCGACGAAGAATGGGAAAAGGAATTTCAAGACTTTGAAGCAACCTACGGCAATTACGACGTTTCCGTATTCGACGGCAAGCTTGCCGATAAGAAAACGTTGTTGGACTGCTTAACGCTTGCGGACGACGTTTCCCGTAAAATAGAAAAACTGTATATTTACGCGCATTTGCGCCACGACCAAGACGTTCGCGTGTCCTTTTACACGTCGGCGACGTCGCGCGTGGGCGCGCTTGCTTCTCGCGTGTTCGCGCAATTTTCCTTTATCGAACCGCAGCTTACCGAGCTTCCTGAAAGCGTCTTGAACGCTTTTATCGCCGATCCCGATTTCAAGGATTACGATTACAGATTGAAAAAGGTCGCGCAAAGCAAAGTGCACGTATTGAGCGCGGCGGAAGAAAAGCTGCTTACGCTCGGCGGGGACGTTATGGGTGGTTTCCAAGACGTGTTTATGATGCTCGATAACGCAAACTTAAATCTTCCCAAAGCCAAATTCAACGGCGAAGAAGTGCAAATGAGCCACGGTATGTACGGTATGGTTTTACATTCCAAAAACAGGGAAGATAGAAAGGAATGGTTTGAAAAATACTACGAAGCGTATATCAAGCTCATCGACGCGATTACGCAGGCGTATTACGGCAACGTAAAGAAGAACGTATTTTATAAAACGGTGCGAAAGTACGACAGCTGTTTGGCGATGGCGTTGGACGGTGAAGACGTTTCGCCCAAGGTCTATAATAATTTAATCAAAGCCACCCACGCGGCTTTGCCTGCTATGCACGAGTATATTTCGTTGCGTAAAAGCGTTTTAGGCTTGGAAGAACAGCATATGTACGATATTTACGCGCCTATCGTCGCGGACGCGGAGCTTTCTATGCCTTTCGACGAAGCGTACGAGCTCGTGATTAAAGGTCTTGCGCCGCTTGGCAAGGACTATCAAGAGCTTTTAAGAAAGGGGAAAGAGAGCCGTTGGATCGACGTTTGCGAGAACGAAGGCAAGAGAAGCGGCGCGTACAGTTCGAGCGTATACGACGCTCCGCACCCGTTCGTGCTTTTGAATTATCAGCCGACGATGACGGACGTATTCACGGTCGCACACGAAATGGGGCACGCGTTGCACTCGTATAAATCCAACGAAACCCAACCCTACGCGAAAGCGAATTACACCATTTTCCTTGCGGAAATTGCCAGCACCGTAAACGAAGTACTGCTTTTGAAATATTTATATAAGGAAAGCAAGGACGTAGAGTTCAAGAAATATTTGCTCACCTATTATATGGATATGATTCGTGCGACTTTGTTCCGTCAAACGCAGTTTGCGGAATTTGAACAGCTCGCGCACGCAAAAGCGGAAGCGGGCGAAGCGTTGACGAAGGAAAGTCTTTGTCAGTTGTATTACGGCTTGAATAAGCAATACTACGGCGAAGGTATCGTGCACGACGAACAAATCGCTTACGAATGGGCGAGAATACCCCATTTTTATAACGCATTCTACGTGTATAAATATGCAACGGGTATCATTTCCGCTATTTCCATCGTCAAGCGCATTTTGACGGAAGGCGAAAACGCGGTTGAAGATTATTTCCGTTTCCTTTCGGCAGGCGGAAGCGACGATCCCGTTTCCATTTTACAAAAAGCGGGCGTGGACCTTACGACGAAAGCACCGTTTGAAGCGGCTATGCAGGAATTTAAGAATACTTTGGACGAATTTAAGCAATTACTTTAACCAATTCAATATAATCCGAACCCGCGCAAAAGGCGTCTTTTCGCTACTCAAAATCGAGTTTGGCTTATATTGAATTGGTTAAGATAAAAGGAGAAGAATATGTCAACGGCAGTCAACACAATGCCTTATAATCGCGATGCGGAAATGGCACTTTTGGGGTGCTTTCTCATCGACAACGATATCGTTGCCGAGCTTGTGGAAAAGTTATCCGAAGACGATTTTTATCAAGAATCGCATAAATATATCATTCGAGCGATGCAAAAGGTCTTTAACGATCGCAAGCCCGTCGATCTCGTTACCGTTTCCGATCAGTTGGACGGAGAAGGTAGCTTGGAAAAGGCAGGCGGAATCGTGTATTTGACCGAGCTTGCTCAAATCACGCCTTCCGCGGCGAATTATAAATCCTATTACGATATCGTCGCGCGCGACAGTATCAATAGAAAGCTCATTCGTGCTTCGAGAAAGATTATTGAAACTTCGATGGAAGCGACGGACGGACAAACGCCGCTTGCTTTCGCCGAAAAGACTATTTACGACATTTCCAAACAAACGGAGCGTTCGGCTTTGCTCGGTATGGAAGAAGGGGATATTATCGGCGAAGTCTTGCATAAGTTTGAGCAGCTTCAATCCAACCCTGATTCCTTTAAGGGTATTCCCACGGGTTATAAACGCTTGGATAAGATGACGCACGGTTTGCAAGCGGGCGCGTTGATCGTTCTTGCGGCTCGTCCTGGTATGGGTAAAACTTCGCTTGCAATGAATCTCGTGGAAAACGCGTCTTTGCGGGCGGGAAAAACCTGCGCCGTGTTCTCGTTGGAAATGCCGAGAAACGAAATCGTGCAAAGATTGATTTGTTCGTACGCAAACGTGAGTATGAGCGCGGCTTTGTCGGGCGAATTGACGGCGAAAGAATGGAAAAAACTGATGCTCGCGGGGGATAAACTCAAAAAGAGCAATATCTATATCGACGATTCTTCGCGCGTAACGCCTGCGGAAATTTTGTCCAAATGCAGACGCTTGAAAACGACGGCGGGCGGTGTGGACTTAATTATGATCGACTATATCCAGCTTATGTCGAGCGGGGATTCCAAAATGGCAGGCGCGGAAAACAGACAACAGGAAATCGCGTCTATTACGCGTGATTTGAAGATTATGGCAAAAGAGCTTGGCGTGCCCGTTATCGCGCTTTCGCAGCTGCGCCGTATTCAATCCAAAGAGCCCCAGCTTTCCGACCTTCGTGAATCGGGTGCAATCGAGCAAGACGCGGATATCGTTATGTTTATTAACCGTCCCGAAGCGATTGCGACCAAAGAAGAAATCGATTCGGGTAAAATAGTCAAAGGTGCGGCGGAACTGATCCTTGCCAAGCACCGTGGCGGTGAACAAGGTCGTGTTTCCTTGAAATTTATCGGCGAATGTACCAAATTCGTGGACGTGGACGAGCAAAACCGCGACGACGAGCCGCCGCAATACGGCACGCAACCCGCCGTTTACGATGACGACGAAGAATACGTTGCGCCCGAAGACGATTACGAACCGCCCGAACCGCCGATGCGTAGAAGCGATTTACAGCCTGCGGGTGGAGCTTCCGACGACGAACTTCCTTTTGAATAATATATGCAAACGCAAATAAAAGCAATCACGCCTGAAAGCTTACGACAGGCAAAAAATATCATAATGGACGGCGGTGTGGTGGCGATACCGACGGAAACGGTGTACGGTCTTGGCGGGAACGCCTTTGACGACGAAGCCGTTAAAAAAATTTTTGAGATCAAGGGCAGACCCAACGATAATCCGTTAATCGCGCACGTACATAGCGATTACGATTTATCCCAAATTATCGATTACGATCCGCCTTACGCCAAAAAACTGCGCGAAGCGTTTTTGCCGGGTCCGCTTACGCTCGTTTACCCGTCCAAGGGCAGGGTAAGCCCGTACGTTTCTTGCGGTTTGGATACGCTTGCCGTGCGCGTACCTTCGCACGAAGGCGCGCAAGCGTTTTTGCGGGAAACGGGTATTCCGATCGTCGCGCCAAGCGCAAATTTGTCCCGCCACGTCAGTCCGACTTCCGCCCGTCACGTTTTTGACGACTTGCAGGGCAAAATCCCGCTCATTTTGGACGGCGGGAATTGCGTCGGCGGGATTGAAAGCACCGTTTGCGATTGTACGGGCGATGTTCCCACGATTTTGCGGGCGGGGCTTGTTACCAAAGAAATGATTATCCGCGCAGTCGGGGCTTGTAACGAGTATGCGCCGTCTTTCGCTGCGGGCGAAAAAGTCAAAAGCCCGGGGCTGTTGTACAAGCATTACGCACCCCGTTGTAAAACGCTTCTGTTTTCTTCGGAGAATAGAGATAACGCGATTTCCGCGTATATGAGCGAAACCCTTGAAAATAAAGGGGTTGCAGTGCTTTGCGAAGAAAGCGCGATCGTAGAATTTGAAAAAGTGGGCGCAAAGTGCTTCAATCTTGGGGAAAATCAGGCGGAAATGGCAAATCGGCTGTACGATTTACTCCGTCAAGCGGAGAGCGTTTGTCAGGTCTTGATCGTGCTTGAACCGCGCGAAAAAGGCGGGATAATGACGGGGGTTTTGAACCGTTTACGCAAGGCTTGCGCTTCCGAAGATATCCCCCACGAGAGTAAATAAAGATAAAAGGAGAAGGGCAGGTACGAGATGAAACGCAAAACGCTTAAAAAACTCGTGGTTTTCGTATGCACGGGAAATACTTGCCGTTCCCCTATGGCGGAAGCAATTTTCCGTAAAAATGCGGAAGAAGCGGGGCTTGTCAAGCTCAAAGTTTGTTCGGTCGGGATTAAGGCGAAAAATAACGATACGATGAATGAAAAATCAGCGCAGGTTTTGGCGGAAAAAGGGCTTGCGGTAGAGAATTTTAAGGCGAAAAAGGTGGATAAACGCTCGTTGAAGCAATCGCTTGCGATCATTTGCATGACGGACGCACAACGGGATTTGTTGATGGAAATGCGTTGGCAGGTGTTGCGCGCGGATGGCGAAGAAGAGATCGAGAATAATGTTTATTCGTTTTCCGAGCTTGCAGGCTATCAGGTGCTTGACCCGTACGGTAAGGATATCGATTGCTATCGTTACGTGTACGAGCTGATCGCGGGGGGGATGTCGGCGTTGTTTGAAAAACTGCTCCCGCAGGAAATCCGTAAAAAATTGATGGACAAACCTAAAACGAACGAGAAAAAAACGGCGGGAAAAACCGTCGCGAAAAATAATACGAAGCGGGAAAAACCGCAAAAAGGAGAAGTTTTATGAAAATTGCAGTTGCTTGTGATCACGGTGGGCTTACTTTGAAAAACGCAATGGTTGCTTACGTGAAAAAGCTTGGACACAAAGTGGTGGACTTTGGAACGAATACGACGGATTCGTGCGATTATCCCGATTTTGCCGCCGCGGCCGCGGAAGCCGTTGCCCAAGGGGAATGTGAACGCGGGATCGTAATTTGCTCGTCGGGGATCGGCGTTTCTATCGTTGCAAACAAAGTGCCTGGCATTCGTTGCGCGCATTGCCACGACTGGTACAGCGCGAAATATACCCGCTTGCATAACGATGCGAATATGCTTGCGTTTGGGGAAAAGGTACTTGGCGAAGGAATGATGCAGGAAATCGTTTACACCTTTTTAACGACGGAGTTTGAAGGCGGCGAACGCCACGAACGTAGAATCGCAAAAATTAAGGCTTTGGAAGAAAAATACTGTAAGTAAACGCATACACGGGTAGGGCATATGAAAAAAATTGTTGCAATCGGCGGGGGCGAGCTTCGCGAACGAACGACGTTAAAAATTGACGAATATATCGCAAATCTTGCCAAAGCGAGAGCGGGAGATAGACGGGCGAACGCATTGTTTATTCCCACGGCAAGCCACGATTATATGCCCTATTATAACACCTTTCATAAGGTATATACGGGAATTTTTGATATCAAGACGGACGTCGCGCTTTCCGTGTTTAAGGAAGTGGATATGGAAAAGATGCGCGCGAAATTTGAAAAAGCGGATATGCTTTACGTCGGCGGCGGCGATACCGTTTTTATGATGGAAGAATGGAAAAGGACGGGGCTTTTGTCTTTGATTGAAGACGCGTACGAGCGCGGCGTGGTACTCGCGGGGCTTTCCGCGGGTGCGATTTGTTGGTTTTCGGATATCTATACGGACTCGGCAAGCGTGAACGGAAAGGAGAATGAAAAGTACGCAATGTATCAAGGTTTGGGCTGGAAAAAGGGCGTAATTTCTCCCCATTACGGCGCGAGAATGCTTGACTTTGATAAAATAGTGTGTTATAATTATGCTCGTGCTTACGGGATCGAAGACGATGCGGCAATCGTTATTGAAAACGGCGAAATCGTAGGAAGCGTTTGTAGCGGCGGAAAAGCTTGGCTTTTGGAAACCGAAAACGGAAAATTACAAAAAACGGAAATTCCTACACTGTAAAGAATTTCAAAATATGCGGACGTGGCGAAATTGGCAGACGCGCAGGTTTCAGGTTCCTGTGGGTAACACCGTGTGGGTTCAAATCCCTTCGTCCGCACCAAGTCTTAATAGGTTGAACCTCTTTACCGTTGGTAAGACGTTCGGCCTATTTTGTTTTATGAAAGAGTTTAATGGTTTTAATGTCTAAGAACTCGCTATATTGCTTGAAAATATTATAAACGTTTGATATAATAAAACAAAAAGGAGTTTTTTATGGATTACTCAACTGTATATAAAAAAGTAGCTTCCTCAGTGGTAAATATAATTCAAGTGAATCCTGATAAAACTTGTCGAGACTTTGCCTCGGGAGTGCTGATTGATGACGGGTCAAAAGTTTTAACTTGTTCTCATTGTGTTAATTCTAATTTCATAAATGCAATATATACTAAAAGTACTAATCAATATGAACCTGGGAAAATAATATTTGATGACCCTAATAATGATATCGCAATATTAGATATGGGTAAAGTTGTTGGAACCGCTGCTACAGTTAAAACCTCTTCGATCTTAGAAATAGGGAATGAAGTATTTACAGTAGGCTTTCCATATAGTTTTCCTGGAGAAAAGACTCTTACATCGGGGCATATTGCCGCTTTTGAAGAAGGATTAATTAAAATTGATACTTCGGTAAATAATGGTAATTCAGGTGGAGCGTTATTTAACGATAATGGAGAAGTCGTCGGAATAGTAAATGCAAAATTAGGTACGCTATCGGATTTTCTTAAAAGTGTGGAACAGGCTAAGCCTCAAGCGTCTATTGCCATAGATGGGATGAACCCTATATCAATAATACAACAAATGTTAAGAGAGATGAAACGAAATTTAAATTTGGGAATAGGTTATGCGGTTCCCACGGATTTAATAGCAAATATTTCTCCATTGATAAAATCTATCATAAAATAAAAAAACGGCGGGCGTGCTTGATTGCACACCTGCCGTTGCCGTTTATAATCGGGATACTAACGACAAACCCGTCCGCCTTTCTTTCTAACTTCTACATTTGCTTTTTTTCTTATTTACTAATCGGCGGTAACCTCTATGTTATCATTGAGATTTCTTCGTTTTATTCAGTTGTTTTTGTTTGTTTTCCGTCCATTTCAAGTAGTCCTTTTGACCTTGCTCGGACAATAAATATTCTCGTATTGCCGGCAATAACACTCTTGCAAGTGACATTACTTGATGTTCGGAAAGGTTGAAATCGCTTTGAAGTCGTTTCTTTCTTGCCATTAAAATATGTACGTCATAATTCTCCTATAAAAATTGTTTCCTAAATGGATTCCTCCTTTACACGTCCTCTCGTGTGTTCGTTTTATTCTCTCTTGTCATCTGCGACTTTGTATCTATCGTTCGCGTATTATCATTCTAAGTCGCACCAAATCTTAAATAAAACCTTAATTTCTATCCGTTCTCGACTACAACGGAATTTACTTCGTCCACCAATTTTTCTTATCCAACGTGGTGGGCTTTTTCTTTTGCGAAATTACTTCCCGATAAATTTCGGGGTGTTCTTGCTGTAAACGGTCTAACACGCTAAGTGCTATCGCAGTTTTTACTTTGTGTTCTTTCAGTTCTTTGTTTTCCTTGTCAAGTTCTAAAACTTCGCCCATTGATGTATCTAACCGTTTTTTAAGGTCGGCGTTTTCTGCCGTAAGCGCAACAATTTGTTTTTTGAGCCCGCCTTTTGACCAAGAAAATTCGCCATTTTCGGCTTGCGCTAACGCCTCAGCATAATCATCCGTTTCCGCCTTTTTACTTTCGGCTTCTTCTAAAATCTTTTTCGCCTTGTATTCAGCGGTGGATAAATGTTGAACGCCGTTTCCTGACTTGCCACGTTCCAATCCGTACTTTTGACCGACTTCTTTCCATATTTCTGTTTGAAGTTTTACAAGTTGTCCGTCGAACAATTCCTTTGCGCACAGTTTCCCATCAACAATAGGGATAAGGTTTAAGTGCATATGTGGATTTGTTTCGTCTAAATGGACGATAGCAGAAAGCACGTTTTCTTCTCCGTATTTATCTTTGAAGAAGTTGGTAAAGTCACGAAAAAATCGTTGTTGTTTATCGAGCGTTGCCACTTTGAAAAATTCAGGGCTTGCCGTCAATACGAAAGAACACATATAAACGGCATCCGAGCGAACTTTACGTTTTAGGTTTAAGCCCGAAATTCTATCTTCAATAACGTCAAGATATTTCCCTTGTGGACGTACCGTATGATAGTTTTGATTCGTCCTTGAACTATCGATACAAGAGTTAGAGCCTTGATAAGTTTCGTCACGTTCGTTCTCTTCTTCGACGGGTGCAACGTCTAATTTTTTGAGTTTGTCTAAATTGCAAATGATGTAAATAAATTTGTCCTCCTTGAATATAAATTTTGAGATTTTGCAAAAGTGTAGCTCACTACACTTATTGCGCTTGTGCTACATAAGTTTCGTTCGTCCTGCGGAGCTTTTTCGTCCACTGAACAGTAAAAATCCGATTATTTAACGGCTATCGGCAAAGCCAAAAGTAAATCATTTTAACCACCTCCTTTATCTAAAAATGAATGCAAAAAAGTCGCTGATAAAAACTACCACCGACCTAAAGGGACAAAAAATCCGCACGAATCAAAACACGCTTAAAGCGTTTCTACTCCGCACGGATTAAATATCCGAATATGAAGTTGTAAGAGCGTAGTACCTAAAAATTTGTACCACAAAATAGACCTATCGCCAAATCTCGTTTTTCAACGCTAGCGTGCCTACTTGAAACGTTGGTCAGTCATCTCAAGCCTTTCATTACCTAAAGCTGAAAGGACGGCGTTGTTGTCGTAAAAAATTGTACGACAATAAAACCCTAAATAAGTCGTTTTGTTTCCCTTTACATAAACGACTTCGGGCAAACGTAAGAAACTATCCTACAAGTGTACAAAAATGTACACTTACAAAGCCTGTCGATGCTTGCAAGCTTAACAAAGGGGCAAAACCCCTTAATTATATATACCCACACAAAGTACAATCTAAACATATGTTCGTGTTTGTAATTCTATTTTATCATATTATTTTCATAAAGTCAATAGTCAGGTGTACAAGAACGTGTACACCTGACCACTTTTTTGAAAGACTTTTGTCGTTTTATGTAATTTTTATATTTGTTTCTTTTCTATTGGCAAACAAATCTCTATATATCTTTCCTTTGCCCATTCACCATTAGGACGCCAATGCATGGCAACTACTTCGGGCTTATTTGTAAAAACATAATTCGTTGTTGGCAACCATTCAGTAACGATTTTCTTTCTTAATTCGGTATAATCTGCAATTGGGCGCTTTTTCTTTTCGGTTTCAAAAACAACGTAAGTTTGTTTAGGAATAACAACCGTTTCAAACCCCATTTTGTCCATAAAATCGACGCCTGTCACTTTAGGATTGAAAAGTTCTTTCCTTGTCCATTCGTCTAATTCATACGCAACGTAAAAATCATAACCATCGTCAGCGATGTTTTTGATTACCATATAATCGGTAGAATAATCACAAGACGCACCAATTAAAAGCCATTGTTTAGCGCGTGTTGACGTTAAAAACGCTTCTTCTTGTTTTACACGTTCTTCGCCATAGGGAACACCCGTAAATCGTTTTTTGTAGCCAACTAAGATGATTTCAGGTTTTTCTTTAATCTTGTAGTTCATTTCAGTTCCTCCAATTAAATTAAGTTTAACGGAGAGACGAGAAAAGGATTTTAAGGAACAACCTTGTTTTATTTGCGACGGCATTATACCGTGAAATTTATAAAATGCACGGGAAAAACTTTCAGGCGATTCATAGCCGTATTTAAAAGCGACGTCAATTACTTTCATCTTACTGCTCAATAAGTCGTTTCCCGCAAGCGTTAGCTTTCTTCTACGTATATATTCGCCAAGAGTAAAACCGCACGTTATACCGAACACTCTTTGAAAATGGAAATTTGACGAATACGCGCGCTTCGCCACTTCTTCATAATCAATTTTTTCGGTAATGTGTTCTTCGATATAATCAATCGCGTTTTGTAAACTTTCTATCCAATCCATTTCTTAACCTCCGCGATTTTATTATATCTAAAATTATTTTACAAGTCTTGACTTTTTGTGCTAACTATTATGTACCCGTTTTCTGTTTCAAAAACATTTCTTACGGACATTTTTGAACCTTTACTATCATCAATTGTTGGTCTGGCCTAAAACCGTCATAACATTCATATTCATTAAGTTCCCCTGAATAGAATCCACAATAATAAACCATATCTGCGTCTATATCATAATAATATAAAACATATGGTGTTTCTCCTTTAACCGAACCCGCCAAGTGAACTTTTAATCCCTCAGTTATTATAAATATTTTGTTGTCAAAAACCACAACATGTTCAATTTCGCTTGTTTCTTGAGCACCTCCTTTCTCCAATTTCCCTTCCCAAATTTTATTTATATCATTATATACAGTGCTTCGTTCTTCCATAAACGCAACATCTATAATTGTCTCGTTGTTTTTGAAGTTAATTTTGAAAGAATCTCCGTATGACACAATTAATTTTTCATCTTGACACGTATATTCACCGCCTTTGTGCTGAATCATATAATCGGTGTTGTTTTCCTCTAAAGAATAACCACTATATTCAATAGGAATTTCGCTCATTTTTTCATATAAAAACTTATGTTCATCCGCATACCAGCCTTTCTTGCAACCGGCAAGGCTCACGCTTATACAAAACAAAAGTAAAACCGCAAGCCCGATTGTCAATAATTTTTTAATCTTTTTCATAGTTTTCTCCGTCATTTTTACCACGTTTTTACAAAATAAACAAGCATAAGTTTTTCGGGAACGTATAGTAAGGCAACAATATCAATCTCATTATCCCTTTTGTGTTCTTTCCAGTAATATTCTTTCTCAAAATCGGGAAGATATTCTTCGGGTAAAACCGTTAAGCCACTGCCAAGAAATTTATTATCTTCGGGCGTTGCGTACTTACTAAACTCAAAATATTTATCAACGGTATCTTTTGCTTTACTTTGAAATTTCTCGTCTTTTTCTTTAAGAAATTCACTTTCATTTAGCCAATCCGTAGGCTCTTGCTCAAAGATAAAAACAGTATATCCTATGGATTCTTGCCAAGATTGATAATAATTATATACCATTTTCGCTTCTTTGGGAACTTCTATATCAAAGCAATTTTTAATTCTCGCCCTTGCTTCTTTTTCTTTTATTCCTGCACACCCGACAAGGCTTACACCCATACAAAGCATAAGCAAAACCGCAAGCCCGATTGTTAATAATTTTTTAATCTTTTTCATTTTCTTATTCCTTTATCCATTTTGCATAGAGTTTTGTTTCTTGATAAATCTCTCTTTCTTGGTCATCATATTGTGCTTGCGGTAGAGTATCCGTTTCAAAATTCCACGCGTTGATACACTCGCTTTCTTTATACCAACCGATGAACGTGTACCCGTCACGGATAGGTTGTTCGGGGATATATTCGATTTTTTCGCCATAACCATAATTATCAATCCAATAATACCCGTCATTAGGCGAATTTTCATAATTGTAATCATAAGAAACGTTTGCGGTAGTTCTAACCTTGTTTGCTTTAAGACTTGTGCGATAAAATTTATTTGTAAATTTCACGTCGGCGTTAGAAATATAAAATACTTCTTTGTCTGAAAAAAGCCCTGAACTTACCCACGCATTTATTATACCAATACCTGATACAACAAATACTTTCTTTAATTTTTCACTTTTATAAGTTATATCTTCTGGATTAGCATACTTTCTTTTTGTCCTATAAACATCAAATGTCGTTTCACTAATCCAATTTACTTTTTTACCGTCTATCGTTTCAGGTATAATTAAATATTCTTGTTCTTTGCCCAGGTCCGTCAACCCAATTATATATACTTCGCCATTTTCATGAGAAACTTGATAAATAAAATACCCACTATCGTAAGTTTCATATTTTTTTAATATACACCCCGAAAGGCTTATGCTCATACAAAGCATAAGCAAAACAGCAAGTCCGATTGTCAATAATTTTTTAATCTTTTTCATTGTTATTATCCTTTACAAATTATCGTTTGTTTCTATAATGCTTGAATCCTTCATTTTCTAATGCAATGATGGTGTCTATAATCAATTGCATAATTCCAGTAATTATCATTATACCCGAAATAATTTGCAAGTAAAAACATAAATTTAAAATACCGAAAAGTATAAATATAATAGAAAGTACATTTTCAATAAAATTCAAAATAATATTGAATCTACTAGTTAACTCTTCTAACCCTCTCAAAAACAATTTTGCAAACAAATTTTTTCTTTTATAAGCAGATTTTCTAAATTCTTTGCCATTGTAATATTTAATTTGAGAGACTATCAAAGACCAAGCCACCAATGCTGACACCAAACTAAAGCACATAAATATAATTGTTTGAGTAGTATTAAAAATAATATTGAATAACATAAAAGCCCTTAAAAAATAATTATATCTTTAAGAACTTGTTTTATTTCCTTTCGCTGTTCAACCGCATTAAGCAAACTTGACGATTCAACATAGGCGCATTTATCACCATAGTCAACCAAGACAAAATCAATCGTCATTTTTTTACTTTCGGAATACAATTTAGTTTTATCTAATTGTGATAATTCTTCAATTATCACTAAATGACCACTTTTTGTAGATAATTTCAAACTGCAATTTTTAAGATTATTATCTAATTCTTTTGCCAACTTTGAATATGATTTATCTTTGTGATTATTTCCATTTTTATAAATTAGAAAATAGTATATTGTTTTTTTATATGCAAGTTCATATAAATCATATTGTACAGTTTCTAAACTTTTATCATAACCAAATGTTGATAAGTTTTTAATAACAGCATTCATCAACTCTTTTTCCGTTTCTACACTAATTGAAAATTTATTATTTTTAGAATAATAACCTTGCCATCTTCTAAAATAGATAGTTGAAAAATATGTTGCAAAAAAGAACAATAAAATACATACTGCACCAACTATTAATACAGTGCTTTTATTATTAAATGGCTGCAATATTAATACACCCAAAAACACACATACACTTAAAATTAATACTATAAATGAAACTATAAATTTATTTTTCCACCCCATATTATCACCTGGTAATAATTATTTTTAATCTCAAACATCATCCTACTTCTTACTTATAAGACGAAAATAAAAGATTTTTTACTCACCAAAATACTAAATTAGTCTAAAAATAAAAAAGTGCGCAGTCGAAACCACGCACCGAAAAACGCAGTCCCGCTTCTGTTGCGACACAGTTCACATCGTCCTAAGAGATGGCAAGCAAAGCCTACGTTTTTGCCAAACGTAAACTTAGGACGAAAAATATTTAACTGTGTCGCATAGTTATTATACCATATCCTACGAAAAAAATCAATACCTAATGACAGCTTTTCAAAAAGTTTGAATACATAAATCTGACGAAAGATAAAAACGACGGTATGAAACCGTCGTTTTTTGGTGGGTATTTGAGGAATCGAACCTCACAGTACTCTACCTATATAATTAACGCATCTTTCCACGTTCTTTTTTGTTTAGCAATATGCTACAATACCCAGAGTAAAAGGTAGGAACCATCCCCATAATACCTATCAACAATAATTTTACCATTAAGGACACCTCACTTTTTAATGAAATTTTAATTTGCAGTTTAAAAGAAAGGGTTATTGTTAAGCAAAAAAGAAAATATGAAAAAATGCCTATAAAGGTCTTTTCTATATTATACAGTTTTTAACTAGTTTTTTCAATTAAAAAAGACTTTAAAGAAAAAATAAAAATTTATTTAATATGACTTAGATTGTCATATTTATTATGCTATAATATAATTAACAACTTGTTTCTATTGAAAATTTTTGCACATTCGACAAGAAATTTTTAATAAATAAAAATTTTTATATAAAACGTCAATATCTATTCGCAAAAAATATTGACAAATAAAAGTTTTGCGAGTATAATAGAGTAAACAAAATATTGTAGAGGGTTTTATGTATATCAATAGGCAAAAATATTTAGATAAATTAATAAGCCAAAAAGATAAAGATATTGTTAAAGTCATAACGGGTATTCGTAGATGTGGAAAATCAGTGCTTTTGTTTAACATCTATTACGATTATCTTTTAAGCATAGGCGTAAAGAAAGAAAATATAATCAAAATTAACCTTGAAACAAAAAGAAACGAAGGGTTGCGCGAGGCAGATGCTTTGTACAATGCTGTAGTCGAGCAAATTGTTACGGATGAAAAATATTATGTCTTTATAGATGAAATTCAATTTGTGGATGGTTTTGAAGATATAGTAAATGGATTGCGTGTCGATTATAATTGCGACGTTTATATTACAGGCTCTAACTCCAAGTTGTTATCTAAAGATATAAACACAAAAATGCGTGGACGAAGTATTGAAATTAAGGTGTATCCTCTTTCTTTTGCCGAGTTTTATGCCTACTATGGCGGAGATAAAAGGCAATGTTTTAACAATTATCTTATGTATGGTGGATTGCCTTATCTAGTTGCTGAAAATGACAATAAAAACAAAGTGGAATACTTAAAAATGATATGTGATACCGTAGTTGGCAAGGATATTATTGATAGACACGGTATTCGTCAAGGCAATTTATTTGAGGCAGTAATTGAGTTTTTATGTTCTAACATAGGCTCTTACGTCAGTGCAAATAAAATTGCAGATACGTTAAAAAGTAATGGTTATAGCAAAGTTACGCACGATACCATTGGAAATTATCTTGATTTTGTTTGTGATGCTTATTTGTTCTACAAAGCGCAACGTTACGATATTAAGGGAAAACAATATTTAAAAACGTTAAACAAATATTATATTTCCGACTTGGGTATTAGAAATAGCAAATTGAATTATAGACAAATTGAAATTACCCACTCTCTTGAAAACATTATCTATCTTGATTTAATTCGTCGTGGATATATTGTTGATATCGGGAAAAACAATGTTAAAGAAATTGATTTTGTTGCACGCGACGACAAAAATTTATACTATATTCAAGTAGCATATACTTTAAGCGACCCCGACAAAAACGAGCAAGAAGTATCTTCGTTTTATGGTTTAGATGATGGATACAAAAAGATTGTTATTACGATGGACGATGATCCATTTGTGAACTTAAAAAACGGATATAAAAAGATAAATGTGTTTGACTTCTTGTTGAACGATAACATTTTGGAAGAAATATAAAAACTTAACTATAAAGGAGAAACCTATGAAAGAAAAAACCATCCATATTTTGAGATACGGAACAGTTGCTGAAAAAATGCATCTTGAAAAAGCTTTAGGTGCTTATGACTATTTAAGTATTAATGGCAATACGGCGGCATATGTTTCAAATGCAATTTCTCAATTTATAGTTGACAAGTTTTTTTCCAAGCCAGAAAAAGGATTTTTTATAGACCCTATAACATACGCTTTTCAATCAACGAGCAAGGTTAACACTATAGATTTACTATACAATAAGAAAAAAGATACAGGCGAGAAGATTCTTAAAAAGTCAATAGAAAAATTGATAGAAAAGTACGGGGGACCTGTATTAAAAATTAAAGACGGAGAAACGATTTCTCCAAAAGATTTTTTTGATCCTAATACATTTGATATCTTTTGTGAAAATGTTTTAAATTTCCAATATTGTTTAATCGCTCAACATATACAAGATAACGATTTAGGCAAATACATAACTTATGTCTCTAAAAATGATTTACCCCAGCTTCATCCTAAATTTTTAATAGCGCCTTATTTTTATATTAATGCGGATGATATAGATGTAAAAGAGTGGATTGATTTAAATATAAAATTTGCGGATAAAGCAATATCTTTATCAGGGAAAAATTTCAACAATTGTCCTATATTTGCACAGTTAACTATTAATAAAAACATTTTTCAAGATAATGAATTGCTTTTATACATCATAAATGAATATAACAAACTTAATTTAGCCGGGTTAACAATATGGGTTGATGATTTAAATGAACATGAAGCTACAGCAGATGAACTTTATTCTTTTACAATGCTGCTTAAAAACCTTAAATGTAAAACCAAATATAATATGTATGGTGGATATTTTTCCATCATGTTAACACACAAAGAAATAGGATTATTAAACGGAGTTTCACATGGCTTAGAATATGGGGAAAGTAGAAAAGTTTATCCCGTGGGTGGAGGATTGCCTGTTTCAAAGTATTATTTCTTCCCTATTCATAAAAGAATGGATTTTACGGATTCCTTTTACATGTTGGAAGGAGTAGGTGTCATTAATTCTTCCGCTTTAGATTGGGGAGATACCTCTCGCTACTATAATCAAATATGTAAATGCGACCAGTGTAAAACAGTTTTGAAAAGAGAAATGATTAATTTCATAGAATTCGAAAGTAGAGAGTTTTATGATGTGAAACGTAAAAATCAAGTGCTTAGAAGAAAAAAGGCTTCATCAGACACTAAGCAAAATTGCTTATACCATTATTTGTTGTGTAAAATGCGGGAGTTTAAATCTATTGAAAAAGATAAACTTGAAGAATTAAATGGAAATCTTTTAACACAGTACGATACATTTAAAAGGAGTTCCGTATTACTTAAAGATGATAATTTGGAATACTTAAAAATATGGAATTCAATATTGAAAGACTATGAGTAAAGATAAAACAGTTTATATTTTAGGCGCTGGGGCATCAAAAACTGCAAACTTACCTATACAATCTGAAATCTTGCAACTTGTTTATAGTATTGAAGAAGATAGATCAGGGATCACGGCAGATGCAGATATCTTAAATATGGAAGTTGAAGCAAATTTACAAGGATTGATGAACTATTATTCTATATTTGATCAATATCGAAGAGATTTAGGTAAGTTTATTATAAGTAATTTTTCATCTAAAGAAAATATTCTAAAGTTTAATTCTCTAATAAGAAGTGCAGACAATATCCCTTCTTCGGATTTTGCATTGGAAGAAAAACGAAAAGAAATATTCAAAGATGCGTATAGTATTATATCAAAAGTGGAAATTTCTCTTGAAGATTTGTTTACTATATTTGATAACGTTCAAATAAGACATGAACATTTTAAGACATATACCAACAAAGATATAGCGGAGTATCATAGAAAACTAAAGCTTTGTATTGTTTATGCTTTGATATATGCGACCGTTAAAAACTCTAACCCAGAAACATATAGGAACTTTGCAAAAAAGTTGTTTGAAAAAAGAAAACAAGCAACTTTAAAAGAAGATGTTTTTACTGTTATAACAATGAATTGGGATAGCCTACTAGAACATATTACAAATGACATTTGTATAAACTATAATCAAACCCTCACTCCTCATCAACAAAAAATTCTTCCAGACTTATGTTTTTATAATGACACATTGGATAAAAAAGGCACACATCTTCCATTTACCAATATTAAAGCTAAAGGAATAAAAAATATTAAAATTTTAAAGATGCATGGTTCATTGGGTTGGCTTGAATGTCCTAAATGTGGAAGAGTTTTTACTGATTTTGACAAAGAAATTGCTAATGACGAATTTAATAATGTTTTATGTCCATTTTGCAGTGAAGAAGGAAATACATATAATCAAGTTTTTCCGAGATTACAATGCATGATCATTACACCTACGTTTTTAAAATCATTAGACAATTTAAGCATTAAAAATATATGGCACAATGCGTATATAGAATTAAATGAGGCGAATAAATTAGTATTTATTGGTTATTCCTTCCCTGAAGCAGATTTTGAAATGAGATGCCTTCTTAAAAAAGCCATAAATAGTGAAACTGTAATAGAGGTGGTTCTGCATTATTCTGATAACCCCCAATTTTATTACGAAAAGTTTTTATCTCAAGGATTTAATGAGAAAGAAGCGACACAATTTGTTAATAAAATGCAACTACCTGAAAAAAGATATAAATCATTCTTTGGAGAATCAAATGTTATTTTTCATTATGATGGCTTCTCGAATTATATAAATAAAATGTAGGAGATGTTTTATGAATAAAAAAGAAATGAATGGTAGAGATTTATTGTTAAGTTTTTTATATTCACCCGGATTAGAAGAAAGAGTCAATGAAAAAATAATAGGACGAACAAAAATACAAAAAATGATGTTTCTTTTTGAAGAGCAGCTATATCCAAATTTTTTTCAGGAAAGCCTACAAATAGCCTTGCCAGGTTTTAATCCCTATTATTTTGGCCCTTTTAGTAAAGAATTGTACGACTATTTAAGTTTTTTCCTTTCAATTGGAATGATAAAGGCTGAAGATACATCGATTCCTCTTTCAAAAGCAGATTCTATTGAAAATTTTGATCTAGAAAACGATAGTCCAGATGTGACTTTTGAAGTAGACTGTGATAATAGTGATAAATATGAAAGGGAATATTTTTTATCAGATATTGGTGTTCGTTATGTCGAAGAAAATATTTGGAATAAATTTTCTCATATTCAAAAATTGAAGCTGAAAGAGTTTAAGAGTAAAATCAATCAACTTTCGCTAGACTCTCTTTTAAGCTATGTGTATAACAAATATCCAGAACAAACAATAAATTCAATAATCGCAAAAAAGTATTTAAAGTAAATGTATATGTTAGAATCAAAAATGAAAGAAAAGATATTGCAATACCTTTTAATGAATCAAAACTATCTGTTAGTTGGAGATGAAGTCCCTTTTTTATCAAGGTGTATAGATATTGTAATATTAGATAAAAATAAAGAATTAATTTCTATTGAGTTAAAAATAAAAGACTGGAAACATGCAATTCAACAGGCAATAAATCATAAGCTTGGTTCAGATTATGCATATATATGTCTTCCTAAAAGAAGGTTAACTGAATTGCTAAAACAAAGTATTATCGACGCTAAGATAGGTTTAATGATGTATGATGAAACTTCTATAAATTCAATTGAGTTAATTATCGAAGCTCCTCATAATAACAATCAACCGATATTTAAGGAAATAATGTTTAAGACTTTGGTTGCTTGTTCCAATCAAAACACATAAGGAGAAATAAAAATGAGAGCTGTAATATATGCACGATATTCTTCCGATAACCAACGTGAAGAATCTATTGAAGGTCAACTTCGTGAATGTATGCAATATGCCGAATACAACGATATATCCGTCATTGATACGTACATTGACCGTGCTTTGACGGCCAAAACGGATAACCGACCTAACTTCCAAAAAATGATAAAAGACAGTTATAAAGGCGCTTTTGATATGATTCTTGTGTGGAAGTTAGACCGTTTCTCCCGTAACCGTTACGATTCGGCTCATTATAAACACCTGCTCAAGAAAAACGGCGTGCGTGTTGTATCTGCAACAGAAACAATAAGTTCAGGCTCAGAGGGTATTTTGCTCGAATCGGTGCTTGAAGGAATGGCGGAATATTATTCCGCCGAGCTTTCTGAAAAAGTTAAACGTGGATTAACGGAAAATGCCTTAAAAGGTTTGTGGAACGGTGGAAATATTCCTTTCGGCTACGTTATCAATAAGGAACGCAAACTTGAGATTGACCCCATATCTGCCCCTATCGTAAAAGAGATTTTTCAAATGGCTTACGACGGCAAAACAGTTAAAGATATTCATAAGAATTTAGAAGAAAGGAAAATCTTGCGTAAAAATGGCAAACCGCTTCGTTATAACGCCGTAAGATACATATTGACCAACCGTGTTTATATCGGCGAATACAATCATTCGGGTATAAAAATCGAGAATAGTGTTCCACCCCTTGTGGAAGTAGATATATTCAACGCCGTTCAGTTGGAAATCGCTAAAAACGCAAAAGCACCTGCAAGGCATACCGCCGATGACGATTATTTGTTGACGACTAAACTCTTTTGCGCAAAGTGTAATGCAATGATGGTAGCGCAGGCAGGAACAAGTCATACGGGTAAAGTTCATCGCTACTATGCTTGTGTTCGTCAAAAGAAACACAAGTGCGATAAGAAGATGCTCCATAAGGATAAATTAGAATCGTTCGTTGTTTGTAAGACAATAGAGTTCTTGCAAAAAGACGACGTAATCGAGCAACTATCCGAAGCCCTTTACGATCTTCAATTCACGGAAAGCACGATGCTCCCGAAATTAGAGGAACAGTTAAAGGATAAAAATCAAGAGATAGAAAATATCGTCAACGCTGTGCAAAAAGGTTTCGCAACGCAAACGTTATTACAGCGTTTAGGCGAACTTGAAAAAGAACGAGACGAAATTGGCGAAGCAATCGCAAAAGAAAAGATAAAATCGCCTATTTTCTCGCAAGACCATTTTAGAATGGCACTACACAATTTCCGCAAGATAGACGTAAGCAAACAAGACGGAAAAAGAAAAATCATCGACACGTTTATCAATGCGATATACGTAAGCGATGATGACTTCAAAATAATATATAACGTAAACGGAAAAGAGGAAACCATTAAACTTGAAGAGCTTGAAAGTTCAACTTTGTTTTCAAATGGTGCACCAAAAAATAAGAACACCATTGGGGTGTTCTTATTTTTTTGATATAAACCGAATATACGAAGGGATTTGAGGGTGGGAGCCGGTTTGCGGGAGCAAAACGCTTTGCCTTACAGATTTTGGACAACGAAAAACTTGACGGCAAAGGACGACGTTGATAACGTCGGAGCGGGGCGCGCTGCTAAAAGCGCAAATCCCTTCGTCCGCACCAAACTAGAATAAAACGAACTTTGATAAAAAGTCAAAGTTCGTTTTATTGTTACAAGAGATTATTTCGGCTTAGTAGCATTTCGGGATTTTATCACCCCAAAAATAACCAAAGGGCATTATTATCTTCGAGTTTGCTTATTTTTAAGTTCTCCATATACGGGAGTTGCTAATCCAAAACCGCCAGAGACGCTAAGGATTTGCCCCGTAGTATAGGCCGAATCGTCGCTTGCAAAATATACGACAGCGGTGGCAATTTCTTCGGGGTATCCCATTCTTTCGAGTGGGATATGCTTTAAGAATAAGTTCTTGAAATCTTCACTTAAATTCGTTTGTACTGCATCGGTCGCTGTCATTCCCGGCAAAACAGCGTTACATCTGATATGGTTTGCTGCTTCGTGTACTGCCGTTAATTTTGTCAAATAATTGATTGCGGCTTTTGAAGTACCGTAAGCGATTTGAGAGATATCGGGCACTGCACCGCCTACCGAGGAGATATTGATAATACTTCCACTGTTTTGCTTTCTCATATATTTCAGGGCTTCTTTGCTTGCCATAAATACGCTTCTCAAATTCAGCGTTACGGTATCCAAAAACACGTTGGTATCAGTATTCGCGAGATCTAAATCCCGTCCGGGATTTGACGTGCCGAAATTATTTACGAGCACGTCGATTTTCCCTGCGTCTTGCATAACTTCTTTCGCCATAGACGCATAAGAATCGGGAACGCTTGCATCGTTGTATACGCATTTTACGTTATATCCTTCACCGTTCAACTCGTCGGCAACCTTTTGCGCTTGTTCAAGATTTCGCGCTGCCATATATACGGTAGCGCCTTCTTTCGCACAAGCTTTCACGATGGCAAGACCTATCCCCCTTGTAGAAGCGGTAACGATAATTATTTTATTTTTCAGTTTCATAATAAAACTCCTTTTTTTTATGAATTTTAGGTAGGAACAAAACGGCAACAATCCCAGCGGCTATACAAATTAGTTCCGTAATCGCCAACGTATGAATGGAACGGACTGCTGCGACGGCGTCATTAAGCCCCGAAATAATATGATTTGTCGTACTGTTTGTGAATAGCGGGACGAATACTGCTACCCCGAACGGTGCGGCAAGATCGCGAAATAATCCGTACGTTCCCGTAGCCGTTCCCGCCTTTTCCGCAGGCACGCCAAAAAGAACGACCCGCATAAAAATAGTAGCGTTTGCGCCGAGACCAAAACCCAAAACTCCTAAGGATAGCGCCAGCAGAATTACGGAAGTTTTTGCTGAAAACAGGAGCATAAGCGCACAACCGATTGCCGTAAAGGCGAAAGACGCCGCTAAGATTTTCTTTGGCTCGTATTTATCCGTCAAAGGTCCGAGTAATACGGAACCGAGCGACATTCCAAGATACATGATTGAAATAGCATAGCCTGATATAACGGTGTTTTCAGGTTGCGTATAATTGACAAAAACGATAATATTCGTCATATTTGCTTGCATAAGCCCTTGGGTAAGAAAAAGAGCTACTACGGAGAGAATAAACGCACGTCTTTTCATAAAACTGACTCTCAAAATCGGCTTTTCTTCTTTTTTCTCCACTAATAGGAGAATTATTAAAGATATAACCGCAGCGATCAGAACGGAGAAAAAGGCAAATGAATTCCAGCCTAAATTTTGTCCGAAGGACGGTACGCAAAGCGCAAGGCTGAAAAAGATTAACACGAATATTGCGCCGAGCCAATCGAAATCTGTAAGCGATTTGCGCGCAGTTTTCTTTTCTTTATTCAATATAAGACAGGCAAAAAATATAATAGCCGAAAGCAATACGCATATCCACATCATCATTCTCCAACCCCAACGATTGATGATTAAGCCACCGAGCGTGGGGCCGAAAATGACCGCCGCACTGGAAATGAGCATATAGAGCGAAAAGCCTTTGGAAACTTTATCTTGCGGAAATTCGGTAACGATATACGCGATTACTACGGGTGCTATTGCCGCGCTTCCTATACCGACGATAAAACGTGCGATTAACATAAAAATAAGAGATGAAGCCAATGCCGTTGCAATATTTCCAAGGATAAAAACGAGAATTCCGACAAGTAGCGTGAACCGTCTTCCGATTACGTCGCCCAGTTTGCCCAAAATTGGCGCAAAAGTGGCGGTGGATACAGCCATTGCAAGCGCCGTCCACGTAGTATTATTATAGTCAATCCCTAAATCTTTTACGAATGCAGGGCCGAGAACGGTCGTAAATCCCCCGATAATCCCAATTAAAAAAGCGGCAAGCGCGTAAGGAACAAATTTGACGAGATACGGTTTTTTTGCGTTTTCTCCATAAACGTCTCCTAAAACAATTCGTTAATAGGTATTATGTACAATTTTTTTTGAATTATTTATTGAAATTTAGGGCATAATAATTCTGAAAAAGGGGCTAACCCCTTAAAAAAAGGAGAATGTTTATGTCAATGATTAACAAAGAGATTTCGGATTTTAGAACTTACGCTTTTCACGAAAACAATTTCAAATTCGTTTCCAAGGAAGATTTGCTTGGAAAATGGAGTGTGTTTTTCTTCTATCCTGCGGACTTTACGTTTGTTTGTCCTACGGAGCTTGAAGATCTTGCGAAAAAATACGAGGAATTTAGAAAAATAGGTTGCGAAATATACTCGGTATCAACGGATACGCACTTCGTCCACAAAGCTTGGCACGACGCGTCGGAACGCATTAAAAAGATTACCTTTGCTATGCTTGCAGATCCCACCCACGCCATTTCGAGAGATTTCGGGGTACTGATCGAAGCGGACGGTCTTGCGGAACGCGGCACATTTATCATCAATCCCGACGGGAAAATTGTAGGCTACGAAGTGACGGCAGGAAACGTAGGCAGAAACGCCGAAGAACTTTTCCGCAAAGTACAAGCGTGCCAATTTGTACACGCGCACGGAGATCAGGTATGTCCCGCTAACTGGAAACCGGGTGAAGAAACACTGAAACCCAGTCTTGATCTCGTAGGGCAACTTTAATGGAGGACGTAAAAAAATACGACCACGATAAGTTCTATGACGTGATAGTGATCGGGGGCGGTCCTGCGGGATTGACAGCCGCACTCTATTTGGCTCGCGCAAAATATCGGGTGCTCGTGCTTGAAAAAGAGCAATTTGGCGGACAAATTACCATTACCCACGAAGTCGTTAATTATCCGGGAATAGGCAAAACAAGCGGTAAGGCTATGACCGAAACTATGCAACGTCAAGCGGAGCGTTTCGGGGCGGAGTTTTTACTTGCGGAAGCCAAAAGTCTTGATTTGGAAGGAGACGTAAAGACGGTTAAAACGGACAAAGGCGATTACTACTGTTTGGGGATTTTGCTTGCTACAGGTGCGCATCCGAGAATGGTTGGCTTCAAAGGAGAGAACGAGTATAAAGGTCGCGGTGTCGCTTATTGCGCTACTTGCGACGGGGAGTTTTTTACGGGAAAAGAGATTTTCGTCGTGGGCGGCGGATTTGCCGCCGCCGAAGAAAGCGTATTTCTTACGAAATTTGCAAAGCACGTCACGATTTTAATTCGGGGAGATGATTTTTCCTGTGCTGCGGCGGTTGCCGAGCCTGCCAAAAAACACGAGAAAATCACGATCATTCCAAACACGATCGTCGAGGAAGTATCGGGTGAAAACGGGCTTGACTATATCCGCTATAAAAATACAAAAACGGGAGAAATAACGGAATACCAAGCGAAAAACGGCGATAATTTCGGCGTGTTCGTTTTTGCGGGATATGCGCCTGATACCGCTTTTGTAAAAGGCGTTGTAGAATTGAACGACAAAGGATATATTATTACCGATTCGGAACAGAAAACGAACGTGGAAGGCATATATGCGGCAGGTGACGTTTGTATTAAATCGTTGCGTCAGGTTGTAACGGCGACGGGAGACGGCGCGCTTGCCGCTACCGAGCTTGAAAAATATGTGGCAACTGTACAGCGTAGAACGGGACTTTCAGCAAAACAGCCAATCACAAAAGAATACCAAGCAGAAGAACACGAAACGCCCACGATAAAAAATGAAAATCCCAGCGAGTTGTTTTCTGCTGAAATGAAAACGCAGCTTCGCTCTGTGTTTGATAAAATGCAACGAAAAGTAATTCTTAAACTCTATTTGGACGAGCGTTTGGTTTCTGCGGAGCTGGAAGACTATATGAGAACGCTTATCTCTCTTTCCGATAAGCTTATCGTTGACGTCGCGCAAAAAAACGCATCTTCCGAAATTGCGCCGTGCGTTAAAATTTGTCTTGAAGACGGAAAGGAAACAGGACTTGCTTTTCACGGCGTTCCGGGCGGACACGAATTTACTTCGTTTATTTTAGGAATATACAATGCAGCGGGCCCCGGACAAGCAATCGATGAAGAAACGAAAAAAGCCATCGAAGGCGTTAAGCAATCGACGGATATTAAGGTTCTCGTTTCCTTGTCTTGTACGATGTGTCCCGACACGGTGGTGGCGGCACAGCATATTGCGGCAATAAATCCAAACGTGACGGCGGAAATTTACGATCTGCAACATTTTGATGAAATTAAAAGGCGTTACAACGTGATGAGTGTTCCTTGTATTGTAATCAATGATAGCAAGGTTTCTTTCGGCAAAAAGAATATTCGACAGATTCTCGAATTGATCAAATAATAATACGGTACGTTGGTGGATTAGTTGTTTGATCAGCGATAAAAAACATTTTTTTACAGAGAATAGCGCGCCCCATTTCACTTTTAGTGAAATGGGGCGCGCCATTCTTCTTTGGGAATTTAGTCTTCAAAGTGCAAATCGGTAATTTGTACGGAAACATTTACCACGTTGTAGCCGATATGCTCAAAAAATTCTTTTACTGCCAGGTTGCCGTTTTTTTCTATCTCGATAATATCCTTCGGCTTGCAAACCTCGCCCTTATAAGGCTTAACTCGGAACGAGCAAACGGGTATTAGCTTATCATAGGAGTACTTACCGAACTTACCTCTTCCTAAAATGTGGCTTTCAATCAGGTAGTTGAAATAGCTGGCGCTTACAAGCGTACCTTCTTTATCGGGGTAATTGTAATTGTACGTGCTGTTGAATATAGTGGCATATGTGCGGTGCGATTGCGCTTTTACTTCGTAAAATATCTTCAACGAAATGCTTGCTTTTTTACCGTTAACGGCAGTAAACTTTCTTTCTTCCGCGGTAAAGCTTCCCAAGTACTGATAAGGATAGAAGAAAACGCGAACGCCTTTTACCTTGCCGAACAGGAAGGGCGTTTTTAAGTAGGGTATTTCTTTTTTGTTGAGCTTAATGCTATCCGTAAAATCCTTGCAGGTAGCGACGTTTCCTTCTTGCTCCACAACGCCAAAATGTCCTTTGGGCGCAACAATTTCCGTGTTTTTCTTAAAATCGCCTTTAAGTCCGCTATATACCGCTTTTTCGGGTGCATTACCGTAAATTTTTGCCATAATATTTTTTCTCCCATTTAATGTGATTTTTTATAGAGATGAAGAAAATTCACTCTCTATCATGCATTATAGCATAGATTTTCCCCCATTATCAAGTGTTTTAATATACCTTTCCATATTTTTTAATATTACAATAAATAATTACAATAAATATCATATTTTTTTTCATCAACCTATTGACTTATTAAATAGAAAATGATAAAATAAATAGGTATGATAGCGTATAATGACGCGCGCGTGAGCGGAATTTATCCGTTTTTTTGCGAAATACAATAAAAAATAATGGGTGATGATGTGAGAAAGTATGGACAGGGAATGAGAAAAGTGATGATCGGAT
>JAZLDG010000104.1:0-1087 GCA_045614565.1 Candidatus Scatosoma sp. | reverse complement strand
CAACTTTTAACGTCGCCCAGTAATACGCTTCGCGCCTTTTTGAATAACACCCGTCCCGCATATCCTCGCGGCAAGCGTCGCGCACTTCTTCCGATCTTGCGCGTTCGGCTTCTTCCCGCGTTTTGTACGCAAAATCTTCGTTGATTTCTCCGTCCATTTCGATATAAAACATTTTCCTTGCTCCTTTGCGGGGGTATTGCCGCCCCCGCGCGGCTTATGTAAGCGTTTACAATTTTAGTCGTTATAACCTAATTCCCGCATAACTTCTTTACCTTTTGCCGTGAAAGATATTGCCCCGTTCGATCTTCCAAATCTGTCTTTTTCGTCGATGATCCCGTTGATTATTCCTTTCTTTACAAGCGATCCAAGAACGCCGCGCGCTTTCTTGCTGTCGATCCCGTAAAAACCTTTCACCGTATCAAGGTATACGTCCGCCCAAATTGCGCTGTTCAAACCGTCTTCGTAAAAATCGTCTTTCGTGATTGCGTCAAGCGCTTGTTTTTCCATTTTCGTAAGTTCTACCATTTTTATTGCTCCTTCGGGCTTCCGCCCTTGTTTTTATGCTTTCATTATATACCATATTTTGGATATTGTCAAATACTTTTTGCAAACTTTTTATAATTTTTTGAAAATTATTTTGCCAAACAAAAAAAGCCCGTTAAAGGCTTTCCCTGATCGCACGCGCTAAACGCTCGTAACCGTGCGTATGATATAGCGAAAAATCAATTTCAGATCCGACGAAACAAACTTCAATCAATAACGCTTCGCATTTCGTGTTACGGATCACATAAAGGCTTGACCCGTCTTTTATTCCGCGGTTCGTGAACCCCAACGCCGAAAGGTTGTTGACGATCTTTTGCGCCCTCGTCAACTTTTGACCTTTCCACGTGTAGACCTCCGATCCGTGACCGCCGCCGCCGTTTAGGTGGATAGACAAAAACAAATCGGCGTTGTGTTCGGTGGCGGTATCGACCGCCGCTTTCAAATTGTTGTCGCTCCGATCGAATACGGCGGGGATCACTTCGTGACCTGTTTCCGCAAGTTGTTTCATAAGTTCATACGCGATTTTTCGCGTTTCTATGCTTTC
>JAZLDG010000103.1:0-6134 GCA_045614565.1 Candidatus Scatosoma sp. | reverse complement strand
TTTTGCAAAATCGCACCAAAGCGAAACCTTTGAAAAAGCTTGGAGATACTGGAAAAATCAAAAGACAATCACTTTTGACAATGCAGAAATAAATTTTACAGCAACACAGGTTGAAATATGTGGAAAAACCCTCAAAAAAGTAAGTGTTTCACGGTATTTTTACAACGCAAAAAGGCACTAAAAAAAGTTTTGCAATAAGCCGCTTGCTGCAGTTGCAATAAGCGTATTTGCAAAAAACTCCCTGATACAGTCGAAACATAAACGGGCGACAAAAACCCGTAAACGACAAACAGGGAGTTTAAAAAATGAGCGAAGATTTTTTTACGGTGAAAGGCTTTTGCGAAGCCGTCAATATCAGCAAGGCGCTTTTTTACGAATTGCAGAAACGGGGCAAAGCACCTTTAACGGTGAAGGTCGGACGGCGCACGCTTATCACGCGGGGCGCGTTTGAAACTTGGATAAAAGAACTGGAAGCGATAGCGGCGAACGACAACCGGAACGCCACCGGAGCGACCAAACAGGCACGGGGGCGGAAATGACTGATAAAAGCAGGGCGGCGAACGCTTGCACGCGCCACCGCCCACAGATAACCTTTCAAGGCAATGATACCCACCTTTCCGGGACGCGTCAAGCGGCGAACGACAACGGCGACTTTGCGCGGGATTTGGCTTACAGCAAACAGCACGAACCCGAAGACATAGAAGCTTTAAAGCGGCTTTTTCCGACAGCGTATAAAATCGAACCGGTGGCGGACGAAAAGCGACAGCGCGCGGGGATTGATTACATAGTCCGCTACACCGAACCGCGCACCGGCGCGCCTATGACGGCACGGATAGACGCGAAGCGGCGCAAAGCGGGGACTTGCCGATATTGGCGGAACAGAGCGACGCCGGAACTTACGTTTGAAATCCGAAACAACGGCGGAAAGCCGGAGTCGTGCCTGACCGATCCGAACGAACAGACAGACTTTTACCTGTTCACCTTTGACGATACGGGGGACGTTTACCTTGTCCCGTTCCAAACGGCACGTTTTGTTTTATCACAACCGATAACACCGGCGACGGCGGAGCGGTGGCGGACGGCGGCGAACCGGAACGGCAAGGGCGCGGTAAACGTCTATATACCGGTGAAAGATTTTGAAGCCTTTACGGTGGCGAACGTCAAAACGCTTGAGGTCGTGCGAAAGGCGGCGGGGATATGGTAATTCTTAACGGATTATTAAAATCGCTTTACAAACGCCGGGCGGCGCGATACGCTGAAAGCGAGCCTGAAAAACTCAAAATAGAACGGTCCGCACCCCGTCAGAGTGTCTTTTTTATGCCCGTAGTGTATGCGGGAGCGGCTATCCGTAAGGACGCCGGCACGTTTCTATTCGTGTTTTTCACTCCCGCGCCTTGCGGAACAGGGCGATAAATGAAAAGGAAAAATAGAAATGGAACAATCTGAAAAATTATCGACGGCGCGCCTTTTTGAAATCGCGAACACTTACCAGTTGCCGGAGGACGCACGCCGGAAACTGTTAAAAGCGGCTTTTGAAACGAAGCCGAAAACCGCCTATGACGCTTTTATTCTTTACACGAACATAATGGATAAAACGGGAATGGAAACAGATCCGGACACGTTCGCGGCGGCGGTTGTAAATTTGAAAGTCTTTCTTGTCAATTTAACGCGCCTTGAGCGGCTGATTTGCAGGACGGAATAACGGAACTATGCAGGCGGGGGCGACAAACCCCCGCCGGAGGGCTTGCAATGAGCAGGAAAAAGAGAAACTACATAAACGAGCCGTTTATTTATATCCCGCGCAGAGTGCTTAAAAGCGCGGCTTATACGGCGCTGACCGGAAACGCGGTAAAAGTCCTTACGCTGATATTGAACCGATACACGGGAAGCAATAACGGCTTTATTCAATTCGGATATTCGGATACCGGTTTACACAGCACAACAGCGAAACGCTCTTTTCTTGACCTGCAGGATAAAGGCTTTATCGAAAAGACGAAGGCGGGGGCTTATAAGGGGAATGTTTCGGAATGGCGGATAACCTTTTTAAAGGACGACCGGACGGGGCACAAAGCGTCTGACGACTGGAAGCTTTACCCCGACAACGAACGAAGCGAGGAAGTGAAAGCTTTATTGACCGGAAAATCTGCCCGCAAAAAATAAAAATAGGTACTCATTTTTGTAATCAAAGGTACTCATTTTTATACCCTTTGACGCGAAAAACGGGCTAAAGGTACTCAAAAGCGTTGTTATAAGCCCCCTTTTTTACCCCTCAAAGGTACTCAAAAGCGTTGTACATTTATATTTGCCATAGGCAGGGGTGTTTTTAAAAACGGATTTTAAGGGAAAAAAACAGGGTAAAAATCGGGGTCGGTCGCCGAACGGTGGCGGAAGGGGGTAAAAAATCGGGGTAAAAATATCGCGACCTCCGGAACGCGGGCGCAGTCGGCGCGAATTATCCTCCGAATTATCCTCCGAAAATCAAACGGAAATCAAAAATAATCAAAAAAATCAAAACGGGTTTTTGATTTACTTTGAAAAAACAACCGAAAATCAACCGAAACAACTAAAACAACCGAAAACAACCGGCGGAATCTCCTTGAAGCAAGAAGGAAGCACGAAAGACAGCGAACGGATAACAGGTCCTCTTTCGGTGACAATAGGTAGAATTTTATTATCCGTTATGATTGACAAAGGGGAATTTAATTCCTACAATAAAAGACAGAAAGGGTAAGTCGGAAATGTTGGAGATTTGGTACAGCGCGCAAGCGCGTCAGTTTTTAAGGAAAGCGAACAAGGCGGACGCGGACAGGATACGGGCAAAGATAAGGCAATATGCCGAAGCACCGGACAGCCTGAAGAACCAGATTAAAAGACTGCAGGGCTTGCCTTATTATCGGCTACGGGTCGGAGATTACCGGGTTATCTTTAACGAAACGGGCGCGGTTATGAAGATTGAAAAGATCGGGAAGCGCGGGGACGTTTACAGGGGAGTTTAAAGGAATGAATGCGGAAGTTTTGACAATCAAAGGGGAAAAATTCGCGATTATTCCGCTTGCCGTTTACGAAAAGCTGATTGAAGCGATAGAGGACGCGCAGGACGCGGCGGACGCGCAGGCGACAGAGGAACGGATAGCGCGGGGCGAAGGGGAATATATGCCGGCTTTTGTTGTTGACGCTATCCTTGACGGGGAAAATCCCGTAAAGGTTTATCGGGAATACCGGAAAAAGACGCAGGCGGCACTTGCCGCCGAAGCGGGATTATCCGTCGATATGATAAAAAAAATCGAAAGCGGGAAATCAGACGGGAGCCTGAAAAGCCTGAAGGCAATCGCAAAGGCTTTAAAAGTTGACCTTGACGATATTGTTTGAACGGACGGCGGGAGCGACACCCGCCGTTTTCTTTCGGTGGCGGTGAAGCAGTGAGGAAGCAGAGAACGGCGACGACTCGGAGCGGGATTCTTTCCGCTGAATTTTGACCGAATTGACCAGAATTGACCAAAGATTGACCAATTTGACCAGAATTGTCCTCTTTAGTGTATTGGTTCTTTTCGCTGAATTTTGACCGCCTGACGCTATCAAAATATTTTCAGGTAAATTTACCGCAGGAAAAACAAGACGCGCCACCGACTCTTAAAACGCGTTTAAACGGTATATCCGAAAGACACGACGAACGAACGGGGACGAAAACGCGCAGGCGCGCGGGCGCGCGACGCCACCGCTTGCCGGAAGCTTTTTCCGTTACACAATGCAGACATAATGCAGACACGGAGGGATTTATTGGAAACGGGAAAAATAAAAAACCGTTGAAAAATCAACGGTTTGCTTTGGCGTTCCCAGGGGGATTCGAACCCCCGTTACCGCCGTGAAAGAGTCACATATTAGATTTTTCTGGACTTCAACGGACTGTTTAAGGTATTGTTTTTATTATATTCAGTCTGCTGACGTCTTTTAACGATTAGAACGGTTTGGGAACATTATGCAGACATAATGCAGACATTGCAGACACGAAAAAGGGGGCGGCAAGGTGGCAAGGACGAACAGAGCGAACGCGCTTGATAACAGAACGGCGCGCCTTAAACTCTCCCTTCAAAAGAAGTTTTACGCCGGAATCGGTGACGGGCTTGCCTTATGCTATCGGCGGGACGGAAAAGGCGTCGGCTCTTGGACGGCGCGAATCGGCTTGCATACATACAGGACGGTACGTATAGGCGAAGCGGACGACTTCAAAGACGCGGACGGGGAAACCGTCTTTACATACTTTGAAGCCGCCGAAAAAGCGCGGAAGCTTGAAAGGGAATATAAAGCGGAAGCCGGACTTATCACCGTTCCGCTGACGGTGGCGCAGGCGGCGGAGGATTATCTGAACTGGTATAAACTCAACCGTAAAAGCTTACGTTCCGTGACGCTGACGATACAGGCGCATATCTTGCCCTTTTTCGGCAACCGGCTTATAAGCGAACTGACGACACCGGAAATCAAACGGTGGCTTGAACGCTTGGCGGCGACGCCGCGCCGGACAAGGACGAAGCGTTTTGAAGAACAGGCTTTTTTACCGCCACCGCAGACAGACGAAGAAAAGCGCGCCCGGAAATCGACCGCAAACAGAATCCTTGTCGTTTTCAAAGCGATATTAAACAAAGCCTTCCACGACGGCAAAGCGGCAAGCGATACCGTCTGGAGGCGCGTTCAACCGTTCCCGAAAGTCGAACAGGCGCGTATCCGTTTTCTGAAGCCGTATGAGGTCGATTATCTTTTGAACGTATCCGAACCCGATTTTAAGGACTTGGTACAAGGGGCACTTTTTACCGGAGCGCGATACGGCGAACTTGCCAAAATGCGCGTAGCCGATTTTATGCCTGCCGAAGGATTCGTTTACATACAGCCGGGCAAAAGCGGAAAGGCGCGATATATCCCACTCCCTCCGGAAGGCTTGGAGTTCTTCAAAAGCCTGACCGCCGGAAAGAAAGGCGCGGATTTTGTCTTTACGCGGCGGAACGGGAAGCAATGGGGAAAGAACGACCAACAGCGACCTATGCTTGAAGCTTGCCGGAAGGCGAACATAGATCCGGCTATCGGTTTTCACGAATTGCGGCACACTTACGCGTCAATGCTTGCACAGAGGGGCGTTGACCTTTTGACCATATCGAAGCTTTTGGGACACGCGGATACCCGCGTCACGTCACAGCATTACGCGCACCTTTGCGACGCGACCTTGCGGGACGCGGTGGCAAAACTGCCCTTCACGAACCAACGGGAAAGCAAAATCATAGCGATACGATAAGGGGAAAAAGGAACAGTACGCGCGGGCGCGCGAGAGATTGCAAGGGATAGCCCGACGGGGCGATAAGCGGATATTTCCTTTTCCGTTTCCCTTGCACCCTTAAAGGAAATGCCGGAAAGGAAAGGCAAAGAATGTTTGTATCATTCGATTACATAATACAGCGTTTAAGTTACGGCGGCGAAAGAACGCTTGAAGGCGGTTTATCCGATATAGAACGGGCGGATATAAGAAAAAATGCCGAAGTTTTTTTATGGGACGCTATCAAAGCAGGAAAGATAAACTGCACGGGCAATTTATATATCAGGCAGGACAACAGCGGATATAAACGCGAACTTAACCCGTTAAGCAAAGAAGAACGCGCTTGCGCCAAAGAGTTTATGGAAAACAAGGATAATATCCTTTGGTTAAGGGCTTTTCGCGACGGCAAAGGCGTTTATATACGATTCGCTTTTAAAAGCTTTGACTTCCTGCCGGAACTTTGCCCTTGTGAAGCAACTCCCTTTTTATGTGTTGAAAATCCTGTTTTTGACAAAGAAGAAGCGGACAGGCTTTTATCCGGTAAAGAGCCGATTTGTTTTCAGTTTACAACGGATAAAAACCAACCGGCAGAAACAACCGAAGCCGCAGGAAACGAAGCGTTTTATAAAGAAAACGGACGCAAAGGCGGAAAAGCAAAAAAGAGTCTTGAATTGCTAAAAAACTATATTGAATTTTTTGCAAAATCGCACCAAAGCGAAACCTTTGAAAAAGCTTGGAGATACTGGAAAAATCAAAAGACAATCACTTTTGACAATGCAGAAATAAATTTTACAGCAACACAGGTTGAAATATGTGGAAAAACCCTCAAAAAAGT
>JAZLDG010000102.1:0-91659 GCA_045614565.1 Candidatus Scatosoma sp. | reverse complement strand
ATGCGCCTGTAGCTCAGTTGGATAGAGCAACGGCCTTCTAAGCCGTGTGTCAGGAGTTCGAATCTCTTCAGGCGCACCAAATAAATGGCGGACTTATGGCGGGCGTAGCTCAGTTGGTTAGAGCGCCAGATTGTGGCCCTGGAGGTCGCAAGTTCGATTCTTGTCGCCCGCCCCATTTATTGATTGGGGTGTCGCCAAGTGGTTAAGGCACCGGATTTTGATTCCGGCATTCGTAGGTTCAAATCCTGCCACCCCAGCCACTTACGTGGACAGCCCCGTAACAACGTCTTGGCCCATTAGCTCAGTAGGTAGAGCACTTGATTTTTAATCAAGGTGTCCGGAGTTCGAGCCTCCGATGGACCACCATATATGGATGATTAGCTCAGCTGGTAGAGCAACTGACTCTTAATCAGTGGGCCCAGGGTTCGAGTCCCTGATCGTCCACCAGAATTTCCCATTTATGCAAGAAAACCTGCATAAATGGGTTTTTTCTTTGCATTTTTGTATAAATATTCGCCCTTTTTGAAGCGTTTTTCGTTACCTTGCCAACTTTTGGGGCACAATTTGGGGCATAAATTGGGGCATAAAAACTGATTTTTTTGGGGCATAAAATTTATCCCTAAAACAACCCTGATTTTTTAACCAATTTTTTTCTGTTTTTGGGGCACAAATTTTAGCGTTTACCAAACCAATTTTCTTCCTTCGCTAAACAGATATTCGTCCGACAAATCCGAGTATGTGCTATTAAGCTTTCCCCTACTATGGCCTACAAATTCATCTCTTGCCGGTTCCGCAACTCCACACTCTTCGCATCTTGTATAAAACGTAGTTCGCAAGTCATATAAAATATGATTCGGTAAAATGTTATTAAAACTGTAACGAATATATTCAAGCGTAGGAATCTGCAATTCTTTCATTCCTTCAAGGTAAGGTTGCAACATAGCGCATATCGGAATTTTCTTATACTCAATTTTTCCACCTTTTCTTTTAGAGTTTTTTGCAATAATGAATTTTCCTTCGATTTTTGCTGTTTCCAACTCGTTAGGACGCAAGCCTGTATATAACGCCAGTGCAAATATATACTCGTATTTTGTCCCTTTTACGCCTTGAAGTAATTTTTTCTCTTTCTCCTTCGTAAGCGCAACGCCATGTTCAGTTTGATGCGTAGGCTTTAATACCATCGAAAGCGGATTCTTTTCTATAAGCCCATGTGCAATTGCCGCTTTAAAAATTACACTAAGCAAACTATATACCTCCACGCTCGTTTTTGTCGATTTTTTTGATAAAGCATCTATATGTCTTTGACAAGCATTAGGGGTTATCTCTTTAATTTTTATGGACTCATAATACGGTTTTATATGATTTTTATAACGCCCAAAATCATTATCATACGTTAGCTTTGCAACTTTTCGTTTTCTAAAATTCTCAAAATAGTACATTGAAAGCTCATGAGATGTTGAAGGAATCGAATTTTCATCCACTCCAAGCGCAACATTTTTTAACGCTTCAATAGCTTGCACATTATTAATCCTTCAAAGATCAATACTTAAAAACAGGATATTCAACAGTTTTTCGAGCAAGTTGCGTTCGTTATAGAAATAATGGTTAGACGCTTCGTACCCCACGTACGGGTTTTGCGCTCTCAACGAAATAAGCGTTTTAGTAATCGCCGTTTCTTCTTCTAAAATTGTCGCAAGCTCGGCTGTATACCGCGCTCTGTCGCGCTTATAATAAGAAAATTGCGTTTGCAGTAAATCCGCTTTAAAATGCACGTACGCCGTTTGCGCATAAATTTCCAAATCGCGCACAGCGTCCGTTTTTTCCAGCGTTTGGAGCATTTCCAAGCCCTTTCCCCAAAGCGCAAGCAGTTTTTGCATTTGCAAAACGTACACTTCGTACGGATACGGCTTAATCCAAGTTTCGTAGTCATCGTAAGCGTAGCAAACCATCGTCGAAATTTTACCCTCTTGCGCCCAGTCCCACATATTTGCAGGTCCAAGCGTTTTGGGCGAATAATACAACGGGTCTATACTGAACGGATATTCTTTAAAGCCTGCACAAAACGCTTTTACCGCTTCGTGTATCTTATCGCCTTGTTTGCCGTATTGCGTTTCGTACCACGCGTTCAAATCGAACGCTTCCCCCTTCTCGGCGTATTCCGCACACAAATCGAACGTAGGCGAGGGATAACCGCCCAAAGTCCACGTAAGCATATAGTTATACACGCCGATTTCGGCAAGGTTTTTGAAATGTTTATAGAACAAATCGTACACGGGCAAATAGGGTACGGTGGAACACTCCCAACTGTTATTTACCTGTACTTTTGCGTACGTTTTATGCCCTTTTTCCTTTGCGCGCGTCAGCGAGGCAATCGTAATTTCGCTAGGACCAACGTTGGAAATAGAATAATCACACACCTTGCTTTCCACCCCGCCTTTCTTAAACGGAAGTTCGTCCTCGCTTACGCTTAAAATGGAAACGTCCTTATCGTGCAAGTCAATGCAACGCAAAGCCTGCTCTCTCGTCCAGTCGCTAAACGACGACCAGCCCCAACGGTTGGCAATCAATTCCGCCTTGCTACCGCTATCGCGCATACCGCGCATAATGGTATTGTTGATGCGTGCAACGATTTCTTCGGGTGCAACGTTGGCGCACACGGGACAGTTCGTCCCGATGCGGTAACGACAATGCGTTAAGTTTTCACTCATGGTAATCGTGATTACGCCCCCGATTTCAGGCACGGCGGTAAACAAATCCTTAATCGCTTCGTACAAATACGTTTGCGTTTCCTCGCGCTCAAAACACAGCGAAGCAAAACCGCGTTCGCGCCGTCCCATAAGATAGGCGTATTTACCGAATTTCTTCTCCGCAAGCCCGCGCGGTTCGTTCAAGTAGATGTATATTTTTATGCCGTATTTTTTGCAACGTGCAATCAAGTTGCTCAAATTCTTTCTACGCGTTTCATAGCCCACACTCGCGGACTCGTCGAAAGGATAGGGCGAAAGCGCGGACAAAACGCCGTGAAACCATAACCCGTTTACGCCCTTTTTTGCGTATTCTTTCAAAAGAGAATCAGGCAAGTAGCCCTCGCTCTTCTCGATAAACGCGTCCCCGCACGGCGACAAGTAGCCGTGCACAATCCGAACGCCGTTCGATTGCTTAATCTCAATCCCCCCGTCCGTCTTTTCTGTGAAAAACGCGAACGGTTTACGGCTTGCGCTTGCGCGGTTAGCGCGTACCGTGTCCGCAATCACGCGCGTTTTTTGCTCGTCTTTCTCCGATAACGGCGCGTAGTACACGGGCGCACATTCGGGCTTAAAATCACCCAGCTTCACGTTCAAGAAATCGTCGTTGACGAGAATATATTCCAACCGTTCCGCGGTAATATCCAAAAGCGAAGTGATTTGCTCGTAAGGGATAATAAGCCAGTTGTTGCGAATGGTGGTTATATACCCACGCTCTTCCCAAACAGAGTCGTATTCCACGTTCTCAAGCCCCAAGCGCAACGCCTCGCGCTCTATCGTGGCAATATCGCAACGGAGCGTTTTTGCGAGGTTCTCCGTACGGACAAAGCCGTAATTTCTAAAAATTACGGCTTGCCAAAGTTGCGGAAAGTTTTGTCTTTCTAATTTAACCTTTTTAATAGGAGGTAACATTTACTTAATAGCCTCTTTCAAATATTTGAGCGACAATTTAACCATTTCGTCGCCGATTTCCTCACTCGCTTCTCGAGCGCTTTCGGTAAACCAGTGCTTGATATCGTCAATGCGGTCAAGCTTGATACAGTCGGGATAAAGCGCCATTAAAATGGAGCTTTCGTATTTGCCTGCGTGGTCGTAACCCGTTGCGTTTTGTACCGCCGTGGACATCGTAGGGATAACCTTAATCCAAGAGAACGGATTGTTCGCCCCCTCCAATTCCTCGTAATAATTCGCGTAAGATTCGCTGCCCCACCAGCCTTCGCCGAGCGTTTCTTCCAAATATTCCATCGTCGCGCGTTTTGCCGCCGTGCGGTAGCAAAGCGTCATCGGCATTTCGCTTTCTTGCTCAAACTGATGATGAATAACGACGTAAATATTTCTAAATCCCGAATACAACATACTCTTGAACACGTAATATACGTAGTCCTCGAACGCGCGTTCAGGCACGTGCACCGTACCGCTCTTTCTACCGCCTACCGCATAGCTGGACGGCGAATACGAAATCGTAGGCGCAAGCATAATTTCCTTTTCCTTGGCAAGCAATTTCACCAAGCCCTCGGCAACAAGCGTATCGCAACCGTACGAACAGTGCGGACCGTGATACTCTACCGTACCGCCAACGATAACGAGCGGAATATTGTTCTCTTTTACGTAATCCGTTTCACGCGGAAAGCTATAGTCTAAAATCATACTTTTCTCCTTTTAACTCTTTTTCAACCGCATATATTTTTCTTTTTCTTTTTGCCAAAAAATTTTATCTTCTTCCGTAATCTTACGCTTAACAACACAAGGGTTTCCACAAGCAACCACGCCATCAGGAATATCTTTCGTAACCACAGCTCCCGAACCAATCACTACATTCGATCCTATCGTTACACCTGGGTTAATTACAACATTTCCGCCTATCCATACGTCGTTGCCTATCGTAATCGCTTTACCGTATTCCAAATGCTCGTTGCGTATATCTTTGTCTATCGGATGTCCTGCGGTGTATAAACTTACCCTTGGTGCAATAAATACGTTGTCTCCTATCGTAATTCTATTCACGTCCAACATAATACAATCGAAGTTTGAAAAGAAATTATCCCCTATGGAGATATGGCAACCATAATCGCAATGGAACGGCTTGTTTATGTGCACGTTTTTTCCAACATGCGCAAACAATTCCCTTGCTAATTTTTCACGTGTTGCAAAATCCTCATATTTTGTTGCATTAAATTCGTCCATAAAACGAAATCTGCGCATTTGCATTTCCACCAATTCACGATCGCTTGACACGTACAATTCTTCCGCAAGCATCAATTCTTTTTCCGTCATAGCTTTTCTCCAATCCTATTTTTAATAAGCCATCGTGGTATAATATGCAAGGTTGGTTTGACGGTTGTCGAGTCTACCGTATTGTACGACGATTTTTTGACTGCTTTCCAGCTTCATTGCATACTGCGTTTCCAAGGGTACGACGTAGCCGCACATATGCTCTACGTTGTTCATACGGAAGCATTTCACCGTTTGGGGTTCAACTTCCCAAGTAATACCCTCGTAAGCCTTTTCTTCCACGAAAAACAGTTTTACTTTGATAACCGCTTTTTTATTGCTGTCGTTTACGATAACGACGCTTTCGTGGCCTTTCATAATCCCCTCGCCTTCGGGGGGCAATTCGCAATCGGGAATAATCCAATTTTTCTTTCCTACTACCATATTCTTTTTCTCCTTTTCAAAAAGCCAAGGAAAAATCCCTTGGCTTTCCCTATATTCCGTTTATGAAATTTAGAAACCTAATTCGATTAAGCCGTGCTTTTCAAGATAATCGGTGTAAGATTCCACGCCGTTTTCCTTGATAGCGATACCCTTTTCCCAACGGCAACCGAAGGTCGAACCGGAAATGAAAGTATCTACTTGGAACGTCATATTCTTCTTCAAGATATAGTTAGAAGAGGTTTCCATCCAAGGCGCATCTACTTCGATCATACCCGTACCGTGGCAAGGCCCGTATACGTAGTTCTTTTCATAGCCCGCGTCCTTGAACATCTGCAAGAACTTATTGGGAACGATGTTTGCTTTCATACCCGCTTTCAGATTCTCCGTCGTCCAGTTATGCATCTTCAAGCAGAAATCTACAAGCTCTTTCTTTTCGCCCTCTGCCTTGCCCATGAATACGGGAAGACCGATTGCAGGGGAATAACCGTCGATTTTCGCGGAAAGGTTAAGCTGAACGATATCGTTTTTACCAATCGTTTTATAGGTCGAACGGCTGATTGCGTGGCGAGTGGAAGATTCGCTAAATACGTACATAGGAAGTCCCTCGTATTCCGCGCCGTTTTCATAAATAACTCTTTGCGCTACGCCGACCATTTGAAGTTCGGTAACGCCCGGTCTTAAAGCTTTCACAACTTCGTCCGTTGCAAGTTCAACGATACGGAAACCCTCTCTGATACAAGCGAGTTCGTTTTCGCTCTTAATCGAACGAAGTGCAACCATAATATCGCTGCAAATGGAAATTTCCGCTTTGGGGAAAGTATCTTTCAAACCTTCCATAATAGGCAAGGTACATTCTACGTAGCTACCCAAACCGATTTTAAGGTTTTCGCCCGTTGCGCCAACGTAGTCAAACGCCATTTTGAACGTATCGGGAACAAGTTCGGGATATGCAGGGTCAGCCGATTCACGGAATTCCTTTAACACCATAACCTTATCAATTTTACCGAAGTCCTTTGCGAAAATCGCAGATTCAGGTCCTACGAGAAGCACCGCTTTACCGCTTGCACCGATCAACACGCCCGCTCTTTCGAACAAGGGCCAAAAACCCGAAAAATATCTTGCGTTCGCATAGTCGCTTTCCGTCGATACGACGAGCATTGCGTCAAGACCTTTTTCCTGTACCAATTTTGCCGCTTTTTTGATTCTGTCCTGATATTCGTAATCAGGAATACAAATTCTTGCCATAATTTTTCTCCTTTTGTTACAATAATATTTTATTAGAAAAGCACCTTAAGACAGAAATGATTTTCTTGTTCACATACTTAATCTATAATGGAAGTAGCAAAGCTCTAACGACTCCTTTTTTGCACTCTCTCGTATATCAAATAGACTGTTTGAAAATCTTCCATGTTCAATTAGTTTTCACCCCAATCAAATTTAACACGCACACCATCATGTTTTTCATACCAATCAAAAGATTTTTCCTCTCCATCTTTGTCAATGAAAACGTCTGGGCAACAGGTTTTATCATAATTTTTTATTCCGTAATCCATCGTCGCAGAATCTGCTATTTTAAAAATTTTATTTATTCGTTTCAGTTCTCCGTTCGTGAGAATATTCGGAACAACAGATGCGAGTGTTGTTACCCCCGTAATGGCACACATTTCTAAAAAGGCAAAATTCAAATCTCTGTCCACTAAATCCGTAAACGCCGCGCAATCTGGATCAACAATGTAAAACTCTTTATTTAAAGGTAAACGCATCATAGAATTTACGCCGTTTGAACGCGTAATTTCAAAAACTCGCCCACTTGTATCCATACCCACTCTATAAGTTGAATGTATCCCTGCTGACAAATGTCCAAAACCATTACACGTGATAACCTCCGCCTCTCCTGCACCACGCGCAATTGCTTTATATAAATTTTTCACAATCATAGCATTAGTAATTGTTTTATCAAAAAAGGAACGCTTACGGGTATACAAATTCTTATCGTCGCTGATTTCACACCCATCCTCAAAACTACCAAACATATCTATTTGTGTAAAATCATGTTTAATTAACTCAAATCCCCACAAACGAATACGACGAGCATCCTCCTCTATCATTTTGAGCACTTCAGGATGAGAAGGGTCTAAAATTTTGCCTAAAAACCCTTCAGTTAACACTTGTTCCTCAGGAAAATCGCCTCTTGCTAATAACGGACGGAACCACAATCCTGCTTTTGCTCCCCTTTGATGGATTTCATCGCATACCACTTTCATATCACCAAATTTTTCGTTTGGCAACCATTCTCCGCCTTTATATTCTTCTTTGCCTGTATTTACTTTTCTATGTTTCTGCCAACCATCGTCAATTATTATATACGGGCGATGTTTCGTGCCTTGTGTCATCTTCATAAGGTAATCCGTTTCTTCCAGCACGCTTTCTCTGGAAATATTACCATATGCCCAATACCAGTTATTAACGCCAAAAATCGGCTCTTTGGGAAGTATAGGATTATCACACATAAGGCGCGAAAATCTTTTTGCTACCGCAAATGTATCTTCGCCCTTTCCGCCTTCTAATTCCACAATCTCACAAGCAAGTAAGGTTTCTTGTAAATCTGTACCACCTTTGCCGTTTGACAAATCCAAAAATAAAGTTATACCCTTGCAATCTACATACCAAGATGCAAAACAGTTCGGCCCTGTTTTCACGCCATAGCAATGCACCTTTCCGTCCATTATACAATAGCAAAACCAAGGCAAACAGCGTTCAGGCAGAAGACTTTTCCACGTTAAAGGATGCATATATGCCGACCTTCCCCAATCATCACCATAAACTTTATCTACTAAGGAAAAATCCCCGCGGAAACGAAATTTTAAGTATTGCACAGGCGCGCCGCTCGGATAAACGATAACTTTGGCACTATTCTTTTCCACTTTATATTCATACTTCACATCACAGATATTTGGTCTTTCCTCAAAACGATAAACATTTAGCTCCGTTGCTCCCGTTACACTATCGGGGGCTCTTAAAATACTTGTAAACATAACGCTCCTCTTGTAAAGTTTCGTCTTTTAAATATAACAATATTAAAAAACATATACTTCAATTTTTTTCTTCGTAATTTTAATGCTGTAAGATGAGTTTTCAAAATATAAAAACATATATTGTTTTGAAAATATCAACCTAATATAGCTTTATCAATTAATTCTGCAGAAGGCATAATAGTACCATCTACGTCAAATACGATAATTTCGTTCTTTCCTTTCTTCAAAAGTGGCTTGGGTAAATACAAAGTTTTTTGCGGACCAATTTTATTGTAACGTCCTAAATTAAAACCGTTGATGGTAACAAACCCCTTTGAAAAACCATCCAAAAGCAAGAAAGTATCCGCTGGTTCATCTACGATAAAGCTCCCCTTAAAGAATATCGGATGATTTTGACTCAACAATTCTCTTTCGCCCGTGTAAAGAGAAAAACAAAGCGACGATAAATCATCCATAGGCAAGGAAATATTTTCCCAACCGAATTGCATTTGTATACGTCCCAAAACAGCCGTCATACCTTTATTCTCACCGATATACGGTCCGTAATTAATACGCCCCTCGTTTTCCACGAGAACGGTAAGGGTTGCGCTCTTTTTCCCTTGCATATCTATCACGATTGGCATTTCTTTCTTTTTTGGATAATATTCTCCTATCCATTTGTCATCAAGAAAAACAATTGCCCGGTCGGCCACGCCCTTTAATGTTAATAATTCGCCTTGCAAATTATCATAGATATGCGTACGATAAACAATATAACCGTGTTCCTGTCCACAGGCTTCCATAGTCATAGGCTTAGGGCTCTTACGCAAAATCCCTATTTGTTCCATTTGAGGAAATAATAGTGCACTCCCCTCAAAACATACTTTGCCATATGCTCGTTTTTCGCTTTCGCTTGCCGTAAGAGGCGGAACTTCCACTCCATATTTCTGAAAAAGAGAACGGATACTATAGTAAAGCTCTGTTCTATCCCCAGCTTCCGTTAAAGGTGCATCATAATCGTAACTGGTTGTCGTGGGAAGAAGTCCTACTTCATCCTTATAATTACAGCCGTTCCAAAATCCAAAATTCGTTCCGCCGTGAAACATATAGAGATTAAATCCATAATCATTCTTCAAAAATGTTTCTATCTCTACAAGCACCTCTTTATTAGGACGCACGTGATGATTTTCACCCCAATGATCAAACCAACCTCCCCAAAACTCTGCGCAAACACGTGGAGTATCGGGCAACTTTAGTTCATCATAAATTTTCATTCTTTCCTCAATTTCAGAACCAAAATTCCAAAACGGCAAACACCCTTCCACCATCCCTACCTTAAATAGCTGAGCAGGACCATCTGACGTAAACAGTAAACAATTAGCCCCTAACTCACGATAAATCTTAACAAGCTTACTTAAATAGACAGCATCATTCCCATAACTACCATACTCATTTTCAACTTGCAGCATAATCACATTACCGCCGTTATCAATAAGACGAGGGCATATCAATGCAAATACATTTTCCAAATATTTGGTAAGTTTCTGCATATAGACAGGACTGTCACAACGCATTTCGCCCGCAGTCTGCGAAAACAGCCAGAACGGCAACCCACCACTATTCCACTCTGCGCAAATATAAGGACCAGGACGAACAATGGCAAGGAGCCCCAACTCCTTCGCTATATCTAAAAATTCGCCAAAATTCTTATCTCCATCAAAATCAAAAATGCCTTCTCTCTCCTCATGATAGTTCCAAGCGATATATGTTTCCACACAATTAAAACCACATTCCTTGAGTTTTAATAAGCGGTCTCGCCAATATTCTTTGGGAATACGAAAGTAGTGCATTGCGCCTGAACGCAACACGAATTCTTTTCCGTCTAAATAAAACTGTTTCCCTTGATATGTAAATCTTGCCATACCTATTCTCCCATAATTATTCTAATAAAACTTATATACTTGTATTGCTTTTTGTGTAGCGAAACCAAAAATTCTCCTTACAGCATCTTCTCTGCTTTCATCCATTCCACCGCACGACGCATTGTTTGCTCGGGCGTGTATTTAGGTGCAAATCCAAGCAAGTTTTTCGCTTTACTAATATCAGGGAACATATGCGCGTAAAAATGCCACCATGCCCCTTGCGAGGGATTAACTTCCGTTATGTACTTATCCCAAGCAACTTTTTCCATCGACAATTCTACGCCATAAATATCTCCATACGCTTTTATATATTGGCTTGTCGTCAAAGAATATTCTGCCCCGACATTAAATAACTGATTTGCAGATTTTTCCCGATTTTCCACTGCCAACGCAAAAAAGTCAGCTATATCCTCTGCATCGCAAGGACCTATCAAGCTTTCCGCTCCTTCGGGAATATATACCGTTTTTCCCTTTTGCATATCTTTGTGATACGCTAAAGACCTACCGCCGTATTGATCCAAAGGAATTTTTCCTGGTCCACAAACGTTGGTAATCATAACGCCTGTTACTACAGCTTTCTTTCCGTTTTTATTGTCTATCATTTCAAGCAATTGTTCGTACCGTTTTTGATAGCCTGTCTCCCAAAAAGTTTCTTGCGTTATTTCAGGCGTTGGTATCACGTGCGGATACCCGAACATCCAAAAAGAACCACATGCGATCATATGAGAAACATCGTTTCCTAAAATCTTCCATAAGGTATACGCCTTACCAGGGAAATCTATTACCACATCAAAGCAGTATTCCTTTAACCTTATAACACTTTCTTCTTGAGATGCATCGCAAGGAATAAAGTTAACTCCAACAAAAGCACTTTCTTCCCGCTGTTTCGTCCTACCTCTTGTCGCAATATATACTTCGTGCCCCAACTGAACCAATTTCGGCACTAAAAATGTACCTATATGCCCCGTACCGCCAACAACAAGTATTTTCATATTTTTCTCCTTTCTGAAACGAAATATTTTTATTCAGAATAAATTTTATCCACGATTTCTTGCACCTGAACCGCTCTATCAGCGTAGAAATAATCCGTTCGCCCCGATTTCACACACGCGCAGAAATCTTGCAATTGCTTTAAATACAAGTCGTTTCTCTCGCCCGTATACTCCGTCGGTTTCTCCGTCGTGCGTTTTTGAGCAGCGATGTAATCCCCTTGTGGCGAATACAAATACGAAAGCGTACCCGTTTCTTCTTGCCCCAACGTGCCTTTGCACAGGATATACCCTTTACTTCCATACAATTCCAGCTTGCTTTCCGAGGCCTTATCGGGAATATTGAAATTTACGTCGATATGACCAAGTACTCCACTCTTCGTTTTGAAAATTATCACCCCTCCGTCTTCTACTTCATACGAAAACGTCCGCGTGGAATAAAAGCTTTTCACCTCCGCAATCTCTTCGTCTAACAAATATTCCAAGAGCTCGATACAATGCACGCCAAGATCCATAATCGCGCCACCGCCGCCAAGCGCCTTCTTTTGCCGCCAAGCATTTGGAATGTCGGGATACCAGCAGGAAAACTGTACACGTACGTCGTTGACCTGTCCGATACCGTCCGCTTTGATAATTTCTTTCGCTTTCTCGTGCAAATTATGATACTTCATCATATACCCAATTGTAATTTGTTTCCCTGCTTTTTTGAACGAGTTTACAAGCTCTCGGCTTTCCTTCGCAGTTAATGCTACGGGCTTTTCCACGAATACATGTTTACCAAACGAAAGTGCCATCATCGCTTGTTCAAAATGACAGCTTACAGGCGTACCGATATACACAGCATCGCAATCTACCGTTTCAAGCATTGTCTTTTCATCTGTATAATATGCTACGTTATACTTCTTTCCGATGTTTTCTGCTACAGCAGGCACTCTGTCCATCACCGCGACAAGTTTATTTTCTCTATCCTTTAATAATGCGGGAATTGTTCTTCTATCTGCAATTCCACCTGCACCTATTATACTCCACTTCATTTTGTTTTCTCCTCGTATAAAATTAGGGGGCTTTAGTCTGCTGAATGCAGCCTATAATATTAGCATTTTTATAGTTATCTAGAAAAAGCTTTCCGTTTAACTCTTTTTATTGAGCAATTATATATAACCTACTTTCGTGCGGTTGAAGAATAACTTTGATTCCTTTTGATTTTACCTTCTCCCCACTCCACACGTTTTGAATAATATATTTTTCATCAGCTAAGCCGATATCAGCAACGTTAAACTTCACTTCTTTTGGCTCCTCTCCAGCGTTAAAAATAGCTACTGTTCGTACGTTTTCAGGCGAATTTTCTTGATCGAAAATAGACTTGATATATATGATATTCGGCAAATTCATACCAGTTTTACGATAATCAAAATTTGCAAAAAATACGTTCTCACCGTTGTTCAGATACTTAGTGGCTCGTTGTAATACCGCAAGCCTACTTTTACTTAAATCTTTTTTTGAAAATCTACCTGAAATTTCTACAAGTGTTCGAGTTATAATCTGAAAATTTACGACAAAAGTAAAATCCGTATCATTCAGTCCTGGCAAAAGACCTATGGAATCGCTGTTGGGAATAAATAAATCTCCCGTATGGTTAGAGAGTATACTTACCGCCCAAAACATCGTCGTCGTTACGCGTCGCCAATCACCAGCGCCAATATCTAATCCAAAACGATAATTGTTGAAATACTTGCCTATAAAGGGATTGCCCATACTGACATCGCAACCTGTTTCCAAATAGCCGTCGCCAACTCTTTTTCTTAACTCCTTATGCCACCATTCTCTCCATTCGTAGCCTGATTTCTCTTTTCTATCAAGCAAATCGTGTTTATCTTCAAATGCATAGCTCCAAAAATCGTGCTTTACACCTTCAAAACCAGACTCAGTAACAAGCTTATCTAAGGCGTATGTCATATAATCTCGCACCTCAGGCTTGCTCACATCCAACGGTTGTGTAAAATCTACTCGATAAGTGTAGTCTATAAACCAATCCTTTTTTTCTTTGTAAATCTTTGTCTTTATAGGACAAAATCCTCCTATCCAAATCGCAGGTTTCAATCCTATTGCCTTAATTTTATCTGTATATCCTTTTAATCCATTTGGAAATTTGACTTTATCTATTCCTTTATCACCCTCGTAGGCTACGCCTAGCCCATGCGCATCTAAATCGACATCTTTTTCACAGTAGGCAGAGTATCCGTCGTCGAGTTGAAACCACTCCACATTTGGAAAATACTTTCTAATTGCTTTCGCCTCCTCAACGAGCATTTCTTCATTTACATCACGATATATCCCATCATTCCAACTATCCCAAATCATCGTATGCCGATTATTTTCTTTTGCCCCTTGATTATCTTTAAGATAAGTGCGAAGCACCTCCGTATAACCGTCAAAAATATGATTTATATCGCTGGCTTTGTCCGTTTCGCCGATATAAAAAATATCCACGAGCTCTTCACTGGGTTGTAGCTCACGATAGGCAATATCTTTAAGGGAAGAAAAAATTTTAACGAGCAATTTCCCTCCACGGTGTTCAAGCTCGAAATTATGATAAAATACCTCTTGTGATAAACTCCCTATAATTACCCCTTTCTCAGTGTCATAATTGCTAAGCAAAATCGCAGGGAAAGGTTGATAGGGTGAGGCTAAAATTCGCCTACCTACCACTTTTGGGTCAGCCCAAAAAGTATCCGCTTGAAAAACAAATTTCTTGTTTTTGGGATTATTCAAATTCTCTCTATCATAATCTACTGGAATGGTAAATGAGCCATAAATCCTCGCATTCTCGTTTGCGTAAAAATAATCTCTTTCAGGCGTTCCAAAATCAAGCGTAAGCTCCGCTTGCAGTTCGGTCAATTTAACCATATCTTTCCCTTCGTTTATAATATAGCGTTCAACAATATACCCTCCTGCAATCGAAGTTATTTTATATTCGTCTTTCAACCCCGCTTTTTTATTAATTTTTAAATTTTCCATAATTCTTTTCCTTATTGAAAATAAAAGTATTTTCTATATTACATTTCAATTAAATTTACAAAGAATTTGTCTAAAACGGGATTGTTTCCTATACACCCATCCAAAGCCGTAATCGTGGAAAGAATAATTTCACCCTTTCCGTAAGACTTGTTGGCACAAATCAGTAAATGCTTTTTATGTAATTTGTATTCTTCACCTCTCGCCATTGTTAAGGTGTAAAGAATTTCTCGACTATCTTTCCACTCAAACTTAAACCAGTCCGTCAAATCAGCGTAATCAGCTTTTTTATTATAGAAGTTTTGGAAATCCAGTTCTCCAAATTCTTTCACGTACGCACTTTCTTTATCGCGCCACACCAAATTATTTGCGGCAACTTCATCAGGCAATATGTGAATTCTAAAATCCAACTGTTCATCTAAAACTTTAATGGGTTTCAGCAAGGAAACATATATCTTTGCACCATTGAATACCTTTTCTTCTATTTCTTCTTTATGTTCCGCATAATAATCGCTGTCCATAAAAAGAACTTTATCTGTGATTTCCCCGTCGCAAACTTCTTTTATACACTCTAAGTTCTTAGAAAGTATGGTGGGCGTTTTTGTCGCCTTTGCAATCCGTGGCTTTACCTCATAATCCACTTCATCAAAAGTCTCTGCGCCGTTTGCCACCATTTTCGCAACGACTTTTACGCTACCTGCTTTCGGAAATTCCAATACGATTTCACCAATATAGTTGCTTGATACCGCCCTCGCAATAGTCTCTATAGAATATGTTTTGTACACTTCTTCGTTGCAGTATACGGTTGCAGTTATTTCCGCCATTACGTTATCGGGCAAATCGTTTAACGCAAACAACTCCGTAACAGTCTTATCGTTTTCGTACACAACGTATTTATCTCGCCTCAAACTGATTCTTGCAGGAATATTCGCCTCCTTAAACGCATAATACGCAGGTTTAGGAATTCTATCGACATCCACAAGCGTTTTTGTCCACCCACCAGGCCAAGCATCTATCAACAAATGTACTGCTGTACTTTGAATATAATCCGCTCTGCGTCGCAATGCATGCACATACATTTTTATTGCTTTTCTCTGCCACTCACGGCTTTCTAGTATCCAGTCCTTGATCCTTTCCTGTTCAGGAAAGAATGAGCCGTGCAAAGCGTAGCATTGTGCTTTTGCAATGCCGTCGGGATTCCAAGCCTCGTCATCCGTCTTTGGCAACCAGCTTTTTGGATAATATTTTTGCATAGTTTCGTAGCTATCCAACCCATCGACCCCGTATTCGCCACAACCTATCATCCAGTCCCGTCGAACACCCGGCAACCAGCCACGGTTAAACTTTCCGTACGGTATCGTATGCGATGCATACCACAAATTATAGGTATGAAATTCCGTCATACCGTAAGAATTTTCTAACGGAGCATAATCGCCATCACAGTATTTTACCACTCTATCGGGATTATAAATAGTGCATACTGTTCTCATCGCCTCAAACAGCTTTTCCAAATCATATCGTTCTACTCTGTATTGCTCTGCGTGCCAGCATATCGTATCAATCGTTTCGTTGCAAAAGGATTCTATCACTACGCTGGGATGATTTCTCGTAAGCCTTTCCATTTCAGCCGTTTGTTTCAGTGTTTCGCCCACCAAATGATATCTCGTATTGCCAAACATAGGGAAGTCTGCTTGACAAAGCATACCAAGCATATCCATATAGTCGTAGATTTTACTAAACACAGGGCGTTGTGTTAAACGGTAGAAATTCAAATTTGCAACTTTTGCGATTAAGATATCGTCGATGAGTTGTTCGTCGTTGTTTTCCATAACCGCGCGAGGCAAATGTCCCATTTCGTTTGCCCCACGTAATATTATTCTTTCATTATTAAAATAAAATTTCCCTTTGGGCGTGCTGTTTTCGTCTTGATGAAACTTCCTCATTCCGAAATGCGTTTGTTTTTCGTCTACAATATTCCCAGCCTTGTCCTTAAACGTTACCGTCAATTGATAAAGATAGGGTTCGTCTAACGTCCAAAGCTTAAAATCTGAAAAATTAATCGTTTCCGTTAAATAGTTTTCATCGATACATACTCGATTGATAGTGCCTTTGTAGTCTTTAATTACCTCGCCGAAAAAGTTTCTCCCCTCTATGGTATAATAAACGTCTAAATCCACGGGTTCACCGTATGAATAATTGTGCAAAACAGTATGAATTGTAACATTTCCCTTGTCAATATTCGGTCTACACCAAATATCCACAATCCTCTGCCCGTTAGCTATTACGAGCTTTACGCTTGCAATAATACCAGCACCAGCAGGACAATGATGCCACCCCACATTTGGCTCGTCATACCCCAAATGTGTTGCAGCATAAATTTTATTGCCGTACTGCGTTCCACCTGCACCTACTACCACTCCTGTTGTAGTTACGTCATTCTTTACCATCACAATGAGCACATTTCTCCCCTCGTGAATGCAATCGGTAACGTTTGCGCTGAATGGAGCAAAAAAGCCAGTATGCGTTGCCACAAGCCTACCATTCAAATATATATCCCCGATATAGTCCACCGCCTCAAAATCTAAATGATAGGTTTTATTCTTCTCTTTCCTATCCAAGATTATCGAAGTACGATAGTAAGCGTTCCACCTACCTTCAGGTCCAACATAATGAGGAAGTTTTATCTTCTCCCAGACGCCTTTCCCCTCTAAAACCAAACCGAAATCAATTTTATCTTCTTGGGTTTCTTTTCTAAAATCAAAATCAGTAATAGCAAGCTGTCTACATACGTCCAAAGGCTTATGCGCATAGTTTTTTAAAAACTTATCAAAACGAACTCTTAATCGTTTTTTCTCAGCTAAAAACGCTTGATAGCTATCTCTCTCGTTAAAGAAGGGAAAAATGACAGGTTCCGCTTTTTTAGGGAAAAGCTCTACCTTTTTATAATTCACGGGCGGAATTTCAGGCAATAACGGTACGCCACCCATCGTCCTTCCGCCGTTCACTAACTTCACGAAAGGGTCTTCTACTACTTGTTCTTTAATTATATTCTTATCTTTACTTATCAATTTTTTCATGAAAATTAAAATTAAATCGACTGATTTGAATATCTTTGTAACATGCAATACACAACATCAGAAACGACATCTATATTAGCGCGATTTTTTCATTGTCTTTTTCTAATAACCTATGCAACCGGCGACCATGTTAAACTTTGCTCTATGGCTTGAATAATAACATCGCTTTGCAAGTTCGTCAACTTTTCTTCTGCTGTTACTTCCCATTTTACAATATATCCATCTTTTGGCGTAACGATAGGCATTTCTTCTTTTGATACGGAAGAACCTACAAAATAGTATCGAGTGATGTCTTCACAATTACTTTGTCTAAATGTTACTTTTACACTCCACTTAACAGTCAAGGTAATCGTTTCCTCTCCATCGATATCCCAAACACCCGTTGTTAATACGTTTTTGTTTCCATAATGCCAACCATTAACAAAATAGAAACCCGCTTTTGTAACCTCTAAATCACTGAAATCGTACCCTTCTCCATAGGTAACAACCCTTGTACCCGTCACCACATTCCCGCCGTTTGTTTCAAAAGAAACGGTGTATGTCTTTGCCGTATATTTCGGCGTAACGGTTAAATTAGAAGAAATATTATTAAAATCAGGCGTTTCTCCGTTTACCGCCCAAACCGCCGTATAACCCGTTTTCGAGAGCAACTCGGGCAAAGCACCTGTAAAATCCTCACCTTCGTTGACATAATACACAACATCCTCTGCTCCTTCCTGTTGGAAAGTAATTGCGTACTTGTTTGCCGTGCTTTGCGTCCATTGCGCCGTCAACGTAACGTTTCCCGCCACTCTCCAAGCAGAACCGCTTAAAGCCACTTTATTACCCGACGCATCCGTCCAGTGAGAAAAAATATACCCTTCTCTTTCAGGCGTGGTCAACAAATATTCGCTTTGATAACGTACTCTCGTCGATTCTAAAATTTCTACACCGCCGTTCACATCATAGGAAACTACATACTCCTTAGGCGTATATACCGCAACACACGAAACAATATCACCGCCTTTGTAAACGGAAAAGTCCGTCACACTCCATGCGACGTCGTATCCCTCTTTCGGCGTAAGTGCAGGAATTTCAGCGCTGTCGGGGGCTTCACCCTCGTCAACTTCTATAGTTGCCTTCGTTACGTCATCCTGTATGTATATAAGGACATATTTAGAAACAACGGGTTCAATAGGCGCGCTCGGCTCACTATTACTACCTGTATCGCCCCCACCTTTACAAGCCGAGAAGGCGAACAATGCAACCACACAAGACAATACGCACATCATTAGCCTGATGATTTTCTTTTTCATGAACATAGCTCCTTACTAAATTTAGATTAAACGGACAGATGCCCCGTTTCCCGATGAAAACGGGGCATCATTCCTTAGTTGATTTTTTATTCTACTTGTGCCGCGCTTACCGTAACCGTAACGTCAACCACCTTGACAATGCCTTTGATTTGGAAAGCAACCCTCACAGTTGCAGTACCTTCCGCAAGTGCCGTCAAGACGTCTCCCGAAAGCGAAACACAATCACTACCGCTCACAATTTTAATAGCTTTATACTCTACTCTGAAATCTGCTTTCACAATAATCGACGCATTGCCGTTTACCGTCAAAGTAATATTCTCTACGGTTGCCGTCGCCGTAGGGTCTTCTACCACCACAAATACGATACGTGTATAGTTGCCTACCGTAACGGAAACAGTCGTCTTACCCGCGCCTACTGCAACAAGCTTGCTACCGTTCACTTTTACAATCGTTTCGTCGCCCGACTTCGCAACCGCTCCGTCTTCCATCGTAAGCGTTTCTTCAATCGTCATAAATAAACTTTCTGATAAAGTTCCGCCAACGATACCGTTAGAAGTATTTTCATCGTTGCTCACGTAAGAGTTTGCGTCGTAAACAACAGCGCCTGTATTCTTGTCGATTTTCCAGTTGCCAACTTGCGTTACGCCCGCATCCGCCATAGCTTCTGCAGAAGAATATCTATAAAGGTTTGCAAGCTTCTTAGCCCCTTCCTCGAGCCCAGTTTCGTTGCTCGCATAGGAAATATTTCCTTCGCCATCTAAAATAGCTTGTGCGAAAGGCGCAACAAAGTAAAGGTTCTTAATTTTCGTTTCCCAAGCAGCATTGCCCGCATTACCGCCGATATAACCCTTACCGCCAGAAACCTCCGTTGCCGTCTCGAACGACGTGCCACCATCAATCCAAGCGTAAACGTCTTCCATTACCGTATTTGCGTCAATCGTTTGTGCGATAAAGTTCCACTTGTAAGCAAGTGTTCTATAAGTATCGAAAATCAAAGCAACATTTTTAATGGTCGCACCTTTAATCGAATATGCAAGCATAGACGTTGTAGTAGCGTTATTGTTCGGTCCAACAGAATTCGTAACTTTAACACAAAGGTCTTTAACGACTGCCCTACTACCCACGTTACCAAAAAGACCGGCTTTTTTCATAGTTCCCACCGATATCGTATAGCCTGCACCATCAAGAACGTCTAAGAACGTATAATTCTCGTTTGTGGAACCACTATTGAAGAGTGTCTCTATTGTAATATTGTCGCCTAACACATAATATCTTTGCTGTTCAATAGAAGTTTGAGTTCTCGCATACACGTGGAGAGCTTTTTGAAGCTCAGTTTCCGTTGACAATACCTTGGTGATATATCTAAACGGCTGAATATGGTCGCCCACTTCTAACGTATTCACTCCGCCAAGCGTCATCGTTGCGTTAGCAATAGGGAACGTAACCAAATTATTCGTAACGACTGCGCCTTCTACCTCAACTCCGTTTACAGATACAGTGTAGGTACCTGCCGTAAGTCCATCTACAGGAACTGCTAAATTACCGCTGAATACAAACTTCTCGGTATTTTCTTCATCCGATACCAATTCGTAGCTGTTTACGAGATTATGTTCCGTCTTGTCAATGGAAACTATAGTTTCCTGTTCACTATATTCGGGAACGAACCCGTCTGCTTCTGGAGCCCAAGTTGTCGTACCGTCATCGTTGATAACCCAGTCGCCGACCTTCGTCACCGTCTTCTTCATATCGCTTACCGAATCATATCTATATACGTTGCTCAAGGCATTAACGGTCATAGTGGTAGCTGAAGTGTATTTATTTGCGGCGTAGGTTTTGATTTCCTCTTTAACAGCATCCGTTTCATTACTTGCACAATACATCTTAACAGTAGTTGCTGAGTAAGTAGTTCTAAACCCTGCAACCTTGTGGTTCTTGGAAACGGTGTATACGCCATTCGCATTAAAAGAAGTTTCGGCTTTATCCCCTAATGTACCGCCAATATAGCCCCATTGATTAATAGTCACAGTACTCCAATCACCAGTAGACGAGAAAGGTCCTACCTTATCGTTGAAATAGAGATAAACGTCTTTCATCTTTATTCCGTCTACCAAATTTCCGAAAGTTAAAAGCATATGATTTCTAGTACCCGATGGCGTATATGCAACACTGACGTTTTCAATCGTTGCCTTTCTCAAATCATAACCAAAGACATTAGGTTGGAGTGATTTGTTATTATTCGGATTTATTACGTTAGTTATTTTGATTGAAAGGTTTTTAATGACTGCTTCAGATTGCTTATTATTTGTAAATCCAAAAATACCTTGCTTTGTCACCGTGCCTATCGTAAATTGAAAACCTTGCCCGTCAAGCACGTCATAGAAACAATACTTACTGCCGTCTAAAGTGCTAAAACTGCTATTACCGATATTATCAACTAATGCATAATATTTTTTCGGCGTTGTCGGTTTTTCAGCCGTATTAGAATACGTTTTCATCATCGTATTGAATTCGTCTGTCGAAGAAATGGTGTTAGAAACGTACTTGAACGTTTGCAACGTAGTAGTGCTTGTATTTTTCAATACCACAGTGTACTTCTCACCAAGCACCAACGTCGAGGGGAAGTTTTCGTTTAAGGTAATCTCACCGTTGGTAACGGTATATTCACCCATCTCTACGTTATTAATAACTAACTCGTAGGCGCCGTCCACCACGTCCAAATATGTCAATTTGTCTCCCGTATCCGCCATATCGTAGGAATACGCAACTTTGTCGCTAACTGTTTGCAAGAATTGTTTTGCGTTAATATAACTTTTCAAGACACTTTTTGCTTGTTGTACAGTCTCATTTTCGTTGTCCACGTAAAAACCATTGCCGATTGCGTCATCTACCAAAACCTTTTCCGCGGTTTCGGTAACAGAACGATAGGTGTCGGTATTTTCGTCCACGTACGAGTATACAGTGGTTTCACCGTAGGTCACGTAAGAACGGACGTTAATTTTTACATTACAAGCATAATCAAATTGTGATTGCGTTAAATTCCTATAAGTAATAACCGTATTATAGTAATAATACGCTCCGTCGTCGGATAATGTAGGTTGAATAGCCACTGGATTACCCGCTGCCGTTTTGGGTTCGTACAGATAAATAGCGTCGTTTTCGTTCTCATTTGCCTTAGCGAGCGTCAATATATCCGCATCTTCCTCTTCATAGCCTACAACTGTTCCCCATGTAGGATTAGAATTTTTTACGCTTTCGTAATATTCTTTGGATATAATTGTCGTAAAACGAATACCCGAAGTATCCGCGGTCGTACGAACGCTTGCACCGTTTTGAACGTAAAATGCTGATTGTCCTGCCTCGTTGACTGCTGCGTTTGCGCTAATCTTGTTATCCATTTGTGCAAATGAAAACGCCATACACGCCGTTGCAACAAAGGCAAGTGCACCTACCACTTTGTCTCTGTTCTTCACTTTCATTGTTGTCCGCCCTCCTCAAACAGTTTAAAATCGTCGATATAATCGCCGTCGAAAGAATTCGTGATTATATCATTGGGGGATAAAAGCTTTACAATAATTTTTGGTTTTTGGTAAATTTTCATTTAAAATCCTCCTTTTTTATTTTTCATATTTTTAACCCCAAAAATAGAGCTTTTTCATTAGGCTTCGGTATAGCTTGCGCTACCGTCTTCGTTAATTTTCCAACTGCCGACCATCTGTGTCTCTGTTTGCAACGATGCAACGTCATCGTAACGATATAATCCTGCTTTCATGAAATTTTTATCGTCTTCGAGAACGTTATCGTTGCTTGCATAATACTTAACTTGATGATAATCATACTTCGCGTATATTACGTTTTTAGAAACGACGCGTACGTTCTCTAAATATTGTACTGCGTTCGCTTTGTCGCTTCTTATGAAGTAACCTCCTAAATAACCGTACGTAGTTACTGAACTAGCTGGACTTTTTACGTTTTCGCTCACGTAGATGTATACATCTCTTAAAACTGCCGTGTAGCTTGTTTGATAACAAAGCAAATTCAGACGGTTATTGGTTATTTCGCTTGGCATATAGCAGATACTCATATTTTCCAATGTAGCATTCGCTGCGATGTAATACGCTATAACATTACTATTCGTTTCAGCACCGAGCACCCCAGTTACCGTAATGCCCAAATTTTTTATCGTGGCTTTTGTTCCAACCCTACCGAATAAACCGTTACCACCGCTTTCCGTTACCCTCGTTAAGGTCAAGGTCTTGCCGTTTCCATCAAAGATACCCCTAAACCCTGGCGCCGTTTCCCGCAACGTCTTATCGTCCCCAGATTGCATTACGCCTAGCCAGTTGTCATCTACGGTGATATCGTTAAGTAAGTAGTAATAACCAGTCAGTTTGAAACCGTTGCTCTCGTTTAAGGATAGGTCGTATAAATCGTCCTGCGTTCTAATCACTTTTGTATAACCGCTAACATTACATTCGTAACCGTACGTTTCCGAATAAAACGTTACCCTAGTGCTCGTTTTTTCTTTTTCTGATGTTTCCAACCCATACGCTTTGCCGTCGCGAACGGTAAGCTCTTTCTCGTTGTCCTTACCTTGGTTTTGAACGGCTTTGACAATCAAATTCGAAGGAATGACTTCCTCGGGCAAGGCAACACCATCCACAGCAGACACCATATCCAATGGTGTTGTATAGAATGCAACTGGGCGGACCACGTCAATTACCACATTCAAACTCGTGCACACGGTATCGCCCTCGAAGTACTCAATCTGCATCTCCGTTTGTCCTGCTGAAATAGCCTTTATTTCTTCCCCTTCAAGCCTTGCAATACCTTCATTCTTAAAAGTGTATCGAATGTTTGCTGGATCGGAAATCTCTTCACCGTTCTTTACAATTCTACAAACGAATGAGTCCTGCGTTTTGTAAGCTTTTCCTTCAAAGTTATCCGTTGTATATAACGTTATACCGTTTGAATAGGCTAAACCGTTTAAGGTTAGATAGCTGTATTCCTCTACAACGGGTATTACTTTGACTGTGATTTCTTTCGTCAATACGTTCGTTTGCACGTTCTTCCAACTAGCACTCGCCGTGATTTTTGTCTCTACTGCCGTGTTTCCCACCAATACATTGGGTAAAAACTTGCCGTTCACTATCTCCCCTGCATCGGGATTGTCGAGCTTATAGGAAACGAGTGCATCTGTATAAACCGTACCGTCATACTGTATGTAACAACTTAAATCCAAAAGATCCACGTCACTAATCGTGACTATTTGCTGATTTACTTGGTAAAACTGCAAACTAGGTAACTCTACCCCCGTACCAACTGTAACTTCACACTTTGCGGAATATTCACCGAAAGAAACAGCAATTTCAGCAGTACCAATTCCTGTACCAGAAACTTTGCCGTCCGCCCTCACCGAAGCAACTAACGGATTAGAAGAATGATATTGCACTCCCTCCAAGACCATTCCACCAAGCGTCGGTTCTAAATAAAAACTTTCCATCAGTTCGATTTCTCGTTTTGTATAGCTAATTTGCAAGGTACTTTCTGTAGACGAGCTATCTTCGGTATTGCCACTCGATTCATTACAATCCTTACAAGCAACACACAAACTCATTAATAGCACTGCAAAAAACATCAGTGTAAATTTCTTGATTATTCTCATTGTTTACTCCTCCGTTTTTAGAAATCCTTAACGTATACAAACAAGTCGTTTTTCGCGTGTTCATTCGTATTGTTAATACCATATTGTTCAATGGTATGTTTCGCTCTTTTTTTGATAATCGTAGTTTGGTCTCGCGTTAATACATCTGCATACATTTCCAACATACCATAATCTAAGAACAGCCGCTCGCAGTCGATATGTTTCAGAATTGTATTGTAAAGCGTCGCATCCGTTTCCTTATATTTTTCAACCTTAGCAACCGCTTCATCGAACATATTTTGCCATTTGTCTAATAACCCGTACGGCCATAAACTTTTATCAAAATTATTTGTAATAACATTCTCTTTTCTCATTTGTTTCCAGTGCACACGCAATTCTTCAAAATACTTATACATCACGTCTGCACTTTCCTTGAACATTGCTTCAAAGTACTTTTCCATTAAATCCGTCGATTTTAAGCTGGAATTCCACATCAATTTAGAATTAATGTACGCTTTTAACATATGGAACGTCGTTGCCGCACCGTATTGATTGTATTGAGAGTTATTATAATGCCATTTGCATCCCGAAGCTGCTAAAAGCTGATAGAAATCTTCATTTTGAAATGCGAAGGTGTCGCTCGGCGACAAGAAACTATTAAAGTTTGTACTATATGACCAAACATAAACGTTATCACAAATTGCTGACCATTGTTGAAAATGGTTCACTACCTTATCGATATTATAGTTCGTATAAATACTATTATTTCTATCTGCTTGAACACAAAGGTACACCCCAACGTTATCACGGAGTTCCAACTCCTCTGCTATGAGTTTATACTTTTTCTCAACCTCGTCGTAGTACACGGGAGCTTTATTCCAATAGTTATAGCCGTAGAATAAATATGTCAAGTCTCGTCTATGCGCCGCGTTTTCTTCTAACGCCATCCATGCATCTACTTTTTCCGCAACTCTATTCATAAATAGGATCACAAGCGCCGATTCAAAGCCACCATATTGATTTGTACGCTCTACACAAGCTTCGCAAGTACAATGGTAAGATCCGTCCTCAATTGTAAAGGTAACCGCGTTGTTACTGGCATTCTTTGCAACCGGATACGCTTGCAAAGAAAATTCTATCTTCTTTGCCGCTTCGTCAACCATTGCCTCCAATTCTGCGTCATCCCCACGAGCAGTAAAACAAGGCTGTACGCCGTCCGTACCAAACCATTTCGGATGTTCGGCTTGATAAATCCGCTTAGGGAAATATTCGCTCGTATTGTGAACGTGCTTACCAGTTGAATTTAGTGTATATTCTTCATGAATCGGTAATGCGATTTCGTTAAATCGCCAAGGCTGTCTGTAGCGATAATGGTCCATCTGCTCGTCTTCTGTCACACCGACAGTCGTAAAAAATTGCCAACCGTATTCAGGAGAACGAAGAGGAATGTCAGGAATATCCGTAACATTATAATTTTTCAGCGTCACCTCCTTAACATCCGTGTCAATTTCATAGCAATCTGTATAATAAAATTCGTAATTGAATTCTAATTCTAAAAAGTCGTACACCGCATATAAGGTACCACTTGCAGCACCGCCATATAAGAAAATTGATTTTCCTTTCGTCTCAATACGAACGCCGTCACTACCGAGCAATTCTTTATCAGGGACTATACCTGCGCTTTTAGACAAGGTTGTCTCACCAAGACTAATATACTTTGCGTTCTCATCGTATATCAAACCCTCGTCACTTCGTGTTGCCAAAGTTATCCCCGTCGCCATACGGAAAAATTTGATAAATTCACTTCTGGCCACACCAAGCATTTTTGTGGGGTCTTTAGCAGTGGAATACACCAAAATATACTCTGTTTTCCCGTCTTTCACCAAATAATCATCTGTCTCCGTATAACTGAAATCGTGCGTACCCTGATAGGAAACTTTTTCTACGGTTTCAGTATTATCTATCTCCTCGCTACTCGAAGTCCCATTTTTACATGAAGTTAAACCACAACATACAAATGTGATAATAAAACTCAATAGACAAACTATAAACTTCTTCATCTGCTATCTCCTTATTCTACGTTTAAATAATAATATATGTAGCTTGAGTTACCCGCCGTATCCGTCGCTCGTATTATCACTTTATGCAACCCTTTCGTTGTCGGCGTATAGTTCTCTTCTTCCATCATATTTATCACATTGAAAGGGTCCACAACAAATATTTTCACTACGGGCAATGTTTCGTCCATATCGTCTTTACATTCTACTAATTTAAAGGCATGTTTTACGCCGATTTTGGTGTTAACAAAATCACCTGACTTGAAGTCTTTTTCCGCAAAATTAATTTCGGGTTCTTCCAAATCTAAAACTGTATAATACGCAAAATACACCGCCTTTCTATCGTTTTGGTCAAAACAAATATATTGAATTGTATAACGACCTATAGAATCAAGCTTAATATCATAATTCCTATTTGCCAACGTGTTTTCGCCAAGAATAACACCATCAACAGATCGTACATAGTTTTCGTCAGGACCTTTTACCACCACTGTCAGTTTCTCTTGTAATATAGGTGAAAGGATGTCAGTTGCAGATGCAGAAAAAACAGTAACTGCTTCCCCTAATCTTTTATTTCCCGGGTCAGCTTGTGCCATAATTTGCGGTAAAGAAAAGTCGTTTCGCAATGTCGTAGTTTGTTGATTATTCAACTTTGATATGGCAATTGTGCTTTCCCCCATCAAATCACAAAGAGAAATTGAAAAATAGCACTTATCCGTTTTGAAGGGATTCTCAATGGGAATTGACACGTCCCCAAAAATCATAGATTTTTTTTCGGCATCATAATACAATATAGCATCCGCCAACTCAACCGTCGTAACTTGTTTCACCTGCGTACCGACGTAAAAGTCAAGCTTTGCGCCATTAGGTTTTATCCGAATAACAAGTGAGTTGTGTTCATCATAATAATCGGTCAACGTGATATTGAGCTCACTGAAATTTCTTTTTCCTTCAGGGATGGAAAATTGCAAATTAAAGAACGAGAAGGACAACTCTTTAATAAATTCTAAGGTATTCATTCCACTCGTCTTGTTGGATTCAAAGGATGCATTCTTTGCCCCCACAGTCTTTGTGAAATCTCCTTGAAAATACTCACCTATATTCCATTCATTTTTAAAACCAACGTCAATTATAGGATATTCGCTCGTTGTTTTAACCACATTATCATCATATACATATTGGAAAGAAACACTTGTTGCCCCAGTTATTGATATGCCTGCGTCTTCTATATCCACGTATTCTCCTGTGCCGTCAAAACGAGCCTTTGCTTTTAATAAAACTTTCTCTCTATTATCATTTTTAAACAGATAAGCATAATAGTTTTCTATTGAATATTCTGCATTTTTGATAAAATATTTTGGCAATATCGGACTACCATCTGCAATAATTGTATCTTTTCCTTCGACGAAAAGATTATATACTTTCTCTACCGTAGTTACATTATCTGTCGCCGTATATACAATATTCCATTCACCCGAATACATCGGTACAAATATCATATCTTCATTTAATGCAACGGATACATTATCCGGCAAATATTTTGCCTCTACTTTATAGCTTACATCGCGATTAATCGTTGTCACTGATAAATTTTCTGTTATAGGTAACTGCACCTCTTGCCCTACAGCCGCTTCTATGTCGGCAATACCTTTTGCCTCGATAGAAATCATTTTATCACCGCGCGTTGCAACGCAAACAACTGGCACTTCTTTTATCCCAATATTCCCATAAGCATCCTTTGCCCGATATACTATGGTATATTCGCCTAACCAACGAGTAGTAAACAAATTATTTTCTACGGGAATTGCAACCTGATTCGGCGTACCATAATTATAATAGACTTCTTTGCTTAAAGATACATAGTTTACGTCATATACTATCGCATCATAAAGAGAAATTTTTGCGTTTCTCGTAGAGTAAATCATATCACCAGATGTCGGCTGATAGTCAACAATAATTTCGGGAGCAAGCGTTTCGTTATACTCACTAATTTCCAACTCGGACCCTTCATCTTCTCCGATGCCAAAAAATTCCATTTCACAAGTTGCCCCACTAAATTCTTTAGCATAAAAAGAGAAATAAACCTCGTTGTTGGTAAAACCTTTGAATGAATCTTGTCCATAAAGGTCAAAATTCGAAAAATCATTGATTAAAATAGGTGCCGCGTTTGGACTCCATTGCGTACAATAAGCACGCATGGTAGATGCATCGTAAAACAACCTAAAATAATTCTTACCAGGATACATATGGTCATATTGTTTTGCGTATACTTCATCGTCGATTTGAATAAGCTCATATTTTCCACTCGTTACCGTATTAGCATTATTCGTTAAGCCAATAAACTCACCCCCCGAAAAGGCAGCATGCACGGGTGCGTTTTCATTGTTCTCCAACAATCTTACACGAAATTCAATATAGTTATTCTCGTCATAACAATCCGTTAAACGAAAATATAAATACGCGCGCGATGTACTCTCCAACGCAATATGAGAAACCGTTACAAAATTTGTTAATCCGTTTTCATTCAATTTAATGGGTTTATTGTATGTAAAGGTATCCGTATCCGTAACCTTCACGTTCAAACCTTGTAAAACTTCCCCATCTTCTGTAAATTTGTACTGCAAATCACTAAATTGCACGGAAGAACTATTTGAGGAAACGCTTGCATTATTCACCGATACGTTAAAACTCTTTTCCACATACAAAGTTTTTCCGTCCATTATATAATAATATCGAACGAAATATCTACCAACTTTATTCAACGATAATTCCGCACCATTTGCCTCGTAAAACATACCGTCAGGTGCAATAAGCGTTCCCTCTATCGTTGTATATTTTACTCCGTCAACAACAACTTCCGTTTTTTCGGGAAGAGCTATTGTCTCGTCCAATGAATATATCGACTGTATCTCTAAAGAAAGATTCGCCTCCGCTATAACTACTTTTTTATTTTTCTCACAAAGAAGGACAAGCGACGCAACAATCGACATAAGTGCAACCAAAAGAAAAATAATAATTAAATTGGTTTTCTTCGCATTTCGATTTATCATCCTTTTATCCCTCCCAGCGATACGTTCCCCATAATTTTGTCACGCAAGAAAATAAACAAAATCAAAACAGGCATTGCAAGGAACATAGACGCAGTAACTTTTCCTGGTACAGAATTTAATGAAGCTATCTGTGGATCCTTATCCAGTTTGAATATCCCCCACGCCAAAGTAGGATGCGTCGGCAAATATACCAAAGGAGAAGTATAATTATTCCAATAAGTAATAAAGTGAAGTAAAAGCACCGTACTGATGATTTTTACGGTCAATGGCAAAGCAATATTTGTCAACACCTTTAATTGAGAAGCGCCGTCAATCTCTGCCGCCTCAATATAAGAGTCGGGCAGTCCTTTGTATGTCGCCAAAAACACCAAGAAATACGTACCATCAAAGCTTGCACTTTGGAATGCGTGCATGAACCAAGTATCGTAAAATCCTATATCTCGCAATATTTTCAATTCCGCAGGCAACGTTCCGATAACGGGAACTGTCATATTGAAAATAACGAGCGCAGGCAATATTTTCAACCATTTGAACTTATATTTCGCACAAATAAATGCACAAACCGCGGGAACTATCGTTTTCAATCCTGCACCGATAACGCAATATAAAATCGAGTTAATAAGCAAATCCAACAAACCCACTTCAATTTTTTGTGTCGCTGGTATTCGCTGACCTCTAGAATAATAAGCACCACCCCTTATTGTAAACGACATTTCATTGAATACATTTACATAATTTTCAAGCTTAAAAAACGTATCAATGGAATTAAATCTATTACCTGCATCCAACGTGGGAAAACCTAACACATTGTCATTTCCGACTTTTATAAAATCAAGTTTTGACTTTAATGAAGTGTTCAATCCCCAAATAAGAGGAATTAAAACAACCAAAGAAGCCACTACCAAAATCACACACACCACAATTATCGTTATGCGCGTACCTATATCTTTCTTACTATAATTTTTTTTCATTATAGCCTCCTTAATCCACACTCGGACCAAACTTATTTAATAGAGCTTTTACTGTAAAGAGTACAGTGAGCGTTATTGCCGTGCACACTAAACCTAAAGCCGATAATTCAGGATGAGAGAGATATTTTGAACCGGCAGCTTGGTATAACCCCGATTTCTGGGTATCTCTAAAAATTAAATACCCGAACACCTGCATTTCATCATATGGCAAGTTATCTCCATAAAAACTATATAAACCCATCGAAGCCATAAAATAGCCAGAAATTCCAACCACCAAAAATGTACTCAGTGTAGGGAAAATCATAGGTACGGTCAAATACAAAAATTCCTGCCAAAAATTAACGCCATCAATTTGAGAATATTCCACAATAGATTCATCTATGCCTTTCATACCACCTACAAACAGCAGTACATGACCAGGAAGTCCCATTACAATAGTAAAAACAAGCATCGTCACAAAACGAGTGTCTATATCTATTAGCAAGCCTGCTTCAACGGTAACACCAAATATTTCCATAATTTTACGGTATACATCTTCCGTGATGTATTTGAAAAGCAAACAATATACCAAACCAGAAACAACGGACGGCAAAAACAAAATACACATAAATGCTTTATGGAATAAAAACTTTTTATATATGTAAAATGCCGCTATCAAAGAAAACAACAAACCGCCTAGCGTTGAGAATATAAGTATAAGCGTGGCATTTTTCCACATTACTCCGCCCTCGGACAAAACCTTGAATGCGACCTTAAAATTCTCAAAGGTGTAATCAATTATTAATCCAGTTTCACTAGGCGTGTATTTTTGAAACGCCATTATAAAAGAATTTATCTTGAGATAAATACCCATTAAAGCAAATTGACACAACGGAAATGCTAAAACGAGAATACAAAAAATTAGTCTTTTGCTTTTTCTCGTCCTAAACGCTTTTCTTCTAAAACCTTCTTTCTCTTGCCCTGTTATGTTATTCATACTTTTTACCTCATTAACGACAAGAAGATTATTTATTATAAAGGAAATCTTCTTGTCGTCTGTTCTTAAATTTTTAGATATCGAGTTCTTGTTTCCAAGTTTCCCAAGTAGCAGCAGAAATTCTTCCCTTCTGAATCAAGTCTGCAGCGCTAGAACCTTTATCTCTATACGTTATCAAGAAGTTGTCTGCGTTACCGTTACGCCATGTTTCACCCCAAACAGCAATTGTCAAAGAGTTTCCGTACGCCTTGAAGATTTTATTGTCTGCAGCATGATACAAAACTTTACTTCTGCTACGCAAATCCCACAAATCACTTAAGAATGTCCCTTTCGGTGCCAAATCGTTTTCAGCAGAAATAGTATAGTTAAAACCTCTTCCAATACCTGTGGATTTGGTAAAGTTTTTCAATTCTTCTTCACAGTACAAGAATTCCAAGAAATCTAAAACGGCCTGTTTACGGTTTGCATCTTTCTCTACGTGCTTTTGCGCAAGAATTACGGCATAACTAGTATCCACCAAAACGTTCGTATCATCCGTTCTTTGGGATGCTTGTTTTTGTTCCTCATTTACATAAGTAGGCAAAGGCATAAAGCGAATATCCAAATCGGTAAAATCTTCACCCGTAAGGTCTTCATAGTCTTGATCAACATCATTGATGATTGCTTCGTTCCACCAATAAGTGTTTTCACACAGCATAGCCATTCTCGCCCCCTTACCTGTCTTATCGCCAACAAGGAAGTTTCTTTGCGCGGCAGTATGTGAAACCGTACTTATTTTAGAGTCAGCTGAAAGGAATCCTTCTTCTTCCGCAATCTTCAAAAATGCAGCCGCATAGTATTTCGCAACCATATCTTGTACTCTATAACCGTTATCAAGGCTTACGTCAATCCACTCGGTATTTGGCTTTTTCACGTAATCAATTCCTTCAAACACGTTATCGCCGCTATAAGAAAGAGTGGACTCGTTAAGATTGGCACCAGGCACCACTTGAATCGCCTCTATTTTGCCTTCATACGTATAGAAGCTCTGAATTTGGTCGTACCCTGCAAGGGATGCCCAAAGACCGTTAAGCAACGCGTTGCTGTAATTAATATATTGTCCGCTTAATTGAATAGGCTCGACACCCTCCGACTTCAACTGCGCGCAAAGGATGATCAATTCTTCCAAAGTCGAGGGTAAACCGTCGTCAGCGGAGTAGTCAACCCCGTTTTCAATCCCCGTCTTTCCGTCGGGTCCATAGGATTTTTGGCTATTTGCGTCCTTCACAAAATAAGCACTGCCATAATCCGTCGACATATAGATACCATTCGCCTCATTCAACGCAAAATAATATCCATTTTCATCAAATAATTTTCTATTGTAGGACAAGCCTGAAAAATATTCATAATGAGGCAATCCATAATATTTGCCATCCATCCCCACAACATTACCTTTCGCTCCGGCTAAAATTCTATCTTCAAGTTTTGCATCGCCGTACGCAGATTCCTTGGTGTAAAGGTCAGTAATATCTAACACCAGATTTTTTTGCACGTAGTCGTTCAAATGATTTTTTTCAATAACGATAATATCAGATGCGTCCGTTTCACTAATGTTAGTTTGAGGGCTAACAGCCGGATCATATTCTACGTCTACGCCGATTTTATCGCCATACACTTTATCTTGCGACAAGTCTTCATAACGTTCTATTGCTTCTTCTAACCATACGCTACCGATACCACCCGTAGTATTAATAACGTTGAGCAAAATTTTTTTACCATTACTACCACCAGTGGTGCCTGTGGACCCACAAGCTGCCATTGTTCCTATCGTGCACAAGCACAGCAACATTGAAATAACTTTTTTTGTTTTCATTTTATCCTCCTTAGTGATTAAATTCTTGCATTTAATCACTTTTTATTTTAACAAATTTAATTCAGTCTTACTAAAACTACAAGCCTTATGAGCTTTTTCTGCTCTAGATATTTTTATTATATCAGATTTATAAGAGATTGTGAATATAATCTAAAAAATTTTTATCTGTCAAATATTGTTAGGGTCTCCTATAACTAGTATTATAAGTATCGACAAACACCATCTAATTGTTTTGTTTGTCTTTTTTCTCCTTGCCCCTTCGTATTTCTCGCACGATTACTTTACTGATAAGATTTTCTATATCCACTTTTTGAGGCGGCTTCGTTCCATCTTGCATACACGCCGCTGTACCAAACGCAACGGCTCTTTTTAAAATCTCCTTTTTCTCCAATCCTTTTGCTACTCCATCTATAAACCCTGCCAACATACTGTCGCCCGCACCGATCGTAGACAAAACGGAAATTTTAGGGGTTTTCGCCGTCAACAAACCGTTTTCGCACGCCAACACCGCACCATCTTCGCCAAGGCTGATCATCACATTATCAATCCCATTTTTATAAAACTCACGAGCGACTATTATTGCGTCGTCCATACATTCGATTTTCCGCTCCGCATAAGCCTCCGCTTCGTCTTTATTTGGCTTTATAAGCCAAGGTTTAAAAGATATTAGTTCGTCAAATGAAACGGAACGCGAATCAATTACGATTTTTGCGTTTTTAGCCTTTAATTCTTTCAAAAAAGCCAAAACAGTAGTGCTATTTATTCCTTTGGGAATACTACCAGTAAACGCAACGATTGTGTTTTCATCCACATCTCCAATTTCTTCTCGTACCCGCGTCAAAATGCTTTTATCACAGGTAAAACCGTCAAAACTTATCCGCGTTTCAGGATTTTCTTTTTCGTGCAACGTAATATTTTCTCTTATTCGTCCGTCTGTCCAAACGGCGGCAACGGACAATCCGTCTTTTTCAAGTGCCTGACAAAATTCAACTCCGTTTTCCTTCCCCACAATCACAACGGCAAGATTTTCCACGCCATTTTTGCATAACGCACGAGATATATTTACGCCCTTTCCCCCTGCGTCCTTTGCCGTAACTTTTGCAATACTTTCGTGATACGGTTTGAAGTTATCACAACTGCAATGTACGTCGAATGCGGGATTTAACGTTAACGTTACAATTTTCATTCTCAAATCCTCGGTGCGTTTGCCAAAAGATATTTTTCCGCTTCGGCGTTCCAAAGTCCGCCGTGTGCTTTCACGATTTTCGCAAGCTCGCGATAAAGTTCGTTGGTTTTGCCTAAATCCTCCAAATCGGCTATCGCAATCAAAGGCAAGTCGAGTTCGTTATAGCATACCTTTTTCGCGCCGTTGGGCTTTTCCATAGCAAACAGCGTTTCCTTTACCGCATTCAGTCCCAAAATATGCGAAACGATCGCGCCTGCGTTGATCTTGTCTTTTTCGATCAAAGCAATAATATCCGTCATATCCTCGGGAATACTGCCCGCCGTTCCCACTACGTGAATACCGTCGTAATGCACTCTGTAAAGATTTAACGAGCCTTGAAAATCGTGTACGGGAGGACCTGCAAAGAAGTTCACGCAACCGTCTTCACGGCAAATCTTTTCCGCAAGATTGAAAAGCGAAGGTACGGGAACCATTACGAACACGTCGTCGAAACCGCCGTTCGAAATATCCACAAGATATTTTTCCACGTTTTCCATATTGGAAGTGTTTATGTATTTCAAATCAACGCCACGCGCTTTTGCTGATTCCACGCTACATTTTTCTTCCGCAAACGCAAGTCTTTCATCGCTCAAATCGGTAACGACAACCTGCGAAACTTCCGCGTATCCGCACGCAAGCTCTACCGTGCCAATTCCCATAGGTCCTGCACCGCCGAGAATGGCAATCTTGCCGCCCTTTTTCGCGCCGTCCGTGCGCACATAATTGGTATAATCGGTATGATACAAGCCTTTGTACCCGCGAATGATACACGCAAGCGATTCTACGAGCGAGCCTTTGAAATACCCTTCGCCGTCGTACGGCAACATACAGTTGCGTTCCAAAACAATTTTGGGAACAACAGCGTATTGCGTATTTCCGCCTATGTACGGATAGGAATATCCGGGATCGTAACCGCTATCTAATTTGAGAGCGGGTTGAATTACGATTTTTTGCCCTATCTTCCATTTATCTTTTAACTGTTCTCCTACCGCTAAAATTTCACCGCACATTTCGTGTCCGATAATAATAGGATTCTCCGCAACGTCAGGCGGAACGCGTTTGTGCGCCGTACCTTGCTTTACTGCTTTCCACGTAGAAGCACACACCGAGTCACTAATTACTTTAATCAAAACTTCTTCCGAAGTAATTTCGGGAAGATCAAATTCTTCCATACGGATATCGCTTGCCCCATATAATCTAACAGCCTTTGTTTTCATTTGACAATCTCCTAAACGAATATCATTCAGCGAATAGTATTATAACAAAAATGTACGCTTCCGTCAATTTTTCTCCTATATTAAATATAAGAATGACAGCTACGAGCAAAAATTTCCAATAAATCAGCCATTTTTCTTTCAAAACAATCAAAAACCGCTCATTTTTTATTTGACTTATTTTTCTTAATTTGTTATAATGAAAGCATGAAAGAAAATCGTTTAGAAAAAATATTAGAACTCGTAAAAAAACAACAAACCATCGATATCAAAACGTTGATGAAAATGTTTTACACTAGCGAAGCAACGATTCGGCGTGATTTAAGTCTTTTAGAAAGTCAAGGTTTGATTATCCGTTCGCGCGGAAAGGCAATCAATAATCAAGCCCAAGCCGATATCTCTACCGTATTTTCACAGCGAAAAAACATTGAAAGCGAAGCAAAATATAAAATCGCAAAACAAGCAGTAAACACCTGCATTCGCGACAACTTCGTCGTTATGATAGACGCTTCCTCCACCGCCATGGCAACCATAGAATTTTTAAAACACTACAAAGATGCCATCGTGCTTACAAGTGGAATTCAAGCCTTGTTTTATCTTGCTCAAACTGATTTGAAGTATTATTCCACGGGCGGACAGTCGTATCATAAATCCTCGTCTTTTATCGGTCAAACGGCTATTGATACAGTAAAAACGTTTAACGCGGACGTTTGTTTCGTTTCCTGCCATGGGCTTTCCGAAACGGGGTACGCAACAGATACCTCTATTTTTGAAAATGATGTTCGCCGTGCGATAATCCAACAATCCAAACGCAAAGTATTATTGATAGATGGCACAAAAATAAATCTTGGTTGTTATAGTAATCTATGTCATATTTCTATTTTTGACGATGTATTTTGCAACAAACCACTCCCCGACCACATCCAATCTCAAGTCAAAAATTTCCATTTAGTCGACGAAAATTAGGCTTTAATTATTGCATATTCTACCCATATAGGCAATACTGAAATTATTTCCAATTTTTTAAAGTTTTTTGTAATAACTGTTTTAATTGTTGAAAAGCATTTATGTTATAATCCGCCGAAAAGGGCCAAAACTTAACAGGTGATTTATTTCGTTTATTATCACCTATAAGCACGAAGAACCCCTGGATCTCCCAGAGGTTCTTCGTGTTATTTTTAGTTACATATACGCAATTATATTTAGAAACGCTTTTTACACAAATACTCATTGAACTTATTCTCTCTCTAAAAAACAAAAATACGAAATCTTTTGTTCAACCGTCTAAAAACGAAGAATTATGTTATCAAACCATACATTACATTGATACGCATATCCCCTTACAATCATTGGAAGAGGTGACGAATATTTTTGATTTCGACCACGAATATTTATCTCATATCCTTAAGGAAACAACAAAACAGTCGTTATAAGCTTACTATCGAGCAAAACGTTTAGAGATATCACGCAACTTAATTATAGAAGGAACAATGACTTTAACGGAAACCTCGGAAAAACTTGTGTATTCATCTCTTTTTTTTCTTTCAGAAAATCCTTTAATCAACGCTATGGCATATCACCCAGTGCTTATATAAAAATCCTCAAAAAAAATATATGCGCCGCCAAAAGTCAGCCTAACTTTTGGCGGCGCATATATTTATAGCAAAAACAGGTATTCCGTTTTCTACTACCGATATCTTTTATCTCTCGTAAATCGAGCTATTTTAAAAGCTATTCAACGTCCGTGATAATATATGTTGCAATGGAATGGCTTTCCGCTTTACATTTAATCATTTTTCCCTTCAATCTAAAAATAAACTCTACGTCGCCTTCCGTTTGGTTCAATACAACCGCAACAATGCTCCCATCCGGATTTTTAAACGCTACCGTTTCCAACGCACTTGTAAATTTACTGCTACCTATGCGTTTCGCGCCCTTTTGGATATATTTACTGAAATGTCCAACGTAATAATAGGAATCGTGAATATAAATTTCATTTTTTTGCGTATCCGCCATAATAGGCGCATCGCAATAATTCCCAACGTGATTCGGTCCACCCTTTTCATTAAGTAGCAAATTCCAATCAATAAACGCATTACAATAATTGTTAAAATTCCCAATCATATCGTGCGCGTATTTTTCCCCAATTTTTACGGTATCCATTGTGCCTTTTTTATACTCGTAGCACCCTTCCGAAAATATTAAATCTTTGTTTGGATACAGTTTATTAAACATTTCAAGTTCTTCAAAGTGGTCGCCCGAATACCAATGAAAAGCAACCCCCGTTATATATTGCAACGCTTTTTCAGAACTTAAAACGACGCTAGCTCGGTCGATAATTCGTTCTTTGTCGTGGTCCCAAAAGAAAATCTTTATCCCCCTATCGTACATTTTAGGACCAAGATAATTTTCTACAAAATCCTTTTCTTCTTCCGCTGTATACACGCAAGAATCCCAGGTTTGCGTTGCTTTGGGTTCATTTTGGACTGTAACGCACTGAATTTCGATACCTTCCTTTTTATACGCGTCTATAAATTTCACAAAATATTGCGCCCATAATTCGTAATATTCTTTTTTAAGTTTTCCGCCTTGATTCATCATATTGTTGGTTTTCATATAAGCAGGCGGACTCCAAGGCGAAGCCAATAAATCAATTTGATTATATCGCATAGCGTCTTTTAACATAGGAATAACCGACGCTTTATCCCTATTGATTTGGAACGTTTCTAACGTTTCGTCATTTTCTTCTACGCAAGTATAGTTTCCCAAAGAAAAATCGCAACTATTGATATGCACTCTACCTAAATTATAACCGATACCGTATTCTTTATCAAAATATAATTTGAGAATTTTTTCGCGGTTTTCTTTGCTCAACTTATCCAATGTCGTGGCGGCGGCTTCCGTAAACGCACCGCCAAAGCCTTTTATTTCTTGATATTCAATTTCAGGGTGCAAATTAAGCACCCGAGAGCCTCTACCTGTATCATCAATAATCTCTATACCTAAAAACTCTTGCATAGGGGAACTATTTTTTACCGTTTTAATTGCTTTAACCTTCATTGTTTTCTCCTTAAAATTTCTCACGTGTTTTTTTGTGGGATTTTCCTTTATGTACAACCGTGTTTTGATTTCCTATAATAATACCTATAGAAATCAAAACAAACGCCACCAAGTATTGCCATTGAAAGATATTTTCTTTTAATATAATTGCGCTAACGATACAAGCGAATAACGGCTCGGCAAACTTAATAATAAACAAATTAGAAAGGTCGCTCGTTTTTAAAATATAACTCCAAAGAATATACCCTGCCATAGACGCACTGCATATATACGCAAATACCCCAAATACCAGCCCGTTAAAGTTAAGCATTTTGCCCCATAATAGCGACACTATCATTAGAATCATACCGCCAATAAATTAAGAAATGCCCGTTATCCAAAACGAGAAATTGTTTTTTGCTATCTTTTTTATAAGAATATTGGCTACAACCGTACAAACGGACGCAAAAACAATCAAAATATCTCCCGAAGAAAACGATACACCGTTGCCGTTAAAGCTTATAGCAATAATCCCTAAAAAGCCAACAATCGCCCCCCCACAATTTTACAAGCGTTAAATGTTTCGTCTTTAATAAATAAAAACGCAAAACACACGTACAAAAGCAAACCGAGTTGTTTAATCAGCGCAGTTTTGGAACTATCCGTGGTACTAATGCCGATATATAAAAAGGCATAATGCAAAATAATAGAAAAAGCCCCACGAGTAAGATGATACCAATCAATTGCTTTTTGGGCTTTTCAATTTTATCCTTTTTATCAGCGCAATGACGCAAATAATCACGCCACATATCGCAAAACGCGTGTCTGCAAACATTAAAATACTTGGAATACCCGTGCTATTGAAAGCAAACGCTTTATATCCAACTTTAATACACGGATACAAAGAGTCCCAAAGCGCCATTACAACAAGCGACAAAAGTATTGTTTTAATCCTGTTAATCTACTTTTCGTTTCATTATATCAAATTATAATATTTTTTGCAACTGTTTAACAATGGTTTCTACCATTTTTAAGTTCAACTGCTCCATTGTACTGCTTTTGCTATATCTATCCACGCAAAAAGTAATTTCGTCTTCCCAATACAGGATTAAGCACTCTCGAAAGCTTTCCTTTACTACCTGCGGCATGGTAGCTAATAGGCATTTTTATTTCTTTCTTCAAAACAACCATAATTTCAAGCAAAAGCTCCCGATATATTACGACCTGTTGAGCGCTGTTTGGTAAATTTATCTTACTTTTTTATTTCTCAACGCGAAAAGTTAAAATATTTTCAATCGTTTTTCTATTATATGTTTAAACCAATCTTATAACAGGTTTTTAGGGTTATTTATTGTTAATTTTTGTATTTGTTTTTCTTCTATACCTATTTTCTTTAAAGCTGAAAACAATTGTTTATGTACTGTTGTAAAATCTCGCCCATTTTTTTTATGTACTTCAAAGTCATTATTTTTAAAGTCCGAAAAAGCAAAAAAATCGTGAGAAACGAGAATCTTATCTTCATAACCTCTTTCTATTAATTTCGCTATTGTTTCCGCTTGTCGTTCGTAATGAGTCGGATATATCCTGTCAAACCCGAGATAGACACCACTCTTCAACAAACCAATTAAGTATTCAATATCATAAGAGTCACTACAATGCCCAATCACTACTTTTTCTAAATTAACACCATTTTTCTCAAAAATTTTAAGTTGTGCAGGAGCTGTCTTTATCTTGTGTTCGTTATGGGCAAACATCGGCAAATCAGTCTCTTTTTGCGTTATAGACATTGTATTAAGCAACAATTCATTAATTTCCGTTACCCCGCGTTTTCCTGTAGCACATTTTAAAATTGCTGGTTTTACATTCGTACCCGCCACCCCATTTTGGCATTCGTAAATAAAAAATTCCGCTAGTTTTTCCGCCTTTTTTCCCCATAAAAATTGTTCCTCACTACAATATATACCGCTTGAAATAAGAATATTTACACCACTCTTTTGTGAAACTTCACGAATCATATCTATATCTCTGCCAAGGTCAATTGGAGTCCCATCAATTATTGTCGATATATCACAATCCTCTTTCGCCCGTCTACACATTGCCACTGCATTATCTATCACTTCAGCCCTTTTCATCCATTTTTCTCCAAACGCCATATAAAACGACGGGTTCAAACAAGCCACGTGTTCATGGCAAAGGGTCGAACCTAAAAACTCTCGTTCAATTGTACCTAGTACCGTATTTATTTTTTTCATATATTTTTCCCTGTCTTAAAAATAATATAAATGTTATTCAACTATCAAATCTCGATTTCCTATGTTTGCTTTTATTTCTTTTCTTGCTTTTTCTAAATTTTCTTCCGTCGGAGTTTTTTCAGGCAGCGTATTTACCATACCTAAGCTATCGTATTTTGAACCTGCATAATTATGGTAAGCAAGAAGACGAACTTTTTTCAAATTTTTTAATTTACTCAAAAATTCGCCTATTTTTGCCATTTCCTTATCATTAAAATTAGGAACGTAGGGAATGCGAACTTCTATTTTCGCGCCTTTCGTATCTAAATATAAAAGATTTTCAAGAACAACTTTATTCCCTTGCCCAGTACATGTCTTATGAGTTTCTTCTTCATATGCTTTTATATCATAAAGAAAAACATCAGTGTAGGGAATTACTTTATCTAAGGCTGCTTTTGAAATAAAACCGCAAGTATCAACAGCAGTATGTACGCCGTTTTCTTTTAATTTTTTCAACAGTTCGGAGCAAAAATCCGATTGTAATAGACATTCCCCGCCCGAAAGCGTAACACCGCCGTTCGAGTTATCATAAAACTCTTTGTCGTTCAATAAAACAGACATCAGCCCCTCCTCCGTGCTTTCTTTACCGTATAAAGTCAACGCATTACCAAGACAAACTTCGGTACATTTCCCACAGGCAATACACTTCTCACGGTTAAAAATGTGTTTACCGTTTTTCATCGAATGTGCACTCGCAGGGCATACGGATAGACATTCTCCACAAGAGATACACTTATGGGAATAATAAGCGAGCTCGGATTTTAAAGCAATTCCTTCGGGATTATGACACCATACGCATTTCAAAGGGCAACCCTTAAAAAATACGGTAGTTCTTATACCATCACCGTCGTGTACAGCGAAGCGTTTAATTTCAAATATTTTCGCTTTCATTTTTTTTGCTCCTTTTTCGTTTTATTTCCCAATACAATTCCAACGGAAATCAAAACAAACGCAATCAGGTATTGCCATTGAAAGATATTTTCGTTAAGTAATATTGCCCCAAAAATACACGCAAATAAAGGTTCGGCAAACTTGATAATGAACATATTAGAAAGGTCGCTTGTTTTTAAGATATAATTCCATAAAACGTAGCCTATCATCGAAGCCGTACAAATATATGCAAATACTCCCAGAGAATACCAGTTAAACGTAATCATATCTGCGCCCATTATAAACGCCACGAGCATTAAAACAACACCGCCCGACAGCTGAGAAATGCCTGTAATCCAAAACGGAGAGTTATTCCCCGCAATTTTTTTGGTCAAAATACCGGAAGCGACCGTACAAACGGATGCCAACATAATTAAAATATCCCCCAACGAAAAAGAAATCCCGTCTGGATTGAAATTGATAGCGATAATCCCTAAAAAACCAACAATTGCCCCTACAATTTTCCAAACGCTGAACGTTTCGTTTTTGAAAAACAAGAAAGCAAAGCAAACATAAAGCAACGAGCCAAGCTGTTTGATAAGTGCCGTCTTGGAACTATCAGTAGAGCTTAATCCGATATAAGTAAAAGCATAATGCAAGATGATGGAAAACACGCCTATAAGTAAAATGATACCAACCGATTTCACTTTCGGTTTTTCTATATTGTCCTTTTTAATAAGTGCAATAGCGCAAATAATAACGCCACATGTTGTAAACCGTGTCCCAGCAAACATTAAAATACTTGGAATATCCGTGCTCTCGATATTAAACGCTTTATAGCCAAGTTTAATGCAAGGAAACAACGATCCCCAAAGAGCCATTACAATAAGCGCTAAAAGAATTGTTCTTAACCCCGATAATTTACTTTTCATTCTATTACCTCAAAACATTTCTCGATAACCGTGTCCGCTAAAATTTTTGAACCTTCTTCCCCATAATGCACCCAATCGGAGCGTAAATTATCGTCAAATCTTTTTGTAATAGAATACAAATCATTGAATTGCACTCCGAGTGGCGATAAAACTTCAACGGCTTTTTGATTATATAGTTCAATTTCGCGATTATAACGAAAGAAATCCTTATTTCCCCACTCTTCCTTTACGGAAGTGGATAAAGCAAAAATAATCTTTGCGTTAGGAAATAAAAACCTAATACGTTTATAAATACGTTTTAGCGATTCTCCGTAATAATTGATTTCGGTAAACGGTTCATCGCCGAAGAGTCGTAAAACGTCCCAAAGCCCGTTATTCCAATGTACAACGTCTATTTCCGCTTTGGGAATAGCATTTGCCCATTCGTGTAAATATCGAAGCGTATATTGCGCAAACCGACAATTTTCGTTCGGCGCGTACACGGTAGCCTTGTTTTCAAGTTTCTCTTTTACGTAAACGCCATAGCCTGGGCTTTGAGAAGTACAGCCATATGAGCCGAAACGTATAGAATCTCCTATTAAAAATATATTTTTCATAATTGACCTCCATACAAATAAGGTTTCCTACCGTGAATGTCCATCTTTTTCAAAATGGTAAAACCAGCATTTTTATCTATAGTCAAATTAGCAAAAGAGCTTGCCGTAGTAATAGCTAAAATATCCAAATTTTCACCACAAAATCCACAGCTGGTGGGAATTTTGCAAGGCGTTGGAATATAATCTACTATATCCATCTTTTCTGTTTCTACAACTGCAATATGCCCTTGTCCCCAACATCCGACATACAAGCGATTATCCTGCCCGATTGTAAACCCGTCTACCCCGTGAACGCGCACCTGTCTGCCAGTAAATTGAATATTACCACACATTTTATCAAAATCATATTCTTTGATAATCCCCGTGTCACTATCGGTATGATAAAACTTCGTTTCATCGATCGACCATTCCATTCCGTTGGACAAAATCAATCCGTCAAGCAAAATATCTACTTCGCCTTTTGATGAAATACGATATAACTTCCCGTCGATTTTATCCGAAACACCTTTTCTTTTACCGCTTTGCGTACCCACGTAAATTGCGCCGTCAGGCCCCACCTTCATATCGTTGGCAAACCTAATTTCATATTTAGAATTATCGTAAATGGACGTTAAGGAATTATCGTCATTTAGGATATGCACACCGTCGCTATGCGAAACAATAAGATGATTTTCCGCATCAAGCGCGAACGCAGCGACACCAAAGGGCAAAGAACGAGTGGTTACCTTATCCATTTGGAAATCGTACATGCACATTTCATTTCCACCAAATCCATTTGTGAAATAAAGCTTTTGTTTTTTATCATTCCAAATAGGTCCTTCCCCTATATTACAACGCTTTTGTGTTAATATTTTCATAATTACCTCTTTAACTACTTCAAGTGCGGTTCATCAATGTAAGCGGATTGTCGTGCAAAGCTTTGTCAATTTGCTTTTGGCTTACCCCTAATTCTTTCAAATGCGGAATAAGGTTTTTATGCACATTCGTAAGGTTATGTTCGGGCGCAAATATTTTGTCTTTCCGTTCTTCCCAAGAATAATTTTGAGAATCTATAAATACCGCCCAGTCGTGAGAAAGTAGCAATTTATCTTCCCAACCACGTTCTACAAGTTTACATATCGTTTTTGCCACTCTCAAACAGTCCCTATATATCCTATCAAAACCTAAAAAGCAACCTAATCGCAAAAAATCTTCCAGATAATCAATATCATCCGAATCACTACTATGCCCGATTATTACTTTCGACATATTAACTTTATTTTTTTCAAATATTTTAATTTGTTCATACGGCGTTTTTAATGCGTGATAGTTATGCGCAAATAAGGGGAGATTCGTTTCTCTTTGCACGATAGCCATTGTTTCTACCGACTTTTCATTTAATGGCGTAACCCCTCTATCGTTGGTTGCGCACTTCAAAAATTCAGGTTTTACGCCCGTATCCGCTACGCCGTTTACACACTCGTCAATGAAGAATTGCGCAAGAAATTCAGGAGTTTTTGCGCGTAAAAAATAATCTTCCGTATAGTACAAGCCCGTTGATAAGATGATATTCACTCCGCTTCGACGAGAAATTTCTTGCAACATCGATACATCCCTCCCCAAGTTTAACGGCGTTCCGTCAATAATTGTATCTACGCCACATTCCGCTTTTACTTGTTGCAATGCTTTTACCGCACACTCAATCACTTCGCGCGTATTAAACCACTTATCACCAAAGCCAATTTTCAATGCGTGCGACACGCAAAGAATATGCTCGTGGGAAAGCACCGTGCCTATATCGTTGGCGTTTATTTCACCAAGCACCGTATGAATCGTTTTTCTCATATCGTCTTACCATTTTATTGCCCTATTGTCCTTAAATACGATTGAAAATACCGCTTACCAAATTCACGATAGGATTTTGAATTGAAATGAATACCGTCATTTTTGCAAGCTAAACCGCTTGCGCTTACAAAAGCACTACAAGGAAATTCTTCACTTAAATTATTAAGTATAGCATTGATTTCTTTAAAATACTTATATTTTCCATTGTCGTAGTCACCAACGAACTCACCCAATTCACCGATAATAACAGGTATTTCTTTCGGCAAATTCAATTCCTTAAAAAGGTGACTAAATAGATTAAGAAACCGTTCCCGATAAAGCTCCACATCTTCGATATTATGGCTATCATTTTCGCCCTGGTGCCATAAAATCCCAGCGATTTCAGACGTTCTTTGTGCCAACTTTGCCTGCGCAACAGCGTTATCAAAGAGCAATTCGTTTGGTTGCCACTGTTTGATTGCCGTACCGCCGTCTGCACAGGGAATTAAACCGATTTCTTCGTTAAAATATTTTGCGTATTCGTCGGCAAAACTCGCTGCAAGCCCAACTCCGCTATGAAAGTATGCAAAAATTGCTCTATCAGGGTTAATCGGCTCACTCATAGATATCCATCTACCATTTCGGAGCATTTTACAAAGCGGATTATTGATTTCCTCCACCTCGCCAAAATCGCCTCGACCTGCCATATTTGATTGCCCAAGCATTAAAAATGATTTCATTTTTTATCTCACTTAAATAATGTTTTCCGCTCTTTCAATATACGCATCTTGTTGCTCTTTAGGCAAATTATTCCAAAGCACGTTCCAGCCGCAAACGCGAACTTGCAAATTTTCATATTTTTCGGGGTGCAACTGTGCATCTCGCAAAGTATCGGCGTTGAATACGTTAAACTGTAAGCTCATACCGTCATTTTTTAAATATACGTCTAATAAACTTTTCATTGCAACAAGTCCGTCTTGACCCTGCACGGCGGTAGGGTGCAACATTACGTCAATGCAGAAAGATTCTGTATAGGTAGACGGGTTCAATTTTATCGCGGAAGAAAGCAAAGCCGTTGCGCCATTCCGATCCGCGCCGATAGAGGGCGAAGCATTTTTAGACATTTCTTCGCCTGCTCTTCGGCCTTCTGGGGTAGCAAGCGTTTTTTTGCCTTGCCAAGCAAATTGCATTGCCGTATGCAATATAGGCTTATAAACGCCACCACGTGCATTTGGACGATTCCCAACTTTCATCGCATAATACCTTGCCAATACTTCCGCGTAACGATCTGCTAATTCATCACCATTCCCGTATTTATGTTTGCAATTTTTTGCCTTGAAATGCAATTTTTCATAGCCAACCCAATTATTATCGAGCGCCGATTTTAATTCTTCAAAATTTGTTATTTGTTTTTCAAAAATCAATTCGTATACTGCCATCACTGCATCTACCGCACTGGCAAAGCCACAGCTGAGCATATGAGAATTATTAAATTTAACACCGCTTTGATACGCATCTTTCCCTTGTTTTAAACTATGCTCAATGGTTGCCGAATACATTGACGACGGGTTCACGTAACTTAAATATTTTTCAAAAGCATTTGAAATATCGATAGACGTTTCCATCAAATACGACCATTGTGCAATAAAGGCGTTATAAAATTCTTCAAACGTCGTAGTGTTTGTAATTTCAGGCGTTTTTACGCCTACTTGTTTCCCGATACGTTTATCAAAGCCTTGATTAAAAGCATATTCAATGGCTTTCAAAGCGTTAATATAACCCGCCGACGTAGACACTTCGTTCGCGCGCACGCCCGTTTCATAGCAACCGCGAATATCAAAATCTTGCGCTTCTTCCCAGCTCGCGCCGTAAGACATAATTGCTTTTATCATACCCGGCTCGCAACTGAACACATAGCTACCTTTATTCTGGCGAACGTCCGATAAAATTTTTTGTAGAAAATCAAGGGGGATATTGTCGTTATATTTGATTTGAATTTTAGGATTATAAATACCAAGCTCGGAATACACGTCGATAATATCATTCGTTAAATTGTTGACTTTCGTTTTCCCATTTTTATCCGTACCGCCGAGGTAAAACGGTTGCCCCCAATAATTGCCGATTGCCTGCCATTGCATCATAAAGTATGCAAGCAATTCTTTAATTTCTTCTCTCGTAAACGTTCCGTTTTTAATATCGTTTTCATAGAAAGGATACAAGGAAAAATCCAAGCCGTTGCCAAGCGAACGCACTTGATAACAATCAATCGATTCGGAAATCATAAAATACAAGTAAATCGTCAGCATCGCTTCATACGTATTCGTCGGCGCGCCTTTAGATAAATGTAACAAAGCGTTTTGAATGAGTTTTGCTTTTTCATTTTCCTTTTCCAACGATAATTTATAAAGCCTTTCGATAAATCGAATAATTGCGCCGTATTCAATTTCAATGCCATCAAAATACGCTATTTGTTCTTCCGTAAGTTCGCCTTGTGTTTTTAACAACCTATCTCGATAACTGCACGCTCTATCTTTCAAGCCGACAAAACCAAGAGAAAAAATGCTTTTCCAATCGGGTATTACGTGGTCGAAATCGGGCCACATAGACACCGCACCCGATTCGTTAAAAAGATTGTAAGTGGGGGTTGCTTCAGGGATTAGCGTATCGAACATCTCCGTCTTCCATTTGTCGAAAGTCGTCGCCCGTAATTCTCTATTCCAAGTATAAATCAAAGGGAAATAATCGTGCTCGTTTATATCAATGCGCGTATTTTCTAATATATACTCTATTGCACGAGCCTTTTGAACTTCGTGCGATTTAACCTCATATTGTTTTGCAACAGCTACTAATCCTTTTTTGATATCGTCCACCGAAAGTCCCGTATTTTCAGGACAATTCCAGCCGTGATAAGCCATTCGACGATAGGGATCAAACGGTTCATTCTTTTTGTGATATTTTTCTTCAATAAAGTTTCTATCCGTTTCAAAAGTTTTAAACATAAATTTCCTTACCTCCATGTTGGTTACTATCATTATAGCAGAAGAATAAAAAAGTAAATGTCTATTTCAAAACCATTTGACTTTTTCACAACTAAAATGTTATAATTAAAGCAAAAGGAGCATTTTATGGAAAAATTTATAAATACAAATCACAACATAACCGACATCATATTAGCTTGTTGGGTTGCCCCCAGTATGGGTGGCGCAGTTCATACAAACCGACATTCGCACGGGCTTGCTTTGAACTGCGGAGGAGAGAAAGTATATGCTTTCAGCGACGGAAGAAAATACGTCGTCAAAAAATACGATTTTATTTATCTTCCGAAAAATTCAACTTATACCGTTATATCGACCACCCCCGGCGCTACGTATTGTATCAATTTCCAATGGATTGAGGACGCTACTTTTGAACCGTTCGTTTTTCCTGTAAAAAGCGCTGATGAAGTTATCCAAGCATACAAAAACGCAGAAAAGGCATGGCGACGCAAAACGGAGGGTTACGACCTTCTCTGTAAATCAGAATTATATAAAATACTATATATCCTGCGGAACAACTACGTTCGTCCTTACTCGCCCAATTTCAAACAAGCACTACTTGAACCTGCCATTTCCTATATACATAAGCATTATACGGATGAATCCATAAGTGTTGAAAAATTGAGTGAATTATGCGGATTTAGCTATGAATATTTCCGCAGATTATTCCTTAGCTGTTACGGTTGTTCTCCTGTGAAATATATCAACAGTTTAAAACTAAAACGAGCTAAGGAATTATTAAGCTCGGGTTTTTACACAGTCAGCGATGCTGCTTTAGAATCGGGGTTCTTTGATATCAGTTATTTCAGTCGTTTTTTTAAAAAGAACGTTGGCGTGTCCCCGAAAGAGTATTTAACCCAAATTTAAAAGTTATCACTATAAAGAAAATACTACGGCGGTTTACCGTAGTATTTTTTGTTCGTTAATAATAACAACTCAATTTCCTATTTATAATTACAAAGAATGCCAACATGCTTTTAATAAACATCTACGCCCCTTATTCTTTGACAATCAACACCACTTTCCCAACGTTTTCCCCGCGGTAAAGCACTTGTTGCGCATCGTCTGCTTGTTGTAAAGGAAATGTTTTATAAATCTTCAATTTAATTTCCCCGCTTTCAAACTTGCCCCAAGTCTTTTCTACTAGCTCGCTCAAAAGCTGTCCTTTTTCATCGGGGGTTTTACTTCTCAATGTGCTACCAATAATACGGATATTCTTTACGAAAATATTTCTGAAATCGACCGCGGACATATCCCCAGCGAGAGACGCAATTTGAATCCATCTGCAACCGCGCGCCACATATTTCAAGCATCTGCCTAACACTTCGCCAGCCAAGCAGTCAATTGCAAGGTTTACGGGATGCCCGTTTTGTTCTTCTTCCTTTAATACTTCTACAATATCTTCCGTCGTCGTATCCACTACTCTATCCGCATTAAGATACGCAACTTCCTTTACCTTGTCTTGTCCCAAAACGGTAGTAATAACGCGAAGCCCAAACGCTTTTGCCATAGGAATTACCGCACTTGCAAGCCCGCTTGCGCCCGCGTTCATCAAAAGCGTTTCCCCCGCTTTCGCTTGTCCGACGTAGAACAAGTTCAAATACGCCGTCATATACACTTCGGGGATAGCCGCCGCCTCCGCATAGCTTAAACCGTTGGGAATCGGCATAACCATTTCCGCAGGAACAGTAACGTATTCCGCATATCCACCACCGCCAAGCAACGCGCAAACTTTATCGCCTACTTTCCATTTGGTAACATCGGTGGCTACCTCTTTGATAATCCCTGCGACTTCTAACCCAGGCCATTCGGGACATCCAGGGGGCGGAGGATAATTCCCTTCTCTTTGCAATAAATCTGCACGGTTTAACGCCGCCGCGTAGGTTTCTATTAAAACTTCACCTGCTTTGACTACGGGATTCGCTACGTCCGTATAACTTAAACTTTGGTCCTGCTTATTGATTACAATCGCTTTCATTTTTATATTTCTCCTTTTATTGTTTTTATAAAGCAGTTTGCTATCCTATCGTGCCCTTGCACATTTGGATGTAATTTTCCATCAAACATAAATTGATCGTAATTTATTTCTGTAATACCGCTATTCTTATATAAATCTACAACCGTACAATTATATCGTTCGGCGATCTCTTTAATTTGTTGATTGAACGAAGGCAAATCAGTTAAAGTTCTACCATGATCCAAGCACACTCCATTCGGTAATAGCGTAAACAGAAAAACTTTTGACTTGTACTTTAGCCTTATTTTTTCAACCATTGAAGTGTAATACTTGGCAAAATCTTCTATGCTTAATCCATGATTATAGTCGTTAATACCAATATACACGGCAATAATGTCAGGTTCAATTTTTAAAACGTCGGAATGTAACTGTTCGCATCGAAATTGCCCCAACTGACAAACTCTATCCCCCGACCAAGAATTGTTGACGAGAATACGTAAACCAGCCTGTTGTGCGCTTTTATACCACCAACAATTCTCTACGAAAAATGGATATGTACTTCCCGTATGTCCCTCTCCACCATAATATACCGCATTGTCTTTCGTGGTGGTGTTACGTTTGATATTATTAGAATATCCCTCAAAAGTACTTATGCTATCGCCTAAAATGCTTATATATGGTTTATTCACGAGAAACTCCTCACAATCAAGCAAACATTTTTCTACTTCCTCTCGTCCGAACGCGCCGTCTTTATGCCACGGCTCGTAAGCGTGAGAAAAGAGAATGTTTTCTATTCTTTCATCTTTTTCAATCTTTGCTATCGTCTTTAAGTATTCTTCTTTGCTTTCAAGGGAGCAACGATATTTTTCTATCCCTGTGCCCTGCAAACCGTCGCCTGTAATCAGCGTACCGCTACGCTCATCCAACACGCCGATACAATCCAGCGTATGCCCTTTCATCTCATACATAGTTATCCCGTTCAATGAAATAGGACGATTTGCCTGCACAATTTCTATATTCGGTGCAAGCTCTAAAGCTCTTGTTTTTCCGCCTATGTGGTCGCCGTGATTATGGGTTAAAATTAAATACGCAATATCCTCTAAACGTAATCCAAGTATGCTTAACGCAGGCACAATATAGTCGTCCACATCGCTTGCATAGGTTGCACAATCGACGAGCGCATTGCCTTGCTTGGTCTTTATCAAAAACACCGAAGTATATAAATCTTCAAACGGCACTTTTAGGCGATAGATATTTTTTAATTCTTCTTCAAAAACCATCATCTTCTATCACAGTAGCTCTTGCTCGGTTAAATCCGCATAAATCGCGTTATGGATTTCTTCTCGCATTTTCATAATTTTGCCGTAATTATAGCCTTTAAACCCCGAACGCATATTCAAAAAACGAGTTGCATTTGTCAAAATGACCACACACATATCCTTTTCTCGATTAAAAAAGATACTTTGCCCACTATGACCACAATGCCCGAAACTACCTTTAGAAAAAAGTTTTCCCGTTTGAGAATATTTTTCGTCCACATACAGCCAACCAAGCCCCCTCGACGTGCTTGCGCAATCGGGTGCATATTGTTGTTCCGAGATATCGAACATCTTTCGGGAATACAGCCTTTCGTCTTTTGACAGTACAGCATTTGCAAACTTCTTGATGTCGGCAAAAGTAAAAAACTGTCCGCCAGAGCCTGCCGAGGTTTGCAATACGCGAATATTCTCGTCGTCCCAAGGATGTGCCAAATCGTCTACGTTTTCGCTTCGGTAACAAACTGCCATATTCGGCTCATCTAACTCGATATTAAATTTACTTCTCGTATAGCCAAGCGGCTTTTTCAAGAATTTCTCAAAAAGATTTTCCAGCGTGTCCCCATGAATTTTTTCAAGAATAAAACCAAGTAAAACCATCCCCGAACACGAATACTGACAATTCTTTCCCGTTTCATACTTCAAAGGTTGCCCTAATATCTCTTTTGCAATCTCGCTGTGCATCGCTTTGGAATAATTATGTCTTACAATCCCCGAAGTATGCGTTAAAAGATGCTTTATCGTGATATTCTTTTTATCGACAGGCACATTATCAAAAAATTCTTCTAACGTGCTATCCAGCGACAAAAGTCCCTTATCAATTGATTGTAATATTAGCGGTGTGGTAACAAGAATTTTTCCGCAACTTGCTATATCGAAATACGTATCCTCGTTGACATTTTCCGACATAATTACATACTCGTTTTCCCCCACTTTAACATAAACGGCATAAGAGTCGAAGTCTCTATTTTGCAGTTTATTATTCATCAAAATTTCTACGTTCTTTAACAGCATTTCTCTTTACCTCCTAAAGTTTTAATCCTTGCTTAATTTTTAAGACGTTGGATAAAAGAGGCGGTCCAGGGTATGTCGTTTCATCATACTCACGAAAACAAAGCCACATACAAACGCCAAGGGCTGGTCCCACCATTCTATGCAAACAACTGTGGGTCCCACCCGATAAAAACAAAAATGGTACCTTGAGTTCTTGTTTTAAAAGATTGCAAATACGTAAATTTTCAAGCTGTTCTTCTTGCGTATTTGCGCCCGTCACAATCTTGACGATATCCGCTCCACGGCGTTGTTGTTCGACCGCCATTTCCAAAACCCGTTCTGCAGGTCGGAATTCGTAAACGTGCGACGACATAAGCACTTCGCCACCCTTTTTATGGATTTCGTCGATAAACTGCATTTGCTTCTTAATTGCCTCTTCATTCGTCGTTAATTCTTCGGGCGCAGGGCAAAAAGTATCGCCCATAACATCTACGAGCGTCGCCCCGCATTTCAACCCCAAAAATAAACCGTTCATAAGTTCATCGTCGCACATCCCCGTATTCAATCCGCTACGGTAGTTCGTAAAATAAATAGGCTTATCTTCTGCGACATCGAAAATGGAAGTCAATATCTCTTCCGTTCTAAATTGTTTCTCTAAAACTTGCATTTGAAAACCGATTGCCGTTGCACCGTCAGCGATGGCGTTTCTTATACAACATTCCGCACGCTTTGCCGTCGGCACTTGCACCATTTCCGTAATAAACGGTGTGTTCGTATTCAAAAAACTCTTCTTCATCGTCAATTCCACCGTCCCATTGCGTTTCTTCCGCCGTCCATCATAATATTTTCGCCGTTGATAAACTGTCCTTTTTCGCCAGCTAAAAATAAACACAAATCTATAATTTCCTGTGGTTCAGCCGCTCTGCCCAGCAACGTTTTCATATTCGCCATATTCGCACGCGTTAAAACGGGTCCGGGAGAAACACATACGCAACGAATATTATACTTTGCACCAAACTGAGCAATGGATTTTGTCAAACCATACATAAGCCCCGCTTTTGCCGTGGGATAATCCATTCCGTAGCCATCCCCTTCTGCACCTGTAATCGAGCCGATATTAATAATTAGTCCACTCTTTTGTTTTCGCATTTGTGAAAGAACTGCGTGCGCAAAGTAAAAAGGTCCTTTCAAATTAACGTCAAGTCCCCAATCGTACACATCTATTGGAACGTCAGGGAATTCGGAATATTTCTGCCTATCTACTTTTTGCATTCGAACAGCTGTCCCGCCCGCAAAGTTTACCATAACGTCAATTGAACCAAATGTTTCCACTGCTTTATCTCTCGCATTACAAACTTGCTTATAATCCCGAACATCACACACAACGCCTATTGCTTTACCTTTATCTTTTGCATTGATTTCTTCTACTTTTTCTTTTAAAACACTTTCATTTACATCGCAAAGCACAACGTTTCCGCTAAGCTCAGCAAAGTTTTGCGCGAACAAAAATCCCATTCCCGAAGCCGCGCCAGTCGCAACCGCAACCTTCCCTTTAAAAGTCATAAAGATATCCTCGCTTTATTTTTTGTAATTCTATTATAAACAATTGACAATTTTTTTTCAAGCATTTATAATATTATAATACTACTAAAATACAAACCTATTCTACTATGAGGCATTATGATTCACTTACAAATACAAGAAATTCTCTCTCTATTATTGTCCATAAAATATACTCATAATAAGAACGAAAAATATGATTATTCCAAACAACCGCGTCCTTGTCACAACTTCGTGTTTATGTTAGAAGGCGAAGGAATTATTGAAACAAGCAACGAAACAATATTCTTGAAAACAGGCGATATACTCTTTATTCCTAAGAACACAATGTACGTTGCACAATGGAAAGCCAATCCTAAAACAATTTTTCATTCTCTACACTTTTCCTTTTCACCTAAAAACGATCCTTTGTTAAACAAATCCATCCCTATTCAAAGCCTTGATAATACAAACTTTAATCATCTATACTCTTTATTAAAGAAGATTGAACAGTATCAATTTAGCAAAACGACTGATTCTTTTCTTGCTCTCTCCGCATTCTTCGGCCTTTGCGGTAACCTACTTCAAAATATTAGGTTAAATGAACTACAACCCATTAATACAGCTATTTTGCCTGCTATCACATATATCCAAAAAAATCATAAAAAGAAATTCTCCGTTGAAGACCTCGCACTCCTTTGCAATTTAAGTCCTTCTCGGTTTTATTGTTTATTTAAACAAGAAACAGGCGACTCGCCAATTATTTATAAAAATAAAATCACCATTCAAAACTGTGCGCAAGAACTCCTATATAATAAAAATCTCACAATCAAAGAGCTTTCTATAAAATATGGTTTTAATAATCCTATATATTTTGAAAGATTATTTAAAAAAATATTAGGCAAAACTCCCTCACAATATAAAAACGATGAATGTTTATTATAATTTCAGCAAAACAATCCGACTAAAACGAAGTATTAAAACTAAAAAATCGGACAAAAATTTTAATTAACTTAAAAGGAATGAGCTCTGTACAGCACAGAACTCATTCCTAATTTTATATCCTTTGTCTAAACTTTGAGATCACTTCGATCTTAATAAATCTTTTTTATTAATTTCTGCCATTTGCTTTTACCTCACTAGAATGCTTATCTATCAATTTTTAGGGATAATCGAATATAATTGAATAGTGTTTCCTCCGTCCAAAACAAGTTCTGCACCCGTTGTATTACGAGCGTGTTCGGTAAAACACCAAACCGCATCTGCAATATCAAAGCCTTCTACCACATCTCCAAGTGGCGTATAACGAGAAGGCAAGTCCTTATGGAAATCGGGTTTTTTCTCCCACCTATCCGTATTTATCATCCCAAGCAAAACGGCATTTACACGGATATTATATTTCCCTAAATCCAACGCAAGTCCGCGCATCATACCAAGTTGCCCACCTTTACTCGCCTAATAGGCAATTCTATTAATGACTCTATTAGTCTTTTATTTTTTTTCACAAGTTAAAAAACGGAGTTGACTGCCACAATAACAATTTTTCTCTCTTTATTTGTTACGATCTCTTCAAAATCATTAAAAGCGTTTTGAGTATAAGTTCCGCTTTAATGAATTAAATTTACTTGAAATACACTATATATTCCTTTAATTTATTCTCGACTGAATAGTCAATATCACTACCAGCGTTCCTTATAAAAAAAACCACTCTATCGTCATAAATCTCAAATACAAGATATTGCGCTAATGTAGGCGTTCCCGTTTTTGGCTGGTACTGTTTATCAACATTTCCTCCATACCCAACAAGTCCGTCATCTAAGAAATATTTTGCACTAAACGGTCGTAATCCTCCCATATGTACAAACGTATAAGCATATTCTTTCCCTATGGAATTCATTTCTTCCATATTATAATTTAGAGGGATATGATTATCTGTAAGATGTAAAATTGCTTTGGATGTGTACCCCTTATAACACGCATTTTCCCCATGCACGTGCCCATAAAGATAAAAAGCATTTTTATGTCCTTTAAACATATTGTAGAACAATTCAACGTTCCCATTAATCATCGTCTCTTCAACTTTGCCATCATTGTAACAATATATGGCAGATAAATGACCTACGACAAAAATTGGTTTTACACCTTGAGGGTCTATTTCGTTAAGTTTATCCCTGACCCATAACAATGTTTCATCATTATAATAGCCTTCATGCGAGTTAAACGCTGTATTCGGATCAATATTGATACCTATAAAGTCAATTCCACCTACCACGTAATGAAATGCCCCTAAATATTTCTCATTCGGTTTTTCATTTGCTTTTAAAGAAATTCTCTCGTTTTTTGGAATTTCACCGAAAGCCGCATCCATATAATCATAGAAATCTGTAGCATTATAGGGTTCGTTTTCCAACGTTCCTAAGTCCCCTAAAATCATATCGTTGTTTCCAGCAACATACAAAACCTTTTCATCTTTAACACATTCAGAAATAGCATTGTGGATTTTCTTTTTTATATCCAAAAAATTTTTCTTTGGTAAAGCACATGATTTATTCCAATATGGATAATCCGATATATTATCCCCACCAACAATTGCTAAATCTGCAAGCCCAAATTCTTCTAACGCCAAATCTTTTGCACGAATCAATGATAACCTAAGTGTTGTAGGATAATCCAACATCGCTTGTTGGTTGTGCATATCAGTAAAGCAAAATACTGTTAATTTTTTTTTCATTATCTTGGAAACCCTCGTTGCTTTTTATCATACTAAAAATGTCGAAATAAACTTTCTACCCATAAATTTAATCGTTTAATTTATTCAAACTATGTGATACTTGCTTATTCTCAAAAAAAATTTGTACATATTTTTAAAGATTCTTTGTTTTTGTTATTTATAATGCAATCATTCCGCCCGCGGGAATTAAGCATTTTTTACCGAAGTAATCAATCCATACATCAATACTACTTGGATTATGCACAAGCGTAGCGTCTATACTAAATTCCAACCTTTCGCACGCTTGTAAATAATCGAAAATCTCTCCGTTTGTTGCATACCAAATATCTTCTCTATTACCTATATACTCGGCGAACTCTTCAATAACATTCCAATTATTGTCGCTGTCAAACTCATAACTATGCCCCCAAAGATAGAACATTTGCGGTGTATTATACCAATAATATGGTCTTTCACTTTGCTCCACAAATTGTTTCGCTAGCTCCATAAGTCGAGGATTTTTATGATGACAAGTCGCGGGCAATCTCAACCAATCGGATGGTAAATCAAACCGCTCGGTGGAAACGACCGTTCTCGCATAATTTACGCCGTTAAATTTAAGCATATTTACAATCTCGTCGTTATACTTGCCATTGGCATACGCCATGCCCTTGATAATTCGCCCGAACATTTTTTCCAATTCCTTTCTATCCGTGCACACGTCGTTTGTTGCCACCGCAGAATCTACAAGCGGAAGAGATAAATGTTTATAACCGTGTATCGCCACTTCCATACCAGCGGGGATATATAAATCCAAAGCTTCCTGCCTTGTCATACGTCCCACCTCTTTACCATCATATTTATCCCCAAATAACCCTGCGTTGATATTGAACGTACCTTTTAAACCGTGCTTTCGCATAATCGCAATCAACCGTTTATCCTGTCGAACCCCGTCATCATAGCTCAAGGTCAAAGCCTTTCTTCTAAAATTTGGAAATCTTATATATGCCTTATTCATAAACTTACTCCTTTTTTTGATTATAGTTTTATTATAGCAACAAATAATTTTTTTGTAAAGTGTTTGCATAGCGAAGAAGATTATTTTACTTTAAAATTTTTCCCGACAACAAAACACTCCTCCGTATAAAACATTTGCGAGGAATTTTTTAATAATTCTTTTTTTAGAAAATCGCACAAAAAAAGAGCCTGGTCATTCGACCAAGCTCCCTTCCGCTCGCACTTTTTGTAATTTACCCTCCCACAAATAATCATCTAAACCCTTATAGCGTGGATCCCAGAAATACGTGCCAAAGGCAAAATCCATCTCGTCTAAAAGCGCCAAAAGTTCTTCAAACCCGTTCTTTACGTTCGGGTTTTTTAGCATATCCATATCGAAAGCCGTTTGTACGCGTTTCAAGCCCTTTGCCCTTAACGTTTCTAAACTGGCTTTCAATTTTTTTAATGCGTTTACGCCGGGCACAGCCAAAACCGTCCAACCCGATAAAGCATTGATAACGTCCGCATTCATAGGTTCTTCCGTCAAAACAAGCGTTTCACTTGGAACACCTGAAAAATGCGTCCAGCCTTCTGCTCGGCAACCGTCTTTTCTGTCCGTGCTTGACCTCCAACGAAACTTACGTTTCTCTACGTTATCCAGACGAATCTGCAAGCCTTGTATCCTACCCTCCTCGTCCCTTACGGGAATGAGTATTCCGCGATTATCCTTTGCAAACGTCCACTCGTCTTTCTCATTCCTGTAAAAACCTGGAACGCCTGCAAGATACAATCCGTCGGAAAGGAGTTGTCTTGCTATCGAAGTCATACCCATTACGGGCGTAGTTTTATATCCAAGACGGGATATTTCCGTTTCTGTCAAGCCTCGCCTTAAAAGATTTTCCTTATGGTCTTTTGAAAGCGATAAACAGCCTAAAAGCGCACTATATGTTGCGTGCCGTGTTCCCACGTCCGTTATGGGATATTCGCGTTCCGTTTGCACGGTTTGAAATAATACAGGACGGCGTAGCGGCTTATCTACCACGCTCTCTATCCCCATTCTATCGCGTATCGATGCCCCTACTTGGCTCATCGGCACGTTCATAAATACGGAATAGAGTTTTAATTTACCGCCCGAGATTCCACACTTTGGGCATCGGAATACTTCTTTTACGACGTTGATATTCAAATGCTTATCCCGTGCAGGGACACGCTACGTTGAACGAACTACTGCGGTATTTCGGCTCACCAAGCCTTAATAACGAGGGGATATCCCAAATACTGATTTCATCATACATTTATCGCCTCCTTTATCGAGGGGAACGCTTTGCCGTTCCCCTCTAATTGTTTCTCAAGCGACTTCTTCGCTCTTTTTCTGCGCTTGTTTTTGCGCATAATCACATATAATCTTTGCATTTTCCGCAGCATCAGGGCCGGTTTCCTTTCCTGCCCATCTATGCGCTAAATAATCCAAAACACTCGGATTTTCTTTCAACAAAGTCTCATACGTTTTATCCTTATACTTTGACAGCGGACATTTGAACACCAAGGCTCTTTTGACCTTTTCCTGTTCCGCTTCTTCTTCAGAAACGGGCTGTTTTTTGCCCTTACCTTGTTCCTCGCCTTGTTCTTCCGCCGTATCGTCGTGCGGTTGCACCGAATATCCGTCGTCTTCAAACTGCAAAGCAGGACTCGCATCCAAAGCCACTTGTAAACCAAAGCCAGCATTTTTCAATGCAAGCCCAATAGCAGAAGTCTGCGCCCATTCGATTACAGCGATTTTCGGGTTTATCCTTTATCGGGAACTTTTCCACCGTCCCCTCTGCCAGATAATTTTCCACGCTGTCTTTCGCATCCGCATACACTTTCGCCGTTGCAATTTGGCTTTCGTTCTTGCCCGCCTTTACACTAACGGCTATCTTACCCATCGGGTATTTCAACCGAAACCAAGCGATTTGCGCGTTTACGGGAAGACGTTTCCGTACTTCCCCCGTTGCCAAGTTTGTCAAATCCATCACGAACACACTCGGCTCAAAGCCTTCCACGCGATTTAAGGTCTCCACCATACACGAATAATTATAAATTTATAAGGAGATTACATTATGCAACAAAAACAATTTACGGTAGCTATTTTAGGCGCAGGCTCTCGTAGCGCGGATATTTACGGCAGACTTTTGATGGATTTACCCGAAAAATTCAAAATCGTTTCACTTTGCGACCCCCGCCCCCACCGCGTTAAAACGTTCGGCGAAGAATTTGGCGTTGCCAAACAAGAACGCTTCACCGACGAAAATAAATTTTAAAAAAAACGCGCGGACGTGCTTATTATTGCGTCTATGGACAACGATCACGCCCGTCAATGCTTGAAAGGATTTGAGCTGGGTTACGATATTTTAATGGAAAAACCCATTACCGAGCATAGAGAAGAATGTGAAGCCGTTTTAGCCGCGCAAAAGAAATACGGCGGCAAAGCGTTCGTTTGCCACGTATTGCGTTATGCGCCCGCATTTGTAAAAGCGGCGGAATTATTAGAAAGCGGCGCAATCGGAAAATTAGTAGCGATCAACGCGTTAGAAGGCGTCCCCTACTGGCACTACCCGCATAGTTACGTACGCGGAAATTGGAGAAACCGCAAGGTTTCCACACCCGCTATTTTGGCAAAATGTTGCCACGATTTGGACTTGTTGCAATATTACGCAAAATCCAAATGCAAAACCGTTTCTTCCGTTGGGGATTTGGCGTATTTCACGCCCGAAAACGCGCCTGAAAATTCAGCTGCTCGTTGCCTTGACTGTCAATACGTGGACACTTGTCCATATAGCGCAAAACGCCTTTACATCGAGCGTTGGTATGCGCAAGGCTGTCCTACCGATATTTGGCCTTACAACGTTATCAATACCGCTCCCACCACCGAAGAGAAAATTTACGAAGCAATGAGAAACGGTCCGTTTGGACGTTGCGCGTTCCGTTGCGATAACGACGTCGTAGATCATCAAATCGTGGAAATGAACTTTGAAAACGGCGTAAAAGCAACGCTTACGATGATGGCGTTTACCAAAGAAGTGGGCAGAAGAATGACGTTCTACGGAACGCTTGGCGAAGTGATTCTTGACGAAGTGGAAGGGTTCGTGCAACTGCGTATTTTCGGCGGGGAAAACATTACCTATCAAATTAAGGATTTAGCAGCCGAAGGCGTAAGCGGATACGGACACGGCGGCGGTGATTTCTATCTCATCAATGAATTGTACGATATTTTGACGGGAAAAGGCAAAGCTTCCACTTCTTTAGAAGCGTCTATCGAAAGCCATTTGATGGGCATTTGCGCCGAAGAATCGCGCTTAAAAGGCGGCGAACTTATTTACGTACATAAGTAATGTATCAGATCGTTTCACACTGATCGTCTACCAGTAAAAACACCCTTCATGGGTGTTTTTTCATACTTTTCAAAAATATTTTTGTTTATAAATTTAGGCTCACTATAACAAAAAGTTATACAATCCATAAACCCGACTTATCTTTTCTTGATTTTTTCAAAAAAATATGAGTATTTTTTATACTTTTTCTATTTTACCCCTTGAAAAGCGTTGCAAATTTGAAAAAAAGATGATAAGATATTATTATATCAGTTTTTTCGATTGATAAATGCTTTGCTATCTATTTTTTTAGGAGAAAAAATTTATGTCATACGTAGAAAGAGTGTTAGAAGACCTTAAAAAACGCAATCCCAACGAAAAGGAATTTCACCAAGCGGCAACGGAAATTTTGTTGACGTTAGAGCCTGTAATCAACGCGCACCCCGAATATGAAAAAGCGGCGCTTTTAGAGCGGTTCACCGAACCCGAACGCACCATTTTATTCCGCGTGCCTTGGGTGGACGACAACGGCAACGTACACGTAAACAAAGGCTATCGCGTACAATTTAACAGCGCGATCGGCCCTTACAAGGGCGGACTTCGTTTCCACCCGTCCGTAAACCTTTCCGTTATCAAATTCCTTGGTTTGGAACAAATCTTGAAAAACAGCCTTACGGGGCTTCCTATCGGTGGCGGTAAAGGCGGCTCGGACTTTGATCCCAAAGGCAAGTCCGACCGTGAAATTATGGCGTTTTGCCAAAGCTTTATGAACGAGTTATTCCGTCATATCGGCGCGGATACCGACGTTCCCGCAGGCGATATCGGCGTAGGCGCGAGAGAAGTGGGTTATCTTTTCGGACAGTATAAAAGACTTCGCGACGAACATGTAGGCGTTCTTACGGGACGCGGACTTTCGTACGGCGGCTCGCTGATTAGAAAAGAAGCGACGGGCTACGGGCTCGTGTATATCACGGCGGAAGCTATGCGGCTTCGCGGCGATTCCTTTGAAGGAAAAACGACCATCGTTTCGGGAAGCGGGAACGTTGCAATTTACGCGTGCGAAAAAGCGCAACAACTGGGCGCAAAAGTCGTGGCCATGTACGATTCCAACGGCTATATTTACGACCCGAACGGTATTCAGCTTGACGTCGTAAAACAAATTAAAGAAGTAGAACGCGCGCGTATTAAAGAATACGCGGCTCGGGTTGCGGGTTCTCAATACGTAGAAGGCTGCAAGGGTATTTGGACGATCCCCTGCGACGTAGCTTTGCCTTGCGCTACGCAAAACGAAATTGACGGCGAAAGCGCGGCAAGCCTTGTTAAAAACGGTGTAAAATACGTCGCCGAAGGCGCGAATATGCCTTCGACCTTGGATGCAATCGAAGTATTCCAAAACGCGGCAAACGTCGTTTATCTTCCCGCGAAAGCGGCAAACGCCGGCGGCGTTGCAACTTCCGCACTGGAAATGGCGCAGTCTTCGGGCAGACTGTACTGGTCGAGCGAAGAAGTTGACGCGAAGCTCAAAACGATTATGATTAACATTTATCACAATATCGACAGCGCGGCAAAACGTTACGGTTTTGAAGGAAACTACGTAATGGGTGCGAATATCGCGGGCTTTGAAAAGGTAGCCGAAGCGATGATGGCACACGGTATCGTATAAAACATTTTTGAAAACGCGCGGGGCAGGTATGCGTTCAAACGCATACCTGCCCCCTTTGTTTTCCGCTAAAAACTACAATAAAAAAACGAGCTCTTCGGCTCGTTTTTATCAATAAAAGGTTGCGAGTGGCTCTTCGGGCGGTTCGCATACGATTACGCGTTCCGCGACGAGCACGGGGCCTTTTCCTTTATATACGCGGTGCTTTTGGAATTGCACTTTTGCGGTTACTACGATCCAGTCCCGCGTTTGCAAATCCCTAAGATCGGGAAGCACGCAAGCCACGCCGCAGTATTGTATATCGTCCGCGCAACAAGTCATTACGTGTCTGCCAACGACGATATCTTGGGGCGAAAGGCGTTTATCCGTCGCGACCAAGCCCTTGAATTTTACCGTTTTACCGATATACGCTTCTAAATTCTCCGTCAAATCACGGTAGAAAAACGCGTAATCTTTATCTTCGATTACGATAACGGGAGCTTCGATATCGAAAGGCAACGGGTCTTCGATATCGTCAAAATCCGCTTTACCGTTTTCGCGTTCGTAAACGATATCGCAGCGACGGGAAATCCCGCGAACAATTTTGTGGAGCTGCATTTTGTCCATACTATCGTCAAAACGGTTAAACACAACGAGTTGCGTATTTTCAATCTTATCAAAGGTAAACTGCCGCATATTCGCGTTATAATTCAAAAAAGTACGCGCGTCAAAGAAAGTCATTACCTGATTGATCATCCAGCCTTCGGGCATAGCGGAGAAGAAATCTTCCAAAAGCCAAGTCCCGTTATATTCCACGATAACGCGATCCGCACCGCTTTCTATTTGTAATTTCGTCAAATATTCTTCGTTTAACTGCGATTGCGCTTCAAAAACGATTGTAGTCACGTTTTCCGCGCCCGCGAAACGGCTTTCGTCGTATTCTTCTTCCCCTTCTTCGGTTACGAGAAGCAAGGTTTTTTCACCCGAAGAAAAGCGGGGGTCTCCCAACGTTTCTTGAATAAATTTCGTTTTGCCCGATTCTAAAAATCCCAAAAAAAGATATACGGGCGTTTCAGTAGGTAATTTTTGTTTCATACTTTATTTCCTTATACGTTAAACAATTTTGCAAGCGCTTGTTCTTTGAGTTTGCAACCGATTACGCACAAACGCCCCGTAACCCCTGCTTTACCTTCGCGAACGTCGGGTTCTTGCGGTACGTAATCGAAATGCAGCCACGCATTTTCTCCCGCAACGATACCTTTGGCGCGAAGCACGACCCCGTACTCATCTTCTTTTTCAAGCGCTTCAAGGGCTTTGAGCAGTTGTTCTTTGGTAAATTTCTTCGTCGTTTCGACGCCCCAGCTCGTAAAAATTTCGTCGGCGTGGTGATGGTCGTGATGGTGATGATGCTCGTGTTCGTGGCACCCGTGTACGCATTCACCGTCGTGATCGTGGTGTTCGTGGTGATGATGACAATGACAGTTCGGATCGTCGCCCTCGTGTTCATGGTGATGTTCGTGGTGGTGTTCGTGACAATGACAATCGGGGTCTTCACATTCGTGATGATGGTGATGATGCGAAGCAAGCTCTTCTTCCAAACGGTGGAGTTCCGCTTCCAAGCAATCCTTTCGTTCCATCGCCGCCAAAATCGTTTTGCCGTCCAGCAAATCCCACGAAGCCGTAACGATATTCGCCGCGGCGTTCTTTTCTTTCAAAAACGCGACCGCCGCAGCAAGCTTTTCGTCGCTCGTTTTATCGGTATGCGATAAAACGATACAACTTGCGTTTTCTACTTGATCGCCGAAAAATTCGCCGAAGTTTTTCAAATACATTTTACATTTCGACGCGTCTACAACCGTACAAAATGCGTTCAATTTCGCGTTTTTCAAGCTCGCCGACGAAACCGCTTTGATAACGTCCGAAAGCTTGCCCACACCCGACGGCTCGATCACGATACGGTCGGGCGAATATTCCGCCGCCACCTGCTTTAAGGCTTTTGCAAAATCGCCCACGAGCGAACAACAAATACAACCCGAGTTCATTTCGGTTATATTAATTCCCGCGTCTTGCAAAAATCCACCGTCAATGCCGATCTCGCCAAATTCGTTTTCAATCAAAACGACTTTTTCGCCCGCGTACGCTTCTTTTATCAATTTTTTAATCAGCGTCGTTTTTCCCGCGCCTAAAAAGCCTGAAAAAATATCTATTTTTGTCATTGCTATCGCTCCTTTTTTAATTAAAACGCCCAGTTGCCGTCCTTGAAAATTTGTACGCGTTCACCGTCTTTCGTAATCCCGACGATGGACATATCTTTCGCGCCGATCATAAAATCTACGTGAATCATACTTTCGTTAATACCGCGTTTTTTACATTCTTCGTCCGTATAATGTTCAAAGCCTTTCAAACATTCATTGAAGCCGCTCCCGAGCGCGAGATGACAGCTTGCGTTTTCATCGAAAAGGGTGTTATAAAACAAGACGCCCGATTCGCTAATCGGCGAAGCGTAAGGAATAAGCGCACATTCGCCGAGTTTTCCTGCGCCTTCATCCATAGACACCATTTGTTTTAAGAGTTCTTCACCCTTTTCCGCTTTCACTTCCACAACCTTACCGCCTGCAAAGCGAACGGAGAAATTTTCTATAAGTTCGCCCATATACGAAAGCGGTTTCGTCGAATACACGATCCCTTCCGCCGCGCCTGCCTTAGGGGAAGTGAACACTTCTTCAGAAGGAATATTCGGATTGAAAACTCTGCCTTGCAGCGTTTTTTCTTTACCGCCGCAAAATCTTCCGTCTTCATTGAGCTCTACGTAGAAATCCGTACCGTTCGCGCTTTTATATTCCAACGCTTTCAAACCCAAAGCGTCCAAATACGAGCAACGGGCATCCAAATCCGCGTTATGCTCTTTCCAAGCCTTGATAGGGTTTTTGCCGTCGGCACGGGAAGTTTTCAAAATTACCCGCCACATTTCTTCCATCGCTTTCTTTTCGGGCAAATTGGGAAAAACCTTTTTTGCCCAAGCCTTTCCTGGAACTGCCGCGATACACCATTGATGACGGTTTTCTATTGCCAAGCGGAAAGGCTTGATTTGCGGATACATCGCACGGCGCGCCGCGCTCATTTTTTCTTGATCGACCCCGTTCATTCCGTCGGGATCGTCCGATTCGATAAACAATCGGCAAGAATAGTTTTCCGCTTTATATTCCCATTTCGCTTTCGCCCAAGGCTTTAACGTAGACATACTTTCCAAGCTTCTATACGCAGCCGAAAGCTTTTCCACGGGTTGGTGACTCCATTCCACGTATACTTCGCTTGCGCCTGCTTTATAACATTCTTCTACGACCATCGTTACAAACTCAGGTTGTTCAAGTCCCGCACCGATGAATACCGTTTGACCTTTTTTGACGTTCAAACCCGTTTTTGCTAGTAATTTTGCATATCTTTGCAGTTGTGCTTTTCTCATAGTATTACTCCTTTTAGCCTATTAAATCGTAATTTATTGTGTGGTAAAATAATTCTTTTATCGATTCGTCGCCTTGTACCCGCGCCAAAATCCACATTAGCTTAGTGATAATGCTCTCGTAGGTCATAGAATAGCTTTCCAAAATCTCGAAACGATTTTTAAGCCCCCTACCCACGCGATAAACGTTCATATCGCTGCCTTCCTGTTGCACCTGCGTGGTAACGACGAGCGTTTTTCCTTTATTTTCCCAACGGCTGATTACTTCGTAGAACCCGTAATATTCGCCTTCGGGAATCCCGCCCGTGCCATAGCCCGACAGTACCACCGCGTCGTTCATTTGGAAATACGCGTCAAGCATTTCCCCCTTTACCCCAGGAGTAAGCGTAAGCAAAGCCACCTTTTCGTTCAGCTCCGTATAAAAAGCGGGCTTGTCCGTTTTGGGCGTGACGATATACTGAATAATTTTTCCGTCACGAATAACCGCAAGGTTGGGAAAATCCACGCTCGTAAACGCGTTAAAGCTTTTCGTGCGAATTTTTTTCGCGCGCGTACCCGCGATAACGTTGCCTTGGAAAACGATTACGACGTCGCAAGCCTTATCCGAAGCCGCGTATAAGAAGCTGTCACGGAGATTAATTCTTCCGTCCGTATCTTCCTTATCAATCGGCTGTTGCGAGCCCGTAAGTACGATGGGCTTGGGCGAGTGTTGGATAAGATAAGACAGCATTGCCGCCGTGTACGACATCGTATCCGTACCGTGGCAAACTACGAACCCGTCGTAACGCTCGTAATTCTCTTGAACGGTTTTCGCAAGCGTAATCCAATGCGCGGGCGTTACGTTGGTGCTGTCAATGTTATACGGTTGCACAGCGTCCACGTCGCAAAAACCAAAAATTTCGGGAACGCATTTGAGCAGTTTTTCCGCGCCGATCGACGGGACTAAACCTTCTTCCCCCAGCTGGGACGCAATCGTGCCGCCCGTGGCAATTAAAAGTATTTTCTTTTTCATAATTTATCCTTTGCGGCGAAGATAGTCTCCTTTCTTCAATTCATACGGACACTTTATCCGATAAATTTCTCTAACCAGCTTCGCGTCGTCCGTTTGCATTCCATCCGAAGCGTAAATCTCGTCGGCGGTAAAGCTTTTTCTAAAATGCGCGTCGGGGGAAAGAATTTCGAGCGTTTCGCCCTTTTTGAAACGGTTGCGCATTTCCGCAAGCACGTACCCGTTTTCATTCCCCAAAACGTCCGCGATATAGATATATTCGCCCTTGGATTGACTATCGGTATAATTGACCGTGTTCGCGTTTTTCCCGTCCGCATACGCTTGCGTATAGTCGCGGTGCGCTACGCGCAAAAGCTCGTTTTCGCTAATGGCAAAATCTTCGCCGTTCATTGCACGGCGGTACGCATTTATTACCGTTGCAAGGTAATACCCGCTCTTCATTCTGCCTTCAATCTTAAATGAACGAATACCTGCCCCTTCCATTTCTTGCAACCGAGCAAGCATATTCAAATCTTTACTGTTAAAAATGTACGTACCCTTACCGTCTTCTTCCACGGGCAACCATTCCGATTGACCGTTGGTTGCGTTTTGAGCGCGGACTTCGTAACGCCAACGACAAGACTGTACGCACGCACCGCGGTTAGAAGAACGACCGTCCAAATAATCGGATAAAAGACACCGACCGCTATACGATATGCACATCGCGCCGTGCACGAACGCTTCTAATTCCATTTCGGGAACGAATTGATGTATTTCGGAAATTTCCGCAAGGGAAAGTTCTCGTGCGAGTATAACCCGCGAAACGCCTTGTTCTTGCCAAAACTGAACGGCGTATTTATTCGTAGTATTCGCTTGCGTAGAAAGATGCAAGCAAAGGCTTGGCGCAACCTTTTTCGCCAAATATGCCACGCCCGCGTCGCTGACGATTACGCCGTCCACGCCGATATTTGCAAGCTCTTGAAAATACTCCCCAAGTAACGCAAAATCCGCGTTCCGTGCGTAAATATTCGCCGTAACGTATACTTTTTTCCCCCGTTCGTGTGCAAAGCGTACGGCGAGCGCAAGTTCTTCCGCGGTGAAATTATCCGCAAAAGTACGCAAGGAAAAATTTTTTCCGCCCAAATATACCGCGTCCGCGCCAAAATGTAACGCGGTCAACATTTTCGAGTAGCTCCCCGCAGGAGCAAGCAATTCCACGTTCATTCCTTTTCCCCTTTCGTAAATACCGATAATGCCACGCCGTCGCCAACGTTGACGACCGAAGTTATAAAATCTTGATCGGACGTAATCACGTCTAAATAGGAACGGATTTTTTCCACGATGGAACGGCGTTTCCAAGGCGTTTCTTCTTCACCGCTCACCCAACCGAACAATAACACGTCGTCCGCAAACAGCGTTGCGCCCTTTTTCATCAAGCGTTTTAAGTCGAATAAATATTTCTCGTATTGCGCCTTCGGTCCGTCCAAAAACACGAAATCGAACTGCCCGTCCATCATCGCCAAAATCTCGCCCGCATCACCCAGGTATGCGTTTACGCGCGTTTCCACACCGAAATCTTGGAAATTATTTTTGGCTTCCATATACCGATCTTCTTCCAGCTCTATCGTCGTCAATCTTGCATTCGGGCAATTTTGAAGCATTGCCACCCCCGACAAACCGACCGCCGTACCGATTTCCAAAATCCGCAAAGGCTTGGTCATTGACAACGTTAAAAGCAAAAACTGCAAGGTTTCGTCGTCCGCAACGGGAATACCCCGCGCCAACGCTTCCGCGCGGCGCAGGGATAATTTTTCTTCGATATTGAGTTTTACGAGCGAAGCCGTATATTCCATTTATCTTTTGTCCTTTATACGTCCAACACGGACACTACGATCAAGGGCGATTGCTTGATCCGTTTGTAAAAATAATTCTTCAATATCTTTTTAACGTGCGTAATAAGCTCCGCGGTATTTCCGTTTTCGTAATCGTACGCTTCCACGGCGCGTTGTACTACCGTCTTGATTTCCGCTTCCGTACCCGTGTTTTCGGTGAAGATAAAGCCGTGAAATTCTAAAACGGGATCGTTGATAACGTAATTTCCCGAAACCGCCATTGCAACCGTCACGATACCGTCCGCCGACATCTTCAAACGGTCTTTCATCACTTCGCTCGTGCCGTAATCTTCAAAGCCTTCGCCGTCCACGAGCCGTGCGCCCGCCTGTACGTTTTCGCCAAGCGTCAGCGATCGTTCCGTCAATTCCACGCAATTCCCAACGTCGGGAATAAATACGTTACGCTCGGGCATACCCAACTCTTGGGCAAGCTGCGCGTGAATTTTCAAGTGCCGATATTCGCCGTGCACGGGAATAAAAAACTTGGGTTTTAAGAGCGTATGCAGGATTTTGTGCTCTTCCTTGCAGGCGTGTCCCGAAACGTGGATTTTTTCCAAGCTTTCGTAGACGACATTCGCGCCCTTTTTATACAAGTTATTGATAACCCGATAAATCATTTTTTCGTTGCCCGGAATAGGGTTAGCCGAAATGATAATCGTGTCGTTTTCGCCCACCGTTACCTTATTGAAATCCCCCGAAGCCATACGCGTGAGCGCGCTCATCGGCTCGCCCTGCGATCCCGTCGAAAGGATAACGAGTTCTCCGTCGAACAAGTTTTTCGTGCGTTCAATATCAATTAAAACGCCTTCGGGAATTTGCAATTCGCCGATTTTCACCGCCGCGTCCACGACCTTGAACATACTCCGTCCCGATAAAGCGACTTTACGGCGGTATTTTACGGCAAGATCGATAATTTGCTGTAAACGGTGCACATTGGAAGCAAACGTTGCAATAATCATACGGCGCGTCGTATTTTCCGAGAATAAATGATCGAGCGTCGTTCCTACGACCGTTTCGCTCATCGTATAGCCCGCGCGTTCGATATTCGTGGACTCGCCCATATACAAAAGCACGCCTTCTTTTCCAAGCTCCGCAATGCGCTTCAAATCGATCGGCTCGCCCGCAACGGGGGTTAAATCGATCTTGAAATCTCCGCTGTGATAAATCAAGCCGTTGGGCGTACGGATTGCAAGCGCGCACGCGCCCGAAATGGAATGATTGACGTTGATAAACTCAATTTCAAACACGCCCAAACGGATACGTTCCCCTGCTTCGACTACGCGTTGTACAACGTTGGGAAGTCGGTGTTCTTGTAATTTGTTATCCGTAAGCATTAACGTCAATTTCGTCCCGTAAATGGGCGTATCAGCGTTTAATTCTTTCATAAGATAGGGTACGCCGCCTATGTGGTCTTCGTGCCCGTGCGTAAGCAATACGCCGCGTATTCTATCCTTATTTTGCGTTAAATAGGTGATATCGGGTACGACCGAGTCAATTCCCGGCATATCTTCGTTGTTGGGAAAGGTCAGCCCTGCGTCGATAACGATAATATCGTGACCGTATTCAATCGCCGTCATATTCTTACCGATTTCTCCAACCCCGCCAAGAAAGATAATTTTAACGGGTTTTTGTTTTTTAACCGTCGTTTTTTCTTTGATCTTTAAGCGTTTTTTCTCTCGGCTCGTATCAAATATAGTTTCTTCTTTTTTCGTTTTGGGTTTGGCGTTACGCTTGGGTTTTTCTTCGTTCCCGAAAAAGGTCGTAGGCCCAAAATCCATAACCGTGCCCAAAGGATTGCTTTTACCGCGTTTTTGCGGGCGTTTACCCGTTTCCGCTGTCTTTTTGTTTTCGCGCGAACTACGCGCTGTTTCGTTTTGTTTTCTTTCTTTCACTACCTTTTACTTTCTCCTTGGCGGCGCTCTGCCGCTCATAAAATAGAGAGCCGAAAATATGGAATTATCAGCTCTCTTTCATTATTCGTATGTTTTGTCGTACGGTGGATTAGAAGTCAAGCGTGACTTTCTTTTCTTTCGTTACTTTGATAAATCCTTCGTCAAAGAGCTGCTTGGTCGAAGCGTAAGCAAATTCTTCTACGTAGTCCACAGCTTCAAACGACGCTTGTTTTTGTGCGCCGATCTTTTCCGCGAGCATATTTACCAAGCGAACCGCTTTCTTCGCCGCCGCGTCACTCTTAATTTTGACCATAAACGGCGTGTTTTCATACGCTCTTTGATTACCAACGTTCTTTTGATGGTAAATCGTCGTTTTCAATTCGGGATCTTCGGGATCTAACGCAAGATAGAAGCACAACGTCTTACCGCAAATATTCACTTTCGCAATCGTATCGCGTCCGAAGTTAAATCTATCTCCGTGCCAGCTTACGTTGGAATTGATCTTTTTATAGGACGTCAACTCGTTCTTAATATCGCTGTAATACCCCTTGATACGGTCTTCGCTTTGTTTCATCTTCGCCGTAAAGCTCTTTTTCAAACGAATCACAAGTCCCGTTTCCGCGTCCACGAGCTGATTGTCGATTTCTTGATAATCCGCTTCCGCAGCTTCCACAGCCACCGCAAGTTCTTCACTTACTGCGGGCGTTTCTTCTACCGTTTCTTCTACGACTTCTTCTACGGCGGGTTCTTCAACAGCTTCTTCCACAACCGTTTCTTCTACGGGCTCTTCGACTACTTCTTCTACCGCTTCTTCCGTGGGTTCTACGACTTCTTCTTCCGCAACCGTGCAGGTATTGCACATCGTGCAAAGCTGTTCGGATACGCTCTTTGCAATCGCTTCGATGCCTTCGTCGTCCAAAACGAGATCGTAAGAAGGCTCTTCTTCTTCCGCTACCGCCGTCAATTTTTCAAGCTTTTCTTCTACGATAGCCGCTACGCGATCGTAATCAACCGTTTCCGCTTGACCAAATTTTTCGGTTACCTTTTCCGCGATTTGATCGATACCCGTTTGATCTAATACGACGTCGTAAGCTTGATCGGTGTTTTCCGAAAGTTTAGCAACCACCATATCCGAAAGCAAATCGTAATCGATTTCCGCCGCTTTCGCTTCGGGAATTTGTACTTCGGGGATCACGATCTTCGCCGCTACTGCTTCCGCAATCGCGTCTACGTCGGGCATTTCGGGCACAGGAACGACGATCTTTGCCGCAACCGCTTCCGCCAAAGCATCAAAATTGAACGCCGCCATTGCTTTTTCAACCGCCGCGTTTACGACGTTTGCAAGCGTTTCTTCCGTTACGACTACCTGCACCTTTTCAGCCGCTTTCGCAAAGCTGTCGTTAATGCGACGATAGTCCACTCTTTCGGGATAAGGCAAGGATTCTACGACCTTTTCCGCCGTGCCGTAAATCAATTTTTCATAATCGACTTTCGCTTCTACGGGTTGTGCAGGAGCAGGCGCAGGCGCGGGAGCGTCTTGTACCACGTCGCCCAAAAGCTCGATTACTCTATCGCCTACTTCGTCTACAATACGCGTATAGTCTACGTTTTCCGCAACGGGAACGGCGGCAATCGCTTCCATAACCTTACGGCTATGTTCCGCTACGCTCTCTTCCGTTTTTTCCGCAACCGCTTCAATCAACGTTTTATAATCCGCGTCTTCCAAAAGCGTGATGCTTTCCGCAACTTTGAGATGGATTTCTTCCAACGTCTTATCAAGCTGTTCTAAAATCGCAAGCTTTTCTTCAACCGCGTTGACCTTCGCCACTACGTCGTCCGTAATGAGCGTTTTCATACCTTCGTAAATGGCTTGCTGTTGCAAATAACCGTACTTGATTTCGTTGAGCGTTTCTTCCATACAAGGAATTACGTCCGAAACTTCTTCTTCCACCGTTTCCGCTAAATTTTCCGAAGGATATGTACGCAATTCTTCCAAAGCCGCTTTAATCGCTTCCAGCTTTTCGCTTGCGCTTGCTTCAAGTGCCGCAAATTTTTCGTTTGCGTTAGCTTCTAACGCGGCGATTTTGTCGTTTACGTTCGTTTCTACCGACGAAAGTTTTTCCGAAGCGTTATCTTTAAGCGCAGTAATTTTTTCCGCGAAGCTTGCTTCTTGCGCGTCGAATTTTTCGTTTGCACTTGCTTCCGCTTCTTCGACCTTTGCTTTCGCGTCTTTAATCATAGCAGCCAAGCCGTCGTAAATGGTTTGATTTTGCTTGTAGCTGTAACGGATCTCTTGCGAAACCGCTTGCGCCGATTTTTCTTTGTCGCTGTTGATTTGGTTACACAAAGAACCAACCTGCACCGAAGAATATTTCAACTCGGTAAGGAGTTCTTTCTTCATCTTTTGCAGATCGTACGAAAGCCAGCTATACAAAGCGTCGATCTTGGAAGTTTCCACAGGGGGTTTCACAACTTGTTTCTTATCCGCCATTTTACACCTCGGTTTTTTTCGTTTTACAATGTTATTGTAAACGGATTTTTTATTAGATTTAGCGTGAAAAAGCTAAAATACTGCTTTTACAAGCACTATTATACCATATCTTATTCAATCGGTCAAGGGTTTTACAAAAAAAATATTGCCTGAAATTGTAATTTTTTCAAAAAAACCGCTCTCTTGCGAAAGCGGTTTTTCTTTTATAATCGCGTACACGGTACGCATATTTTCCTTATTTATTCTTGTTTGCTATCGATCTTTGTATAAATTTTACGAGTTCCACGACGGGAATTACGCAAAGCCCGATCAAAATCGCAAGCGCGAGTTCAATAAACCCGATGGGCGCAAAACCAAAAAGCGTAGCTACGGGTGGAATAGCGCAAACGGCAACGGAAAGCACGAACGAGCCAAGCGCAGCAAGCCAAAGCAGTTTGTTTTGACGCTTTAACGAGAACAGGCTCTTTCTTTGCGAGCGCATATTCAAACTGTGGAAAATTTCCGCCATCGCCATCGTCAAAAACGCCATCGTCGTGCCGTGTTCGCTGTTGGTGATTTCCCAGTTACCCACTTCGATAAAATGTCCTACGAAATAGGAAACAAGCACCAAAATCGCAACCAAAACGCCTTGATATACGACGTCAATACCCATACCGTCGGCAAATACGCCGGCTTTGGAGTCGCGGGGCTTGCGTTTCATTACGTCGGGTTCGGCTTTTTCCGTACCCAACGCCAACGCGGGGAAGGTGTCCGTAACCAAATTGATCCAAAGAAGGTGTACGGGTTGTAAAATCGTAAAGCCCATAAGCGTAGCCACGAAAATCGCGATAACTTCGCTCATATTCGACGCGAGCAGGAATTGAATGGCTTTACGGATATTGTCGTAAATACGGCGACCTTCTTCCACCGCGCCGACGATCGTTGCGAAATTGTCGTCCGCAAGTACCATATCGGCTACGTTTTTGGTAACGTCCGTACCCGTAATACCCATACCTACGCCGATGTCGGCGGATTTGATAGACGGAGCGTCGTTGACGCCGTCGCCCGTCATTGCGGTGATATAGCCCGCCTTTTTCCAAGCGTTGACGATACGCGTTTTATGCTCGGGCTGTACACGTGCGTACACGCCGATCGTTCTAAATTCCTTTTCAAACGTTTCGTCGTCCATTTCGTTGAGCTGTGCACCCGTCATTGCGCGAACGCCGTCTTGCAAAATGCCGAGTTCTTTCGCGATCGCAACCGCCGTGTCTACGTGGTCGCCCGTAATCATAATGGGACGAATCCCCGCTTCTCTGCATTGCGCGATTGCCGCTTGCACTTCGGGACGGACGGGGTCGATCATACCGCAAAGCCCCGTAAAGCACAACTCCGTTTCCACGGTTTCGGTAGACAATTCCGCGGGAATTTCCTTCCAAACGCGTTCCGCGCACGCAAGCACGCGCAAAGCGTCGTCCGCCATTGCTTTATTCGCGGCAAGGATTTCCGCGCGGTATTCGTCCGTCATTTTTACGGCTTTGCCGTCTTTGAGATAATACGTGCATTTATCCACCACAACGTCAGGTGCGCCTTTCGTATACGAAACGAAGCCGTCGCCTTGGGGGTGGAAGGTCGTCATCATTTTTCGCGAAGAATCGAACGGCAATTCATTTTCGCGGTGCATTTCTTTTTTGAGCTCGATTTTGGAAAGACCGAGCTTATTCGCCCAAGCCACGAGCGCGGCTTCCGTCGGTTCACCCGTAACGACGCCTTCTTCGTCGATTTCCGCGTCTGAACAAAGCGCCATCGCCGCCGCCACGCGTTTTTCGTCTTCGCAAAAGCTCTTGACTACCGTCATTTTATTTTGGGTAAGCGTACCCGTCTTATCCGAACAAATAATTTGCGCGCAACCGAGTGTTTCTACCGCGGTAAGCTTACGGATAATCGCGTTACGCTTGGACATATTCGTAACGCCGATCGAAAGCACGACGGTTACGACGGCGGCAAGTCCTTCGGGGATTGCCGCGACCGCCAACGATACGGCGATCATAAAGGACGAAAGCGCGAACTCGAAATCAAATCCGCCGTGACGAATAAGCTGTACTGCAAATACGATAATACAAATACCCAAAACAAGCCATGTAAGAATTTTGGAAAGCTGACCAAGCTTGATTTGCAAAGGCGTTTTGCCTTCTTCCGCTTGCGCGAGCGCGCCTGCGATTTTACCCATTTCGGTATCCATTGCCGTAGCCGTAACGACGACTACGCCGCGGCCGTACACCACCGTACTGCCCATATATACCATATTCTTACGATCGCCGAGCGGAACGTCCTTTTCACCCGCTTTGAGCGTGATTGCTTCGGTCATCTTTTCTACGGGAACGGACTCGCCCGTAAGCGCGGCTTCTTCAACCTTTAAGCTTGCACTTTCCAAGATACGACCGTCGGCGGGAACTGCGTCGCCAGCTTCCAACAATACGATATCGCCAACGACGAGATTTTCGCTCGGCGTGATTACGATTTTATCGTCACGAAGTACTTTCGACGTCGCCGCAGACATTTCTTGTAGAGCTTCTATGGCCTTTTCCGCTTTACTTTCTTGGAATACACCCAAAATCGCGTTGATTAAAACGACGGCGAGAATTATGATTACGTCAACGAATTCACCTTCTTCACCCTGCGTTACGTGATACACCGACAACGCGCCGCTGATTGCCGCCGCTACGATCAAAATAATGATCATCGGGTCGGACAACTGCTCGAAAAATCTACGCAAAAGCGATTTTTTCTTTGCGGCAGCAAGCTTGTTTTTGCCATTTTCCGCAAGGCGTTTTTCCGCTTCCGCAGTAGAAAGACCTTGGGACGCGTCCGATTGTAAGCTTTTTACAACGACGTCCTTTTCTTCACAATAACCTTTCATTTTTCTTCTTCTCCTTGTTTTTTTACAAAATGAAAGCCCCGCGTATTCGCTATACACGGGGCAAGGTTCCTTTTTTGACCGCCACGTACAGCCTTCTCTTTTGCTATACGTGAGTCTTGCAATTTAAGACAAGCCAAACCCGAACGGGTTGGTGTTGTTGACTTGTCACGCGGAAAGTGCGCTTGCTACTCCCTCACGGAGATTACTATTTTATTCTACCATAATTTAACGCTACTGTCAAATAAATGACGAGAATTTTTCAAAAATTATTCTTCGTCGGGCAAATCTACGTTATGGTATACGTTTTGTACGTCGTCGTGTTCTTCCAACGCGTCCAACATTTTCTCGAACGTCGCTACTTTATCCGCGGGAAGCTCGATACGGTTTTGGGGAATCATCGCAATTTCCGCTTGCACGAAACGGATTTTATCTTCTTCCTCTTCGTTTCTACGCGTTTTGGGAGCAGCTGCTACCATTTCCGCGTTTTTATCTTCTAAATATTTACGAACTTCCGAGAAATTTTCGGGTGACGTGAAGATTTCGTATACGTCGTCGCTCGTGACGATATCGTCCGCGCCTGCTTCCAACGCAATTTCCGTCATCGTATCTTCGTCAAGCTCTACCGTTCTTTCTACTACGATATAGCCTTTGTTATCGAAATTATAAGACACGCAACCGTTTTGACCGAGCTGACCGCCGTGCTTACCTAAAATAGCGCGCACGTCGCCTGCCGTACGATTGATATTGTCCGTCAAGGTAACGATAATAACCGCCGAGCCCGCTACGCCGTAGCCTTCGTAAGTCAATTCTTTATAATCCGCGCCGTTCATTTCGCCCGAAGCTTTTTTAATACTGCGTTGAATATTATCGTTGGGCATATTCGCCGCTTTCGCTTTTGCGATAATATCTGCAAGCTTGCTGTTCGTTTCGGGGTTGGGGTTATTCTTCGCCGCCACCGCGATTTCTCTGCCGAGCTTGGTGAAAATTCTACCCTTTGCCGCGTCTGCCTTACCCTTTTTTGCCTGTATGTTGTGCCATTTGCTATGTCCTGACATAATATGCTCCTTTTAGTTTTTTGTAAAGCTTTCTTTTTTAAGAAGATACATTAAAATCCCCGCCGAAACCGCTGCATTTAAGCTTTCTTGCGTGGCTTCCATCGGAATTTTGACCGTGTAGCTCGCTCTATCTTCGACGGCTTTGGAAACGCCGTTCGCTTCATTCCCGATCGCAAGCGCAAACTTTTTAGGCGCGGCAAACGCGAACGCGTTTTCACCGTACATATCCGCAACTACGATAGGCGTATCGCCAAGAACGGAGAAAATTTCTTCCCGCGTGCCTTCGTAAAGCTTGACGAAAAATACGCCGCTCATACTTGCTCGAACGCTTTTGGGGGAATACGGATCGGCGCAATCGTCGGTCAAATAGATCTCGCGATAACCCGCGGCATTCGCCGTACGGATAATCGCGCCCAAATTCCGCGGATCGGATACGCCGTCAAGGAATAAGCAAGCGGACGCAGGCGCGGCAAGCCTTATCTTGGGTTTCTTCACCCGACAAAGCACGCCCTGCGGCGTTTTTTCGTCGGAGAGAACGCGCAAAACGTCTTGGGAAACGCGGACGATTTTTTCTTCCGCAAACGGAAGCTCGTCTACAAAGGCTTCGGACACGAACACGCGTTCTATTTCCAAACCGCTCCGTTCACATTCCCGCGTCATTTTGACGCCTTCCACGAGAAAAAGCCCCGTTTGTTTCCTGCCTTTTTTGTCTTTCAGCGAAGCCGTTTCCTTGATTAAAGGATTGTTTTTCGACGTTAATATCATTTCTTAAAAAAAGCGAAAAAGCCTTTCGTTAAAAAGGCTTTCTTTCCTTGCTTAAAGCGCAGCTTTTGCTTTGTCAACGAGCTGCGTGAACGCCGCTGCGTCGTTTACCGCCAAATCTGCAAGCACTTTTCTGTTAAGGTTGATACCCGCAACGGAAAGACCGTGCATCAACTTGCTGTAAGAAATACCGTTCATTCTCGCCGCCGCGTTAATTCTGGAAATCCAAAGGCGACGAAAATCTCTCTTTCTTCTTCTTCTACCGATGAACGCATAGTTCAAGGATTTCATTACGGCTTCTCTTGCAATTCTATACGATTTGCTCTTGTTGCCGAAATAGCCTTTTGCAAGCTTCAAAATTTTTCTACGCTTTTTAACCGCGTTTACTGCTCTTTTAATACGCATACTCTTTTATCTCTCCTTCTCTTATTTCTTGTAGGGCATCATACTCTTGACGGTGCTTTCCTGCGTGGAAGCAACGAGCGTGGTTTGACGCAAGTTTCTCTTTCTCTTTCTGTTCTTGGTTTCCGCTTTGTGGTTCTTACCGCTGTGAGAACGGTTTACTTTGCCCGAACCCGTAAGCCAAAAACGCTTTTTCGTGCTGCTATGTGTTTTCTGTTTAGGCATAAATTTATCCTCCGAATATTTTTTTCTTATTTTTATATAACGAGCTTATAAAAAGCTTGTCCGCTTATTGAGTACCCTTTTATTTCGCGGGGGCAAGGATCATTAAAATATTTCTGCCTTCCGTCTTGGGTTCTTTGTCCATAACCGCTTTACCGCCGAGCATATCGAAGAAACGGCGCATTACGTCCACACCCATCGCCGCGTGCGCCATTTGTCTGCCGCGCATACGAATGGACACCTTGACCTTGTTCCCGTCGCCGAGCATTTCCACCGTCTTTTTCGCTTTCACGTTCAAATCGCCCACGTCAATCGTCATCGAAAGATAGATTTCTTTTAATTCCACGATTTTTTGGTTTTTACGGTTTTCCTTTTCCTTTTTCGCTTGCTCGAACTTGAACTTACCGTAGTTCATAATCTTACAAACGGGCGGCACGGCGTTGGGCGAAATTTTCACCAAATCCAAACCTTCTTCGTCCGCAATCGCCATTGCTTCACGCGCGCTCATAATGCCGAGCTGTTCACCCGTAGCGGAAATTACTCTAATTTCTCTATCACGAATATTCTCGTTGATTTGATGCTGGTCTTTAATGGTCGTATACCTCTCCGAAAAAATTAAGGGTCGCTTTTACACAAGCAACCCTTTTTTTCGCATAATAATCTCCGCTTTTCCGCGGTAGAAAAATTATCGAGCCGTACCGATCAAAACCGCACGGCGAGAAGGTTCGCTTCTGCTTTGCTCAAATATATTAGCACAAAGCAAACCCTTTGTCAAGCAATTTTTTCAAAAAATTTCAAATATTTTCAATCTTTTTTCAAAACGCCGTTTTTTCTTTGATATCCTTGCAAACGGTAGCGATAAATTCCGCCGCGTCCACAACCGACTGTTCGCCGTCGCGACGGCGTACCGCCACTTGTCCCGCTTCCATTTCCTTATCGCCAAGCACGAGCATATACGGTACTTTTTCCATTTGCGCTTCGCGGATTTTATAACCAATTTTTTCGTTTCTATCGTCCACGCAAACGCGGATACCCGCTTCTTTCATCTTCGCGCAAAGCTCGTTTGCATAAGCTTCTTGTCTATCCGTAATCGGCAAAATTTTAACCTGAACGGGAGAAAGCCATACGGGGAATTTTCCTGCGAAATGCTCGATTAAGATACCGATAAACCGTTCGATTGACCCGAACGCAACGCGGTGTACCATAATGGGACGGTGTTTTTGACCGTCTTCGCCGATATATTCCATTTCAAATCTTTGCGGGAGCTGGAAATCGAGCTGAATGGTTCCGCATTGCCACGTTCTGCCGATCGAGTCTTCCAAATGGAAATCGATTTTCGGTCCGTAGAACGCGCCGTCGCCTTCGTTTACCACGTACGCAAGTCCCATATCGTCGAGCGCCGAACGGAGCGCGTCCGTCGCGTTGTTCCAGTCTTCGTCGCTTCCCATACTGTTTTCGGGACGAGTGGAAAGCTCTACGTGATACTTAAATCCAAACAGCGTGTATACTTCGTTAATCAAGCGTACTACGCCTTTAATTTCGTCCTTGATTTGTTCGGGCGTCATAAAGATATGTGCGTCGTCTTGAGTGAAGCAACGCACGCGGAAAAGTCCGTGTAATTGCCCCGACTTTTCGTGACGGTGCACGAGCCCTAACTCGCCCATACGGATCGGCAAATCCTTATAGCTGTGCGGTTCGTTTTTATACACCAAAATACCGCCCGGGCAGTTCATAGGCTTGATCGCGAAATCTTCTTCGTCCACTTTCGTCGTGTACATATTATCGCGGTAATGATACCAGTGCCCCGACGTTTCCCAAAGCGTACGATTGAGCATAATGGGCGTTTGCACTTCCACGTAACCTTCGCGGGTGTGAATTTGACGCCAGTAATCAATCAAGGTGTTTTTCAAAACCATACCGTTCGGCAGGAAGAAGGGCAAGCCTTTACCTTCGTTCATGATTGCAAAAATCTTTAATTCCTTGCCAAGCTTGGTATGATCGCGTTTTTTCGCTTCTTCCAGCATCGTGAAATACGCTTCCATTTCGTCCTTTTTCGCAAAAGCCGTACCGTAAATACGCGTGAGCATTTTATTATGCTCGTCCCCGCGCCAGTATGCGCCTGCGATACTCGTGAGTTTGAACGCTTTAATCTTACCCGTCGAAGAAAGGTGCGGTCCGCGGCAAAGGTCGACGAAATTGCCTTGCTTATAGAAGGAAATAATTTCCCCGTCGGGCAAATCTTCAATCAATTCAACCTTGTAGTTTTCGTTGTAGCCGTCCATAAGCGCGATCGCTTCCTTTTTAGGCAACGTGAAACGTTCAATCGGGAAATTCCCCTTGATAATTTTCTTCATTTCCGCTTCCACTTTCGCAAGGTCGGCTTGCGTGATGGGCGTTACGAAATCCACGTCGTAATAAAAACCGTTTTCAATAACGGGACCTATCGACAGTTTACAGGTCGGGTATACCGTTTTCAAGGCTTGCGCCAACACGTGCGCACAGGTATGGCGGTACACGCCCAAACCTTCCTTATCTTTGAGCGTAATAATTTCCAACGTATCTCCGTCGTTTAATACGTGCGAAAGATCGACGAGCTTATCGTTGACCTTCGCGCACACCGCGTTTCTTGCCAAACCTTCGGAAATGGCCGTTGCCGCGGCAAACGCCGTAGCGTTTTCTTCCAGCGACATACTATCGCCGTTTTTCAAAGTGATATTCATATCTCTTCCTCCATCGTTTTTCTTGATTGATAATGGTGACGTTACAGCAAGCGATTGATTAGAAAAAATTATATTTTTTCGATTTTACGAGAAAAATACAAGAAAGACAAGCAAACACACAAGGGCGCATACCCGCTGCGGTATGTAACCGCGTGTTTTGCGTAGAATTTCGCAGTATTTTTCCGTCAAAAATCAATCGAAGGTTGAAACGGAGCCTTAATAATAAAAAAATAAAAAAAACCTTAAACTCCTAACAATAGGAATTTAAGGACGCGAAATCCGCGCGGTTCCACCTTAATTGCCGCGGATTGCTCCGCGACCGCTTTTCGTTTATTCATTTTACGGAAATAAAGCGGTTTCACGACCGTAACGGATTACTCGCCTTACAGCCAAGGGGCAAGCTCTCTGCAAATCCGCCATAACGACGCTACTTGTCTTTACGATTTCTATTGTACCCCTTTTCTCCGCATTTGTCAACCGTTTTTAAGACGGTTAAAATAAATTTTTTCAACAGAATACGGCTTTTGCGCCGTAATATTTTTTCAAAAACGCCGTCGTTTCCCGATCCGTTTCTCCAAAGCAATACACGCGTTCCGCACAACCGAGTAAAATTTCGCCGATGACGGAGATTTTACCCGTCAGCTCGCTACGCGATAAAAGGCGGTATTCTTCGTCGTATACCCTACCCCCTTTCACAAACAGTTTCCCTTCCCCATCTTCGGTGAGAAACTCTAAAAATCCGTCCAGTGCCGCCACGCCCATATCCGTCGGCACGTATTGCGCAATCCCCTGCCAACGCCGTTGCAATTCCCGCAAACGGAAATGAAAAACACCGTCGAGCGAATACTGCTCGAAGCCCTTTATACGTTTGAGCGCGTATGCTTTATCGTCCTTATAATCGGCGGCGACGAGCGCGGTAATCAAAAGCCGTTTTTGCCGTTCGCTTAAAAGGGGTAACACAAGCTTTTTCTCAAAATACGCGTATTTATACCCGACGGCGATAACTTCGGCGATATTTTCTTCGGCAAACCTTCTCACGTACGGACAATACGCCGCTTCCGTACGGAACGCAATCTCCGCGTGATCGCCTTCGTTTTGCAAATCGCACGTCGCGGGCAAAAAGGAAAAGCGTTCGCGTACCTTACCGAACAAATAGGACATAAATAAGCCGTCGTAGCCGTTTTGCGTTATCGTTATTTCTTCCACACCATTATTGTATGCCGCGGCGCGGAAATTATTTATCCGTTTTTGCAAAATCCCCCGCTTTTGCCCTTGCATATTCGCTTGACTTGCCAAAAAAAATATACTATAATATATATTACGGCTAAAAAGAACGAATTTTTACGCGCACAATAGGATTTGCGCGATACAAGCGGAGGTTTTTATTATGGATATGAAATCCATCGAAAGTAAATGGCAAGCCAAATGGGAAAAGAGTAAGCTGCACAATTTCAACAAGAAAAACGTAGACAAGAAATTATACGTTTTAGAAATGTTCTCTTATCCTTCGGGCGCGAAACTCCACGTCGGACACTGGTACAACTACGGTCCTACCGATTCCTACGCGCGGTTTAAGAAAATGCAAGGCTTTGAAGTGTTCCAGCCTATGGGCTTCGACGCGTTCGGTTTGCCCGCGGAAAATTACGCCATTAAAACGGGTATTCACCCCAAAGACTCCACCGAAAAGAACATTGAAACGATGGAACGCCAGCTCCGCAATATGGGCGCGCATTTCGACTGGTCAGCGGAAATTAAAACTTGCGAAGAAAACTATTACAAGTGGACGCAATGGCTGTTTTTACAGCTTTACAAGAAAGGACTTGCTTACAGAAAGGAAGCCCTTGTCAACTGGTGTCCTTCCTGCGAAACGGTGCTTGCAAACGAACAGGTTATCGACGGCAAATGCGAGCGCTGCAGCGACGTCGTACTCCGTAAGGATATGACGCAATGGTTTTTCAAAATCACCGATTACGCCGAAGAATTGCTGGACGATTTAGACGAAATCGACTGGCCCGAAAAGACCAAGCTTATGCAAAAGAACTGGATCGGCAAATCCACGGGCTGCGAAATCCATTTCGACTGTGAAACGGGCGATGAAATCACCGTATTTACCACCCGTCCCGACACCGTATTCGGCGTAAATTACGTCGTGCTTGCTCCCGAGCATCCGCTCGTGGAAAAGCTCAAAGCCGCGCATCCCGAACAAGCGGAAGCTATCGACGCGTACGTACGCTACGCAGCCGAAGCAAACGATATCGATCGTCTTTCCACCGCGCGTGAAAAGACGGGCGTATTCACGGGCGCGTACGCTATTCATCCCTTAACCAACAAAAAAGTGCCTATTTACCTTGCCGATTACGTTTTGTATTCCTACGGTACGGGCGCGGTTATGGCGGTTGCCGCGCACGACGAGCGCGACTACGCTTTTGCGACCAAATACGGTTTGCCTATCACGCAGGTTATTCAAAAGGTAGGCGGAGAAACCTTGCTCCCCTATTGCGAAGACGGTATTTTGGTAAACAGCGGCGAATTTGACGGACTTTCGGGAGACGAAGCCCGCAATGCGATCGCCGTGCATTTAACGAAAATCGGCAAAGGCGGCAAAAAGGTCAACTACCGTTTGCGCGACTGGTCGGTGTCCCGTCAACGCTACTGGGGCGCGCCCATTCCTATGATCCATTGCGAAAAATGCGGCGTCGTACCCGTTCCTGAAAAGGATTTGCCCGTCAAGCTTCCTTACGACGTGGAATTCCGTCCTACGGGAAAATCCCCCCTTGCTTCCCACGAAGGCTTTATGAGCTGTCATTGCCCCAAATGCGGTGGCAAAGCGAGCCGTGACCCCGATACGTTGGATACTTTCGTATGTTCGAGCTGGTATCATTTCCGTTACGCGGACGCACACAACGACAAACAGGCGTTCTCGCCCGAAATTATCAATAAAATGTTACCCGTAGACGTTTACGTAGGCGGTTCGGAACACGCTTGTATGCACCTTTTGTACGCGCGTTTCATTACCAAAGCGTTACGCGATATGGGTTACGTAAATTTCAACGAACCGTTCAAACGGCTCGTACACCAAGGTATTATTTTAGGGCCTGACGGAAACCGTATGAGTAAATCCCACGGCAACGTCATCTCTCCCGACGTGTATATCGACGAATACGGTTCGGATATTTTCCGTTTGTATCTTATGTTCGGTTTCAGCTATACCGAAGGCGGTCCTTGGAACGACGACGGGATTAAATCGGTTGCGAAATTTATCGACCGCGTAGAAAGAATCGTACGCAAAGCGTTGACCGAAAAGCACGGCGTAACCGAAATCCGCGCAGCGGAAAAAGCACTCGACTACGCGAAAAACTACGCCGTTAAATGTATCACGCGCGACGTGGAAGTATTCTCGTTCAACACTTCCGTTGCCCGTATTATGGAATACGTGAACGCAATCCAAAAATACGACAACGAAACCGCGGAAAAGAACGTAACGTTCTATACGCAATGTATCGATGATCTTATCCGTATACTCGCGCCGTTTGCCCCCCACTTCGCCGAAGAATTATGGGAAATCGCAGGACACAAGGAAAGCGTATTCTTGGAAAGCTATCCACTTGTCAACGAACAAGCGCTTATTCAAGACGAAACGGAATACGCCGTTCAAATCAACAGCAAGATTAAAGCGAAAATGATGATCGCGAAAGGTCTTACGGACGAAGAAATCCAAGCTACGGTTACGGCGCAACCCGAAATTGCCGAACAAATCGCAGGCAAGACGGTGAAGAAGTGCATTATCGTCAAAGGCCGTTTAGTGAATTTAATCGTCGGCTAAAAAATATCTTAATACTCTAATCCGCTTCAAAAGAAAAAACTTTTGGAGCGGATTTTATTTTCGTCAAAATTCTTTTTATAAAAATTCCTTTTTTTTGCCGTTTTATCTTTGACTTTTTTTCCATATTATGTTAAAATGTCATACATATATATGACAAAATCATAAAAAAATATGACATATAGGAGAAAAAAATGGTTATAACGGTGGTTTGTGACGTGCTCGGTGAAGAAAACAACGGCACGACCATAGCTTCTATGAATTTAATACGCTACTTAAAAGCGCAGGGACATACCGTCCGCGTATTGTGCCCCGACCAAGACAAAAAAGGGATAGAGGGCTACTACGTCGTGGACAATCTCCACTTTGGAAAACTTTTAGACGCGTACGTAAAAAAGGTAGGCGTTACGTTGTCAAAACCGCAAGAAGACGTCGTATCCGCCGCGTTAGACGGCGCGGATCACGCGCATATTATGTTGCCGTTCGGGTTAGGCACGTGTACCTTAAAAATAGCAAAAAAAGCAGGAATTTCCGTAACGGCAGGCTTTCATATGCAAGCGGAAAATTTAACTTCCTATTTGAAGTTAAATCGTGTCCGTTGGCTAAACAAAGCGGTGTATCGTTACGTATATCAGCATTTCTATCGTTTCGTAGACGGCGTACACTACCCTACCGATTTCATTCGGCAAACCTTTGAAAACACCGTAAAGCACTCCACGAACGGTTACGTGATTTCCAACGGCGTACACGAATACGTGCAAAAGCGGACGGCAGAACGCCCCGAAGCGTTAAAAGGGAAATTTATCATTCTGTCAACGGGAAGATACGCCCGCGAAAAATCGCAAGATACACTCATTCGAGCAGTCGGTTTATCCAAGCACGCGAATGAAATTCAGCTTATTTTAGGCGGGCAGGGCGTTAAGGAAAAAGCCTATAAAAAATTAGCGAAAAAGTTACCCGTATATCCTATTTTCAAGTTTTATTCACGAACGGAAATTATCGACGTTTTGAACTATGCCGATATGTACGTTCACCCTGCGGAGTTTGAGTTAGAAGGTATTTCCTGCTTGGAAGCGGTAGCGTGCGGCAAATTGACGGTGGTATCCAACTCTCGCCTTTCCGCAACGAAAGCATTTGCGTTAGACGATAAATGTATCTTTCAAAACCGCAATCCAAAAAGTCTTGCCAAAGTTATCGATTACTGGATAGAACACCCGCAAGAACGCGCCGAATACGAAAAACGGTATTTGGAAAACGCCGGCGCTTTTCGACAAGACGAGTGTATGAAGCGCATGGAAGAAATGATTTTGGAGATCCGTCATGAGAAAAGCCGTTCCTAAAAAAACCGTCTATTACGACGATCCGTTGCGCGACGATTTTGCAGGCACGAGCATTTGCACAACGCAAGTCGACGAAAGCTTCCCCTACGTCCGCAAAAATCCGATTTGGCGATTTTTTGCGTGGATCGTCTATTACGTAATCGCAATACCGTTGGTTTGGTTTTATACGGTCGTTTTATTGCAAGTCAAGTTCGTCAACCGAAAAGGCGTTAGAAAAGCGGGTAAGCCTTGTTTTTTGTTCGGTAATCACTCAGGCTTTATCGACGCGTTCACCCCGAATTTAATTTCCTTTCCAACACGAAATAAAATTGTAGTATCCGCGGATACGGTATCCATTAAAGGCTTAAAAACGCTCGTGCAAATGCTGGGCGCAATCCCCGTACCGACCAAGCGGAGCGGAATGAAAGCGTTTTTGAACGCCGTCCAAACGGAAGCTGAAAAAAACAACGTAACCGTCTATCCCGAAGCACATATTTGGCCCTACTATACGGGCGTGCGCCCCTTTGAAAGCACGCCCTTTGCCTACCCCGTACGCTTGGGGGCGCCCGTCGTCGCTTTTTTCACGGCGTATTCCAAGCCCAAAGGGTTTTTATCGTGGTTTCGCAAAGCCAACGTTACCGTATACGTAAGCGATCCTATTTATCCCGACGAAGGCTTGACGGGCAAGCAAGCGCAAATCAATCTGCGGGAAAAGGTATACAACTTTTTATTAGAAAAATCTTCGTTCAGTGATTACACCGTCGTGGAATACATACAACGCAAAACGGATTAACAAAAAAAGCGCAAACGCGAATGAAATCCCGTTTTCTCTTTTTTTACTTGATTTTATTTTGCCGAAAAGACCTTAATCGCCTTTTTCACGTCTTCTTTCATCGCTTGCATCGCCGCGTATTCTACGTCGTGCAAATAGCTGGTATTTCCCGCTTCAATCGCCGCTTTCGCCGCCGTATATCCTGCTTTGGACATATACGAATAGTAATTGATTTTGCGAATACCGTTCGCGATCGATTTTTTGAAGCCTTCTTCGCTCACGCCGCTACCGCCGTGCATTACGAGCGGCAATCCCGTCGCTTTCGCACAATTTTTTACTACGTCAAAATCGAGCTTGGGTTGCGCGTTATAAAAACCGTGCGCCGTACCGAACGCAATCGCAAGCGCGTCGATGCCCGTAGCCTTGCAAAACGCTTCCGCTTCGTCGGGACGGGTATAGAAATCTTCCGCGTTCGCGCCTTTCATTTCTTCGCCGCTGCCCGCTTCGCCCGTAACAAGTCTTCCAAGCTCCGCTTCTACACTCACGTCCATTGCGTGCGCCGCTTCGGTAATCATTTTCGTCAAACGCAAATTCTCTTCGTAGGGAAGCGCGGACGCGTCCATCATAACGGACGTAAACCCAAGCCGCAACGCTTTATAGACCATATCGAGCGACGTGCCGTGGTCCAAATGTACGCATACGGGTACTTTCGCCGCTTGCGCAACCGCAACCATCGCAGGTCCTACCATAGAGATATCGTTGTAAACGTTATGCACTTCCGCGTGCGCGATAATGACGGGCTGATTTAATTCTTCCGCCGCGCCGATTACCGCTTGCAAGCTATCAAAGCCCGTCGCGTTGAACATACCGATTGCATTTTTATCCGTTTCCGCTATTTTTAATATTTCTTTTAAGTTTACAATCATAATTCTTTCCTTTTCAAATTTTTACAAAGTTCTTTAATCTCGCTTACACTCCGCATACCGCTCACGGCGTCCGCGCTCGACAAAGCCGCCACCGCCGCCGCGGAAGCAAACGCAAGAATTTCTTCGTCCGTCGCACCGCGATAGATTTGAAGTAACGCGCCCGAACAAAACGCGTCGCCCGCGCCCGTCGTGCCTTTGATAAAGCCGTCGGGAAGCTCGTACGAAGGCACGCAGGTAAAACCGTTTTCGGACAAGCATACGCCAAGCGTAGGCGTGTGAATAATCACGCGTTCCTTAACCCCGTACGATTTCAATTTCTCCGCGATTGCGCGTAAATTTTCGTTCGTCGGTTCTATTCCCGCTAATTTTCCCGCTTCCGTTTCGTTGACGATTAAATTGTCCGTATACGCAAGACAAGGCAATACAAGCCGATACCGCTCGGAATTTTCGCTGACGAGATCAATGGACGTTTTCACGCCGTATTCTTGCGCCTTTTTCAAGATTTTTACGCCGTCACCGTTATCCACTTTGTCCAACAGCAAAAAATACCCAAGGTGCAACATATCCACGTCGAGCGTTTCAAAATCAATATCATCCACGCCAAAGCTCGCACTCGCGCCTGCGTAAGTGAAAAAGGTACGCTGACCGCCCGTAATGCTCATTACTTCGGTAAAACTCGTTTTTTCGTCGCAAGTTTTAATCCCGCTCGTATCCACGCCGTAGCTTGCAAGCGTCGCTTTCAAAAACTCACCGTTTTCGTCCATACCGACCCGCCCCACCGCTTTCACGGTGAGAGCGTTGTCCATACGTTTTAAGTCTACGCTGTCGTTGGGCACGCAACCGCCCACCGCTTTACTGACGCGATGGATTTGCGTAAGCTCGCCAGAGCTCGGATACGCGGAAATTTCGTTTATATTATCGACGAGAATACTTCCCGCAACCGCTATACCCTTTTTCATATTAGTTACATTCCGCAACGAGCGGTCCTGCAAGGTCTTTCAAGAAGAACAATTTACCCGCAAGCGTAGGGATATACGACGACGTAATCCAAGGTGTTGCACCGTGGCGGAGCGTCATCCAAAGGGACATACCCTGCCATTGCATACCGCGACCAAGCGTACCGTCCGCACCGCCGATAGCGTAATCCGCTTGCAAGAACAAGCCGGGGCCGATCGTATTTGCGCGGCAAGGCACGAGCGTCGTTCTCGATTTGAAGCTCGTGTACGCGTTTTGTTCTACCGTCAAAGGATGGATTTTCGCCGCAATTCTATGCGTTTGTTTCTTCCATTCTTCTTCGCTCGCGTATTCGCCTGCGAACTGGGGTTCCCAGAACGCGATATGGCACATTCTGCCGATACCATATACGAGCACAAGTTTTGCGCCCGCTTTTTTGAGTGCGGCGATTTTATCCGCGTAGGTGGGCAAGTTTTCTTTTGTTGCAAAGTTTCTTTGCGTTTTGGGAACGGTCAACTCGCCAAGCGGGTTGAAAAGCGCTTGTTCCATTGCGTACTGGAATGCGCCCGTATTGTCGGGAGCAAGCGTGTTCCCTTCGCTGTCCGCCCATTCGTCCATATTGAACGTATGTACGTGGTCACAAGCAACTTTCCATTCTTTCAAGAAATAAACTACCCATTTATACATACCCATAGGACCTACGGGCAAAATAAACGCGATTTGTTCCTTTCTCTCCTTCGCCAGCTTGATTTGCATTGCGATTTCGTGACCCATATACGTTTCAAATTCCGCAAGACCTTCGCATTGTACAGGTGTGAAGTCCTTGTTCCAAAACGCCTGTCTTTCCGTTACCTTTTCGGGAGCGTCGATGCAAGCGTCGATCTTGTCGAAATCCCAACCTGCGGGATAAAAGCCTTCTAACGCGCTACCCTTTACCGTCGAATTAAAGTTCATAATAATATATCTCCTTTTTTTAATTTTCGTTATAAATTTGGCTATGTCACAATAAACTGTTGATTAGTGCTTTGCACGATTTGACGAAAAAAATGCAAGAAAGGCAAGCAAACACACAAGGGCGCATACCCACTGTGGTATGTAACCGCGTGTTTTGCGTAGGATTTCGCGGCGTTTTTCCGTCAAAAATCAACAGAGTGTTGCGACAGAGCCATAAATCTTATCTACAATTTCCTGCACTTGTACCGCGCGGTCGGCGTAGAAATAATCCGTTTTACCGCCACGGAGCGTATCGCAGAACAAGCGGATTTGTTGCGCCGATTACGCATAATTTGACTTTCATGCTTTTAGCTACTTTTACGGCAACAAACGCTTGGTCGTACCTTTCAAATATACTTGGCATTGACGAAACGCTTCGGCGTATTCCGCGCCGCATTGATAACCGCGGTAACGGGAGCAAGTTCTCACCATATCCGCAAAATCGATACCGTCGTGTTCGCGCATCCAAACGAGCTGGCTTGCGTGACATTCGAGCATTTGAATTTTCAAATCGATTTCGTCTGTTACGTCTACGTAATCAGTGGGCTGAAATCCTACGCCTGCCAACGTGTCCATATAATAAATAGGTACGAGCTTTGCGGGGTCTTTATATTTACTCTTATAATTCGGCAACGTCGCCGTAAAACTTGCGTCGAACACGAGCCGCGACACCGCCGTATGATCGGGCATATAGTCGTTGGGGTCGTGCGTGATAATCACGTCGGGGTTCGCGTATTTAATAACGTCCACCATTTTATCGCGTGCCGTTTTATTATTATCGTAAATCTCCAAATCGTCAAAGCCGCCGTAAATGACTTCGATCCCCGCCATTGCGCCCGCCTTTCTCGCTTCTTCCGCGCGCATAATTTTGAGCTCGTCCGGCGGAATTACGACGTGTCCCAAATTCCCGCTCGAAGCGTGGCACACGATTACTTTATCGCCGCGCTTTACGCATTTTGCAAGCGTTCCCGAACAAGCCACTTCTACGTCGTCGGGATGACAGCCTACCGCTAATATTCTCATATTTTTGAAATTCTCCTTTTTTGTTTTATTGTATCACATTTCTATTATAATTTCAATGGCGCAAAGTCCGCAAAAAGAGTAAAATATTCCACAAGAAAAAATAGGTGAAATGAATTGACACAATGCGGGCATTCGTGGTATACTATAAAGGAATAAAACGAACCTGTCTTAAAAGCGTCTTTTCGGCTCTTTTATGCTCGTCGTCATTATAATACGGACGGTATTATTGCTTCCTTCTCGCAAAAAATAGCTCAAAAATACGCGTTTTAAGATGCGAAGCAATTTTCAGTCGCCGAATTTTAGCGATAG
>JAZLDG010000101.1:0-150240 GCA_045614565.1 Candidatus Scatosoma sp. | reverse complement strand
CTCGGGCGCGGGAAAACTAGGGGGGGGAGGGGGGTGGGGAACGTTTGGCTCGTAACCTTGGCGCGTTGTATTTCGAAAACGTGTACGTATTAAAAACTTGGCTAAAAAAGACGGTAAAAGAAAACGACGTGGTACTTTTTTTGGGCGCGGGGGATATTTATTACGCGGCGCAATATCTCTTAAAAGAACTGCGATAAAGGTAAAAATCCAAAAAACGGGCGTAGAAATCGAGAAAATCAAAAAAACTCGGTTTTTCACCTGTTTTTTTCGCGTCAAACTATTGATAATTATGAAAAAAAATGATATAATAAAAGCTATCAGGAGGATTTCCGTCTGTTATGGCTGATGAGAAAAAAGAACGAGTAGAAACGAATAAAAAAGAATCGGAATTGATTACCAAAGAAAGCGTTTGTGCCGTGTGCGCGCTTTTTTGCGTGCTCGCACTTTTGATATTGTGTACCAACGAATGGATTTTCGGCGATATCGGCGGGGCGGTGTTTGATTTTTTAACGGGCGTATTCGGATATATGGCATATCCGCTTACCGTTGCGGGTTTGTATCTTTCCGTTGCTTCTTTAATCGGGAAACGCTTGGTTAAGAATAGAAAAGCTGGAACTGCGATCACGCTTACGATTATCACAATCGTGCTCTTGGTACATACCGCAACGACCTTTTCTTGGGAATTAGACGGGTATTTATCGCAATGCTTTTTCGCGCCGTCTGCAATTGAAAACGGCGTGGCGACGGTGGCGGGCTGGTTTGGCGCGTTACCCGTATTTTTGCTTGTAAGCTTGACGACGAACGTTGGCGCGGTTATTATCTTTTCCGTACTTGCGCTGTTTTTTGGATATTTAAGCTACGTATGTATTCAAAAAGGCGTTTCTAAAACTGCCAAAACGACGGTAGAAAAGACGAAACCGAACGCGCCGTTGGAAATTCCGCTTTCGCAACCGACTGCACCGCAAACGGCGGTGGATACGCAAGCAAATCCTTACGCTTACGGCAACGTATCCGTGCCGCAACGTCCTGCGTTTACGCTTTCTAATGAAAATACGAACTCGGCTTACGGACAAGCTAATCAAGGAAGAGCCTTTTCACCGTTTGCCGCGGCGACGGATGCGGAGCAAAAAATCGATCCGTCTTACGAAAACAGCCGTGATTTCCTTTTCGGAACTTCGCCTGCTGAACAGTATAGAAAAAATTTGATTTTCGATCCCAACGCAAGCGTCAATAGACGCCCGTCCGTGCAATTAAACAATCCGACGAGCAATTATACGCCGTCGTATACGGACGCGTATCAATCTTCGGTAAACGAAGGCGACGCTCGTCCCGTAAAAATTTTTTCCGACCGTTCGGAAACGGCTTACGTTCCCAAAGAGCCGATTTCACCCTTGCAACCGATCGAGCAAACGCCCGTCGTTCCGCAAGAAACGGTTTCTTATCCTGTTTATGAAGAAAATCAACCGACTGTTCAGCCGTATACACAAAACGTGGAAAGAGATCTCAACAATTTCTCTACGCGCGAAACAGAAAGAGAAATTTTGGACGAAAGAAGGGACGATACGGGATATACCCGTCACGATTATATGGATTTGTTTTCGCCCGAAAACCCCAACGTTTTCGGTAACGAGCAAGACAACCGTGATTTAGCCGACGAGATATTCTCTCGCCGCGATAGCGATCGTTTCGACGACGAAAGTGACGTTCGCGGTCGTGACGCAATCGATATTTTCGACGAACGGGAAGAAGATCCGTATACGCTTCGTTCGGATTTTGGCGATACACCCGACGACGATTTTTCCGTGCGCGGCGAAACCCGTTTCGACGAAATAGAAACCGACCGATTTGGTCGTGGTCTTGATGTGGAAGGTCGTTTGCCTGCTCGGGAAGAGCCGATCGTTCCGTCTGCAAAACCCGTGGAACAGCCGCCCGCGCCCCCGAAGCCCCGCGTTATCAGGCCGTACGTTCGCGTACCGTTGGACGATTTTGATTGCCGTGACGTAGAACCTACGCAAAACCACGCGGAAGTGGAAGAAACCAAAGCGAATATTATTGCTACCTTGGAAGATTTCAAAGTCACGGGCGCGGCGATTGCTTCGGTGACCTTTGGACCTACGGTTACGCGCTATAACGTAACCATTCCCCGCAACATTTCCCCGAAAAAGGTCGTTGCGCTCGACCAACCCATTGCTATTAGCTTACATTCGAGCGGGGTAAACATTTATCCGAATTACGAAGACGGCGTAGTGAGCATTGAAGTGCCGAATCGCGACCGTCAGTTCGTACAGCTTGGCTGTATGCTTTCGGGGGATACCTTCGTCAACGCGAAATCTTCGTCCTTGATGTTTACGATGGGTAAGGACGCGGGAAACCGCAAGGTTTACGGCGATATTTCCAAAATGATCCACTTGCTCGTTGCGGGCTCGTCAGGATCGGGTAAAAGCGTATTTTTAGGTTCGTTGATTATCAGCTTGATCTATAAATATTCGCCCGAAGAATTGCGTTTGATATTGATCGACCCTAAAAAGACGGAATTCGTTTTGTATAACGATTTGCCGCATTTGATGATTAACGAAATTATTACGGACGCGAATAAAGCGGTCCAAAGCTTGAACTGGGCGATCGGCGAAATGAACCGCCGTTACGGACTGTTCGAGCAAATGAGCCGTGCGGGTACGTACGTGGTTAATCTTGATCAATATAACGCGCATATAGAAAAAGCGGAAAGATTGCCCAAGATCGTAATTATTATCGACGAGCTTGCGGACTTGATGCTTGCGGCGAAAAAAGACGTGGAAGACAGAATACAAAACCTTACGCAAAAAGCGCGTGCGGCAGGTATTCATTTGGTTGTAGCTACCCAACGCCCGTCTACCGACGTTATTACGGGCGTTATCAAGAGCAATCTCAATACCCGTATTGCGTTTGCGGTTGCGACGGACGTCGACTCCCGTGTTATTTTGGATCAAACGGGCGCGCAAAAGCTGCTTGGTAAAGGGGATTTCTTGTATACGATGCAGGGTATCAATACCCCTGTCCGTGTACAAAGCGCGTTTATTTCTTCGGAAGACTCGCAAAAGGTCGTTAATTTCATTAAAAACAATAACGAAGCGTATTACGACGAAAGCGCGACGGCGTATATTAACAACGTTCGCGGCGGCTCGGATAACGGCTCGTACGGCAGTAGCGACGAAGTGGAAGCCGTGTATATCGAAGCGTTACGCTACGTTATTTTAAGCAATAGTGCTTCCATTTCACTCATTCAAAGAAAATGCTCGATCGGTTATAACAAAGCGGGTAAAATCGTCGAATGGATGGAAGATATGGGGTATATATCTAGCTTTGAAGGCGCGAAAGCAAGAAAGGTGCTTATTTCCAAAGAAGAATTTGAAAGTAAATACGGTTCACTTTGAAAATAATTTGAAAAATTTTTTAATCTGGCATACGTTTGTCATATTTACTATGTTATACTGTATGCGTGATAGGGAAATATGTTAGAAAAAAAACTATTCGGCGTAATTTCGCTTGGGTGCGATAAAAACCGTGTGGACACGGAAAAACTGTTAGGGCTTTTGAAAGAGAAGGGCTGTCGAACGACGGATGAGCTTGCAAAAGCGCAAATCGTAATCGTCAACACCTGCGCCTTTTTGGAAACGGCGCGCGAAGAAGCAATTAAAACGGTTTTGGAATGTGCCGACTATAAAAGCGGTAATTTGGAAAAAATCGTAGTGACGGGTTGTTTGCCGCAAAAGTTTATCGGGGAATTGTTTAAGCCTTTAGATGAAGCGGACGTTTTTCTCGGTATTAACGATTACGAAAAAATCTTTGAAGCGTTGGAATCTTCTTACGCGACGGGTAAACGGCAAAATTTCGTTGGAAAAGGCGCGGATTTGTATCGCTACGCGCGGGTTTTAACGACGGACGAGCATATCGCGTATTTGAAAATTGCGGATGGGTGTTATAATCATTGTACCTATTGTTTAATCCCAAAAATCCGCGGTAAATACCGTTCCTATCCGATGGAAGATTTAATTAAAGAAGCGGAAAGTTTAGGGGATATCAGCGAGCTTGTTTTGGTTGCGCAAGATACGACGCGATACGGTGAAGATTTGTACGGCGAAAACCGTTTCGTCGAGCTTTTGCAAAAGCTTTCTGCGCTTGAAAATATCCAAAAATTGCGTTTATTGTATTGTTATCCCGACGTAATCGACGATAAACTCATCGACGAGATTGCTACGAACGATAAAATACTAAAATATATCGATATGCCTTTGCAACACTCGGAAAACAGGGTGTTAAAGCTTATGAATAGAAAGGGTACGAGAGAGAGCTATCTTACGTTAATTGAGAAATTACGCGCCCGTATTCCCGAAATTGCCATTCGTTCTACGTTTATCAGCGGTTTTCCGTCCGAAACGGAGCAAGAATTTGAAGCGATGCGGGATTTTATTCAAAGAGCAAAGTTTTTTAATTGCGGCTTTTTCGCCTATTCCAAAGAACCTGATACGGCGGCGTATAAAATGAAAGGACATATTCATCACGCCACCAAAAAACGCAGAGTTCGCGTTTTGTATGAAACGCAAAAAAATATAGCCGAAGAAATTTTGCGCGGTTACGTGGGAAAGGATATCGAAGTCGTTTGCGACGGAATTGATTACGATAAAGGTTGCTTCGTCGGCAGAGCGTATTTCAACGCTCCCGATATCGACGGAAAGGTTTATTTTAACGCTCCCGAAGCAATGCAAGGGGAAACTTATAAAGTAAAAATATCTAATACGGATAATTATGATTTATACGGTAAAACGGAGGATTATTTAGAATGAATTTACCCAACAAAATCAGCTTAACGAGAATATGTATGATACCCGTTTTTGTACTCGTGTTCTTTTTGAACGTCATTCCTTATCGCTTTGCGATTGCGGGAGCTATTTTCGCGATTGCGGCGTGTACGGATTTCGTAGACGGCTATATTGCGCGTTCACGCGGGCTTGTTACCAACCTTGGAAAATTTCTTGACCCCATCGCGGATAAGGTCTTGATTGCCACGGCAATGATTTTATTGCTTACGATGAAAGATACTTTGTTTTCCGTTGTAGGTGGCGCGGTTGACGTTATTTACGTTGCAACGACGGTTTGCGTATGTATTATAATGGCGAGAGAGTTGATTATTAGCGCGTTTCGACAAATAGGGGCGGCAAACGGAATTATTATGGCGGCTGAAAAGCTTGGAAAATACAAAGCCGCGCTGCAAGACGTGGCGATTGTCGTTTTGCTCGTAGCGGCGGATATTCCCGCAACGGCAGGTGCTATCACGGCGTACGTAGGCTTTGCTTTATTTGGTGTTGCAACCGTTTTAACGATAATTTCGGGTGTTTGCTACGTTGTGAAATACAAGCAGGTTTTGTCTGATAAGCAGGAAGATTGAGATGGCTACGGATCAAACGGTGCTTCGTTGCGTCGGCGCGGCGGACGCGCATATACGGGCTTTGATTGCGCATGCGAAAACTATCGACGAAGGCAAAATTACCTATCAACGCGAAAGAAAGTTTGATGAAGACGTGCTTCAAATTTCGTACGACGAAAATATATCCAAGCGGTTGATAGAAAGCGTTATCCGCATATTTGCGGAAGGCTTGACCGATTGTTTGTATGCGATGGACGATACCCCGCTTGAAGAACAGCTCGTTACGCTACTTAAATTGCGTGGAAAGATGTTAAGCGTAGCGGAATCCTTTACGGGGGGCGGCGTTGGAAAACGGATTGTGAGCGTGTCAGGGGCAAGCGAAGTCTTTTTTGAAGGCTTGAATACCTATAACGAGCTTTCTAAAATCAAGCGGCTGGGCGTTTCGGAATATACCTTGAAAACCTTTGGTGCGGTTTCCGATCAAACGGCGTATGAAATGGCGGCAGGACTGATCCAAAGCGGGGATTGCGATATATCCATAGCGACGACGGGAATAGCAGGACCTAAATCCGATCGTACGATGCTGCCCGTCGGACTTTGTTATATAGCCGTGGGGACAAAGGAGCGCGTTTTCGTGTATCGTTATAAGTTTGACGGCTCGCGGGAAGAAATTACCGAAAAAGCAATCAATTACGCTTTGTTTTTGGCGTATAAACAGCTGAAAAATATATAAAATTATATTAAGGAAATAAAAAGCAGGAGATATAAAATGGCAAACGAAAAAAATACGGAAAAGATGAAAGCGTTGGACGCCGTACTGTTACAGATTGAAAAGCAGTATGGCAAAGGATCGATAATGCGCCTTGGCGACGAAGCGGGGAAAACGGAAATCGAAGTTATTCCTTCGGGTTGCTTGACGTTGGATCTTGCTTTGGGGATCGGCGGTTTTCCCCGTGGTAGAATTATTGAAATCTACGGTCCCGAATCTTCGGGTAAAACGACGGTTGCGTTGCACGCAATCGCGGAAGCGCAAAAAATGGGTGGCGTAGCCGCGTTTATCGATGCGGAACACGCGCTCGACCCCGTTTATGCGAAAAAGTTGGGTGTAAATCTTGACGATTTATACGTTTCCCAACCCGATACGGGCGAACAAGCGTTGGATATCACGGACGCGCTTGTGAGAAGCTCGGCTGTGGATATTATCGTTATCGACTCGGTTGCCGCGCTTACGCCAAAAGCGGAAATTGAAGGGGATATGGGCGATACGCATGTAGGCTTGCAAGCAAGATTGATGTCGCAAGCGTTGCGTAAATTGACCGCAATCGTCAATAAATCCAAAACTTGCGTTATTTTCATCAACCAACTTCGTGAAAAAGTAGGTATTATGTTCGGTAATCCCGAAACGACGCCCGGCGGTAAGGCGCTTAAATTCTACGCAAGTATGCGTTTGGACGTTCGTAAAATGGATACGCTGAAAGATGCGGACGGCGCGATGGGGAATAGAACGAAAGCAAAGGTAGTAAAAAACAAGCTTGCGCCTCCGTTCCGTCAAGCGGAATTTGATATCGTATTCGGAGAAGGTATTTCGCAAGAAGGCTGTATTATCGATACGGGCGTGCAGTATGATATTATTACGAAAAGCGGTTCGTTTTTCAGCTATAACGGCAATAAAATCGGTCAAGGCAAAGAAAAGGTGCGTACCTTCTTAAAAGAAAACCCTGAAATCCGTGCGGAAATCGAGCAAAAAATCCGTGACGCAGCCAAGGGAAAAATCGAAGAAGAAAGCGACGAAGAAGAATAAAATACGGAAATGCGGGAAGCAGGTATGCGTTCTCGCATTTTTTATGAAATTATTTTTGGATATGTAAAACTATTTTAAGTCAAACGATTGACATTTCTTTTAAGATATTGTAAAATAGTAATTGATAGAAAAAATTATAACTCGGAACGTAGTATCCGTTAAGATAATGGTTTTATCAATTTAATTTTATACAGGAGGCACAAACTATGCACAACGTTAATTTGAGCGTCCTGTTTCTCACTACTACAATGCCTTTGATTGTTGGGATTATACTTCCCATCATTACGCTCGCTCTCGGCGTTGCGGTTGCGTTGCTCGTAAATAAAACGATTACCGAAAAGAAAGTCGGTTCTGCAAAAGAACAAGTCAACAAAATCGTAGAACAAGCGCACGCGGAAGCGGAACGTATTAAAGCGCAAGGCAAAGAAGAAAGCAAAAGGGCTTTGAAAGAAGCATTGCTGGAAGCCAAGGAACAGGACTTAAAATTAAGAAACGAATTCGAACGCGAAACCAAGGAAAAGAAAGCGGAAATTCAAAGAATGGAACAACGTCTTACCCAAAAGGAAGACGCGCTTGACAAGAAAACGGAATCGCTCGAACAGCAAAAGAACAATCTCTTGAAAAAAGAAGAAGAGATCGGTATCTTACAGGAGAAACTCAATTCCCAACACGAATTGATGGTTCAAGAACTTGAAAAGGTAGCCCAGCTTACCCGTGAAGAAGCAAAACGCTTGCTCACCGAAGAAATTTTAGACGCTACGCGGCACGACGTTGCCGTTACCGTTCGCAATATGGAACAGCAAGCGAAAGACGAAGCGGATATGAACGCAAAGAAAATCGTTGCGCTTGCCATTCAAAAATGTGCAGCGGATCAAGCGTCTGAAATTACCGTTTCCGTCGTTCCTTTGCCTAGCGACGATATGAAAGCGCGTATCATCGGGCGTGAAGGTAGAAATATCCGCGCGCTTGAAAATGCGACGGGTATTGAATTGATTATCGACGATACGCCTGAAGTGGTGATTTTGTCGGGCTTCGATCCCGTACGTCGCGAAATCGCAAGATTGTCGCTTGAAAAACTCATTAACGACGGTAGAATTCACCCTGCAAGAATTGAAGAAACGGTCGAAAAAGTATCCCGTGAAATGGATCTTCAAATTAAAGAAGCAGGCGAAGCCGCCGTATTTGAAGCGGGCATTTTCGGCTTGCACCCCGAGCTTATTAAGTTAATCGGTCGTTTGAAATTCAGAACAAGTTACGGTCAAAACGTGTACAAACACTCCATTGAAGTGGCGACGCTTGCAGGACAAATGGCGGCAGAGCTTGGGCTTGACGTCAACTTTGCAAAACGCGCGGGCTTGTTGCACGATATCGGTAAAGCGGTTGACCAAGAACAAGAAGGCACGCATATCCAAATCGGCGCGGATCTTGCGAAAAAGTATAAAGAAAACGCAAACATCGTGAACGCGATTATGGCACACCACGGCGACGTAGAACCGATAACGATTGAAGCCGTACTCATTCAAGCCGCTGACGCTATTTCGGGCGCGCGACCTGGGGCAAGACGGGAAACGGGCACGAACTACGTGAAGCGTTTGGAAAAGCTTGAAGCGATTGCTTCTTCTTTCCGCGGCGTAGATAAGAGCTATGCAATTCAAGCGGGAAGGGAAGTTCGCGTTATCGTAAAACCTGATCAGGTTGACGACGCGCAAGCACTCTTCCTTGCAAAGGATATCGCGAAAAAGATTGAAACGGAGTTGGAATACCCCGGTCAAATCAAAGTCAACGTTATCCGCGAATTCCGCGGTGTAGAATACGCAAAATAAGAAATCAACGTAAAACCCCAAATTCTTCTTGGATAGAAGAGATTGGGGTTTTCTTAATAATCCCACCAGTTTTTTTCAACGATTTCCCGTTCGTTTTTTGATAAAATCCCGTCTTTTATAATCACGGTCGGTAAGGTGATTTTCGTACCTTCCCGCCCCTGATAAATAGGCGTAACCATATAAACGTATTTGTTATTATTTAGAATTTTCTCGTCGGTAAACGAGCGGATATAATCGCCGATATATAGGGTAGTATGCTTTGCGTTATCCTGCCTTTCAATTTTATATTGATAAAGCTTTGGTGCGTTTTTCGGTAGGGTTATCACAACTTTTCCGTTTACCACTTCTAAAATAGGCGTATTGATGGACGGGTTACTGAAAAAATTACTTTTTTGGGTTGGTAGGTTGGTTTTTTTGAATAATTCGCTGAAACGGTACTCGGCGGGGGCAAGCTCGTCCGATAAACACGTCGTATGCGTTTCGTTGTAGCTGATTTTATCAAGCTCGGCTTTCACGACGTTGCTGGGCATAGGGAAATTGTCGATTTTTTTGCCTTGCTTTGCATACGAAGCGTTAAGAGCTTCGTTGATTTGTAAAAGTAGATTGCAAGGTGCGCCGCCACCCGTGTACTCAATGAATCGGTTGTCGGCGTTTCCAAGCCAAACGCCTACGACGTCTTTGGTTGTGTACGAAACGGCGTAAGCGTCCGTATTCCCGTTATCCGTACCCACCGTGCCTGTCTTTGCGGCAATTTCAAAGGGTAACGAGCGTAATTTTTTAGCCGTTCCCGTTTTTGCGGCGGTTTTTAACATATCGGTCGTTAAATAGGCGGTTTCTTCTGAAAAAACTCGTTTATCCGTGACTTTCCGTTGGTATATATCTACTCCGTTGATTTTGATTTTAGAAATAAACCGATTTTCTTCAAAAACGCCCCTGCGTGCAAAGCTTGCATAGGCAGAGAGTACTTTGGAAAAGGGAAAACCGTGTTTCATTCCGCCGAGTGCCAACGCCAACGATAAATCGTCCTTTTCAACATTTAGACCGAGTTTTTCAAGATAACTCGCTCCCTTTTGAACGCCAAGTGTTTCCAAAATTTTAACGGCGGGGATATTCAAGCTTTTGGATAGACATTCCCGTACGCTCGTATAACCGTGGAAGGTGCCGTCGTAATTGTTGGGTTGGTATCCTGCGTAATTCACGGCTTCGTCTAAAATGGGCGTGGCGGGCGAGATTAAATTTTCTTCCAAAGCAGGCGCGTATACGAGTAACGGCTTTAATAAAGAGCCGACGAAACGGCGGCTGTCGTGAATAGTGGAGTGGTACGCCTTATAACCGCTGTTTTGTACGTCTAAAATCGAAAGCGTTTTATCCGTAGGATAACGGCTTGAAATGCTTTCAATATATTCTTGACATTCGGGAATAAAATAGGTGTAAATTTCTATTTTTCCATTAACCTTAAAATCGTAGGCTTCGGATAAATCGGATAATTCGTCGAATACGCAATGTGCGTACGCGTTATTCGACGCGTGACGGTTTGGTTCGGTGGGTAACGGCTTTTTGACGGCTTGGATTTTTTCTTCATTGTTGATATGCCCGTTTTTAAGCATAGCGTTTAATACGCTTTCCTTACGTTTTTGACAATTTACGGGATTTTTGAACGGCGAATAATTGTTCGGGGATTTCACTAACCCCGCCAAAATTGCCGAATCCGCAAGATCAAGCTCGACGGGCGTTTTTCCAAAATAAAAATCCGCAGCGGACGTTAAACCGAAGCAATTATGCCCGAAATAAATCACGTTCAAATATTTTTCTAATATTTGTTCCTTGGAATACTTTTTTTCGAGTTGTTTGGTAAGCTTCCATTCCCGTAGCTTACGCGTAAGCGTTTTTTCTTGGCTTAAATGCGTATTTTTTACGAGCTGTTGCGAAATGGTGGAAGCACCTTGCTTAAAAGAACGGAAACGTAAATTATTATAAGCGGATTTTACGATCCGTTTATAATCAAATCCGCCGTGGTAGAAAAAGCGTTTGTCTTCGGTATCCACGAACGCAAGCTTGGTTTTTTCGGGAACGTTAACAAATTTTGTGACGTTGCCAATTTTTCCGTTGCCAACCGTTACGATTTGTTCGCCGTTTGCGTCGTATAAAAGGAGATTATCCATAGGCAAGGATAATTTCTCGTCCGATAGCGAAACGCCGCCCGTAACGATAAAATAATAACCCGTAGCGATTACCATAAGGGTAAGGATACCAATTAAACCTATCCATAAGATTTTACGTAAACATTTCATAAAAACATTATTTGCTTTTTTGCGTTTTTTATCACGAAATCGCAACTAAAAAACCCACGCAAAACCCCTTAAAGACTTGATAAAAATGAAAAAAAAGAGTATAATAGAGAAAATAAAATAATCGGATAATTTCGTTATGCAAGAAAAATATCATATCGTCACCTACGGGTGTCAAATGAACGTGCACGAATCGGAAAAAATAGCAGGGATTTTACGTGAGTTGGGTTACGTAGAAGCTACGGGAACGGAAGATGCGGATATTATCGTTTTTAATACCTGCTGTATTCGTGAAAACGCGGAAAATCACGCGTTCGGGAATATCGGCGCGTTAAAAAAATTAAAAAAACAAAACCCTAATCTTATTATCGCCGTGGGCGGTTGTATGACGCAGGAAAAGGGCAAAACGGAAGTTTTGAAACGTAAGTTTCCCTTTATCGATATAATGTTTGGCGCGCTCAATTTTGAAGAATTAGCTACGCTTATCGAGCAAAAAAAGCGACAAAAGAAGAAGGTTGTTAAAATTCGTGAAGAAGCAGGTGAAATCGTAGAAACGGTACAACCCTATCGGACGAGCTATCCCAACGCTTGGGTGAATATTACGTACGGGTGCAATAATTTTTGCTCGTATTGTATCGTACCCTACGTGCGCGGTCGCGAACGTTCGAGAAAGCCCGAGCATATTATTCAAGAAGTTAAACAGTTGATAGCGGACGGGTATAAAGAGATTACCTTGCTTGGGCAAAACGTAAACTCTTACGGCGTAGACGGTAGGACGGGAATGACGTTTGCCGAGCTTTTGGACGCGGTTGCGTCGATTGACGGGAAATTCCGTTTGCGTTTTATGACGAGTCACCCCAAGGATTTCAATCAAGACGTGGTTACGGTGATGCAAAAACACCGCAAAATATGCAGGTTGGTGCATTTGCCCGTGCAATCAGGCTCGAACGCGATTTTGCAGGCGATGAACCGCCGTTATACGCGTGAAAAATATTTACAAGAAGTCAAGATGCTGAAAACCGCGATGCCCGAAGCGGAACTTACGACGGATATTATCGTAGGCTTTCCGGGGGAAACGGAAGAAGATTATTTGCAAACGGAAGCTTTGGTAAAAGAAGTGGATTTTGCTTCCGCTTTTACTTTCGTGTATTCGCCCCGTCAAGGTACGAGAGCGGCGACGATGGAAAACCAAATCGCGGAAGAAACGCAAAAAGACAGAATTATGCGGCTCGTATCGCTCGTTAATACGCAAACACGTAATAAGTCGGAGAAATACGTTGGGAAAACTGTGGAAATCCTTTGCGAAGATTACGATGAGAAAAAGAATTTGTACCTTGGACGGGACGAGTTTGGTCGAATGGGGTATTTTAAGAGCGAACGCAATCTCATAGGCGAGTTCGTTTGGGTGAAAGTTACGAAAGCAAACGGCATATCGCTGTTTTGCGAGCTTATAAGCGATGAGAAGAAGTAAGGTAGGGTGAAAATTATGGCACTTTCACAAATGATGCAACATTATCTTGCAATGAAACAAAAGTACAAAGATTGCGTGCTTTTTTATAGGCTCGGCGATTTTTACGAGATGTTTTTTGAAGACGCGGTTAAAGTTTCCAAGCTTTTAGATTTGACTTTGACGGGTAAAGATTGTGGGCTTGAAGAACGTGCGCCGATGTGCGGTATTCCCTTTCACGCAGCAGACGGATATATCGCAAAGCTCGTGGGCTTAGGTGAAAAAGTTGCGATTTGCGAACAAATTTCCGATCCAAAACAAGCGGGACGGGGACTTGTAGAACGTGACGTCGTGCGTATCGTTTCGGCGGGTACGGTTATTGAAGAAGACTATTTAGACGAATCCAGAAACAATTATATTGCTTGCGCCGTGAAAGACGGCGAAATGGTTGCGCTTGCGTGGACGGACATCACGACGGGCGAATTTTTAGCGGAAGAATTCGTAGGCGAGCTGGCGAAAGAAGACGCCGTTTCGCAGTTAATGAAATTATCGGTTGCGGAAATTATTTGCAACGAAGAAATGCTTTTGGCGAGCAAGGACGTAAAAGAAGTTCGCCACAATCAGCTTCCGCCCTTTTCCTGTTACGTGCCTTGGGCGTTTAACGTAAAACAAGCGGAAAAAACCTTGTTGGAACAATTTAACGCAATGTCGCTTGCGGCGTACGGAATAGCAGCGAAAGAAGCGTTGATTTCTGCGGCGGGCGCGCTCGTGGAGTATCTTCGCGAAACGCAAAAACATTCGCTTGCGAATATCAGTTCTATTAAAGTCATTAATCGCGGCAAATATATGGAGCTGGATACGATTGCCGTTAAAAATCTCGAACTTGTAAAAAATAACGCGGATAATAAAAAATACGGATCGCTTCTTTGGGTGTTAGATAAAACAAAAACGGGTATGGGCGCACGGCTTATGAGCCGTATCGTGCTTTCGCCCTTAAAAGACGCAACGGAAATCAATTACCGCTTGGACGGGGTGGAAGAACTGTATAACGCTTCGGTGGCAAGAGTAGGCATTAGCGAGGTTTTACGCGGGGTGAGCGACGTGGAACGCCTTGCGGGTAAAATTTCCAACGGGAATTTTAATCCGAAAAACTGTCTAGCGCTCGCGCAAGCGCTTAACGCGATTCCGACGATTAAATTTCAGCTCGTTGGTTTTTCGTCGCAGATTATACAAGAAATCAATAAAAATCTCGTCGATATGCAGGAAGTTGCGGAACTCCTTACTTCGGTTATTTCGCCCGACGCAAGTACGGTAATGAAAGACGGCGGGTATATTCGGGAAGGATTTAGCGGGGAATTAGACGAACTTCGCCGTTACAATAAAGGCGCGGTTGCGTTGATTAAAGAAATTGAAGTCCGTGAAAGAGAACGTACGGGTATTAAAACCTTGAAAACGGGCTATAACCGCGTATTTGGGTATTATATAGAAATTAGCAATTCTTTCAAAGATCAAGCTCCCGCGGATTATATCCGTAAACAAACGTTGACGACGGGTGAGCGTTATATTACCGAAGAATTGAAAGAATTAGAAGAAAAGGTTTTGTCAAGCGGCGAAAAAGCGTTAAAGTTAGAAGAACAAATTTACGCCAAGCTTATGCAAGAGCTTTTGAACGTTATCGACGATTTACAAACGGTTTCCAACGCGTTGGCGATTTTAGATTGCTTGATTTCGTTTGCTACGGTAGCCAAAGAAAGAAAGTACGTTCGTCCGATTATTCGGGAGAGTGGCGCACAGCTTATCATTACCGACGGTAGACACCCCGTTATCGAAGCTATTTCCAAAGACCGTTTCGTTCCCAACGATACGCTTTTGGATAATGAAGACAACCGTTGCGCGGTTATCACAGGTCCGAATATGGCAGGTAAAAGTACCTATATGCGCCAAGTGGCTTTGATAACCTTGATGGCGCATTTGGGCGCGTTCGTACCCGCAAAACACGCGGAAATTCCTATTACCGATCGAATTTTTACGCGCGTTGGCGCAAGCGATAATTTAATTTTCGATCAAAGTACCTTTATGGTGGAAATGACGGAAGTGGCTTCCATTCTTTTGCGCTCTACAAAAGATAGCCTGCTTGTGTTAGACGAAGTGGGACGGGGAACGAGTACGTACGACGGACTTTCGATCGCTTGGTCGGTTATCGAGTTTCTTGCGTCGAATATACGAGCAAAAACGCTGTTTTCAACCCATTATCACGAATTGACGGAGCTGGAAAATGCTTTGGAAGGCGTAAAAAATTACAAGATTACAGTCAAAGAAATCGGCGGGACGATCGTATTTTTGCGTAAGATTACACGTGGCGGGGCGAATAGAAGCTTCGGTATTGAAGTTGCCGCGCTTGCGGGCGTACCCAAGGAAGTAACGACGCGCGCCAAAAAGATATTGAAACAGCTTGAAAAGAATGACCTTTTAGGAAATAAGCAAAGTTTCCGTTTTATAGACGAAGAAGAAGCGGAAGAAAAGGTTTTGACGGAAGTCGAACAAATTTTGTCCGAAACGGATGTGAATACCTTGTCGCCGATGCAAGCTTTGCTTTTGATAAGCGATTTGAAAGCAAAATTAGAAACGGAGAATTGATATGTCGAAAATCAATATTTTACCCGCAAAAGTTTATAACCGCATTGCGGCGGGCGAAGTCGTGGACCGTCCGTATTCCGTCGTTAAGGAACTCGTGGAAAACGCGATTGACGCAGGAGCTACGGAGATAGAAATTCACGTAGAAAACGGCGGGAAACAGCTTATACGGGTTATTGACAACGGCTGTGGGATTGAACGCGACGATTTACAATCGGCGTTTTTGCCGCACGCAACGAGTAAAATCGCCAAAGCGGAAGATTTGGATAATATTATGACCTTGGGATTTCGCGGGGAAGCGGTTGCTTCTATTGCCGCCGTTTCCAGGATGACGATTACTTCCAAAGTTGCGGGGGCGAAATGCTATCGCTTAACGTCTAACGGCGGCGAGCTTGGCGCGATTAGCGAAGCGGCGGGAGAGAACGGTACACGTGTGGACGTAGAAATGCTGTTCTTTAACGCACCCGTTCGCGTCAAATTTTTGAAATCGGATAAAGCGGAAGAAGCGGATATTACGACCTTCGTTTCGAGATTTATACTCAATCGCTCGGATATTGCCTTTACCTATTACGTAAACGGTCAAAAAGTATTACAATCCTTTGGCGGTGGCGACGAAGAAGCGCTGCTTTGCGTTTACGGTGCTGCGGTTCGTGCGCAATGTATTGAAATCAATGCGGAAAAACACGGTATACGTATCCGCGGTTATATCGGTAATCAAAATTTTTATAAACCCAACAAAAGCTATCAAAGCATATTTTTGAACGGTAGATACGTACTCAATTCTACGCTTGCCGCTTCCGTTTCGGGGGCGTATAACGCGTATTTAATGAAACGGCAATACCCGTTTTACGTATTGCATATCACCGTTCCGACGGAAATTGTGGACGTGAACGTACATCCCAACAAAGCGGACGTTCGTTTTGCGGATAATAAGATTATTTACGGTTGTATTTTTTCGGTGATTTCCGCCGTATTAGACGGTAAATCGCAAGCTTTGGAATATATCGTTGCGGATACGATTTTGGAAACGGAACAAAAGGGGTCCGTAGAGAAAAAAGAATCGCTTTCCGCGCGGATATTACAATCGGTAGAAAAAGAAAACCAAACGGAACAGAAAAAGCCGTCTATAGGCGACAAGGTGTTCGGTTTTGACGTATTATCGTACGAACAGGCGCAAAAAGAAATTTTAGACGCCGCACCTGCCTTTGTTGAGCAAAAAAATCAAACAAAAGAACAACCCGAAAAAAAGGTAGTCGTAAGGGGGAAAGCGCCCGAAGGCGCGCCCGTTTGGCATGATAACGGATTTATACCTATGGATATGATTGCGGATATGGATCCCGCGCATATCGTTTCCATTTCCGAAGAAGAAATGCAAAAGAGACTTGCGCTTGGCAAGAAATGCGAAGGTAAGCCCGAAAAATTATTAAAGCTTTTCCCCGACGCGCAATATAATCCCGGAATGACCTTTCAGCTTGACGATCCTGCTTATGAAAAAGAGTTGCGGGATAAGGGAATGGAGCCTTTGTTGCAACAAATGCAAGACGGCAAGGATTATTTTGAAGAAAATAAACGCTATCTTGCAGAACTCGATAAAAAAGCAAAACAAGACAAGATGGAAATTTCTTCGTTCAAATACGTGGGTAAAATTTTCAATACCTATCTTTTATACGAGCGCGATCAAGACGTGTATATCATCGATCAGCACGCTGCGCACGAGCGTTTGATTTTCGATAGGATGAAAGCACGTATGCAAAGCCGTGAAGTGATTTCGCAGCCTATGCTCATTCCGTATACCTTGGAATTAAACGCGTTTGAAGCTACGTTTATACGGGAACGGCTGGACGATATTCGTTTTATTGGGTTTGATATTCAAGAAAAAGACGAAACGACCTTTGAAATATACGCCGTGCCCGTGGATATTCCTTCTATCAATTTGAATTTGTTTTTTAATCAAATTCTAGGGGAAATAAACGGTTATCGCGCAATCAAAATGGAAGAAATATTGAAAGACAAGCTTGCCGCAGCGGCTTGTAAAGCGGCGATTAAGGGCGGTATGGATCTTGAACGAGGCGAAATAGACGAATTGTTTACGCAAATTGACGGAAATATGGGCTTAAAATGCCCGCATGGTAGACCCGTAGTAGTGCAAATGTCCCGTAAACAAATTGAAAAAATGTTTAAGAGGATCGTTTGATGGCGAAGGTTTTGGTGATTTGCGGCGCGACGGCGTCAGGGAAAACTTCGCTTGCCGTCGCTTGTGCTAAACGGTTAAATACGGAAATTATTTCCGCGGATTCGCTTTTGGTGTACGAAGGCTTGAATATCGGTACGGCAAAACCGACGGCGGAAGAGAGAGAAGGGGTTTTTCATCATCTTATCGACGTGGTTTCTCCCTTTCAATCCTTTTCCGTAAGCGATTACGAACGGCTTGCCCTTCCCGTTGTGGAAAACTTGCTTGCGCAAGGCAAAACGCCCGTTATTTGCGGGGGAACGGGGTTTTATATCAATGCGCTTTTATATAAAAGTCAGTTCGGGAATATCGGCGCAAACGCCGAAATTCGCGATAAATACGAAAGATTTTATAACGAATACGGCAAAGAACGTTTACACGCCTTGCTTGCGGAAAAAGATCCCGTAAGCGCGGAAAAATTGCACGAAAATGACGTGAAACGGGTAATACGTGCCTTGGAAATATTCGATATGACGGGGAAAGCGAAATCAGAGCAAAACGACCTTGTAACGCCGCGTTTTGATTTTGTTGCCGTTTCTATCGATTATCCGAGAGCAACTTTATACGAGCGAATTGAGCTTCGCGTAGAGCAAATGTTTGAAAACGGACTTTTGGAAGAAGTGCACGCTTTGCGAAAATTGGGCGTCACCAAGGATGCACAATGTATGCAGGGAATCGGGTATAAAGAAATTGTTGAAGGTGAAGAAGCGGGGCTTTCGCTGGCGGAAATCAAAGAATTGATTAAGAAAAACACCCGTAATTACGCCAAACGGCAAATAACTTTCTTTAAGCGTATGCAAAATCACGTATGTTTACAACCGCAAGAAGCAACGGTAGATAAAATCATAGAATTATTACGACAAGTATGTCACGCATAGGTATTATGTTTGACATAGTTCCAAGGAGAAAATTAATGACAGCGGAAAGTTTAATAAAAACGAGCGAACAAGAATTGATTGAAAATTATAAGCTTGCCGATGAAATCAGCGAATATAATCAAGAAAAAGTATTAAAGGCGTTTAACCGTCATTCGATTGCGTTGCGTCATTTTAATGCAACGACGGGCTACGGTTACGGCGACGACGGCCGTTTTGCTTTGGGAGAAGTATTTGCCGCGGCTATGGGCGCGGAAACGGGGATCGTGTCGCCTGCGCTTTTGAGCGGTACGCATGCGTTATCGGTGGCGTTATTCGGCGTATTGCGTACGGGCGACGCCGTCCTTTGTTTGTCGGGTATGCCGTACGATACTCTTCGCGGGGTGATTTACGGCGACGGAAACGGCTCGCTTAAAGATTTTGGAATTTCTTTTGACTGTGTGAATTTGACGGAAACGGGAAAATTTGATAAAGAGAAAATTCAATTAGAAATCGCGCGGCTTGGTGACTGCTTAAAAATGATTTATATCCAACGCTCGCGTGGGTACGAACTTCGCGACGCGTTTACGGTCGAAGAAATCGGCGATATGTGTTCGTTTGTACGCGAGCTTGGCTTTAACGGTTGTATTTTCGTGGATAACTGTTACGGCGAATTTGTGGAAAAATACGAGCCTTGTGACGTTGGCGTAGACGTTGCGGTTGGCTCGTTGATTAAAAATCCCGGTGGCGGTTTAACGCCTACGGGCGGTTATATCGTAGGGAAAGCCGAGTTTATCGACAAAATCGGCAGACGCTTAACCGCGCCGTCGATCGGGAACGAAGTCGGCTCGTACGCGTACGGGTATAGGCTTTTTTATCAGGGCTTGTTTATGGCGCCGCATACCGTCAATCAAGCGGTTAAGGGTAGCTTGTTGATCGGGAAATGTATGGAGAAGTTGGGTTATGAAAATTTCCCTAAGCTCGATAAAACGCCCGCGGATATTACCCGCGCTATCCGTTTTGATACGGCAAAACAGCTTTGCGATTTTATTCAATCGGTACAAGAAGCTTCGCCTGTGGACAGCTTCGTTACGTTAGAGCCGTGGGATATGCCGGGGTATGACAGCAAAGTGATTATGGCGGCAGGTTGTTTCGTGGAAGGCGCGTCTATCGAGCTTTCTGCCGACGCACCCGTAAAAGAACCGTATACGGCGTATTTTCAAGGCGGCTTGACCTACGAGCATTGTAAATACGCGTTAAAGAAAATTCTTGCAAAATTGCTTTGAAAAAAACGCTCTCGTTTGAGAGCGTTTGGATTTTAAGTTAAATTCCAGTCAATGGGGTCAAGGTTGTGTTTTTTGAGATATTCGTTGGTTTTCGAGAAATGCTTGCAACCGAAAAATCCGTTGTACGCCGAAAGTGGTGAAGGGTGCGCGCATTCTAATACGTAATGTTTTTCGGCGTCGATGAGTGGCTTTTTGCTTCTTGCGTTCCCGCCCCAAAGAATAAACACGACGTGTTCTTTTTGATCGGAAATGAGCTTGATTACGCTGTCCGTAAACCACGCCCAACCGCATTTAGCATGCGAATTTGCTTGATGTTCTCTTACCGAAAGAGAAGTATTCATAAGCAGTACGCCTTCATTTGCCCATTTGGTCAGATTGCCGCTTTTGGGTAATTCACAACCGATATCCGTTTTTAATTCCTTAAAAATGTTTTCAAGAGACGGGGGCTTTTGAATACCGTCTTGCACGGAAAAACAAAGTCCGTGCGCTTGTCCCACGTTGTGATAGGGGTCTTGTCCGAGTAATACCACTTTGAGTTTTTCAAAAGGCGTATAACGGAAACAGTTATATAAGTCGTACATATCGGGATATACCACGTAATTTTTATATTCTTCAATTAAAAAATTGCGAATTTTACGATACCGTTCGTCGGCAAACAGCGGTGCGAGCCGTTCGTTCCAGTCACCTAAATCAATCATCTTTTCTCCTTTGCGTGTCTTTTCTTACAAATTCTCAATAATAAGGGGTAAAAGGGCTTGTAAATTTTGTAAAGCTTTGTCTTTATTGATTAAAAACTGTTCCGTCGTACTCCCGCTTCCCGCGACGTCTGAAATTGCTTTAACAGAGTATACGGGTAGTTCCGCAGCGTACGCCGCTTGTACGATCGCTGCACCTTCCATATCTCGAATATCCGCTTTTAATTCTTCGGTTAAAAGTAAATAATCGTCTTTGCTATCGTTAAAACGGTCGGAAGTGCCTAAACGCTTAACGGGAAGGTCTGTAGTTAATCTGTTCAACGAAAGATAATTTTCCTGATATTCGTCCAACGTACCGATTTTCGTGCCGTTGAGCTGGGTTAAATCAAAATCAAATTGTACGGCTTCGCCGATTTGGTATACGTGGCAAAGCTCCGTTTCGTTATTTAATCCGCCCGCAACGCCAAAATTCAAAAGCTTTCTAACGTCGAATTTACTTACGAGTAGCTGTGTTCCAAGCGCGGCGTTTACTTTGCCTACCCCGCAAACGCAAACGGTAATATCTTTTCCGTATGCCGTGCCGACGTGTATTTTTTTACCGCTCACGGTCAACGAACGGTTGATTTTCATTTGATTAAGCAAGATATCCGCTTCACTTTGCATTGCAATTATTGCGCCTATCATATTCTCTTTTCTCCTTCTTTTTCTTGTGTTTTCAAAATATTTATGGTATAATATATAGAAATATACGGATTAAAAAGCGTATAACAAGTATATTTTTCCCAAAACAACAATTATTATAACATAAGGAGCAAGAAAATGTCAAGAGCTGAAAGGGCAAAAGAATATTTTATACAAGGATACGCTTGTTCGCAGGCGGTTACGTTGGCTTTTGCCGACGTAATGGGGATAGACGAAACCACGATACAAAAGCTTGCCTTGCCGTTTGGCGGTGGCTTGGGTCGATTGCGCTTGACCTGCGGCGCGGTTAGTGGTATGGCAATGGTAATCGGCGGGGTATTTGCTAGTGAAAAACAAACGCAAGAAAATAAAAAAACGGTTTATTCGATCGTGCAAGCGCTTTGTGAAAAATTCAAAGCGGAAAACGGTAGTTTGATTTGCGGGGAATTGCTTGCGGGTGCGAATTTATTTGCGGAAAAGGGCGGCGTGGCAGAAGCAAGAACGCAAGAATACTATAAAAAACGTCCTTGCGCGGAGCTTGTATACTCCGCAGCGGAAATTGTGGAACGGTATTTGCAAGAAAACGGCGTTTTGTAATACGAAACCATACGAATGAAAAGGTGCTATGATGAGAAAAACAATTAAGGTTAGTCTACTTTTACGATTTTGTCTGTTTGCGTTTTTAATGATCGGACTGTTATTTTCATTCACGTATACTTCTCCCGTGGGGGCGGAAGCGTATTTGAAAATCTCGTCGGGCGAATTAGTATTTGTAAGCGAAATTAAAAATGACTGGCAATATTATTTTGAATTTGAATATCAAGGCGCGGAAAATTTGCCGCAAAGTCCAAGTAGTGTTTACGGGATAGACGGTGACGTTTATCTAAAAACAGACGACGATGATGAAATTCATTTGATGTATGTACAAGGATATAAAACTACGACGCATATTCAATTTATATTTGATAACGTAAGTAAAGCGTTTGTGAACGCGAACGTGCAGTCGTTTACGATTCCGAGCGGATTGACCTTGCAAAAAAGCTCTTCCGTTACGAGTGAATACGCGGGGATCGTCTTTGACGGCGATATGACTTTTGTGAAAAAGGACGGCGGCTGGGTATGCGAACGAAAAGAACCGCCTACATATACAATCGAACTTACCGAAAACCTTTCTGTTCCTGAATGGAATGAAAAGGAAAACACGTTGCAAGCCACGCTAAACGTACCGTTTGCGCCGTCGCAAGATCTCGCTTACGAAGGAAGTTTACTTGCAAGCTGTGACCGTTACGTTGGAAACGTAACCGCAACGCAAAAGGCGGGAGAAAGTACCGTTTACTTGTCTTTTAGTGATTCAACGACGCTTAAAGATTGTACGGGCTTGGCACTGACTTTGTCGAGTGGTGAATTGACGAGTGGCGAAGCCAAGCTAGCCGTAATGGGAACGCAAATTTTTTACGGGTATTCGGACGGTAGTTGGTTAAAAGAAGAACGTAGAGAAATCACTTGTTTGGTGGACGGGGCTACGTCGATTGAGAAAATCCCCATAACGCAAACGAGTTATACGTTCAAGTCGCTTGCAAGCGGAACAAAACGGATTTTTGTGGGTTGGAAATTAGAAAACGAGCTTTATTTCCCGAATGAAACCGTGACACTGACAGCGAAAAACGTGGTTTTAGAAGCCGTCTTTATGAATTACGGCTTGCGCGAAGGCGCGTCCGTTCGTTGCGACGAAGCGGGGCTTGATCGGTCTGGTATTCGCTTTATTGCGGAATTGCAAGAAAACGCTTTTGAAACGCACAAAGATTATTTACACGGCGTTGGCGTAATCGTGCTTCCTGCGGATAAACTGGAAAACGGTAGGACGTTCACTTGGGCGAATTATAACGGAGCAAATCAAGCCAAGAATTTCTTTGTGGAAGCTGATTGTATTTCCTTTAATCAAGACGGGATTTTTCAGCTTTACGCGACCGTAATCGACGTGATCGAAAGTAATTATAACCGTGATTTTATTGCTCGGGCGTATGCAGTGATTGGCACGGGAAACGGGGAAAGTTATCTTTATAGCGACGATATAGAGAAAAGAAGCGTATATACTGTTGCAACGAAAGCTTTGATGAGCACGGAATACGTTTTTGAAGACTGGGAAATTAAAATTCTTGAAAAATACGTGAACGGGGTTGCGAACGTGAATTACGAAAAAGGTAACGCAACGGTCGTTTGCGCGGCGCAAAATCCCATAATCAGCGAAGCGAGCGTTTTTATGGAAAATAAAACGGTTACGTTGCGGTTAAAGACCGCGGTTGAGCATTTTGCCGCGATTATCTTTAACGGTGAAAGAATACGGGACGCCGTTCAATCGTACGATAGCGAAAACGGGTGCTTGGTCGTTACCTTTTCAAAGGAGATATAAGGGATATGTTGAAAAAATACGAAAAAACGGTAATTGAAATTACCGTTACGAAAAACTTGGATATCGTGACGACAAGCAGTGTTTTGGGAAAAATTGAAATCACCGAAAAAGACACGTGGAACAATTAAAAAAGGAGTTTTTTATGGATATATATTTATTGCAAGCAGGAAATTTATTAGAATTACTTTTATCCGTCGTTTTAGGTTTTATTATCGGTTTTGAGCGTAAAATCCGTTCCAAAGAAGCGGGTATTCGTACGCATACGATTGTATGCGTTGGTGCAGCGTTGATGACGGTTATATCTAAAAACATCGGTGGCGGCGATCCTGGACGAATTGCAGCGCAAATCGTGACGGGCGTCGGTTTTTTGGGTGCGGGAATGATTGTGTATAATCAGCACGAAGTAAAAGGCTTAACGACTGCCGCGGGGGTTTGGACGACGGCGGGCGTAGGAATGGCTTGCGGCGCGGGATTATATCTCATTGCGGTCGGAGCAACGGTGATTTTAATCGTCGCGCAATGTATTTTTCATATCAACGTGCCCGTGTTTCGTTCAAAACGCTCGTATTCAGTAAAAATCGAGTTTTTGCAAACGGGAGACGAAAATGTACGAATAAAAGAAATATTCGGGACCGATCGATTTAACCATCTCGTATTAAAAAGGGATAACGGTCGGGTCGTGTATAGCGCAACGCTGAACACGGAAAAAGAATTTTCTTCGTCTCGATTAAACCAAATAATGGCGGAAAACGATTTTATTTGTTCGATTGAACGTTGCGATAACGAATAAACAAAAAACGCCTTGATAAAAATCAAGGCGTTTTGGCAGGGGAGACGCGATTTCCTGACTACTAACAAAAATGGCGATTTTAAGCAAAAAAGCCCCAAAAATTGAGTATTTTGAGCTATAAAATATTTATTATTTTTTAATTTTTAAAATTTTTTTTGGAACTTTTGTAATGCGACTTATTTTGCCTTAAACTTAAAGTTTTTTCAAAAAAGAAAAAAATTTTTAGAACGTTAAAGCTTTTTATTAAAATGTCAATTTTTAGTACATTTTGTAGGTGTTTGTCGAGGGGAATTTGGAGTTTTTTTGGAACTTTTATTGGAACTTTATTGGAACTCCAAAAAAACTCCATCACGGAAACACAATATATTGTGGTAAAAAAGACATCTACCACAAGATATTGTGATAGATGTCTTTTTGGCAGGGGCTATAAGATTTGAACTTTTTCTATTGGTTTTAGCGTATAAGTACTAAAAACAAAGAAAAACAAGGTAATTTTGATTATTTAACAGCTAAAAAAAATACAATTTTTTTATTTTTGCGTATTTTTTTTGGAACAATTATGTTATAGCATATTCTTATTTGAGTTATTGGAACGAAGAAACCCAACAAATTGAAATGTTATATTTAATTGCCTAACAAATTCTAAAAAGAATTGACAAAATTAAAAATTAAAAGTATAATAGAAGAAAAGGAGAAGTTCTTAAAATGGCTGACTTTGAATGGGTTTATATAATAATGCATAAAAACAGACGTGTTGCTTCAATTCGTAAAGATGGTTTTTGCGAAGTGTATGAGCCGTCTTTTATGCCGTATAATTTATATTTTGAAACGGAAAATCAGGGTTTAGACGAAAGAGTAAATAATTTAACGAATTTCTATTATTGGTGTGCTTCAAGAGTTTTATCTTTGGATAGAAAATATGCAAAAACCATATTAAATTATTTGAATAAAAAGCAGGCGGTTACTGATAAGGATAGGGCAGAAATAGCAATCTCTTATCACTGCTTAACCCTAACAGATGTTTACTGGTTGAAAGAAGAAAAAGAAACGCTAGATTTTTATGCCATCAGTTTGTATGGAAATTCGCTCAGTAAAGCATTTTTTGACGTATGCTTAAGAGGTGTATATCCAACGATACAAAATCAAGAGTTTTTATCGCAAGGAAAAGTCGCTGGGGATATTTCAACAAGTGGTGTTGCGTCAAAGGCTTGGCTTCGTAAAAACGGGGAAATTTATCTCTATAAAGACGGAAATATAGACGAGGTAAACGCCGAACTATTGGCAAGTAAAATTGTGGCTTGTTTTGATTGCAATCATATAGAGTATTTTGAAGATTTCTATTTGGGAGAGAAAGTTTGTGCAAGCAAATTGATTACTTCCGAGGACATAAGTATTGTCACAATGGAATTTATTGATGTTTATGCGGTAAATAAGGATACGGATAAATATTCGATTGTTTTAGAAAAAGATGCGTATAACTATTATATGATGAATATCATTGACTATTTGGTTGGCAATACCGATAGACATTGGGGCAATTGGGGATTCTTAGTGAATAATGACACGAATGAATTATTGAAGTTGCATCCTTTAATGGATTTTAATAAAGCCTTCACTTCATATGATACGTTAACGGGGGCAAAATGCTTAACCAGTAAAGAGCCGATGTCGCAAATGCAAGCAGCGATAGAAGCTGTGAAAAAAATTGGATTAAATCAAATTGCTGAAATTCAAGACGAGTGGTTCTTTGATGAAAGGATTAAGGATATGTTTTATAAAAGGTTGTCTGTGCTGAAAAATATTCAATAAGACGCGAAAATAAACTAATAATTTTATTAGGAGAGATTATGCTAAGTCTAGTGTAATCTCTCTTATTTTATCTAAAACAATAAAAGGAGTAGTAAAAAATGCAAAAAATACATGTTGAAAAAATGAAACAGGTCGGTATTATTCGGCCTTTGGACAAGTTGGGACGAATCGTTGTTCCTATGGAATTTCGTGAAATAATGGGCGTAGGGCAGAACGATTTGTTAGAACAAAGACTTTGTAAAAATGAGAACGACGAATACATCTTGGTTATTCGTAAATACAAGGAGGATTGAAAAATGGAACGCATAGAAGAACAAATTTTTAGGGGTGAAATTTATTACGTTTACCCTTCTGGAAACGGTGTAGGTAGTGAACAAGTTGCAGGGCGACCTGCAATCGTCGTGTCAAACGATAAGGCAAATTTATATAGTCCTGTACTTGAAATGGTGTATTTAACGACGAAACCGAAAAACTCGTTGCCAACGCACCTTGACATTACGAGTGTGGAACGTCCGTCTATTGCACTTTGCGAGCAAATACATTCCGTAGCGAAAAGTCGTGTTGGTGGATTTATTGCAAAATAAAAAAAATGAACTGCAGTAATGTAGTTCATTTTTTTGAGGGCTTTTAGTTTGACAAAAGTTGAAAATTAGTGTAAAATAGTAGTGAAATTTTTAGAACGTTAAATCTTAAGGTTTTTGTTTTTGTTGTAAAAACAAGTGCCCTAGATTGATAGATTATTGGAACTTTTATTGGAACTTTATTGGAACTTTATTAGAATTCCAACAAAAAATCCAATAAAAACGTGCGATTTTGCATGAAAAAAGCTCTAAAATCACCTATTTTGAGTGATTCAGAGCTTTTGGCAGGGGAGACGCGATTCGAACACGCAACCTACGGTTTTGGAGACCGCTACTCTACCGTTGAGCCACTCCCCTAACAACGAAGCTATTATATAACAAAAAAAAAGATTTGTCAAATATTTTTCGTCGGAAAATACGGGAAATTTTATAAAATAAAAAACATTTCTAAAAAGCGAGAGTGTGGAATGAAAAAAAAGGTACAATTATATACGGACGGCGCGTGTTCGGGAAATCCAGGGGCTGGCGGCTATGCGGGAATTTTGATATACGGCGACGTAAAACGCGAATATAACGGTGCAGAGCAAGAAACGACGAATAACCGTATGGAAGTATTAGCCGTGATTGAAGGCTTAAAGCGTTTGAAATATCCTTGTATTGTAGACGTTTACAGCGATTCAGCGTACACGGTAAACGCATTTTTGAACGGTTGGGTATACGCTTGGAAGAACGCAAACTGGAAGAAAGCGGACGGTAAAGCTGTTCAAAACGTAGACCTTTGGGAAGAGTTGTACGCACTTACGAAAATGCACGAAGTAACCTTTCATAAAGTGGCAGGACACGCGGATAACGAATTAAACAACCGCTGTGACGAGCTTGCTCGCGCCGCGATTAAAGAGCTTCGCAAATCCCTGCCGATAGAAGAAATTTTAGATAAATAATTGTCGTGAAAAGCGTTATACTATTATATTAGTAGGTGGCGAATGAACGAAAAGCAACGGGATCATAAAATTATTGGTTACGTTTTTCTTTTTTTGGGCTTAACGGCTACTTGTATCGTTTTTGCCGTGTTGTGCCTATATAACACGAATATTATTTTCGTGCAACAAAATGCGCTTTGGTTATCCGTTTTAACGAGCGTTTTACTGATTGCACTTTGCGCGCTTGCGCTTTTGTTTATCGTTTCGCGAAAGGAAACGCTTTCTAAAACCTTGATTAGCGTATATGTATTTTTACTTTTTTGTTTAGTACTGATTTTTATCTTTCAAAAAACGGGCTTTTTCACAATCGTAAACAACGAAGAAAGTCTACGACGGTATTTGGAAACCGCGGGTGCGTGGATGCCCGTTTTATATATTGTATTACAATATTTACAAGTGGTCGTTTTACCTATTCCCAGCGTCGTAAGCACTGCCGCGGGCGTAGCGTTATTCGGTCCGTTGTTTACGACTATATATAGTCTTATCGGGATTTTGGCGGGATCGATTACGGCGTTTTTTATCGGCAGAAAGCTGGGCTATAAAGCCGTGGCTTGGCTGATAGGTAAAGAAACCCTTGAAAAATGGAAAAAAAAATTAAAAGGAAAAGACAATCTTATATTAACCCTTATGTTTTTGCTGCCGATGTTCCCCGATGACGTTTTATGCTTTATTGCGGGCTTATCGACGATGTCGAACGGGTATTTTTTGATTATGATCGTTGTTTCCCGCGTTCTGGCGATTACGGCAACTTGTTTTTCGTTGGAGCTAATTCCGTTTAATACGTGGTGGGGGTTGTCGATATGGCTGGCTTTCTTTGCGATCGTCTTGGTGGCGTTTATTATTATATATAGGAAGTTAGACGTTATTCAAGAAAAGCTGTCAAGACGGTTCAAGATATTTAGGAAAAAGAAAAAATAATATTTTTTTGCGATTGTAACATAATAATATCAATTATAACTCGCGCAAAAAAGTATCAAATCATAAAAAACGGTCGATAATGCGGGGAAATATAACGCATTATCGATTTTTTTGCGAAAAAAAGGAAAATTTTTCATTCATTCGCTTGCAATTTGAAAGTGTTTGTTGTATAATGTTAATTAGTGGAGAGTTGGCAAAAAGAGATGAATAATACGTTGACGTTGCCAAAATTTCTCGGAGGGAAACTATGGATAAAATTCAATTATTGCAGGAAAGAAAGGCACGATTAACGGAGCTTGGAAAAGAAATCCGTGACCGTATTAACGCGTTAGTAGACGAACAAAGCTTCGTTGAACTCTCCGCGTTTAGCTTTTCTAAAAACGATTTTTACGGTGATAACGCCGAAGGCGAAGGGGTAATTACCGGCTTTGCAACCATCGACGAAGCTCCGTATTATATCGTTGCACAAAATTTCAAGGCGTTTGACGGTGGGATTTCCAAAGCAAATTGCGATAAAATCGTAAAATGCTTGGATATTGCCGAGAAAAACGCGATTCCCGTCGTATATATATTAAATACGCGCGGGGTGCAAATCGGTGAAGGCGTTACCGTTTTAGAAGGACTTGGAAAATTGCTGATGAGAGCGACGCAGCTGAAAGGCGTCGTACCGCAATACGTCGTCGTGGACGGCGAAGTATACGGTTCCGCGGCTATGCTTGCGGCTGTTGCGGATTTCACTTTCTTTATTGAAAAGAAGAGTGTTTTGGCAATTAACAGTCCTTTTGTTTTGTCCGCAAAAGCGGGTAAAAACCTTACCAAAGAAGAAATCGGCGGAATGAAAGCGTTGGATAAAACGGGTATTCCTGCGTTTGAAGTTGCGGATATGGCAGGCGCAAGAAAGCAAATCGCGCAAATCGCGAACGTGCTTACCGTGCCTTGTGTAGATGCGGAATTGAATGAAGCCGTGCCTATTTTGAACGAAAACGTAACTGCGGAAAATTTGTTGACGATTTTTGAAAATCCCATCGAAGTATGGCAGACTTTTGAATCGGACGTAAAAACGGTGCTTGGCCGTATCGGCGGTTTAGCGGTAGCGGTGGTCGTGTTCGACGGTGGTGATACGGGCGTCGAATTAAACGCGGCAAAGCTTGCAAAGATTAGAAACTTTGCGGAGCTTGCTTGTTGCTATCAATTACCCTTCGTAACCTTTACGGATACGAAAGGTGTTTGTCCTTGCTCGTGCGTTAATAATAGCCGCGTAATGAAAGAAGTAGCGGAATATCTTGATATTTTGGATACGATCGATACGGCGAAAATTGCCGTTGTGTATAAAAAGGCGATCGGACTTGGTTATTCGTTGTTTGCGGCGAAATCGGTCGGTTTTGATTATACTTGCGCATTTGCGAATGCGAGCATTGCATTGTTTGACAGCGTTCAAGGCGCAACGATTGAGCTTGGCAATGAAAAAGCGGACAAAGCTACGCTTGCCGCACGTTATGCCGATGAAAACGCCGATCCTATTCACGCGGCGAAGGACGGATATATCGACGCAATTATCGAGCCGCAGTTTGTAAAACAATATCTCGTCGCATCTTTACAAATGTTTGCAAGATAAAGGGGGTAGAAATGTCGTTGAATTTATTAACAAGTGCAACCGATCCCATGCGTGCCGTGGATATAGGCGAAGCGGCTTTATACGCCTTACTTGGTTTTGCGGTCGTATTCGTCGGGATTTCGTTTTTGATTTTAATCGTTTGGCTTGTGGGCAAGCTTATTCATAAAGATAAGTCGCCTGTGCCGGTTAAAGAAACGAAAACGGAAGCCAAGGAAATCACGGAAGGTCTTGCCGTTGCCGATGCTGAAAACGTTTCGGAAGAAACGGTGGCGGTGATTACGGCGGCGTTGATGGCGTATTATCAGGCAAATAATCCCAAATGTGAATTTATAGTAAAAAGAATAAAGAGAATTTAAGGAGAAAATCGTTATGCGTAATTTTGTTATCACAGTAAATGGAAAATCTTATCAAGTAGGCGTTGAAGAAGTTGGCGCTACCGCTACTGCGCCCGTCGTTACTTCCGTTGCACCCGTTGCGGCTGCGCCCGCGCCTGTTGCTGCCCCCAAAGCAGCTCCCGCGCCTGCACCCCAAGCGGTGAAACCCGTTGCAGCAAACGGTGAAAAAGTACTTTCTCCGTTCCCTGGGTTGATTAAAAACCTTTTAGTTGCGGAAGGAGCTACGGTGAAAAAAGATCAACCTATTCTCGTGCTTGAAGCAATGAAGATGGACAACGACATCACTTCGCCTTGCGACGGTGTGGTTTCTTTCCAAGTAACGAAAGGTGCGAACGTAGAATCAGACGCTGTACTTGCCGTTATCGGTTAACAAATTAAAAAACGGGAATTTATATTATGTTAAATAATCTACTCATAAATTTGGGAGAAATGTTTACGAATTTATGGAATTCGCTGGGTATTATGAACGGGTCTTGGGAAAATTACGTAATGATCCTGATATCTTTCGTTTTAATGTATCTTGCGATTGTCAAGAAATTCGAGCCGCTTCTCTTGCTTCCGATTGCGTTTGGTATGTTTATTATCAATCTTCCTGGTGCGTACGACGTAGTTTGGGGTACGTACGCCGACGGGGTGGAACATACCTATGAAAACGTATCCAATCCAGGGCTTTTGTGGTATCTTTTCTTCGGCGTACAAAACGTAATTTATCCGCCGCTGATTTTCCTTGGTATCGGTGCAATGACGGACTTCGGCCCGCTTATTTCCAACCCCAAGAGTATGCTGATCGGTGCAGCGGCGCAGCTTGGCGTATTTTTAACGCTGATTGCCGCAACGGCACTTGGTTTCAACCTTGCCGCGTCGGCTTCGATTGCGATTATCGGTGGGGCTGACGGCCCTACGGCAATTTACGTTACGCAAAAATTAGCGCAATACTCGCAATTTAACGGTACGCCTACCGATCTTTTGTCGGCGATTGCCGTTGCGGCGTATTCGTATATGGCACTTATTCCCATTATCCAAAAACCGCTTATGAAGCTAATCGTTCCGCAAAAAGAAAGAACGATTAAAATGAAACCGCTTCGTACGGTTAGCAAGGTGGAAAAAATCGTATTTCCCGTAGTCGTAACCTTGGTTGTAGGGATTTTACTTCCCGACGCCGTTCCGCTTTTGGGTATGTTAATGCTTGGGAATCTTCTCAAAGAAAGCGGGGTATGCGATAGACTTTCTTCGCAAGCGCAAAACGGTTTAATGAATACGATCACCATTTTCCTTGGCGTATCGGTTGGCTGTAAAGCATACGGGGCAACCTTCTTGTCGCCCACTACCTTGGGTATTATTGCGCTCGGGCTTGTTGCGTTCAGTTGCGGTACTATCGGCGGATTGCTTATGGGCAGATTGATGTGCAAGCTTTCCAAAGGTAAAATCAATCCCTTGATCGGTAGTGCGGGCGTTTCCGCCGTACCTATGGCGGCGCGTATTTCCGAAGACGTAGGACGCGAATACGATCCCAGCAACCACTTGTTAATGCACGCTATGGGCCCGAACGTAGCGGGAGTTATCGGCTCGGCGATTGCGGCAGGTTTCTTACTTGCGATTATTTAATGATGAGGTAATATATTATGGAAATGAATTTTGAAAACAAAAAAATTATGCTCACCGAAACGATTTTGCGTGACGCGCATCAATCGCAAGCGGCTACGCGTATGAGAATAGAAGAGATGCTTCCTGTGTTGGAGCAACTCGACGAAATCGGTTATTATTCTATTGAAGCTTGGGGCGGTGCAACGTTCGATTCTTGCTTGCGTTTCTTAAACGAAGATCCGTGGGAACGTTTGCGTGCGTTAAAGTCGCATCTTAAAACGCCTATTCAAATGTTGCTCCGCGGTCAAAACTTGCTTGGCTACCGTCATTATGCGGACGACGTCGTTGAAAAATTCGTGGCGAAATCCATTGAAAACGGCGTAGGCGTTATTCGTGTATTCGACGCTTTGAACGATCCGAGAAACTTGGAAGTTTCTATGAAAGCGATTAAAAAATACGGCGGTGTTTGCGAAGCAACTATTTGTTATACGAGCGCAGTCGTTGACGGGCAAGAAGTCTTTACGGACGAATATTTTGTCGAACTTGCAAAGTCGTTGGAAGAGCGCGGCGCGGATAACATTTGCTTGAAAGATATGGCAAACCTTTTGTTGCCTTTCCGTGCTTATACGCTCGTAAGCGCGCTTAAAAAAGCGTTAAAGCCTACGACAAAATTACATTTGCATACGCATAACACGACGGGTACGGGCGATATGATGTACCTTATGGCAATCCTTGCGGGTGTAGATATCGTAGATACCGCGCTTTCGCCGCTTGGTAACGGTACGTCGCAACCCGCGACCGAACCGCTCGTGGCAACGCTCAAAGGTACGCCATACGATACGGGAATTGATATCAATAAGCTTCTTCCTATCGTAAAACATTTCAAGACGGTTGAAAAACGCTTGAAAGACGATAAGATTTTGAATGAAAAATCCAAAGGTATTGATGTTAATACGCTCTTGTATCAAGTTCCGGGCGGTATGCTTTCAAACTTGATCAATCAGCTTGAAAAAGCGGGCAAAGCGGATAAACTTATGGAATGTCTTGCCGAAGTTCCCAACGTAAGAAAGGATTGCGGTTATCCGCCGTTAGTTACGCCGTCGTCGCAAATCGTCGGTACACAAGCGGTTATGAACGTCGTTATGAACGAGCGTTATAAAATGGTTACCAAAGAAACGCGTGATTTGTTCGCGGGTAAATACGGTACGTTGCCGATGCCTTTGAACGAAGAAGTTGCGGAAAAGGTATTAAAGGGAGCAGAAAGAATTACTTGCCGTCCTGCCGATTTGTTGCAGCCTGAATACGAAGAAATCAAGAAGAAGGTAATCGAGCTTGGGTATTATGAAAAGGAAGAAGACGTGCTTTCTTACGCGGTGTTCGAGCAAGTGGCGGAAAACTTCTTCAAATGGCGCGAAGCGCAAAAACAAGGCGTGGATCGCGACCTTGCAAAAACGGGCGTATATCCCGTATAAACCAAGATACAACAATGCAACCGACTGTTTTTATAGCAGTTGGTTGTTTTTATAAAAAATATCTTAAAATTTCTTGTACGTTCTTGCGATTTTTTCAATTTCGTGGTACAATAATAATATAAGACGTTAGGAGTGCGTATTCTATGGAAAAATTCGTTTTAATCGATGGTAATAGCTTACTTAACCGCGCTTTTTATGCAACGCCGCTTTTTACAACTAAAAACGGTTTGCCGACGAATGGTGTGTTTGGGTTTGTCAAACTAATGCTAAAAATTATTTCCGAAAGGAAACCGTCGTATTTTGCGGTCGCTTTCGATTTACGTGCTCCCACTTTCCGTCATAAAATATACGACGATTATAAAGCGGGCAGAAAGCCTATGCCTGACGATCTTGCGTCGCAATTTCCCGTCTTAAAAGACGTTTTACGTATTATGAATATTAAGATTTTAGAATTGCAGGGCTATGAAGCGGACGACCTTTTGGGAACGGTCGCTAAAAAATTCCACGTGCAAACGTATATATATACGGGCGACCGTGACGCTTATCAGCTCGTAGACGATACGACGAACGTTTGCTTTACCCGTAAAGGCGTTAGCGATATATTAGAATTAACCACGCAAAATTTCAAAGACGAAACCCAACTCACGCCTTTGCAAATCATTGATTTGAAAGCGTTAATGGGGGATAAATCGGATAATATTCCCGGGGTCGCGGGTGTGGGTGAAAAATCCGCAATGAACCTTTTAAGTCAATATTTTGATCTTGACGGCGTATATACGCATATAGACGAAATCGGCGGTGCGTTGCATACCAAACTTGTCACCGAAAAAGAGAAAGCGTATTTTTCCAAAAAACTCGCGACGATCGACACGAATGCGCCCATTAAAATTACGCTAGACGAATGTGTATTAAAAACGCCGTTTGCATACGCGCTTCGGGAAAAGTTTGCGGAATTAGAGTTCAAATCACTCTTGGGGATGAATATTTTTGAAGAGTTTAACGAAGTGCAAGCCGTGAAAGCAGAGCGAGCTTGGAAAGCTCCCGAGGAAATTTATCCCGAATCCGTGCAGGAAGTACAAACGCTTTTGCAAACGGAAAATTACGATACTATTGCGTGTGATTTAACGCAAAAAGAGTTTCGTTTTTCTATGTTTGACGGTAAAGAATATGTTTTGCCGATTAAGGAAAGTCTTTTAGACGCAGGCTTTTTTGAATCTGATTTATATCCCGTTTTCCGTAGTGTTTTTTCGGGTAAGAAACGGGTAATCGTATATAACGCTAAAGATTTAATGCACCGACTTTTTGGGATGGGGGTGGTGTTTAGCGCACCGTTTGAAGACGTTGCTATTTTGAAATGCCTTGCGGACGGGTTGGGAAATTCCGATTCGTTAGCGTTTTGCTTAAATCAAAATATTATTCCCGAAAACAATCGCGCCGTCGGCTTGGCGTATCTTTATAGCTTGTACTTTGAAGGCTTATCCAAAGAAGAAAAAGATTTATACAAAAAAGTTGAATTTCCGCTCGTAAACGTGTTGTACGATATGGAACAAGTGGGGGTAAGTATTGACGAAAATGCGCTGACTGAGTTTTCTAAACGCTATAACGTCGAGCTTGCCGAACTGACAAAACGGATTTACGAGCTTGCGGGGGAACAGTTTAATATCAATTCAACGCAACAGCTTGGTAGAATTTTATTTGAAAAACTTAATATAGGACACGGGGTCAAAAAGAAAAAGGACAGTAAAAGCTATAAAACGACGGCGGAAGAACTGGAAAAATACGCGGATGAATCGGAAATCGTACGGCTTTTGTTACGTTATCGAAAGGTGCAAAAAATCAATTCTACCTATATCGAAGGTTTTAAGCCGTTGATTGTGAGCGGTAAGGTGCATACGACCTACAATCAATCGCTGACGGCTACGGGTAGATTGTCGAGTATGAATCCAAATTTGCAAAATATTCCCGTTCGTACGGAAGAAGGGCGAGAGCTTCGTAAATTGTTTACGGCAAGCGAAGGAAACGTTTTAATCGACGCAGATTATTCTCAAATAGAGCTTCGTTTGCTTGCGCATTTTTCGGGTTGTAAAGAGCTGATAAAAGCCTATTGCGAAGGCGAAGATATTCATACGCTTACAGCTTCACAGGTCTTTAATACGCCCGTGAATAAAGTTACGCCAGAGCTTCGGCGCGCAGCGAAAGCCGTTAATTTTGGGATTATTTACGGGATTAGCGCGTTTGGGCTTTCTAACGATTTGAATATCGGCGCAAAACGAGCCAAAGAATATATCGATAAATATTTTGAAACGTATTCCGACGTAAAGGAATATATGAACAAAAACGTGGAAACGGCAACGCGGGACGGGTTTGTAAAAACGTTACTCGGTAGAAGACGCGTTATAAACGAATTAAAAGCATCAAATTATAACGTTCGTTCGTTTGGTGAGCGTGCGGCAATGAATATGCCTTTGCAAGGTTCTAGTGCGGATATTATCAAAATTGCAATGATTAACGTGGCTAAAAAGTTGAAAGAAGGAAATTATCACGCAAAACTCGTATTGCAAGTACACGACGAATTGATTATTGACTGCCCGAAAAACGAAGCGGAAGCCGTCGCAAAGCTGTTAAAAACGGAAATGGAAACCGCCGTTCATCTCAACGTACCGCTTACCGTGGAAGTTGGAATGGGAAGCAGTTGGTATGAAACAAAATAATGTTTTACAATGTTTGTTTCATACAATATATCGTGAAACAAATTTCGTGAAACAGTGAAGAGGGAAGCATGAAAAGAAAAATTGCGGTTACAGGTGGAATCGGTAGTGGAAAATCAACTGTAATGGAATTATTAAAAAAGTGGGGCTACGGCGTATTTTCTTGCGATCAAATATATAGAAATTTGCTTTTAGAAAAGTCGTATATAGAAAAATTGCAAAAACTTTTTCCTGCGGCGGTAGTAAGCGGTAAAATCGATACTAAAAAATTAAGCGAAATTATTTTTAACGATAGAACGGCCAGAAAACAACTAAATGGCTTGGCGCATCCATTGATAATGCAAAAGTTATATGCGGAAATGGACAGAAGTGCGAGTAAACTTGTGTTTGCGGAAGTACCGCTGTTATTTGAAGGGGGTTACGAGAAGGATTTTGATACTGTTATCGTCGTGATACGAGATAAGACGGAACGTATAAAAAGTATTTGCGAACGGGATAATGTTACGATGGACGAAGCCTTAAAAAAAATAAACGCACAATACGATTACGATAAAAACTTAACGTCTTTACAAAAACAAGGTGTGCATATTTTATCAAACTTTTCTCTTAAAAACTTGGAAAAGGATTTAGAACAAATATTAAAAGACTTATCGTGAAACAAATACCGTGAAACAAAATAAATATTAAAAATCATTGATAATATATTCAAGTCAAAAAAGAAGGTAAATTGTGAAAAAAGTATACGTAGTGGGTGGTGGACCTGCGGGACTAATGGCGGCGTATGCGGCGGCAAAAAACGGGCATAACGTCGTGTTGATCGAAAAGAATGAAAAACTTGGGAAGAAAATATATATAACGGGAAAGGGTCGATGTAATTTTACCAACGACGTTCCCGCGGATGAATTTTTGCGAAACGTTGTTCGTGGCGAAAAGTTTTTAAGGGGCAGTATTTATTCTTTTCCGCCCCAAAAATCCATTGAATTCTTTGAAAATAACGGATTATCCGTGAAAATAGAAAGGGGAAACCGTGCTTTTCCTACTTCCGATCACGCGAGTGATGTGACGAAAACCTTGGAATATGCCTGCAAAATTGCGGGGGTAATCATAAAATTAAATGAAAAAGTAACGAATATTCGCGTAGAAACGAATACTATGTCAGACATAATGCCTATGTCACGCGTAGTAAAATTGCGAACGGATAAGGGCGAATACGATTGCGACGTGGTAATCGTGGCAACGGGCGGTATTAGCTACCCGACTACGGGTTCTACGGGGGACGGATACGTTTTTGCAAAGACTTGCGGGCATACGGTAACCGACTTAAAATGCGGGCTTTGCGGGCTGAATTTAGACGGAAATTCTTTTAAGGAATTGCAAGGCTTGACCTTGAAAAACGTTTCTATTACGGTAAAAAACGGCGACAAACAGGTTTATAGCGATTTTGGTGAGATGTTATTTACGCATTTCGGGGTGTCTGGACCTATTATTTTATCGGCATCGTCGTTGATAAACCGCTTGCCGACGGCAAAATTAAAGCTTTTTCTTGATTTGAAGCCTGCTTTGGATGAGCAAACCTTGGATAAACGCTTGCTTCGTGACTTTGAAAAGTATAAAAACAAGCAAATTTCAAACGCTTTATGTGAATTATTACCGCAAAAATTGATTTCGCTCGTTCTTAAAACGGCTGGGATTCCCGAGAAAAAACTCGTAAACGTATGCACCAAAGAAGAACGTTCAAAGTTGGTTTTTACGTTAAAAAATTTACCCTTTAATGTTCGCGGTTTGCGTGGATTTGAAGAAGCGATCGTAACTTCGGGCGGAGTAAACGTATCGGAAATCAATCCTAAAACAATGGAAAGTAAGTACGTAAAAGGCTTGAAATTTTGCGGTGAAGTTTTAGACGTGGATGCGTTTACGGGCGGTTTTAATATGCAAATAGCCTTTTCTACGGGTTACGCCGCAGGAAATACGATTGAAGAATAAATAAAATATTAGTATAGAAGCATTGAAAACTTGACGGAAATAAATTTTTTCGTTATAATACAATTATAAACTCTTATAAAAAAGGGGACGGGTATGACGATTATACGCGCTGCAACGACGATAGAAAAGGATTGCAAAGAAGATATTTCTAATGCGGTAAAGGAATTACTTGATGAAGTTTTTGCAAAAAACACTTTGCAAAAAGAAGAAATACGCGGGTTTTTATTTTCCTTGACTTCGGATATTCATTCCTACCATCCTGCAAAAGCTGCAAGAGAGAACGGCTACGATTTCGCGCCGTTATTCGCTGCCGTTGAGCCTGATATCGACGGGGGATTGCGGTTATGTATACGTTTAATGCTGTTTACCGAGCCTGCAACCGTTCGCAAAATGAAACATATATACCAAAAAGGAGCTAAAATTTTGAGAAAAGACATATCGGAAATTTATAACGTTGCTTTGGACGGGCCAGCGGGGAGCGGTAAAAGCACGATTGCTAAGGCTTTGGCGAAAGCCTATAATATTTTATATTTAGATACGGGCGCGATGTATCGCGCTTGCGGATTAAAGGCATTGCGATCGGGAATTGACCCTAAAAACGCGGAAGCCGTAAACGCGATGTTGCCAACCTTAAACGTCAAAGTAGAGTATCAAGACGGCGCGCAACGTACGCTTTTAGGCGGGGAAGACGTTTCTTCCGCAATCCGCGAAAACGCCGTCTCTATGGCGGCTTCGACGATTTCGGCACATCCCGCCGTTCGCGTGAAAATGGTGGAAATGCAACGGGAAATCGCACGTAGTATGTCTTGCGTATTAGATGGTAGGGATATCGGTTCAACGGTTTTACCCGACGCAAAATTCAAATTTTTTATTACGGCGGATAGCCGTGTTCGTGCCAGACGCCGTTACGACGAGCTTCTTGCTCGCGGGGAAAAGGTGGATTTTGAAGTTTTACACGCGGAAATCGTTGCACGGGATAAACAGGATTCCGAGCGCGAGTTTTCGCCTTTAGTTTGCGCAAAAGACGCGATCGTCGTGGATACTTCGGAAATGACGATAGAACAAGTGGTAGCCATGGTGAAAGCAGCTATTCAAAGTAAAATTTAACGGAGATTGTTCAATGAGCGAGCAAGAACAAAAAAAACGAGATAAAAAAATCCCCAAACCCAAAACGTTAATAGTTAAAGCCAATAAAAAGGGCAAACATATCATTCATTTTATGAACTTTTTACGTATTCTCGTAATTCCTTTTTACTGGCTTTTGAAGCCTTTTCGCTATTTTGGCAACCGCAAAGTAAAAGACGGGGCTTGCGTTTACGTGAGTAATCATTATGGGATGCTTGATCCTGTGTATATCGCGGCGACGACGTGGGAAGGCGTGCATTTTCTTTCCAAGCGCGAAGTGAGTGAAACTCCCGTTTTGGGCTGGTTAGCAAAGGGGATCAAAACGATCTCCGTAAACCGTGACGGAAATGACGTTCGCGCGTTATTAGACGCGTTTAAGTGCTTGAAAAACGGGCAAAAAATAGCGGTTTTCCCCGAAGGTACTCGCAATAAAACGGACGCGGAAATGTTACCTTTTAAGCACGGTGCGGCTATAATGGCTATCAAGACGAAATCGCCCGTTGTGCCCGTCGTAATGTATCAAAAACCCCGTTATTTCAAAATGGCGCATATTTTAGTGGGCGAGCCGATAGAACTCTCGGAATATTACGATCGAAAATTAACCGATCAAGACTACGTGGAAGCGGATGAAAAGATCCGTAATTTAATGCTCCAAATGCGGGCAAACCATACGAAGTATTTACAATCTAAAAAGAAGAAAGGAAAGGCATAATGGAAATAGTCGTAGCGAAAAGTGGCGGGTTTTGTCGCGGGGTTAGAAACGCCGTAGATACGGCTCTTGCCGTTTCGCCTGAAAATACCTATATATTCGGTGAAATTATCCATAACCCTGAAGTCGTCAAGCAAATCACGAGCCGCGGTATCGTTATGGTAGAACGCTTGGAAGACGTGCCTGAAAATGCGACTTTGATTATCCGTTCACACGGAGTTGGAAAAGACGTTTACAAAAAATGCCAAAATCGCAATATTAAAATTTTAGATTGTACTTGTGAATTCGTTCGCCGTACGCAAAATATCATTACCGAGCAGTACGAGCAAGGAAAAACGATCGTGATCGTTGGGGAAAGAACGCATCCCGAAGTAGTTGGATTGAACGGTTGTTGTGATAATTCGGCGTATATTTTTTCTTCGGAAAAGGACGATTTTTCTATTTTGCCCAACGGGGTTTGTTGCGTGGTTGCGCAAACGACGTACGCAAAGGATAAATACGAGCAAATTATTCGGGGGTTAAAAAAATTACGCGGCAATAAGGACGTTTTTTTTGAAACGATTTGTTATACCACGGCAAAACGGCAAAGTGAAGCGAAAGAACTTGCAAAACGCTGTGACGCCGTACTCGTTATCGGTGGAATGAATAGCAGTAACACGAATAAATTGTACGAAATATGCGCAAAAGAATGTGAAAAGGTGTATCGTTTATCAAGCGCGAAAGAATTTTCTTGGGAAACGATTTGGGATTGTAAAAAGGTTGGGATCGTCACGGGTGCGAGCACGCCCGATTCGGAAACGCAAAGTATCCTACAAACGGTGAAACAAAAGTTAAAGGCGTGATAAAAACACGTCTTTTTTTGCTTACGAAAAAGAGAAAACGGATTTTACATGTATTTTTTATAAAAAAACTTAAAAAACATAAAAAATCTTAACAATAATCGTGAAAAAACAGTTGCTGTTTTGAAAACAATTTGATATACTAATATAGGACGGCAAAATTTGACAGGAAAAATTTTGGCGCGGACGGAAAAATCTTTTTAGAATTTGAACAGCAGCAGTTCTAAAAGCATATTTCTTCCGTGATAAAAGCGTTTCAGTTGGGTTTTGTTGGACGAATAAAACAATCAAAGATTTGAAAAGGTAGGTCAGTCGGGAAAACCCGACGCAAACTCAGGAGGTTCTATTAAAGATGGCAATGGAAACAGAAGCAAAAGCAACGATGGAAGAAGTTGTTGCGAATATGGACAATCAACAACGGTTTAGAAAAGGACAGTTGATTACGGCTACGATCTCGTCGGCAGACGAAAAGGGTGTTGAGGTGCTGCTCCCGAACACCAAGAAGGAAGTGCTGCTGGATAAAGACCAAGTAGATTGCGAAGTATACAACAAAGACGATTTCGCGGGTAAGGTCGGTGAAGAGATTGAATTGATGGTCGTAGCGGTTACGCCGCGCGTCGTTCTTTCCCAAAAAGAAATCAAAAAAGTGAAGGAAGAAGAAGCGATGTTGGCGGAAATTTCGTCCGGTAAAGACTTTGAAGTTGAATGTACCGGCTTCAATAAGGGCGGCTTGACGGCGCAGCTTGGTTCTTACACGGTATTCGTACCTGCTCGCGAAATCCGCGCTGGTTACGTAAAAGAGCTTGATAAATACGTGGGCAAGAAATTGCGTCTTCGTCTTTTAGAGCTTAAAACGGAGAGAAGAAAGGAAATTATTGCGTCTCAACGCGTAATCATCGAAGAAGAAAAAGCGGCGAAGGAAGCGGCGAGAGCTGCAAAAGAAGCGGAATTTTTCGCATCGATTAACGTAGACGACGTAGTGGAAGGTAAAGTAGAACGTGCAACGTCTTTCGGTGCATTTGTTTCCGTAAACGGTTTCGATTGCCTTGCGCACATTTCCGACCTTTCTTGGACGGGCGTGAAAGCAGTTACCGACGTTCTCGAAATCGGTAAGAAATACGAATTTAAGGTGCTCAAAATCGACGAAGAATCTAAAAAGGTTTCCATCGGTTATAAACAGCTTCAACCCCAACCTTGGGATATTGCGGCTGAAAAATATGCGGAAGGCGACGTTATTCACGGTAAAGTAGTGAGAATCGTACCCTTCGGTGCATTCGTTGAAGTGGAAAAAGGTATCGACGGTTTGGTACACGTTTCTCAAATTTCCCACGAATTCCTTGAAAATCCTACGACGGTGCTTGCAATCGGTCAAGAAATCGACGCGAAGATTTTGAAGTTGGATTGCACGGAAAGAAAGATGACGCTTTCTATTAAAGCGCTTGAACCCAAGCCCGAAAACGTAGAAAGAAAGGCGAAGAAAGCAGAAGAAGGCGAAACGAAAGAAAAGACGAGAAAGCCCAAAGCAGCGAAGCCCGTTGACGAAGTTACGGAATGGAATGACGGCAATCTTGACGCTGGTATTTCGATTGCGGATCTTCTCAATAAGAACTCCTGATTGTTTTATGACGAAAATTCAATAAAAAATAGAAAAAATTGCTTTTAATCGATTAAAAGCAATTTTTTTTGTTTATAGATAATTGTTATAAATTGCACACAGCAAGGAGAAGGATTATGGAAAAACAAGGTAAAATTAAAATTTCAAGCGAAAATATGATGCCGATTATAAAAAAATGGCTGTATTCCGATAAGGATATTTTTCTTCGTGAAATCGTAGCCAACGGTATAGACGCAATCACGAAGCACAAAAAACTCGTTGATATGGGCGAAGCGGAAAAAGACGAAACGGCGTATAAAATCACCATTACCGTAAACGAGCAGGATAAAACACTTACCGTCGAAGATAACGGTATTGGTATGACGGCGGATGAAGTTGAAAAATACATCACGCAAATTGCTTTTTCGGGTGCGGAAGATTTCTTACAAAAATATGAAAAGGCTTCGGGCGACGGGATTATCGGACATTTCGGTTTAGGTTTCTATTCGGCGTATATGGTGTCCGATCGCGTAGAAATTTACACGAAAAGCTATAAAAACGAACCTGCGGTAAGATGGGAATCGGACGGAAACTCTACGTATACGCTTTCTGAAACGGATAAAACGACGCGCGGCACGAAGATTGTTATGCACATCGCGGACGGCGAAGAAGATTTCTTGAAAGAATTTACCGTTCGTGAATTGCTCCGTAAATATTGCTCGTTTATGCCGTTTGAGATTTATTTGAATCCCAAAGGCGACGAAAACGATAAACCACTGAATAATTCCACGCCGTTGTATTTGAAAGATCCCAAGGAATGTACGGACGAAGAATATAAGAACTTTTACCGTGAAACCTTTATGGATTTTAACGAGCCGTTGTTTTGGATTCATTTGAATATGGAATATCCGTTCCGTCTGAAAGGTATTTTATATTTCCCCCAAATTAAAAAACAACAGGTACAGCTTGAAAAAGGACAAGTGAAGCTGTATTGTAATCAAGTCTTTATCGCAGATAATATTAAAGAAGTAATTCCTGAATTTTTAATGCTGTTAAACGGCGTAATCGATTGTCCCGATATACCCTTGAACGTATCGAGAAGCTTTTTGCAAAACGATAAACAAGTGCAAAAAATATCCAAGCATATCACGAAAAAGGTTGCGGATAAATTAACTTCGCTTTTCAACACCGATCGTGAACGCTTTGAAAATTGCTGGAAGGATATTGCTACCTTTATAAAATTCGGCTGTATTAAAGAAAACGAATTTTATGAAAAAGTACAAAATATTCTCATTTTCAAGAATTTGAACGGTGAATATCAACCGATTTCCGCGCTTCTTGGTGAAGAAATAAGCGATGAAGACGCGAAAAACGGGGTAATGCCAAAAGCGATTTATTACGTGAGCGACGAAGCGCAACAAGCGCAGTATATTGCGATGTTTAAGGACGCGGGCTTGGACGCGATTGTTTGCGATACCTATATTGATCCGCACTTTATTAGCTATATCGAATATAAAAACCCCAAAAAATGCCGTTTCGTTCGTATAGACGCGGATATAGACGGGGCATTAAAGAGCGGTGAAACGGTAAACGTGGAAGACCATAAAGAATTGATCGACGCGTTTAAGGAACAGCTCGTTAATAAGGATATTGCCGTACGTGCGGAAAATTTCAAAAGCGGAAAAATTCCCGCTGTCGTGAACGTGGATGAATTTATGCGTAGAATGTCGGAAATGAACGGTTTTTACGGTATGGACAGCACCGATCCTGCGAAAAACGCTACGCTCGTTTTGAATTTAACCAACCCCGTAATTTCGAACTTGTTAACGCAACCCAAAGAAAAGCAAGCAATCATCGTCAATCAAATTTATTATTTAGCTATGCTTTCCTATAAAAAGCTTGCCCCCGAAGAATTATCCGACTTCGTAGAAAAGAGTGCGCAGCTACTCTTTGATTATACAAAATAAAATTACAAAAAATAAAGAAAGTCTTTCCAAAACGGAAAGGCTTTTTTTGTTCTATATGGACAACCCGTTGCATATAGTATATCAAATGCTTGAATTTTTACCCGAACGAATAAAAGACGCCTTGAAAAACGTCAATATAAACAACGTATACGAAATACGTTTACGTGCCGATTTTCCTACGTTAATCAACTATTTAGGTGAATATAAATATTTAGGTTCGTACGGTGTTTGCGAGCGTATAGAACAAGCGATCGTATGCGATGACGGGGATATAAGCGATTGCGTTTTTCGGGCAGGAAACTACTCGGTGTATTCCGTAGAAGAACAAATTAAAAGGGGATTTATCACGGCGGGTAAGGGCGAACGTATCGGACTTGCGGGCGAATACGTCTTTGATAAAGGACAACCGTTAAGCATAAGAAACTTTACGTCTTTATGTATTCGCGTACCGCACGAGATTGTGGGCTGCGGGGATGAGATTTTTCAACGTTGTATGCGTGACAAAGTACGTAACGTTTTAATCGCTTCTCCGCCTGGTTTAGGTAAAACGACGATTTTGCGGGATTTGGGGCGTATAATTAGTGAGAAAGGGCGAAAAAACGTATTGATTTGCGATGAACGCGGGGAAATCGGTTGCGGAAACGTTAAAAATGGATGCGATATATTAAAATATGCCGATAAAGCGACGGCGTTTGAAGCGGGAATACGTGCGATGCGCCCCGACGTTATTATTACGGACGAGCTTTCTGCGCTCGATTGTGCTGCCGTAGAAAAAGCGGTGTACGGCGGTGTAAAGGTACTTGCTTCCGCACATTTTTCTTGCATTTCGGATATAAAACAACCTTTTTTGGGGTTATTTGAACGGTACGTTATATTAAACAAGCAAAAAATTGGACAAATTGACGGTGTTTACGATACGAAAGGTCGGAGAGTGGATTAAAAATGCAGAAAGTGTTGTTAGGAATTGCAATCGTAGCGTTTGCCACCTTTTGCGGGTATTTGCTTGGAAAAAAGTATCGAAGAAGAAAAGATTTTTTTTCGCAATTATACGATTTTAACGAACGGTTTTTGAATGAGATTGCCTATTATCGCCGCCCGTTAAAAGAGTTTTTTTCCAAGTTCTCGTATAAGGGTGATTTTGAAAAATTACTCTATATTTACGCCGAAAATATAGATAAACAAACGCTGACGGCAGATAATCTGTTAGAAAATGCGGATTTCGATTTTTTAAGAAAAGAAGAAAAAAGCATGGTAGGCGATTATTTTTATATGCTTGGAAAAGGGGATAGTTCTTCCCAAAAAACCTTTTTTTCTTCCGTTAAAACGAACGTGACCGCGCTCCGCGATACGGCGACGGCGGAAAGTAAAAAATATGGAGATTTATTCGTAAAGCTTGGATTTTTATGCGGTCTTTTGATTTTAATTTTATTGATATAAAGAAAGCCAAAGGGGTTATAAATAATGGATATTACCATACTTTTTAGAATTGCGGCAATCGGTATTATCATTACGGTAATTTGCCAAATTCTTAAAAAATCCGATAGGGACGATATCGCCACTTTGGTAAGCATCGTAGGGCTTGTAATCGTACTTGCGGTAGTGGTTGGAATGATCGGCGATTTATTTGAAGATATTAAAAATATTTTCGGGCTATTGTAGGGGATAAAAAATGGATATTATGAAAATTATCGGCGTGGCGTTCGTGACGGCGATTTCCGCAATTTTATTAAAGTCTACGAAGCCCGAATTGTCTTTTGCCGTAACGGTTACGGGGATTATCGTCATCTTGCTTTTTATCGTTGATTCCCTGCAAGGCGTATTAGGTGTTTTTTCATCCATCGCGCAGGCTACTGGCGTGGAAAACGGACTGATAAAAATACTGTTAAAAATCGTTGGTGTGGGGTATTTGACGGAGTTTGGCGCGGGGATATTAAACGACTTCGGGTCGCAAGCGGTTGCCGATAAAATCGTGCTTGGCGGAAAAATTACGATCGTAATTTTGTCTTTGCCTATTTTTCAAGGCTTGTTACAGCTCGTAAACGAATTTATACGGTTGGTTTAGTATGGTTAAAGGTAAAAAAATATACCTGTTTTTCTTGATTGTTTTTATTCATTTATTCATATCCGTCTGTGGTGGATTTACGACGGTTTTCGCTTCCGCCGAAGAAGCCCAAGCGGAAGAAAAGCTTAATGAAACCATTTATGGAATGATAGACGAGCTGGAGTTGCAAGCCTTACAAAACTATGTAAATTCCATCGGTAATTTTTCCGATGAAAGCGTAAAGGAACGGCTTTTGGCTTATATCAAAGGCGAAACGTTTGATTATCAGGATTTCGGCGAAGAATTATTGCAAGTACTATTTTCCCGCGTTGGCGAGCTTGTGCCTGCCTTTGCCTGTATTGCCGCCGTGAGCTTATTATCGGGCGTATTATCGACCATAAAAAGCGGTATGAACGGACAAACTTCCGCCGATATGATTTTTATGGTAACCTACGCGGCAGCGTTGATACCCTTAATCGGGGTTTTAACCGAAGTGTTTGAAACGGCGATGCAAAGCGCGAGCTCAATGCAAACGCAAATGCAAATCGTCTATCCGCTTATGCTGACCTTAATGGCGGCAAGCGGGGGTGCTTTGACCGTTTCCGTATGCCGTCCCGCCGTAGCTTTCTTTTCAACGACCATCGTTTCCGTGCTGTCTAAAATCGTTTTTCCGCTAACCGTGACGATTATTGCTTTTTCAATGGCGAGCAATTTAACCAAAGAGCTGAAAATTAATAAGTTTACGGTTTTTTTTAAGAGTATAAACAAATGGATTATCGGCGTCTGTATATCCGTATTCGGTTTATTTTTTACACTCCAAGGCATTACGGCGGCAACCTACGACGGGGTTGTGCGTAGAGCTGCAAAATACGCCATCGGGAACGGTATTCCCATCGTCGGCGGGTTTTTGTCGGGCGGGTTTGATCTTGCCGTAGCGGGTAGCGTTTTAATTAAAAATTCGCTTGGAAGCATGAGCATTTTTCTAATGATTAGCGTACTTTTCGAGCCGTTGATACTGCTGATTGCCGTCAATCTGTTTTTGCGCTTTACTGCGGCGATTACGCAACCGTTCGGAGATAGCCGTATTTCTGATTTTTTAGGTGAAACGGCGGAAAATTTGCATTATTGCACGGCGGGATTACTCTTTACGGCGTTTTTATATTTTTTGTCTATCTTATTGCTCGTTTCTACGTCGGAGGCATTGCTATGAACGGGTATTTGCTATGTATTATCGGTACGGTCTTAATTTCGTCGATCATTACGGCGATTATGCCCGAAGGGAAAACGACGGCGGTTATAAAAGGCGTGGCAAAGCTTGCTTGTTTGCTGGCAATTATTGCGCCCATACCCGCTTTTTTACAAAAAGATAATTTTTTCGACGCGTTAAATAACGAAAATCAAGCAAATTCCCAAGTATTTTTTCCGCAAACAGTCATACCGACGGACGGGGCGTTCATACAGTATTACAGTGAAACGAGAATTACGCAGACGGAAAAAACGCTTCAAGAAGAATTATACGAACGATTTGCCGTCAAAGCGATTGTAAATTTAGAGTGGGAAATTGAAAACGAATGTGATATCCGTATCACGAAAATACGCGTACGAATAGAAAAAGACGTCGATCGGGAGGTAAAAGCGGGAATGTCGGAATATCTAACGAAAAATTATTGTAGCGAGGTGTTAATTGAATAAAACGATAAAAACGGAAAATAAACGCCGCTTTGCAATAGGGGGAAGGTTAAAGGATATTTTGATTGTCAGCGTTCTCGCTCTTGCGCTCGTATTTGCGGTGTGGAAGGTATTTTATACGGACGGTGAAAACATTTCCGTAAACGCTACGGCGGTAACGGAAACGGAAAAGAAGGTCAGTCAGCTTCTCGGGCAAATAGAAGGTGTCGGAGAAGCGGAAGTAATGATTTGCGAAACGGAACAAGGCGTACAAAGTGTCGTCGTCGTTTGTGAAGGTGCAAATGATTTGCAAGTCATTATGAACGTTCGGGAAGCTGTCGCGGCGGCTCTTGGAACGAAGGAAAAAGCCGTGAAAATTTATTTGAAAAAAGAGTAAAAGGAGATAAAACTATGTCAAACAAAAAGAAGATTATCGTAATGTCGTCGTTGGTGTTGTTACTTGCAGTAACCGCCGTATTCAATTTCGTGTTGGCGAATACTGATACGATCGCGTCTGCCGAAGACGGCGTAACCACCGCAAATTATTTTACGACCTATCGTTCGGAGCGTACGACTACCCGTAACGAAGAACTCGTACAGCTCGATAGCGTGATTGCGCTCTATGAAGAAGGCGACGAAAAATACGAAGCGGCAACCGAAATGAAAATGGAAATCGTTGCAGCGATGGAACAAGAACTCATTTTGGAAAATATGGTAAAATCGCTCGGTTTTTCGGATGCGGTAGTGTCCGTTTCCGTAGATTCGGATAACGTAAACGTGTTTATCAATTCGTCCGAACTTAACTACGATACGGCGTTATCTATCTACAATATGCTGAAAAACGAAACGGGAATCGTTGCAGGAAACATTATAATTATGCCCGTTTATGCGGAAAGCTAAAAAAAAGAGAAGAAAATATCTTCAAAACAGTAGAAATATTCAAAAAGATATGCTATAATATAATCAAAGATTATAAGGAGATCTTTTTGAATGCGTAATATTAAATTAGACGTAAAAGACAACGAAAGTGGGAAAGTCGTTTATAACGCGGGGATCGTGCATAACATCGTTGCGTTAGCGGTTGCGGAAGTGGAAGGGGCAAAGCCTGTTTCAGGTACGAGAAACGGCATTTCGCTGTATATTGAAAAGGACGGGATTTACGTAGACGTATCCGTAGTCGTAAAATACGGATATAACGTTCCCGAGCTTGCGTACCGTATTCAACAATCGGTAAAACAAAGCGTAGAAAATATGACGCGATATAAGGTAGCGCAGGTTGACGTGCATATTCGCGACGTGGAATTTATCGAACAACCGCCCGTTGAAAAAGAAGAAGACGAGCCGACGGAAGAAAATTAAATTACGACGCATACCCTTCCCGATAGAGAAGGGTTTTCGTCATATCAAAGAGTAAAAAAACGGAGAGACTTATGAGAAACGCAGCAAGAGAAGCCGCTTTGAATATTATATTCGCGCAACAGTTTAACACGGATTGCATCGAGCTACTTCAAAAGAAAATTTTTAAGCAGTTCAAGCTTGAAAAGGAAGAAGATTTACTTTTTGCCGCCGACTTGATTGCAACGGTGGATGAGCACCGCGACGAGTTGATTGCAGGCATTGAAGACGCTTGTCATCACTACAAAGAAAACCGTATCAACCGTACGGATAAAAGTATTTTGCTGATCGCAATGGCGGAAATTTGCTATTTCGACGAGATACCGCCCGTCGTGTCCGTATCCGAAGCGACGGGGCTTGCGAGAAAGTACTCCACGGAAAAGAGTGCGGATTTCGTCAACGGCGTACTTTCGGGAGTAATTAATAAAAAAATCGGTGACGATAATGAAAATAATTGACGGAAAAGCGTACGCGTTACAGCTTCGCGAACGCTTGAAAATAAAAATTACCGAACGGGATAAAACCCCAGGACTCGCCGTCGTGATTGTTGGAAGCGATCCCGCTTCGCAAATTTACGTTCGCAATAAAATCAAGGCTTGCGCGGAAGTGGGGATTCGTTCGTATTCCTACGAATTGCCCGAAACGACAACGCAAAAGGAACTGGAAACGCTGTTAGATGCGCTTGCAACCGATCCGCAAGTCGATGGGATTTTGTTGCAACTGCCTTTACCTAAGGGCTTTGACGCGGAAGCTGCGATGTCGAAAATCCCGTTTGAAAAAGACGTTGACGGCTTTTCGGCGCAAAACTTAGGGCTTTTAACTTTGCACAAGGAAAGAATGGTGGCTTGTACGCCGCTTGGCGTGATGAAGCTGTTAGAAAACGAAAGGGTGGAGCTTTCGGGCAAACACGCCGTCGTGCTCGGCAGAAGCGATACCGTGGGCAAGCCTATGGCAATGCTTCTTCTCAATGCAAACGCCACCGTTACCGTTTGTCATAGTAAAACAAAAGATATACAAGAAATTTGTAAAACTGCGGATATACTCGTCTCTGCCGTCGGAAAAGCAAAATTCGTTACAGCGGATATGGTAAAACAGGGAGCGGTCGTGATCGACGTGGGAATGAACCGCGACGAGACCGGCAAACTTTGCGGCGACGTGGACTTTGAAGCCGTAAAAGAAAAATGTTCCTTGATTACGCCCGTTCCTGGCGGCGTAGGACCTATGACGATTACGATGCTTATGTATAATACCGCATTAGCGGCTTTTAAGGAGTAAAGAAATTGACCGGCTTTACCTTAACCTATAACGCTTATATTCAAGAATTTGAAGCGTTTGTAAACAAGTACGTGGAAAAATTATCCACCCGTCCCGCTTTGCTTGGGGAAAGTATGGCGTATAGCCTGCTCAACGGCGGGAAACGTATCCGTCCCGTTTTAATGCTCGCTTGCGCGGACATTTTGGGGCTTGAACACGAAGATATTTTACCTTTTGCGTTAGCGCTTGAAATGATACACACGTATTCGCTCGTGCACGACGATTTGCCTGCTATGGACAACGATGATTTCCGTCGCGGCAAGCCTGCTTGCCATAAAGCCTTTGGCGAAGCGAACGCCATTCTTGCGGGTGACGGTTTGTTAAATCAAGCGTATGCGATATGCTTTGATGAGTGCGGAAAGGGCGAAAAATACGTATTAGCAGCAAAATTTTTGAACGAATGCGCGGGTGTTTACGGTATGATTGCGGGACAATCCGCGGATTTGTATTATACGAATGCAAGCGCGGAAGTTACCGAAAGCGAATTGTCGTATATTTACGCGCATAAAACGGGGAAATTATTACTTGCACCCGTTGCGATTGCTAGCATTTTGTCGGGGAATAAGTATTATTTAGCGTTTGAAGAATTTGGGAAGCTTTTGGGCGTGCTTTTTCAAACGACGGACGATATTTTAGACGTAACGGGCGATTTTAAGCTGCTCGGTAAAACGATCGGCAAGGACGAAAACGAAAATAAATTAACGTCAATCCGTTTATACGGTTTGGAAGGTGCGAAAATCCGCGCGGACGAATGTGCCAAAACCTGTCACGCCGTTTTGGAAGGGATTGACGGCGATACGGCGTTTTTGAACGATTTGGTGGATTATATACTCAATCGTAGCAAATAAGGATAAGGAGCTTCGGCAATGTTAAAAAACTGGTTGCCCGAAAACGTAAAAAAATGCACGAGAAGCGAGTTAAACGTTTTATGTGACGAGCTTCGTCGGGTGATTTATGAAACGGTTATGCAATGCGGCGGACATCTTGCGTCTAATCTCGGCGCGGTTGAGTCTACCGTCGCGCTTTTTTACGTTTTTGATTTTCCGAACGATAAAATCGTGTTTGACGTAGGGCATCAATGCTATGCCTATAAATTATTAAGCGGTCGTGCGGATCGGTTTTCAACCTTGCGAAAAGCGGGGGGGATCTCAGGCTTTCCCAAACGAACGGAAAGCGAATACGATTGCTACGACACGGGGCACGCGGGAACTTCGGTTGCCGCAGCGATCGGTTTAGCGAAAGCGAGAGATCTTCATAAAGAAAACCGTTTCGTAATCGCTTATATCGGCGACGGATCTTTTAATAACGGACTTGTATACGAAGCTTTGAACAGCTTGAAGATAGTAAATACGAATATTTTGATTGTGTTAAACGACAACGGAATGTCCATATCGCCGACGGTTGGGGGTATGCACGAAATTTTAGACACCGTTAAGGAGAAACAAAAAGCGGACGGAATTCAGCTTTTGGAGCAGTTTGGTTTGACTTATCTTGGCGTAAAAGACGGCAACGACGTGGACGAAATGATTGACGCCTTAACGGAAGCCAAAGCATTACTTAACGAGCGTTCGGTGTTACTGCATATTGCCACTAAAAAAGGGAAAGGCTACGAGTTCAGCGAAGAACATCCGACGAACACGCACGGCGTTCCGCCCGTTGGTTCTCCCAAGGAAAAGGAATATTCCGAAGTATTAGGAGAAAGTCTTTGCACTTTGGCGCAAGAAAACGAGAAAATCACCGTCGTTTCGGCGGCAATGAAAGAAGCGCTTGGTTTGGAAGATTTCTTTAATACCTATCCCGAACGGGCTTTTGACGTGGGGATCTGCGAAGAAAATGCTTCTGTTTTATGCGCGGCAATGGCGGCAGGGGGGTTGAAACCCTATTACGCCGTATATTCCACTTTCTTGCAGCGTGCTTTTGACGAAATCATCCACGACGTTTGTTCGCAGGATATGCCCGTAACGTTTTGTATTGACCGCGCGGGAATTTCCGGCTCGGACGGGGAAACGCATCAAGGGGTATTCGATCTTTCCTATTTATCGCTCGTGCCGAATTTAACCGTTGCCGTACCCAAGGACACGGAAGAATTAAAGCGTATGCTCGCGTTTAGCGCAACTTATAATCATCCGCTTGCCATTCGTTATCCTCGTTCGGGAAAGGTGGTATTTGAAACGAACGAAACGCCGATCGTTGCGGGAAAATGGGAATATTTACGCCGTGAAAACGGAAAAGTTACGGTGATAGCGGCAGGGGAACGGAGCTTGATTATCGCAATGAAAGTATTGCGGCGGCTTGAAAAACAAGGCAAATCGTTCGATATAGTAAACGCTCGTTTCGTAAAACCTTTGGATTTGGAAGTGTTACGAAATTTACAAAGCGAATACGTCGTAACGATGGAAGACAACGTATTTTTAGGCGGGTTGGGCGCGATGATCAATAGCGCGCTCATAAAACTGGAAAAGTCTTGCAAAATCAAGAATTTTGCTTATCGCGACGAGTTTATTCCCCAAGGTAAAATCGCTGATTTACAAGGTGAATACGGGGTAAATTGCGAAGATATTGAACGTTTTATTACGGAAGCGTTGCAATGAGAGCGGACAAGTATTTTGCCGAGAAATTCGGCTCACGCACGAAAGCCGCGGAAGCGATTGAAAAAGGTTTCGTTCTCGTCAACGGCAAGCCCGTTAAAAGTAAGGACGAGATCAAGGAAACGGATGAAATTGCCTTTATACAACCCAAAGAAACGTTCGTGTCCAACGGCGGTTATAAATTGGCGCGGGCTTTGGAAGTTTTCGGGTTTGATTGTAGGGATAAAACGTTTGTGGATATCGGTGCAAGTACGGGCGGTTTTACCGATTGTTTACTGCGAAACGGAGCGAAAAAGGTTTTTGCGGTTGACGTTGGAGAAAGTCTTTTACACGAAAGTTTATCGACGGATAAACGGGTCGTTATTATGGAAAATACCAACGCCCGATATCTTTCAAAAGCGAATTTTCTTGAAGAAATAGACGGTGTGGTAACGGACGTAAGCTTTATTTCCTTACGGCATATTTTTCCAACGATTAAAAGCGTTTTAGGGGAAACGGGCGAAGCTTTGGTGCTTATAAAACCGCAATTTGAATGTGAAAATCAAAATATAGGCAAAAGCGGGATCGTGCGCCCAACCGCGCACGCAAAAATTGTGGAAAAGGTGCTTGGGTATGCAAAAGAAAACGGGTTATATCCCTTTGATATTACGCACGCACCGATTAAAAAGGGTAAAAATATTGAATATATATTACGTTTAAGTCCCCGTTATACGGGCGCAAAAACGGTTGAACATATTATAAAACAAGTTAAGGACTTCGTTTCTAAAGACGAAAATAATACGAACGGGAGAAAACGATGAAAATAGGGGTGCTTGGCAATAAAGCTAAGGTAAAAAACGAAGCTGTAATTGAAGAATTTATCGCTTTTTTACGCGATTTTGGATATGAAACCAAACGTTTTACGCTTCCTACACAAATTGACGACGTGGACGTAGCGGTGGTGCTTGGCGGCGACGGCGCGATTTTGCACTCGGCGGTAATCGCGGCAAAAAAGGGAATCAAAATCATCGGAATTAATTACGGAAATTTAGGATTTTTAACGGAATACGAAAAAGACGAGCGTGAAAAGGTCAAGGAATTGCTTTCGCAAATCCAAGACGGAAAATGCCGTATCTTAAAACGCAGTTTGTTGCGGTTAGAAATTGCAGGACAAAGCTTTTATGCCTTGAATGAGATTGCTTTACAGCGCGATTACGGCTTATATTCGGATAAAAATACGCAAATTTTGCGCTTGGAAGTGGATATGAACGACGGTAAAGACGTGATTGCGGGCGACGGTTTGCTGATTTGTACGCCAACGGGCTCGACGGCATATTCCCTTTCGGCAGGCGGTGCGATTTTGACGCCCGAAGTACCCGTGTTTATGATGACGCCCATTTGCGCGTTTTCTATGCGAAACCGCCCGATTGTGTTCCCCGATTCGGAAGAAGTGCGCGTTCGCGTAACGCGCGGGAAAGCAATTTTACTCGCCGACGGACTTGCGATTACAGGTTTGCCCGAAGGTACGGAAATCCGTATCAGTAAAGCACCGTTTACGGCGGATTTCCCCGTAAGAGATACGGCAGATTTCTTTGCAAAAGTTAGAAATAAATTGAACGAATGATAGGATAAGGAGAAAAAATATATGTTAAGGTCAGCAAGACACGCTAAAATCTTGGAAATCATTTCCCGAAAAGAAATCGAAACGCAAGAAGAATTATGTGCGGAATTGAACGCGCTCAATCTTGTGGTTACGCAAGCCACGATTTCGAGAGATATTCGCGATTTGCACTTGTTTAAGGTGGCGGGGATTGAAAAAAAATACCGTTACGCTTATATTAGCGGTGGAGAGAGTGAAATTTCACCGAAAATGAAAAGTCTTTTCCGCGATTGCGTTGTGTCGGTAAAATCGGCAAAAAATCTCGTCGTCGTAAAAACGTTGACGGGCAACGGCGCGAATGCGGGTGCGGTTGTGGATAAATTGAATTATGCGGGCATTGTCGGCTCTGTGGCGGGTGACGATACGCTTTTAATCGTTTGCGAAGACGACGATTGTGCAGTTGCGGTTGTGGAAAAAATCAACGAATTTATTAGATAAGGCGCGTTATGTTATCCAGACTTACCATTAAAAACGTGGCGTTGATTGAAAACGCGGATATTACCTTTGGTGAAGGCTTAAACGTACTTTCGGGTGAAACGGGAGCGGGAAAATCAGTTATTCTCGATTCCGTCAATTTCGTTTTGGGTGCTAAAGCCGATCGGTCTATGATACGCTACGGGGAAACGGATTGTATGGTAAAAGCAGAATTTATCGTTCCTGAAAGCTTTCGCGCTGTGCAGGTTTTGCGAGAAATGGATATTGATTCAGACGGGGAAATTATTATTTCCCGTAAGTTCTCGGAAACGGGTAAAAATACCATTAAAATCAACGGGAACGCCGTGACGGTATCAATGCTTCGTAGCGTAACCGATTCTCTCGTGGACGTTCACGGTCAAAGCGAGCATTTCTTTTTATTAAAGGAAAGCAATCAATTAAAAACGCTTGACGAAGTCGTTGGTGAAAAGCTTTCCGAAAAGAAAGAAATTTTGTCGGGACTTTTGAAGCAAAGGCGGGAGATTGACGAGCGTATTAAAATGCTCGGGGGCGACGAAAAGGAACGCGGTAGACGGCTTGACGTTTTAGGTTTTCAAATTGAAGAGATTGAAGCGGTGGATTTGCGAGAAAATGAAGAAGACGAATTGCTTGCAAAACGCAACAAGATTAATAATTTGGAGAAAATTATAACCGCCGTTCGCGATGCGACGGAAAGCTTTGCGGGGGAAGCTGGTGTGCTCGATAGCTTACGTTATGCGAAACGTTCGCTTGCGCCCGTATCGGGTATTGACGCCGTATACGCGGAGCTTTGCGATAGGATAGAAGGGATTGCAGCGGACGCCGCGGACGCGTTTGAAACGCTTTCTTCTCTTGCGGACGAGCTGTATTTTGACGAAAGCGAAGCGGAAGAAACGGAAGCTCGTTTGGATACAATTCGCACGTTAAAACGCAAATACGGGGCAAATAAAGCGGAAATAGACGGGTATTTACAAAGTATACGTCAAGAATATGAATTGCTTTCCGACTGTGAAGGACAATACACTTTACTGACTAAAAAAAGAAGCAAAACGAATGAAAAGATTTATGCGATTTGCCAAGAAATGACGGCTATGCGAAAAACGGAAGGTACGGCGTTTTGTAACCGCGTTACCGCCGAGTTAAAAACGCTGAACATTGCAAACGCGCAGTTTGCTATTGAATTTGACGAATATACCCAAGCGGACGTAGAAAAAGCGAACGGAAACGGTATGGATAGCGTTAGATTTTTGTTTTCTGCGAACGCGGGCGAGCCGATGAAACCACTTGGGAAAATTATCAGCGGCGGGGAAATGAGCCGTTTTATGTTGGCGATTAAAACGCAATTATCGAATATCAATGAAATTTCCACGTATATTTTTGACGAAATCGACGCGGGGATTAGCGGAAAAACGGCAAAAGTGGTTGGGGAAAAGCTTGCTTCGATTGCGAAAAATACGCAAATTATCGCCGTTTCGCATTTGGCGCAAATCGCCGTTATGAGTGATAACGAATTTTTAATTGAAAAGACGGAAACGAGCGGAAAGACGGTAACGAACGTATACGCGCTTGACGAGCGTATGCAGTTAAAGGAAATCGTGCGCTTGCTTGGCGGGGACGTTACCGATGAATACGCCTATAAACACGCCGAAGAATTGCTTTTACAGGCAAAAGAATACAAAAAATCCATAAATTGAAAGAATAGAATAAGGCGTTTTGCCCCTATAAAAGAATAGAAATACTCAATTTGCACAAATTACCTTTGAAACGGAGGGAAATATGCGTAAATTGAGTGTTTTTGTTTTAGGGGCGTTATTGTCCTTCTCGTTTATCGGAAGCGGATATACGGTTAAGGTGTCCGCGCAAGAAAATTTGGTGTATATCGGCGGTATGTCCGCAGGTTTTTCCTTGAAATCGGGTTGCGTACAGGTTGTGGGCCTTTGCGAAGTTATGAGCGAAAACGGCGTTTCTTCCCCGTCCTTAAACGCAGGATTGCGTGCAGGGGATAGAATTGTTAAAATTGGCGGCATTAACGTGGAAACGATCGGAGAATTAAACGAAATTGTCGATAAAAGTAAAGGAAAAGAGCTTTCTTTGGATTTTGAACGCGGCGGAGAAATGCAAACGGTCAAAATTAAAGCGGTAAAAGACAAGGTTACGAACCGCTATAAAATCGGTATTTTGGCGCGTGATAACGTTTCGGGGATAGGTACGGTTACGTATATTGATAAAACGAATGGTCGTTTTGCCGCGCTCGGTCACGCTGTTGTGAGCGAAAATAAGCGTGAGCTTCAAATTTCGGACGGAATTGTGTATGAATGTAATATCGTAAGCGTAAGCAAAGGCGTAAGGGGTAGAGCAGGCGAACTCCGCGGTATGTTTTTAAGCGATAAAACGCTTGGAAATGCGGAAAAGCTTTGTCAGTGCGGTATTTTCGGGCGAATTTCTAACGATTACCCTACGCAAGATTTAACGCGCGTCGTGGCAAGTTCGCAAAGCGTTTGTCCGGGGAAAGCTTATATATATTCAACGGTAAACGGAGTTACGCCTACAAAATTTGAAATAGAAATCGTAAAAGTAGATTTATATAACAAAGAAAATAAAAATTACGTCATTAAAATTACGGACGACGATTTAATCGCTCAAACAGGCGGTATCGTGCAGGGAATGAGCGGAAGCCCGATTGTACAAAACGAAAAGTTGGTAGGTGCAGTTACGCACGTATTTTTGAACGACCCAACACGTGGTTACGGTATTAACATTCAAACGATGTTGCAAGAATAATAATTATGTGCAGCATAGTAATTTTGAATTGTCTGACAAAATATAAAAAGGAGAGAGAAAATGAAAGGAAAAGCAGGACTTTTACTTGCCGCGGCGTTTATAATCGGTTGCGGCGGATTAAAGACGGCGACGCAAAAAGCAGGTGCCGTATTAAGCGAAACGTATTATACTGCTACTTTTGAAAATGAAAGCATAAAAGTAGCAAAAACCAACGATTACGATTTACAAATTCGCGCGAAATCCGCTTATTTAATGGATTTCGGGACGGGAACGCCGATATATCAGCAAAATGAAACAGTGCGATTGCCTATTGCAAGTATGTGTAAGATTATGACCTTGATTTTAGCGTTTGACGCGATTGATCGCGGTGTTATGTCGATGGACGAAGCGATCGTCGTGAGCGAACGAGCTTCTTCGATGGGTGGTTCGCAGGTATTTTTGGAAGCAAACGCAAAATATCTTGTTCGGGATTTAATTAAAAGTATCGTCGTATGCTCCGCGAACGACAGTTGCGTTGCTTTGGCGGAAAAAATAGCGGGAAACGAAGCCGTATTCACCGAGCGAATGAATGAAAAAGCCAAGGAATTAGGTGCGAACGATACTTTATTTGCGAATTGCACGGGGCTTCCCAAAGAGCCGCAGTATTCTTGTGCAAAAGACGTGGCGGTGATGTTGAAAGCATTACTGCAACACGAAGAATATTTTGAATTTGGGAAAGTATGGTTGGATAAATTCCAACACCCCGAAGGTAGATATACGGAAATCACGAATACGAACAAGCTCGTTCGTTTTTACGACGGTTGCGACGGCGGAAAAACGGGATTTACAAATCAAGCGGGATTTTGTCTTGCCGCAACGGCAAAGCGTAACGATATGCGCGTAATTTCCGTCGTTATCGGTGAAGAAAACAGTAAAAACCGCTTCGACGATACCCGTTCAATGTTTGATTACGCCTTTGCGAATTACGCGGCAACTCCTATTTTGCGGATCGGCGAAAACTTGGAGCAAACCGTTTTTGTAAACGGCGGTAAAGAAAAGACGGTTAACGTATATCCCGAGCGCTCGGCATACGCATTTTGCAAACGCGGAGAGAAAGCAAACCTAGAAATCGAATACGAGTTTGAAAGCGTGCGCGCTCCTGTTGAAAAAGGTGCGAAGGTAGGGGAAGCCGTCGTGTATAAAGACGGCGTAGAAATTGATCGTATACCCTTACTTTCCGCGGAAACGGTAGTAAAAGCCAACTTTTTGGATCGTTTACGCGATATTGCGAGAGCTTGGAACGGTTAAAAAATTAAATCAATCCGTTTTTGCGAAAAAAAATTATCGCGAAAGCGGATTTTTACTTAAAAAAGAGCGTTCGTGTTCTTGCATTTTACGATGAAATTTGATACAATAAAGGTAGTTATTTTTAAGGACGAATAAGTATGAACGAAAGAGAAACTTTGAAAATTAACGAAAACGGGCATTTGGAGCTTGGCGGCGCGGATTGCGTAGAGCTTGCAAAGCGTTTCGGTACGCCCGTTTACCTTTTTGACGAAGCGTATATCCGTAAAATGATGCGCGTATATCGCGATACTTTGGCTCGCTGTTATAACGGCTACGGAATGGTTTTGTACGCGTCGAAAGCCTTTTCTTGTCAAGCGATTTACCGTATCGCCGACGAAGAAAATATCGGCGTAGATACCGTTTCCGGCGGGGAGCTTTATACCGCTTTACAAGCAGGTTTTCCCGCAGAAAGGATTTATATGCACGGAAATAATAAACTCGATTACGAAATCGGCGAAGCGTTGGATGCGGGAATCGGTTGTATCGTAGCGGACGCATATTCGGAAATTGACAAAATCGACGCAGAAGCGAAAAAGCGCGGTATTGTACAAAATATACTCCTTCGTATCAATCCTGGGGTAGAAGCGCATACACACGCTTTCGTGCAAACGGCAACGACGGACAGTAAATTCGGCTTTTCGCTTGCAGACGGCACGGCGGAAGACGTCACGAAATACGCGCTTGCGAAAAAGAACGTGCATTTACAGGGTTATCATTGCCATATCGGCTCGCAAATTTTTGAAAAGCAAGCATTCGTGCTTGCCGTAAAAAAATGTATGGGTTTTGCCGCGGAAATGAAGCAAAAGTACTCTTTTGTTTTGGAAACGCTCAATCTTGGCGGTGGTTTCGGCGTTTGGTATACCGACGAAGACCGTAAAATTCCGCCCGAAGGATACGCGGAATATTTAGAAGCTCTTATTAAAGCGGTTAAGGACAAAGCTGCGTTGTATAAAATGGATTTACCGTATTTGCTCGTAGAACCCGGTCGTTCTATCGTTGGGGAAGCGGGCGTGACCTTGTATACGGTCGGCGCAATCAAGGATATCGTCGGTGTAAAAAAATACGTGGCGATCGACGGCGGTATGTTCGATAATCCCCGATATGCGTTATATCAATCTAAATATACGCCTATTTTAGCAAACCGAGCGTTGGAAACGCCGACGGAAATCGTATCAATTGCGGGAAAATGCTGTGAAAGCGGGGATATCATCGCCGTAAACGTAGCGTTGCCAAAGGTAGAACCGGGGGATATTCTTGCGGTACTTTCTACAGGCGCGTATAACTATTCAATGGCGATGAATTATAACCGTAACCTTATCCCGCCTTGCGTGTTGGTAAACGAAGGACAGTCGGAATATATCGTTCGTCCGCAGTCGTACGAAGATATTAACCGTAATGACGTAATACCGAATAGGTTGGCAAAGAAATAATTTTTTAGCAAATAATTATGTGGCATACTTGCCTTTTTGGGGAAATATACTACAATAAAAGCATATGGAATATTATATTGAAAAACTTTTCGTTATTATAGCGCAATTTTTAGCGGCTATGCTCGTCATTACGCTTCACGAATTTTCGCACGCGTTTGCCGCGTATAAATGCGGTGACCCTACGGCGAAATTTGCAGGAAGAATGACGTTAAATCCCATCAAGCATTTTGATCCGCTCGGTATTTTATTGTTCGCGGTGGCGGGGTTTGGTTGGGCAAAACCCGTTCCTATTAACCCAAATAACTTTAATAATTACAAAAAAGGCTCGTTTTGGACTTCCGTTGCGGGGGTATTAGCTAACTATATAACGGCTTTCGTTTTCTTTCCCGTATTTTTGCTCGTTTGGTTTTATCTTATACCCGTTTTTCAAGGCAAATACGTGGCTTCCTTTTTGTTTTATTTGTTCCAAGGCTTGTTTAGTATTTCGTTGAGCTTTTGCGTGTTTAATTTATTGCCGTTTTATCCGTTGGACGGTTTCCGACTTGTAGAAACTTTGAATACGAGACGGGGTAAAATATACTGGTTTTTACGACAATACGGTTATTATATTTTACTCGGCTTGATTGCGTTACATTTTGCAAGCGATTGGATTCCTTTGCTTGGCTACGTGGATATACTCGGGTATATTTTACGGTTTGCCGTCAGTATTTTCGGAAGACCGATTACGCTGTTTTGGAATTGGATTTTCGGACTGTTTGGTTTATACAGTCCTTGGATATAAGGGAGTTTGTATGGAAAAGGAAAAATTAACTCTGAATTCGGTAAAAAATTTTGAAACGGAAGTGGATTACACGACCGTTCTCGATAATTTTGAAGGACCGCTTGATTTGTTGCTGTATCTAATCAAGGAAGAAGAAATTGAGATTAAAGACGTATTCGTTTCCCAAGTAACCGAACAATTCCTTTCGTATATGAAAGGTTTGCCGTTCTTGGATATGGATAAAGCTAGCGAATATCTCAATATTGCGGCAACGATTATCGATATTAAAGCAAGAAGCCTTATTCCGCCGCCTGACGACGGCTTTAACGACGAGTGGCAGGACGACGATTATGATCCCGAAAAGGAACTTATCCGTGCTTTGGAAGAATACCAAATGATTAAAGAAGAAGCGGACAAGCTCAAAGAACGCGAAACCGTCGGGTACATATTCAAAGATCCCGATAAAGAGTTTGCCGCCGTACAAGTCCAGTATACGGATATGACCTTGGACGGGCTACTGAAAGCGTTTACGAAAATGATGCTTCGGCAGGAAAGCAAGAAACGGGATAACCCGCCGCCCCGTGAAATCCCCAAAGAAACGTATACCGTTCGGGATAAAATTAAGCATATCCGTGAACGCGTATTATCCAAAGAAAGAACGAATTTTGAAGAACTTTTCGATGAAAACGCGAGTACGCCTGAAATCGTAACTACATTTCAAGCACTTTTAGAACTGTTAAAGCATCAATTTATCGTGGTAGAGCAAGAAGCGTTGTTCTCCGCCATTACGATTAAGAAAAATCCGAATAGAAGTGAGGAAGAAGACATTGGAGAAATTGACGAATATAATTGAAGCCATTTTATTTGCTTCGGGGGACGCCGTTCCCATCGATTTGTTGCGTGAAAAGCTCGATATCAACAAAAGACAAGCAGACGAAGCGATCCGTCAGCTTGAAAAGAAATACACGGGGGATTGCGGGATACGGCTTTTGCATTTTAACCACAAATTGCAATTTGCAACAAACCCCGATTACAAAGAACCCGTATCGCTCGTATTGACGCCGATTAGAGAAAAAGAGTTTACGCGTACAATTTTGGAATGTGCGGCTATTATTGCCTATAAGCAACCGATTACTCGTACGGAGTTGGAATCGGTGCGCGGGGTGAATAGCGACTACGCCATCACTACGCTTATGAGCTTGGATATGATTTATCCCTGCGGCAGAAAGGATACGGTCGGTAAACCTGTTCAATACGCAACCACGGATAATTTCTTAAAGAGATTTAAGCTCAAATCACTCTCCGAGCTTCCCGATTACGAAGAGTTGATGAAAAAGATTGCCGAGCTGAATGCAACGAACGATAACGACAGCACATATTTGTACGAAAAAGACGTATACAATCCCGACGAAGACCCTGAACTGGTCGGAACGGAGAATACGGAAACGCCCGTTTTGCAAGATAAAGAAGAAGGATTTGAATTGCCGGACTTTTTGAAAGACATCGAAGACGGCATTATCAAAATTCAATAAGCAACTACATAGTTTATGAAGAACCTGCTCATATTGATGTTATGAGCAGGTTGTTTTTTTACCTTTCGTTAGCGTTGCTTTCGACGTTGTTTTTGCTCTTCGTGCCGATTGTCTTGGACGCGGATTTGCATTATGATATGAACCGTAGAAAATTTGGATTTGCTTTTTTCGTTTATAAACGATTCAAATTGCTTGGCGGGTATATCGGAACGTATAAAGGCGGTCTTGCCTTGCACGTTTCCCCCAAAAAAGCAATTTTATTGCCGTATACGGAAATTGAAAGCGAACGAAAACGTTTTTCCTTCGTAAAAAGCTTCCGCTTGATTGCGTTTACTTTAACGACGGAAACGGGCGCGGAATATTTACTTCCCGTTTCCATAGCGCAAGTGATTTTACGTGTGTATTTCTTCGTATTAGGCGGCGATAAAGAAAAGATAGAAAACAATCTATGGCTTACGGACGGGGATGAATTACGCGTTTCTATGCACGTTGCCGTGTATTTTAATTTGTTTATGTTACTCGTTGAATTTATTAAATTTTGTAAGGAGAAAATACAAATCTTATGGCAGAAAAAAACCAAAAAATCCACAATTTAATCGATGCTTCCGCTGAAAATCTCGATACGCTTGTAGACGTGAATACCGTCGTCGGTAAACCGATTATTACCGCAAGCGGCTTTCAAGTCATACCCTTTTCCAAAGTCACGATGGGAAATTTGTCGGGGGGTGGCGAATACGGTGACGTCAAAGTCGTCAAAGAAATCGACGCGATGCCGTTTGCAGGCGGGAGCGGCGCAGTAATCAGTATGAAGCCTATGGGATTTTTAATTGACGACGGGAAAAGTTGCCGTATTTTAAGAATTACCGACGAGCCGATTGATAATTTAATTGAACGCGCGGGTGAAATTATCCACGAAGTTATGGTCAAGGATTAAAGATGTGGAAAAAATATACGATTTTACGGATACTATCCGTATTTTGTACGCTTTTCTTTTTATGTTTTATTCCCGCGAGCAAGCAAACGGACGTTTCCGCGGAAACGGGTGTACCAGCCAAGGGTGAATGCGTAATAGAAGTAAACAGCCGCCGTGTGCTTTTCGAGTCGCGCGGGGATATTCGTTTACCTATGGCGAGTACGACGAAAATACTCACTTGTATTACAGTTTTGGAAACGTGCAGCGACTTAAATGAAAAGGTCGTTATACCGACGGAAGCGGTGGGCGTAGAAGGCTCGTCCGTGTATTTGAAAGCGGGGGATATTTATACCGTAGAAGAATTGCTTTACGGGCTGATGCTGCGATCAGGTAACGATTGCGCAACTGCGCTTGCATTGCATTGTTGTAAAACTATACCCGCTTTTGCCGCCAAAATGAATGAAACGGCGCAAAAAGCGGGGGCTTTATGCGGAAATTTTGTAAACCCGCACGGCTTACCGAGTCGCAACCATTACACGACGGCGCGGGATTTGGGGCTGATAACTTGTTACGCAATGCAAAATGAAACGTTCAAAACCATCGTATCTACGAAATATTACCCGCCCCGTCAATGGCACAATAAAAATAAAACGTTGAGTTTAATCGAAGGCGGCGTAGGCGTAAAAACGGGCTATACCAAGGAAGCCGGACGGTGTTTGGTTTCCGCGGCGGAAAGAAAGGGAATGACGCTCGTTTGCGTGGTTTTGAATTGTCCAACGACTTATGAACGCTCGGCTACGTTGTTAGACGACGCGTTTGCAGCGTATACGAATACCAAAGTGTTGGATAAAGACGAAGTATTAAGCTTTGAAAATACAAAAGGCATAGCGAGAAAGGACTATTATTATCCGCTTTTGGATGCGGAAAAAGAATGGCTTGAAATACGCACGACGCCGCCGTTATTTCGTAAAAATAAAGAAATCGTCGCGCAATTTGAAATATATCTTTCAAAACGGTTGCTTTTTTCGGGAAATTTATATAAACTATAAGGGTAAATATCATAAGAAGAAGGCAACGAATGAGAATTAACAAATTTTTAGCGGAAAAAGGGATAGCAAGCAGACGGCACGCCGATGAAATGATTGCGGCGGGTAGGGTAAAAATTAACGGTGAAATCGCTACGCTGGGCGCAAACGTAGAAGAAACGGACGTGGTGCTCGTAGACGAGCAACCGCTTTCCCGTGACGAAAAGGTGGAAAAATATTATATTATGAACAAGCCCAAAGGCGTAGTTTGTACCGTTTCGGATGATCGCGGTAGAAAAACGGTCATGGATTATCTTCCCGAAAACGTCGGACGAATTTTTCCTGTTGGAAGATTAGACTACGATACCGAAGGGTTATTGCTTTTGACGAACGACGGCGATCTTGCGTTCCGTTTAACGCACCCGACGAACGAAGTTCCCAAAACGTATATGGCGAGAATTGCGGGAACGATGACGGAGAAAGATTTGAACCGTATTCGTTCAGGGATTGAATTAGACGGCGTGATGACGAAGAAATGCAAAGCGCATATCGTGGAAACGAATAAAGCGTATACGAAAGTGCATATCACCATTACCGAAGGACGAAATCGGCAAGTACGCCGTATGTTTGAAGCAATCGGCAGAACGGTGGAATTTTTGAAACGGGTAAGCATCGGTAAATTAAAACTTACGGGACTTGACCGCGGTGAAATGCGTCCCTTAACGGAAGAAGAAATTTTTTATCTAAAAGGTATGTAAAAAATCCCGCATTTGCAAACGCAAATGCGGGATAACTTTATTTTACTTTTAAGCACGGTAATTACGCATTAAACCGACGACTTTTCCTAAAACGGAAACTTGTGAAGGCTCGTAAATAAAATCGGATAACGCCGAATTTTCGGGGTGTAAAACGATTTTTCCTTCACGGCGATAAAAACGTTTTACCGTCGCCGCTTCGTCTTCGTTGACGAGAGCGACCACGATTTCGCCGTTTTCAGCCGTTTGCTGTCTACGAACGATAATTTTATCTCCGTCCATAATACCCGCGTCGATCATAGAAGTACCTTGCACGCGCAGCATAAACAAATCGTCGCCACGGAATTCGCCAACGGGAAAGGTATAATAATCTTCGTAATTTTCATAGGCAAAAATAGGCTGACCTGCGGTGACCACACCGAGCAAGGGCACGTTCACGCCCGAGCCTTTGCCGATCGTTACCGCACGTTTCTTGTTGTCCGTTTTATTCAAATAGCCTTTGTTTTGCAATTTTTCAATATAGCTATGCACGGTCGCAGTGGACTTAATGCCACATTCTTTACCGATTTCACGTACGGACGGCGTATAGCCGTTTTCTTCGGTAAATTTTCGGATATAATCCATAACTTTAATCAATTTTTCTTCATTTACCATAAAAACAGCTCCTTTTTTCTTTCGTTACGATCATTATAACATACTTTTTTCAAAAAAGCAAACAAATGTTTATATAAAATGGTTGATTTTTCAAAAAAATTTGGTATAATATATAATAGTGAAGATAGGAGACAGTATTATGAAACAAACGGGAAGAACGGAATGTGTGTTGTACGATAGAGAATGTATCGGGTGCTTAGAGTGTGAAACGTGCGATTTAGATCCTACGAAGGTATGCGATAATTGCGGGAAATGCATTGAAATGCCCGACGTGGCGTCCATAAAAATTGATAAAATTTATATGAATCCCGAAGAATACGAAGAAAAGTAAAAAACGGAAGCGAACGCTTCCGTTTTCTTTATGAAACGATAAAGGGTTTACATTTATTTGCGTATTTTGCAGGAACGACGACTTCGATTTTTTGTCCTTCATCGGTGAATTCGCTTCTACGTTCGGTAAGATAACGTTTAATGGACGCGTATTCGTTAGATTTTTCATAAGGAACAAATAGCTCGTAAAAAAGAAAATCTTCCTTAAAAGCGTTTAAGATTTCGCGTTTTAAGCGTTCGAGCCCTAAATTTTCTTTGGCAGAAACGGGGATACTCTCATAAGGTAACACGGATAAATCGTCAAGAGTTTCACTTTTATTCATCACCAACAAATAGGGAGACGAAAAGTGAAGCTCTTGAAGCGTTTGTAATGTTGTTTGCGTTTGCATATCGAATTCGCCCGTGGCGTCGCAAACGATTAAAGCTAAATCGCAATGCAACGCGCTCTCTAAGGTAGATTTGAAGGCTTCGATGAGATTGTGCGGAAGGTCTTGCAAAAATCCTACCGTATCGACTAATAAAAATTCTACGCCGTCAATCGTCAGTTTACGGGCGGTGGGATCAAGCGTTGCAAACAGTTCGTTTTTCACGTACGTGTCTGCGCCCGTAAGCGTTTTTAATAGAGTGGATTTTCCCGTGTTCGTGTAACCGACCAAAGCAATCGTTTTCACGTCCGATTTTTTGCGTCGCGCCGTTTGTAACGAACGGCGTTTTTCCATTTCCTTTAAGCGATTTTCTAAATATTGCAAACGACCGCGAATGTATCGACGGTCCGTTTCCAACTGCGTTTCGCCCGGGCCGCGCGTACCAACGCCGCCACCCAAACGGGATAACACCGCGCCTTTGCCTTTTAAGCGCGGATATAAATATTTTAACTGCGCGAGTTCGACTTGTACTTTGCCTTCGCTGGATTTTGCATTTTTCGCGAAAATATCCAAAATAAGCGTCGTTCTATCGATGACTTTGCGATCATTAAGCGCGGTGGAAATATTCAGTGTTTGAGAAGGGGATAGGTTGCCGTTAAAAAGTACGGTAATTTCGTCTAAACCGTATAACCGTTCTTGTAATTCTAACAATTTTCCCGCGCCTATATAGGTAGCGGGATTGATTTCGTGTACGTTTTGGTAAATCGTACCTGCGTAAGCCGCGCCCGCGCTTTCGATCAAAGCCACGGCTTCGGCTTGCAAAGTGCGGTATTTATCCGCGTTATCTCGCGTAATCGGCTGAATAATATAAATTTTTTCAAGTTCTTTTTGAAGATTGTTTTGCATTTTACTCTTTTTCAGGAAAATCGTCGTCGCGGCGTAATTTAACTGCGTTGGCAACCTTGCGGCGGTTTTCTTCCGTGATAGCTGCGTAATGCCGTTTGGTCGTGTTGACATCGCGGTGTCCTAAAACGTCGGCAACGATATAAATATCTCCCGTTTCGTTGTATAATCTCGTACCATACGTACTGCGAAGCTTGTGAGGGGTAATCTTTTTAAGTGGAGAAATAATTTTACTGTATTTTTTCACCAACAATTCAACCGTTCTTACGTTAATACGCTTATATTGCATAGACAGGAAAAAGGCGTGTTCCGTTTCGGGGACTTTTGCGTCGTTCGATTTTTCGGCTATGTATTCTTGCAGAGCGTATTTCACTTCGTTTGAAAAGAATAAAATCGCTTGATTTCCGCCTTTTCGGGTAACGAGAAAGGAGTTTTCATTAAAATCAAAGCTTTCGTTATCCAAGCCGACAAGTTCGCTGATACGGATTCCCGTGCCTAAAAATAGGGTTAATATCGCCGTATCGCGTATTTTTGTTTTATTATGATACCCGACGGCGTGACGGGATAATCCGTTGCCTGATTCCGCAACGTTAATCAAATCGGAGACTTCTTCGGCATCTAAACGGATAATTTCTTTATCGTGCAGCTTTGGTGTAGGAACTTTCGCTGCATTATTAACGTTGATTAAGCCTTTATTAAAGAAGTATTTGAATAATGCGCGAACAGCTGAAAGCTTGCGTGATTTTGCCCGTTCGTCGCAAGATAAATACTTATCGTTGAAACGATAGTGGGATAAATAGCTGACGAACAATTCAATGTCGTTATGAGTAACGGCTTCCAAATGTTCCAGCGATAATTCGGTAATAGTAAAATTTTTATACCGCTTTTTACATAAAAAATCAAAAAAAATACGTAAATCGTACGCGTATTTTAAGCGCGTTTGACAGCTTGTTCTTGATTCTATACCTATAAAATAGTCTTCGCAAAAAGAAGGGAGTTCTTCTAAAAGTTGGGCTATTTTATCAAGGTCTTGAATATTACGTTTGACATAATAGTTATCTTTTTTCATATCTTTATTGTAAGCTAAAAAAGGGGATTTGTCAATCAAATAAAGGCATTTTTTTGTTTTCCCGAAAAGTTTATATAGAATAGGAAAATTATCAATAGAAACGAATATTAAAAACACGGAGAAAATCCTAAAAGAAAAGGGATTTCACAGCGTGTTTTCTAGAAGATATAGATAGTTTTATGAAAGAGAGAACATAGATAACTATTCGTAAAATGCAGCTTTTACGAAAACATAGAGTTAAGATGTGCCAAAAATAGAGTATTTTTGCGTTTTTTAATTTGTTTTTGATTTTTGCAATACACCGTATTCATAAGGTTTGATTTCTATTTGTTTTTCAAATACTCGATCGTTTATAATTTCCGTCATTGTTTCGGGTAAATTTATTATATAACGTTTTGAAGAATTATTGACGTAAATATAAATACGTTCGTTTTCTTTTTCGCGTTTATAGATAAATAATCCGTCTTCCACGTGTATTTCTTGAAAAATTCCGTCTTGGAAAATATTACGGTTATGATTTCTAATTTCGCCTAAGCGAATATAAAATCTTTGAAGATCGGTGTTTGGTTTGTCCCAATCGAAACAACGACGGCAAAACGGATCTATATGACCTTCTTGCCCGTTTTCGTCACCGTAATAAATACAAGGAATACCAGGCAAAGTGTATTGCAATACTGCTGCCATTTTCAATTTCTCAATGGCTTTTTTCTTGGCAGTTTCGCTTAAATAGGCGCTTTTTTGCGCCATTTCATCTTTATTATGGCAATAAATACCGCCTAAAACGGTTAAAATACGCGCGGTATCGTGTGTACCTAAAATATTCATTAAGCAATCAACGGTACTTTTTGGGTAATGATCAAGTAAAATTCGCACGGTATTTAATAAATTGGCTGCATTTCCCGATTGTATATAACCGATTATAGCTTCTTTGAGCGGATAATTCATAACGCTGTCAAGCTCGCGTCCGTGTAAATACTCTCTACGCTGAGAATACGCGATTTTCGTGGCTGCGTCTTCCCAAACTTCGCCGATAATTACCGCGTTTTCGTTGCTCTCTTTGACCGATTTTCTTAAACTTTTTAAGAAAAAATCGGGTAATTCGTCCGCAACGTCTAAACGGTAACCGCCGATGCCGAATTTGAGCCATTTTTTCAAAACGCCCTTCTCACCAAAGATAAATTCTTGATATTCCTTAGAATTTTCGTTGACCTGCGGTAAAATATCAATTCCCCACCAGCTTTCGTAGCGTTCGGGAAATTCCGAAAAATTATACCAAGAATAATACGGCGAATCCTTGGATTGATACGCGCCAACGGTCGGATAATGCCCGTATTTATTAAAATACACGCTATCGTCGCCCGTATGATTGAAAACACCGTCTAAAATAATACGAATACCGTGTTTTTCCGCCGTTTTTACCAAACTTGAAAAATCTTCTTCCGTTCCTAAAACGGGATCGATTTTCATATAATCGGAAGTATCGTAGCGATGGTTGGAAGCCGCTTCAAATACGGGATTGAGATAGATAACGGTTACGCCTAAATCCCTTAAATACGGCAATTTTGCTTCAATTCCCTTAAAATTACCGCCGAAAAAGTCGTTATTTAAGACTTTTCCGTAAATATTCGGCTGATAATACGGATCTTCGCCCCATTTTCTGGATATGCGCCCTTTTATGTCTGGCATAGTTCCTTGTTTATAAAAACGATCGGGGAAAATTTGATACATTACGCCGCCTTTGAACCATTCGGGCGTTTGATAGTCGGTATCGTATACGATTAACAAAAATCCTTGCGGGTGATGCGTTATTTGCCCTATTTGTTGATAGCCGCAGGAAACGAAGCCTTCGTTTTCGATGGAAAAGGTATAGTAATATAACCCGATTTCGGAAACGGTAAAAGTTATCGTCCAGCCGTATTCCGTTTTCGTCATTACAAACCGATCGGCTGCTTCGCCATCGCGATTTAAGAGTAAAAATGCCTTTTGATTAGGCTGACGGCATTCGTCTTTGTTGGGCGCTTTTAAGAGATTTGAAACGATTTCTTGTCCGTTTTTATGCAAATCTTTTAATAAAAACAAGTTTAAGGTTAGCGTTTCCCCTTGTTTAATCGCGCCGATCGTACTTTTACAAGCAGTGTCTAACGGATTGAAATAAATATTTATCGACATAAATAAAAATCCTTTACTTTGTTATACAAAAAGCCGTAAATACAGTTTACGACTTTTTGCCAAAGTTTTATACGCAAGTGCTTTAATATTCTAAATATTAGTGTAAAGATTTCAAATTCCAAATATTTTCAGCGTATTCTTTAATGCTTCTATCCGCCGCAAAATATCCTGCCGCGGCAATATTCCGCAACGCTTTTTGGTTCCAAAGCCGTTTATCCGTAGCGTAAAGTTTGGACATTTCCTGTTGCGTTGCAAGATACGATTGATAATCCGCCATACACATATACGGATCGGCAACGGGTGTGCCCGTAAGCAAGTAATTTGCAATATCCGCAAAGGATTCGCCGTTAAAGCCTACGATTAACGCTTCTACGATACGGCGTAAATTCGGATCGTTATTATAATATACGCTCGCGGAATAGCCGTTTCTCCAAATTTCCGAAACTTCGTCGGCGTTCAAGCCGAAAATATAGATATTGTCTTTGCCGACGTGTTCGGACATTTCCACGTTCGCACCGTCAAGCGTACCGATGGTCAACGCGCCGTTGATCATAAACTTCATATTTCCCGTACCGCTCGCTTCCTTACCCGCCAAGGAAATTTGCTCGGAAATTTCAGACGCAGGCATTAAAGCTTCGGAAATCGTTACGTTGTAATCTTCCATATACACGACGTTGAGTTTTTCCGCGATTTTCGGGTGTTTACGGATATCTTCCGCTAAGAAACAAATGAGTTTAATGATTTTCTTCGCCATATAATACCCTGCCGCTGCTTTCGCCGCAAAAATATACGTTTTCGGCTGCATCGGCGCGTCGGGGTTTTCTTTCAGGATAAGATAATCGTTAATAATATGCAACACGTTCAAAAGTTGGCGTTTATATTCGTGCAAACGTTTTGCTTGTACGTCGAATAACGTATTTGGATCGATGATTACCCCTTGTTTTTTATAAGCAAAATCCGCAAATTGTTTCTTTTTAATCGCTTTAATTTCGTCTAAACGTTTCAAAACGCTATCGTCGTTTTCAAATTTCTTAAATGCGGCGAGCTTGGAAGCGTCTTTTGCGTAGCCTTCTCCGATACAATCGTTTAAGAGCGAACAAAGCTCGAGGTTAGATTGATTAAGCCAACGTCTATGCGCGATACCGTTGGTAACGTTCTTGAATTTTTGCGGGGAATATTCGTAAAAATCCTTGAAAATACTTTCCTTGATAATTTCGCTGTGCAAGCCCGAAACGCCGTTTACGTGATGCGAGCCTAAAACGGACAAATTCGCCATTTTTACAATGTTATAAGACATAATCGCCATACGCGAAATCTTATCCCAGTCCCCAGGGAAGCGCTTCCATAAATCTTCGCAAAACCGACGGTTGATTTCTTTCAAGATCATATAAATTCTCGGCAATCTACGCGCGATCAGATCTTCAGGCCACGTTTCCAAAGCTTCCGCAAGTACGGTATGGTTGGTATATGCACAAACAGATGTCGTGATATTCCAAGCTTCGTCCCAGCTCATTGCGTTTTCGTCGATCAATAACCGCATCAATTCGGGGATTGCCAACGCAGGGTGCGTATCGTTCAAGTGAATTGCCGCCATTTTCGGCAATAATTTAAGCGAGCCGTATCTACGCTTATGATCGGCAAGAATATTTTGCAAGGAAGCGGAAACAAGGAAATATTGCTGTTTTAAGCGCAAGGATTTCCCTTCCACGTGATTATCAGCAGGATAAAGTACCTTAGAAATCAAATCCGCTTCGTTATCGTCTTTCATAACGGAAGCGTAATCCCCTTGCGAAAACAATTTCATATCGAAATTTTGTACGCTACGGGCTTTCCAAAGTCGCAAAACGGAAACGGCTTTGCTATCGTATCCCGAAACCATCATATCGTACGCTACCGCTTGTACTTCTTTTGCGTCGCGGTAAATGGCTTCCATACCGTTTTCCGTCCATTTTTCTTCGATATAACCGTCGAATTTTACGGTGAAAACTTTATCGCTTCTTTGCGTAAGCCATACTTCGCCCCCAGGCAACCATACGTCGGGGAGCTCCGTTTGCCAACCTTCTACGATTTTTTGTTTGAATAAACCGTAATCGTAACGAATGGAATAACCCATTGCGGGGTAATCGCCCGTTGCGAGCGCGTCCAAAAAACAAGCCGCTAAGCGTCCCAAACCGCCGTTCCCAAGCCCCGCGTCGGGTTCAAGCTCGTATAAATCTTCAAGAGTAACGTCGTATTCCTTTAAGGCTTCGCTTAAAGCGTTGGTGATTCCGAGATTAAACACGCTGTTTTTCAGCGATCTACCCATCAAAAATTCCATACACAGGTAATATACCCGCTTTGCTTTGTTAGCTTTGGTGACGGTGTGGAATTGATGTCTTTTTTCGAGCATAATATCCCGTACGCTCATAACGACCGCTTTATAAAGCTGGTCCTTACGCGCTTCCGTTGGTGCAACGCCAAAATAGCGGGAAAGCTTACCGTGAATAAGCTCTCTCGCTTCCTTTTCCGTGATTGTTTCTTTTTTCATATTCTATCTCTCCTAAAAAATTTTTCTTAATCGTAAAGACGTTATTTTACGCTCTATTATACGTAACGTCGTAAAGATTTTTGTACTCGTTAGCTGATTTTAACCAAGAAAAATCGGTTGTCGCCACCTTTTTCATTAAGGTTTTCCAAGCTTCTTTATTTTTATACGTATCGATGGCTTCGTGAATTACATACAGCATATCGTAAGGATTACAAGAAGCGAACGTAAATCCGTTTCCGCCTTGACCGTACGGCTTGATACTGTCGAACAACCCGCCCGTTTCTCTCACCACGGGAACGGTTGCATAACGCGAAGCGATCATTTGCGAAAGTCCGCAAGGTTCACTTACGGACGGCATCAAGAAGATGTCCGCACCCGAATAAATCTTACGGGAAAGATCGTTGTTAAAAGCGATATTTACCGAAGCTTTGCCTTCGTATTTTCTCGCTACGTCCTTGAAATATTCTTCGTAGGCGAAATCTCCCGTACCCAAAAGAACGAATTGCACGTTTTCGTGTAAAATATCTTCCGCTACCGATTTTACAAGCTCCAAGCCTTTATGCGAAACAAGTCTTGAAATCATCGCGATTACGGGCACGTCTTTTACGGGCAAACCTAACATTTTTTGCATTTCCGACTTACAAACGGCTTTATTTTCTAAATCGTCAGGCGAATAATTCGCAAACAAAGCTGTATCCGTTTCGGGGGTATAAGAAGTCACGTCGATCCCGTTCAAAATCCCCGTTAATTTGTTTTCGTTTTTACGAATAATATCCTGTAAGCCGTGCGCGTATTGCGCCGTTTTAATTTCTTGTGCGTAGGTAGGGCTTACCGTAGAGAAACGTTCGCAACATTCGATTGCGCCTTTCATTAAGTTCAAGCAACCGTCGTATTCGAGCAAAGATCGGCTGCTTGCGGGCAAACCGAACAATTCTTCCAAAAGATTGAGCGAATATTTGCCTTGATATTCGATATTATGAATAGTAAATAATGCGCGTATATCGCGATATTCCACCCTTTCGTTGTAAATGGTTTTCAAGTATATTGCCGCAAGCGCCGCTTGCCAGTCGTGACAATGCAATACGTCGGGGTAAAAACCGATAAAAGGTAAGATTTCCATTACGCTACGCGAGAAAAACGCAAACCGTTCCCCGTCGTCGTAATATCCATAGCAACCTGTACGCTTAAAATAATATTCGTTATCAATGAAATAATAGGTAATTCCGTTTTCTTGACAGGTAAAAATACCGCAATACTGATTACGCCAACCGAGCGGAACGTAGATATTTCCTAAAAAAGACAGTTTTCTTCTTTGCTCGGGCTTAACGTCCGAATAAAGCGGTAAAACCACACGAATATCGTACGTAGCGTCCGCCGCCAAGGCTTGCGGTAAAGAACCGATTACGTCGGCAAGCCCCCCCGTTGCGATAAACGGTCTTGCTTCGGAAGCAACGAATAAAATTTTTCTTTTGGACGCAACTTTTATATCGTTTTCGTCTTGTTTAACGACGGGAAATTCCGTTTGCGTTTCTTCAAAAATTTCAATCGTTTTTCTTTCGTTGGTCGCGCGTACCGAAGTTTTCAAAGTGGCTTTAATCGTCTTTTTTTCTGGCATATTTACTTTCTCCTTATTCTCTATCTATTCGCCGTATTCGCGTAAAATCGCGCGAATACGGCGGGTTGTTATTATAATCTCGTGCCTTTGGGTATGTAATACGGAAGCGTACTGCAACCGCCTAAAGTTTTTCTATCGCTTACGACTACGTTTTTGTCTGTAATCACGCAATCCAAAGCCGTGTTTTGTCCGATTATATTGTCTTGCATAATAATCGAATTACGCACCACTGCACCTTTGCCTACCTTAACGCCGCGGAAAAGAATGGAATTTTCTACGACCCCTTCGATTTCGCAGCCATCGGAAATAAGCGAATTTTTAACGACGGCGTTTTCTCCGTATTTGGACGGTGCGCTGTCGCGTACCTTCGTATAAATATCTCTATCGCCGAACAAATCGTCGCGGACGTCTTTATTCAGTAGCTCCATATTATGTTTATAATAGGCGGTCATACTGTCGATTCCTGCATAATAGCCGTTGAAATTGTAACGGAAAATCTTTAAGCTTGTAAGCTGTTTGATTAAAATATCGCTTTCAAAACTGCTAAAACCGTGCGTTACCGAATCTTCTACGAGATTGAGTAAGAATTGACGGTTGATAACCATTACGTTGATAAAGATATTGGCTTTCGTTCCTTCTTCTACGTGCGGGGAAAGCTTGATTTCGTTTACTCTACCGCTTTCGTCGGCGTTAATAAGCATAAAATCGGCGCGGTTTCCGACTTTTCCGTAATGCGTTACGAGCGTTATGTCGGCGTTGTTGTTTTCGTGCTGAGTGATTACGTCGGCGATATCCAGTTTCATTACGCCGTCGCAATCGGTAAGTACTACGTATTTTTCCTTGCGACGGTTCAAAAAGCCCGTTACGCTGTTTAACGCTTCCAAACGCGTCGTGTACATTTTATCGTGTTTTTCCGAGAAAGGCGGTAACAAGATAAGACCGCCGTCCTTTCTCGCCAGATCCCAGTCCTTACCGCTTCCGATATGGTCGATTAAGGAACGGTAGTTATTGCTCGTCATAAGCCCTACGGTCGTAATGCCCGAATTTACCATATTCGACAAAACGAAATCGATTACCCGATATCTCCCCCCGAACGGAATGGACGCCATCGTTCTTCTACGTACAAGCTCGGGTACGCATTCTTCGTGTAAATTTGAAAAGATAATACCAATCGCTGATGCTGCCATATAAATTTCCCCCTTACTCTAAAATATCCGTTTCGTGCTTTTGACCTTCGGTTACGGTTACACCGTCGGCAACGGTAATACCCCTACCGAGAACTACGATTTCCGCTTTTGTGTCTTTATCAACGCCGATAACCGCGTTTTCACCGACCGTCACGTTTTCGTCGATAATGGAGTACGAAACGGTTGCGCCTGCCTTAATAACGCTGTTAGCCAAAACCACCGCGTCTTTTACGACCGCGCCTTTTTCCACGATAACGTTACTGCCTAAAATACTGTTTTCTACTACGCCGTTGATTTCGCAACCGAGCGCGATCATCGCGTTTTTAACGATGCCGTATTCGCCTATATGTTCAGGGGGTGCAAGCGGGTTACGGGAATGGATTTTCCAGCTCTTATCCCCGATATCAAATTCGGGGTCGTCGCCCAGAAGGTCCATATTCGCTTCCCAAAGCGAAGCGATCGTTCCTACGTCTTTCCAGTAGCCTTCAAATTGATAGGAGAACATTCTTTCCCCTGCGTTCAGCATTGCAGGCAAAACGTCTTTCCCGAAGTCCTTGGACGAGTTCGGGTTTGCGTCGTCCGCTTCTAAATACTGGAACAGCTTTTCAGCGTTGAATATGTAAATGCCCATAGAAGCCAAGGTGCTTTTCGGTTGCTTAGGTTTTTCTTCAAATTGATAAATAGAGCCGTCGGCGTTGGTGTTGAGAATACCAAAACGAGAAGCTTCGGAAAGCGGTACGTTGATTGCCGCGATCGTGCAATCCGCGCCTGTATCTTTATGCGCCTTTAACATTGCCGCATAGTCCATTTTATAAATGTGATCGCCCGAAAGTACGAGTACGTATTCGGGATTGTACTGTTTCATAAAATGCAGGTTTTGATAAATAGCGTTTGCCGTGCCTTCGTACCACGAAGAATTTGTTTTGGCTTGATACGGCGACAAGATATGAACGCCCCCGTACGTTCTGTCCAAATCCCACGGTTGACCGTTTCCGATGTACTCGTTCAATACGAGCGGTTGATATTGCGTCAACACGCCTACGGTATCTATCCCCGAGTTTACGCAGTTGGAGAGCGGGAAATCGATGATACGGTATTTCGCGCCAAACGCAACTGCCGGCTTCGCAATATTCGTGGTAAGCGCGTACAGTCTACTGCCCTGTCCGCCTGCCAAAAGCATTGCAACACATTCTTTCCTTCTTTGCATAAAGAATCCCCCTTTGGTTAATTGATTTTTTTCAAATATACGCAAGTCAATTTGGGAAGATCGAATTCAATTGAATATTCCTTGCCGTGACTATACGATTTTGTCGTGGTATAAATATATTTTTTAACGCGTCCGCTACCGCCGAAGCGTAAGGCATCGCTGTTGAAAATCATTTGATACTTGCCTTTTTGTAAACCAAGCCGATAGTCGTAATAATCGGAGCCTGAAAAATTGATCATAACGACGATCGTGTTCCCTGCTCTGTCTTTTCTTTGATATGCAATAAAATTTCTATCGCCGTCGTCGGGCGCAAGCCATTCAAAGCCGTCCCAAGAATCTTCGATTTCGTACAAGGCGGGCGTATTTTTGTAAAGAACGTTCAATTCTTTTACACATTGCGAAAGTTTTTTGTGTTGCGGGTAGTCGGTTAAGAAGAACTCCACGCCTTCTTTATACGCCCATTCCTTGAACTGACCGATTTCCATACCCATAAAGTTAAGCTTTTTCCCAGGGTGCGACATCATATACGCTAAAAACGAACGAACTCCCGCAAATTTTTCCAAGTAATCCCCCGGCATTTTTCCGATTAAAGAGCCTTTCCCGTGTACGACTTCGTCGTGGGAAATGGGAAGCACGTAATTTTCCGAAAACGCGTACATCATCGAAAACGTTAATTTATTATGCTCGTAGCGACGGTATACGGGATCGGCGGCTATATATTTTAATACGTCGTTCATCCACCCCATATTCCATTTGAAATTAAAGCCAAGCCCGCCCATACTCGTGGGTTTGGTTACCATCGACCAAGCGGTGGATTCTTCCGCGATCATCAATGCGGCGGGAAAAAAGGAAAATACCGCTTCGTTTAAGCGACGTAAAAAGGCTACGGCTTCTAAATTTTTGTTTTCGCCGTAGATATTCGGTACCCATTCCCCAGGGTTTTTATCGTAATCCAAATACAGCATAGAAGCAACCGCGTCTACGCGCAGGCCGTCTACGTGATAATATTCAAAGAAGAACATCGCGCTAGAAATTAGGAAAGAAACGATTTCATTTCTCCCATAGTCAAAACGCCGCGTGCCCCAGCCTTTGTTTTCTTTGCGGTCCCATTGCGAAGATTCGTAAAGCGGTTCGCCGTCGAATTCGTATAACCCAAACCCGTCCTTGGGAAAATGCGCGGGAACCCAATCAAGGATAACGCCGATACCTGCTTTATGGAAACTATCGACGAGATACATAAAATCCTTCGGCTCACCAAGACGCGACGTGACGGCAAAATAGCCCGTTACCTGATATCCCCAAGATCCATCGAAGGGATGTTCCGTTACGGGCATAAATTCCACGTGCGTGTAACCCATTTTTACTACGTAATCTACTAACTCTTTTGCAAGTTCACGGTAGGTATAATATTCACCGTCTTCGTGACGTCTCCAAGAAAGTAAATTGACTTCGTAAATATTTACGGGTGACGCGTATATATTCATACGTTTTTGCTTGTCCAAATATTCCTGATCTGACCATTTATATCCGCTTAAATCGTACAATTTTGAAGCGTTCGCGGAATGAACGGACGGCGTTTCCGTGTGAAAAGCGTACGGATCGGCTTTATAAAGCGTTCTGCCGTCGTACGTTTTTATGCAATATTTATACGAATCGAATTGTTTAAGAGCTGGAATAAAAAGCTCAAACGTTTCGCCGTCTATCATTCTTTGCATAATATGTGCGTTTTCATCCCAATAATTAAATTCGCCTATGATAGAAACGCTTTTCGCATGGGGAGCCCAAACTCTAAACACAAATCCCCTTTTTTTATTCACAAGCGCAGGGTGTGCGCCAAGAAACTCGTAGGATTTGAAATTCTCTCCGTGGTGAAATAAATGCAACGGTAAATCCGTTTGAAAAAAGCTCATATATCCTCCGTGTAATAATGCAAATAATATATTATACTAACTATTATGTATATTTTACTACAAAAACTAAATAATTTCAAGACTATTTTCAAAAAAAATTTATATTTTTTAATATTTTTTTTATAAATTTAATAAAAATCTTGTCAAAATTAGAAAAAAACGGAAAAATCATACGGTTTATTATGCCACGCGTAATTATGTTGCTTTGCGTAGTAATATAGCTATGTTTGGCATAGTATATAAAAATACAAAAAACCCCCTATTTTTTACTCGTAGGCTTCCCCGTATTTTACAGGAAAATTATTTGTTTCACAAACTTTGTTTCACGGCTTTTGTTTTTTTATAAATGCAAGAAAAAACTGACGAGCAATCGTCGGTTTTTGATAGCGCACCAATGACAACACAAGTTGAACTGAAAGGTTTGATTTACGTTTTTTTCTTCGCAAAAAATTAAGAGCAGGACATAAATCCCACCCTATAATATTTTCTATTAGGTTTATATAATTCCCACCCAGCGCTCAAACCTATGTTCTTCTTTTGCCAACAATAAATACACTAATTAGTAAAACCCCCATTATACCTGTAAAAACCATAAAACCTATACTATTTTTTAATGGCTCTTCTTTATTTTTTTCAAATTCTGCTTGCTCTTTGTCTAATAATTTATTGTGTTCCGCAATAATCGAATAATAATTTTCGTGAAATAAATATTGCTCTTCTCCATTTACTGTAATTTCCACATAGGCATAATCGGCAATATATTTATCGTCATATACAACAAATAAAGGGATATCATATAAAGCGTAAGTGGATTTTGGTAAAATACGTATGTTTGTTTCTATTGTAGTTTGCATATATGTTTTTACACCACGATTAAAGGTATAACACAACTCTTCAATTATTATTTCTTCATTGCCACTATTGTATATTTCTCCACCATAATAATACACATCATCAGCCGTTTTATATAAATCGAAGTCTTTAATAATTTTCAATGGCAACACTGACATAGGTGTGGCAGGTGGAGTTTTTGAAGTAAAAAGTTCGTTCTTTCTATTAGAATAAATGATTAAATTATTGACTATGCCATAAATTCCTATCCCAATAAGAATAATCAATAAAATTTTTTTAATTATATCACTTTTCATATATGTACCATTATTTTAGTTTAATATAGCCAATATTTTGACTGCCAATTTTTTTATATCAAAAGTTTCATAATTACCATTATCAACTTTCATTTCTAATTTGCCATAAACATTTAGAATAAAAACATTGCATATATCGCCTAATACATTTTTAAAACACAATCCTAACATTTCCGAATACTTTTCTACGTTATTATATCTATCACACGAAATGCCATAATCGTTATAAATACCAATGATAAATGGTTTTATCATTTCAAACAATTCTTTTTCTTGTATAATAATTCTAGTGTGCCCTCCTATTCCGCCGTTAGAGTATATTGCTACAACACTTTGACAATTTGGACAACATATAATTTGTTCTCCATATTTATTAAATTCTTCTTTTCCTGTTTTCTTTTTAATTAAATGAATAATTAAAGCAATTAATCCAATAGGAATAAACAAAAAGACATAAATAAAATTTAAGGCATCATCGTATTTTTCTTTTTTTAGAATAGTATTACATTTAGGACAATGGTGAGTTAATGTTGAAGAATAAAATTTCATAGCCATTTTGAAATTCTCCTAATAATCGTTATTTTCTTTTTTATTTATCCATTTCTTTGAATAAGCGAGCGCAGAACTGCGTGTTAGTCCATACCGATTTATAAATTCAATATTTTCTTTCCTTACAATCACTCTATATTGTCTTGATTTAGAGGTTGCGTCATCATAAAAAGGCTGATAAATTAAAACTATTTCATATCCTAAATATTGCAATTTTTCAATATCCATATTTTAACCGCCTAAAAATAAAAAGTGCGCCAACCGAAGCCGACGCACAAAAAACGCAAACTCCGATTGTCGCTAAACTAACCTTACTGAAACAAACATTAACATTGCTTTTCACTAGGTGGAATTTGCATTTTTATCAAATTCAAAAAGTGAAAAGCACAAAAGGGTATAATATCCCCTTGCAATAAAAAGGTTTGTTTCAAAATATTATGTTAGTTTAGCATTTTTAGTATAACATATTTTTCTAAAAATTTCAACCACTTTTGATACAGCGAAAGAAAATAAAAATAGAAAAATGCAACCGTGGCGCGTGGAAAAACAAAAACCTAAATTGAACTCAATGGTTCAATTTAGGTTTAAGTGGTGCCGAAGGTGGGACTTGAACCCACACGTTGTCACCAACAACGGATTTTGAGTCCGTCGCGTCTGCCATTCCACCACTTCGGCGTTCTCGCGGAAAGCTTTTTAATTATACTTTATTATCAAAAAAAAAGCAAGCGTTTTAATGCACTTTTTTTACAATTTTTTGAAAAAATAAAAAATTTTTTTGAGCGTCCAAACCATCTGTTTGGACGCTCAAAGGTCCCTTTATCTTTGTACCCTACCGCTTGCGTCGCCGCCTGCAAGATTTTTAACTTCGGCAACGGAAACCATATTGTAATCTCCTTCAACGGTATGCTTTAAGCAGCTTGCCGCTACGGCAAATTCAATCGCGCTTTGCGCGTCGTAACCGTTCACAAGCGAATAAATCAAACCACCGCCGAAGCTGTCGCCACCGCCTACGCGGTCAACGATGTGCATAGAATATTTCTTGCTAAAATGTGCTTGTCCGTTCGTATACAGCATACCCGACCAGTCGTTGTCGTTCGCACTCTTGCTTTCGCGAAGCGTAATTGCAACGCCTTTGAAATTGAAACGTTCGGTCAATTTTTTGGCTACGGAAATATATCCTTCACGATCAAGCTTCCCGCCGTAAATATCCGTGTTATCCGCTTCAATCCCAAACACGTCTTTCGCGTCTTCTTCGTTGGCGATACAGTAATCGATATATTGACAAAGCTCCGCCATTACCTTCCCTGCTTTTTCCTTGCTCCAAAGCTTTTTACGGAAATTCAAATCGCAGGAAATGGTGATATTCTTCGCTTTTGCCACTTTGCAAGCTTCTACGCAGATTTCCGCAACTTCATCGCTTAAAGCGGGTGTAATGCCCGTAAAATGGAACCATTCCACGCCGTCGAAAATCATATCCCAGTCAAAGTCCGATTTCTTCGCCATTGCGATCGCACTATACGCTCTATCGTAAACAACCTTGGACGGTCTTTGACTCGCGCCTTTTTCGCAATAGTAAATTCCTACTCTTTCGCCGCCGCGAACGATTTTGCTCGTGTCTACGCCGAATTTGCGAAGCGAATTTACCGCCGCTTGTCCGATTTCGTGCGTAGGCAATTTAGACACGAACGCAACGTCCATACCATAATTCGCAAGCGATACCGCAACGTTTGCTTCCGCGCCGCCGTACGTTGCTTGGTATTTTTCGCTTTGTACGAAGCGAAGATAATTTTCGGGTGCAAGTCTTAACATCAATTCCCCAAATGTAACGATTTTTTTCATTTTTGTTCCTCCATTTTTTCAAGTGCGTCTTTTACAAACGAGCTACCGCCGACGGCGTAAATTTTTTCCCAAGCAAGAAATTCGTCAATATTGTTGTTATCAACCCCGCCCGTAGGAATAAATTTAATCTGCGGGAACGGCGCGGCGAGTGCTTTCATTGCTTTTAATCCCCCGTAAATATGCGCAGGGAAGAATTTAACTATCGTAATTCCAAGCTCTAACGCCTGCATAATTTCAGTAGGTGTTACACAGCCGGGATAATACGGTACGTCGTTTGCTTGACAAATTTTTGCTACGGAAACGGAAAGTCCGGGGCTAACGATAAATTTTGCACCTGCTTTCAACGCCGCTTCGCATTGCTCTGCATTTATAACCGTACCTGCGCCGATATTCATATCGGGATAATTCTTGACTGCGTATGCGATCGCTTCGGCAGCGCAAGCGGTACGAAAGGTAATTTCCGCACACATAATACCGCTATTTTTTAATGCGGTTAAAATTTTATCTGTTTCAGAAAGTTCTTTAATAACCACTACGGGTATGCGTCTATCCATAAAAAAAACAATCTCCTTTATAAACTCTCTTATAGTATAACATATCCAAAAATAAAAATCAAATAAAATAACGCGTATTTTTTTTCACAATCGTCTGTTTTTTTGACAATAAAGTAAACCGTACCTTCTAAAAAGATACGGTTTACGGTTTAAGCTAATATATCGAAAACGATTTGCTTCATTTCTTCAAACTGTGCTTCCATTTCACTCGCTAAACGAATTTGCGTACGGCAACGAACGAGATTGTGTTCAGCATATTTCGTCGCGAAATAGGTATCTCCCGCAAGATAATCCGCAAGGAAGCGCATACCGCATTCAATCGTCATTAAATACGAGCCGTAAGGTAAAAGTTCCGCTTCGCGTTTGGTTATACTATCTTTAACCGCCCCGCAATATCCTTCGGCATAAGCCTTGAAAAGGTTGATATCAAAATGAACTTTCGTTAAATCCTTTTCGTCTTCCGCAGCGGTTGACGCGCCAAAGCGGATGGAATCGCCAAAGTCAAAGAGCATAGACCCTGGCATAATCGTATCCAAATCGATAACAGCGCGGGCTTCTCCCGTTTTTGCGTCCATAAGAATGTTATTGAGCTTGGTATCGTTATGCGTAACACGAAGCGGTAAAGACCCATCCTTTAATCCGTTCATCGCAATCGCGTACGTATTTTCGTGGGCTAAAATGAAGTCGATTTCTTCTTGGCAATCTTTTGCGCGGTCGCATACGTTTGCTTCTAAAGCCGCCTTAAAATCAGCAAAACGTTTGGGCGTATCGTGGAAACGTTTAATCGTTTCCGTTAATTTAGATGCGTCAAATTCGGCAAGATAGTTTTGGAATTCCCCAAACGCCTTTCCCGAGTTACGGAAAACTGCTTTATCGCTTACCGTTTGATAGGTTACCGTGTTTTCAATAAACGCGTATACGCGATAGCATTCGTCGCCTTTGAGATACGATTCCCCGTTTTTCGTTTTGATTACGGTCAACGTTTCAATACCGCGGGAAGCAAGATGCTCGGTAACCCCGCAAATGTTATTCATCAATCCGTCGGGATCGGGAAACACGCGCGTATTCATTTTTTGCATTATGTACCGCTTTTTATCCGTCGTAACGAGAAGCGTTACGTTGATGTGCCCTTCGCCATATGGGCAAATTTCTTGCACTTCGCCTTCTAAACAAAATTGCTCTGCAACTTTTTTATAGTCTTTCAAATAATCCATAATTTCACCGCCATAGTGTATTTGCCATTATTATAAACCATTTCCCAAAAAAAACAATAGAAAATTTTTCGTCGTTTTGTGGTATTCTTTCGCTGTTTTATTTTTATAAATATTCACCAAAACAGTTTACAAACGGGATATTATTTGTTATAATTACGGTATGGAAAAACGGAAATTTTATATGCACAAAATATCCAACCTGATCAACGTCAAAAAAATCGTGACGATTCATTATCAAGCGCTGGAAAAAAACTATTGTTTTCCCGAAGAAACGCACGATTTTTGGGAAATCAACTATGCCGACAAGGAAGACGTTTTTATCGGCGTAGACGGTAAAAAAACGCGGCTTTCGCAAGGTGAAATATTATTTATTTCCCCTAATCAACCCCATTTCGTGGAAAGCGGCGATAAAGAACCTAACCTTTTTATTATTTCTTTTGAGTGCCGTTCCCCATCGATGTATTTTTTCAAGGATAAAAAATTTGCCGTACCCGAAAATTTCCGTTATTTATTACAAAATATAATGTCGGAAGCTACGGAAACCTTTGATTTACCTGAATTTGACCCCGATTTGAGTGCGTTACGGTTAAAGGACGAGCCGAATTTAGGCGGAGAACAGCTCATAAAAAACGCTTTGGAAAGTCTTTTAATATATTTATTGCGCTATGCGCAAAACCGTAACCTTTCTCAAGAGTTTTTCGTTTCTAAAATCGCTTCGTCAAACGAGTTGCAGGACGAAATCGTGCGGATTTTACGCTCTAAAATTTACGATCGGTTTTGCCTTGACGATTTACGCGAAGAATTGCATTACGGTACGACGCAGCTTTGTACCTTTTTCCGCAAAAAGACAGGTATGACTATTTATCAAACGTACTTAAAATTAAAAATCGACGAAGCGAAAAAATTGATACGGAAAAATTTTTCTTTTTCGGAAATATCCGACGCTTTATGCTTTGATTCACTTTCCACGTTCACGTTCGTTTTTCGTAAACACGTGGGAATGACCCCAAAAGAATACCGCAACAGCATTAAATAAACGAAAAACGCCCTGAAAACCCACGACGGTTTTCAGGGCGTATATTTTATCAAACTCTTTTTATTTGTTTATTTTCCACGCATAATACGCTGTCGGCAATGGAGAGTGCAGCAGGTCTATGCGTAACGATAAGGCAGGTTTTTTCGCGCAAATTACGGATATTTTCTAAAAGTCGGCTTTCCGTTTCTCCGTCTAATGCCGAAGTCGCTTCGTCTAATAAAAGGATAGGTCTATCGGACAAAATCGCTCTTGCTACGGCAAGGCGTTGCATTTGACCTTCGGAAAGTCCACCGCCTTTTTCGGAAAGCGGGGTTTGCAACCCTTGCGGTAAATCCCAAACGAATTCCGCGCAAGCCGTTTGCAATGCGTTACGGATTTTATCCATCGCAGTATTCTCGTCCGTTTCTCCCATAAAGAAGGTTAAATTTTCGTAAATGGTACCAGAGAAAAGGAAATTTCCTTGGGGTACGTACGCGAACAAATTACGGTGCATTGCGGTCAGCCGCGTACTTTCTTTTTCGCCGTCTAAATATATCCCGCCGAGCGTGGGCTCATACACGCTTAAAAGCAATTTGAACAGCGTACTTTTTCCTGCACCGGATGCACCTGTCAAGCACACGATTTCACCCTTTTGAACGGTGGCAAAAGCGTTTGTTAAAATATCCGAACGCCCGTAGGTAAAGGAAATATCTTCAAAACGAATATTCGTCAACGTTTCATAATCGTAAGCTTCTTGCGTTTTTTCTTCCAAAAGCTTATCGCAGGGAATGGTATCGATTTCACTTAAACGTTCCCCGCTTGTTATTCTCGAATAGAACACGGGAATAATGGAAGAAAACGCCGAGAACGGGTGTTGCAACTGCATTAACAATAAAATTACGGATAAAATCGAGCCGTAATCGTCGTTGCCGTTTAGAACGCTGACACTACACCATACGACGGCGAAAATCAGCCCGAAGTTACTTAAAAGCGAAAACACGGCGTTCATTGCCGAGCGTAAAAAGTTACGGTTCATACGCTTTTTATAATAGTTTTCAGCCAAAGCCGCCGCTTTTTCAGTGGATTTATCTTCCGCGCCGTACGCTTTTACCGTCATAATCGACGAAATTCCTTCTTGCATAAACGAACGCGATTCGCCGTCCGCTTCTAACACTTCTTTTTGGCGTTTTTTGATTTGTTTACGGAAAAATGCGGTTATACCGCCGAAAATCGCACCGCAAACAACGTAAATCAGCGTAAAAAACGGATCGATCGTCAACAGGGCAGCGATTGCACCTAAGCATTGTACGATTAGTCCTACGATGGCGGGCATAAGCCCTACCGTATCGGCGCAAACTTCTTGGATATCGGTCGTCAATCGATTTAATAAGTCGCCGCTGTGATAGCCTTGTACGTAAGCGTATTCTGAACGCAAAATTTTAGAAAAGGTACGCGTACGCATATCGGCAATCATTTTTGCACGCAATTTCTCCGCATAGAACCCAGAAATCGTAGAAAGTAGAATGCGTACTAGTAACAACGAAAGCAAAAGAATAGAAAAGAAAACGAGCCGATCTACCGCACCTGCCGACGCACTGTTAATCAAATACCGCGTCATATACGCAAATACCAAAGAAAGCCCCGTTGTGATTACGGAAAGTAAGGTCAAAAATAAGATAAACGCACGATAAGGGCGCATTTCTTTATTCAACCAAATTTTCCCTTTTTCTATTTCTTTTGTTTTTGACATATAATCCCCTTATTTCTTCAAACCAAACGCGCGCAATACTTTTTTTGCACCCGCTTTTATCTTCCATTTCAAGCACATAAAAAAGCGACGCGTATTATAATTTTTTACGCGATTTTTAGCGTATCGAAGATATTTTTTATCCGTACAGTAAATATGCTTATCCTTACGGAAAAACTCCGTTAAAACGCCGAATACGTCGTCTTCGGGAATATGCTCGTCCGAATAACAATTATCCCCACGAATGATATACCCGCCTTCAACGGGCGTTAACACCCGATGCAAAACGTAAGCGTCGCCGCGTTTGTAAAGTGCAACGTCCAACGGCTTCAAGCGTTCCATTTTGGGGCGTACGACGATAGTATCGCGGCGGTTTTTCAGCATAGGTAACATACTCACGCCCACTGTCGGACCGACGTATACGCCTTGTTCTGCTAAAATTTCTTCAATTTTGTATTTTTCGCCTTCCATATTCGATTATTCGGCAAAGCCTTGCTTCAAAATGGTGTCAACAAACGTTTCCACGTCGCGGCGGATAATTTCTTCTTCTGCGTCGTATTCGGCAAGCATTGCCGCAACCCCTTCGTCTACCGTATGTTCTTGCGTGTAAAATTCCCAAAGAAACGCACCCGTTTCGTTGAGATTGATCATACCGTGGAAATTTTTACTCATCGCGCCTACGGGTACGACGACAAATTCGCCGCCAACGTTACGCAATACGAAACCCTTTTTAATTTTCATACTAATTTCTCCCTATTTTATTATTTTGTATAAATTTCACCCGTTAAATTTTCAAAGGAAAGCTTAACCGCTTCTTCGGAAATGGTACAGCCAAGCACGAACGCGGGCGTTTGGCGTACGAGTTTATCCGTGAGTTCTAGCGTTCTCGCTGCGTTTTCTTCGTCTTCGGGGAATAATATTTGCGAAAATATCCGCGTAGCCGCTTCTTGCGGAGAAAGACGGCGAATGGTGTTTTCTTTGGCTTGTTCTAAAAAGCAAAGTCCTTTTAAGGGAACGGAAGCGTTATAGCCTAATCCTTCTTTCCCCATCCAAGGCGTGCCGTACGCGATAAAACCGTTTTCCGCCGACTGTAAAATGGGTTTATCTCCGTTTACGATTTTTACCCCGTCAAGATGCTTTAACCAAAGTCCCGTATGCGTTGATTTTCCCGTACCGCTTTTGCCTAAAAATGCATAACCGTTGCCGTTGTGTTCCAAGACTGCCGCGTGCAAAAGCATACGCTCTAAAACGGGTAATTGACGGCAAATATTGCGATATAAGCATATATTTTCGATATAGCCGTCCGAAAACGGTTGCTCGCTTGCATTTTTTTCTTCGTAAAACTCTTCGTTTGTAACAGCGACGGCAATATCGTACGTTGAAGATTGATCTTCGGAAAGATACGCTTTACAAAATTCTTCGGTAAAACGGCATCTATTGTTAATCGCAATACGCAATCCCGCAATATCGTAAATCATAATACTCCCCTTTCGTTAAATGCGAACGTCACCTTTTTCACCAAGGAACTCCGCGTGTTTATTTAATATCGGATCAATTTCGTTTTCAATAAATTCACAAACCTGCGACGGAGCGCGGCCGATAAACTTTTTCGCATCCAAAATATCGTCAAGCTGCGACCAAACAGGTTTGAAAAGCTCGTCTTGTTTAATCAAATCGATTAAATTGTTTTCCAAGCCTTCCACCTTAACGTGACGTCCCGCATCCATCGACAAAACGCGGATACGTTCGTGCAAGTCCTGACGGTTACCGCCTGCTTTTACGCAAGCCATTATAATATTTTCCATCGCCATAAACGGAAGCTCCGCGCGAATATGTTTTGCAATTACTTTATCGTAAACAACGAGATTTTCCGCTACGTTCATATAAACGTTGAGTATCGCGTCCACTGATAAAAAAGCTTGTGCGTTGACGATACGGCGGTTTGCCGAGTCGTCCAACGTTCTTTCAAACCATTGTGTAGAAGCCGTAATTGCGTTATTCATAGGTAAAGATATCGCGTATCTTGCAAGCGCGCCGATGCGTTCGGAGCGCATAGGATTACGTTTGTACGCCATCGCCGACGAACCGATTTGTTTCTTTTCAAACGGCTCTTCGATTTCTTTCATATTTTGTAAAATACGAATATCGTTGGAGAACTTATACGCGCTTTGCGCGATTTGCGAAAGTACGGAAAGGATATTGTAATCGAGTTTTCTCGGATACGTTTGTCCCGTTACGCCGTATACCTTATCGTAACCAAGCTTTGCAACGACCTTTTTTTCAAGCGCTCTTACCTTGTCTTCATCGCCGTCGAAAAGTTCCATAAAACTTGCTTGCGTACCCGTCGTACCTTTTACGCCGCGAAGCTTGATATGCGATTTGGCGTTGATAAGGTTTTCGTAGTCCATTTCCAAATCTTGAAGCCACAGCGTTGCGCGTTTTCCTACCGTGGTAAGCTGTGCGGGCTGTAAATGGGTAAAACCAAGCGTCGGCATATCCTTATATTGTAAAGCAAACTTTTTAAGTTTGTCCATTACGTTGACAAGCTTTTTTAATATAATATCCAAAGCTTCGTCGAGCATAATCGCTTCGGCGTTACAGTTTACGAAACAGCTCGTTGCGCCAAGATGAATAATCGGCATCGCTTTTTTCGCGTACGCGCCGTAAGCGTGTACGTGCGCCATAACGTCGTGGCGAACTTCTCTTTCAAATTTTGCCGCTAAATCGTAGTCGATATCTTCGGCAAACGTTTTCAAATCGTCTACCTGTTCTTGCGTAACGTTAAGCCCAAGCTCCATTTCCGATTCCGCAAGCGCAATCCAAAGCTTTCTCCAAAGCTTGAAGCGTTTTTCGTCGGAAAAAGCGTGTTGCATTTCTTTGCTTGCATACCGCGTAATTAACGGATTTGTATAAATGCTATGATCGTTCATATTTTTTAGCCCTTGTTATGCCTTGACGGGTTCTGCATATTCTACGCCGAACGTTTCCGCGGTAACCTTGTTCATTTTTTGCGTTTCGTAAGGACGGTCGCTCCAATCCGTTTTCACGTTCGCGATCTCGTCCACGGTTTCCATACCTTCAATAACTTTCCCAAACGCCGCGTATTGTCCGTCAAGATAATTCGCATCTTCGTGCATAACGAAAAATTGCGAACCTGCAGAATTAGGGTGTTGCGCACGTGCCATTGATAACACGCCGCGTACGTGCTTAATATCGTTTTGGGTAAAGCCGTTGGAGCTAAATTCGCCGTGGATATGATACCCCGGCCCGCCCGTTCCCGTACCGTTAGGATCGCCGCCTTGGATCATAAAACCTGCGATTACGCGGTGAAAAATTAAACCGTCGTAATACCCTTTCTTTACGAGCGAAAGAAAGTTGTTTACCGTGTTGGGAACTTTATCGGGATAAAGCTCCGCCTTAAACGTTTTACCGTTTTCCATTTCAAAAGTAACGATAGGATTCATACTGTTTCTTCCTTTTTATTATTCTTCGTATTTTTCCACTATCACGTTGGCTTCGTCGAAAAGTTGCATTGAAAAATCGTCGGGATAGCCGTTTTTATATACCACGCGGCAAATACCTGCGTTGATAATCATTTTTGCGCAAATAACGCAAGGCTGATGCGTGCAGTACAGCGTTGCGCCGTTGATGTTGATCCCGCATTTTGCCGCTTGAATAATGGCGTTTTGTTCAGCGTGTACGGCAAAACAAAGCTCGTGCTTCGTACCGCTTGGAATATTCAGCTTACGGCGTAAACATTCGCCCTTTTCTTCACAGCTTTTAATTCCCGCAGGCGCGCCGTTATATCCCGTTGTCATTACGCGTTTATCCTTGACGATTACCGCGCCGACGTGACGTTTTTCCTGATAACAGCTCGACCACGTCGCGACCGTTTCCGTTAATTGCATAAAACGCCGATCCCATCTATCCATACCTTTCAATCTCCTTTTTATCATTCGTATCCATCGTCTATTATATCACTTTTTTTTAGGAAAAGCAATGCTTTGAAATGCGTTTTTTGGAGCAACTTTCTTTTCGTGAAAAAAATTAAACAAAATTTTCCATTTTTTTGCTTATTTTTGTTTGACGCACGGAAAAAAGCGTTTATAATATAATCGTGCAAAATACGAAGCGTTTGCAACGCTGAATTTTTCGGAGGATATTTTTATGAACATTAAACCCTTATTCGACAAAGTCGTTATCGAAAGCGTAACGATCGAAGAAAAGACGAAGAGCGGATTTTATCTCCCTTCTTCCGCGCAAGAAAAGCCCCAAACCTGTCAGGTTGTAGCGGTCGGTCCCGGCGGTATTATCGACGGTAAAGAAATCGTTATGCAAGTTAAGGTTGGCGACAAAGTGCTTTGCTCTAACTATGCAGGCTCTAATTTTAAGGTAGACGGCAAAGAATTCACGATTATTAAACAAAGCGATATTCTCGCGATCGTGGAAGACTAAAATAAATCGTTAAGGAGAATAGAAAAATGGCGAAACAAATTAAATACGGCGAAGAAGCAAGAAAAGCGTTGGAAGCGGGCGTAAACGTACTCGCGGACACCGTGAAAATTACCCTTGGCCCTAAGGGCAGAAACGTGGTGCTTGACAAAAAATTCGGCGCTCCCCTTATCACCAACGACGGCGTAACCATCGCAAAAGAAATTGAATTGAACGATCCCTTTGAAAATATGGGCGCGCAGCTTGTAAAAGAAGTTTCCACCAAAACCAACGACGTTGCGGGCGACGGAACGACGACAGCCGTTGTTTTGGCACAAGCAATCGTACGCGAAGGCTTGAAAAACCTTGCGGCTGGCGCAAACCCCGTTATTTTGAAGGACGGTATTAAAAAGGCGGTTGAAACGACCGTAGCACACTTAAAGAGCATTTCTAAATCGGTTGAAAGCAATAAAGCGATCGAACAAACCGCTTCCATTTCCGCAGGCGATCCCGAAGTCGGCGCGCTTATTGCAAAAGCAATGGAAATCGTTGGTAAAGACGGCGTTATTACCGTAGAAGAAGGTAAATCAATGAACACCGAGCTTTCCACCGTAGAAGGTATGCAGTTCGACCGCGGTTACGCTTCCGCGTATATGGTTACGAATACCGATAAAATGGAAGCCGTGCTTGAAAATCCGTATATTTTAATTACCGATAAAAAGATTTCCAGCTTGCAAGAAATTTTACCCGTTATCGAACCCCTTGCACAACAAGGCGCAAAGCTTTTGATTATTGCGGAAGACGTTGAAGGCGACGCACTCGCGGCTTTAATCGTCAACAAACTCAAAGGCGTGTTCAATTCCGTTGCGGTAAAAGCCCCTGGCTTTGGCGATAGAAGAAAGGAAATGCTCCGTGATATCGCGGTGCTTACGGGCGGCGAAGTTATTTCTTCCGATTTGGGTATTGAATTTAAGGACGTTACGCCCGATATGCTCGGTAGAGCAACGAGCGTACGCGTAGACAAAGAAAACACGACGATCGTCGGCGGCTTCGGCGGCGCGGAAGAAATCAAGGCGCGTATCGCTTCTATCAAGTCCCAAATCGCGGAAACGAAATCGGACTACGACCGTGAAAAATTACAAGAACGTCTTGCGAAACTTGCGGGCGGCGTCGCGGTAATCAGCGTTGGTGCGGCAACGGAAGTTGAAATGAAAGAAAAGAAACTCCGTATCGACGACGCTTTGGCAGCGACGAGAGCGGCGGTTGAAGAAGGTTACGTTCCCGGCGGCGGTAGCGCGCTTCTTTCGGCGATTCCTACCGTTAAAAAGTTGGTAGCAAGCCTTAACGGCGACGAAAAGACGGGTGCGGCTATCGTCTTGAAAGCGTTAGAAGAACCCATTAGACAAATTGCGAAAAACGCAGGTCTTGACGGCTCGGTTATCGTCGACAAGGTTCTTTCGTCCAAGAAAGCGAACTACGGCTTCGACGCACTCAATAACAAATACTGCGATATGGTTGAATGCGGTATAATCGACCCGACAAAAGTTACCCGTTCGGTATTGCAAAACGCAGCGTCCGTTGCTTCCACGCTCCTTACGACGGAAAGCATCGTAACCGATATTCCCACGCCCCCCGCGCCTATGGCTCCTGCCGGCGGCGATATGGGCGGTATGTACTAATAAAACTCCTTATAAAAAAACGGCTACGTCGCGTAGCCGTTTTTTCGTTACATCATACTTTCTAAAATAAGCTTGTCCGCAACGAGCGCGATAAATTCGCTGTTCGTCGGTTTTTCCGTACCAAGATATATTCTTGCGCCGAAAATTGCGTTGATTGCGTCTATTCTTCCCCTATTCCAAGCCACTTCAATCGCGTGGCGAACCGCGCGTTCAACCTTGCTCGGCGTGGTATCAAATTTCTTGGCGATAGACGGATAAAGCTCTTTGGTTACGCTATTGATTACGTTCGGGTGTTCAATCGTCATTTTTATCCCTTCCCGTAAATATCCGTACCCTTTTATATGCGGCGGTATACCGATCGAAATGAAAATTTCGCTAATTTTTTCGTCGATCGTAACGGGTTTGCGTTTATGTACCGCGCAATCTTTCGCACCGCTGTTTTTATCTTTCATAAGTTCGCGGAAACGCTCCATCGCCGTTTGAACGGAAAAGGGCTTAACCAAATAATAAGACGCGCCTTCTAACATTGCTTTTTCAATTACTTCGTCGTTGGAAATCCCCGTCGCAACGATTTTTGCACTCGGCAAACTCTTTTTAATCGCGCGAATGACGCCACAACCGTCCGTACCTTTCAAAAACATACTGATAACGATTAAATCGGGTTTACACTGCAAAAGTGCATTGATCCCTTCGTCCCCGTCGTCGCCGGCGAATACCACGCTAAACTCGTCGCTCTCTTCAAGCGCGGTATGTAAGTGTTCCAAGACCGCCGCGTTTGATTCTAATAACATTACTGCATTTCTTTTCATAACAAAAACTCCTTAAAAAATAATAGATTTTGCCAAACTCTTCACTTGACAAAACCTATTATACTACAATTTTTTTATTATGTAAAGTATTATTTTACAATATTTGCAAATATTTTGAAAAATATTATAGATTATTTTACATTATTTTGTAAAATATTGTCGAAAACCTGCGACGCGTACAATATTAAGTAGTTTCGTCGATATATTCGTCGTAAGTTACCTGTCTATCGTAGGTCTTGGTTTCATTAATTTCAATAATGCGGTTAGCAACGGTATTCATAAGCTCTTGGTCGTGCGAAGTCAAGAGCATACAGCCCTTATAATGACTTAAACCGTTGTTTAACGCGGTAATCGATTCAAGGTCAAGGTGGTTAGTCGGTTCGTCGAACACAAGGAAATTACTGCCTTCCAGCATCATTTTTGCGAGCATACAGCGTACCTTTTCGCCACCCGATAAGACTTTGGCTTTTTTCAAAGCTTCTTCGCCCGAAAAGAGCATTCTTCCAAGCCAGCCGCGGAGATATTCTTCGTAATGATCGGAAGAAAATTGCGAAAGCCATTCCACGAGATTCAAATCGCAGCCTTGGAAATATTCGTTGTTGTTTTGCGGGAAATAAGAAACGGAAATGGTTTTCCCCCACTTTATCGTGCCCGCGTCGGGTTGTTCTTTTCCAAGTAAAATATCGTAAAGCATCGTTACCGTCGTGCTTTTATCGGATACGATACCGATTTTTTCGTCTCTTTGTACGGTAAAGGAAAGATTTTTGAAATATCCTTCTTTGGTTAAGTCTTCTACGATTAGAATATCGTTGCCGATTTCTTTTTCAAATTTGAAATCAATATACGGATATTTACGCAAAGACGGCTTAAAATCGTTAATCGTAAGCTTTTCAAGTTCCTTTTTACGGGAAGTTGCCTGACGGGATTTGGAAGCGTTTGCCGCAAAGCGGGCAATAAATTCCTGCAATTCCTTTGCGCGTTGTTCGGCTTTTTTGTTTTGTTCTTTTTGCTGGCGGGCAAGAAGTTGGCTCGTTTGATACCAAAAATCGTAGTTTCCTACGTACATATTGATTTTACCAAAATCCACGTCGCAAATGTTGGTGCATACCTTATTTAAGAAATGTCGGTTGTGCGATACGATAATAATCGTATTTTCAAAATCCATTAAATAGTTTTCAAGCCAACGGACGGTTTTAATGTCAAGGTTGTTGGTAGGCTCGTCCAAAAGCAAGACGTCGGGATCGCCGAATAACGCTTGCGCCAACAAAACTCGGACCTTTTGTTTTGCGTCCAAATCGCTCATAAGCACGTAATGCAAGCTTTCGTCGATTTCCAACGCGTTCAAAAGCTGACTTGCTTGATATTCGGCGTCGTAGCCGTTCATTTCCGCGAACTCACTTTCTAATTCCGCCGCGCGAATACCGTCTTCTTCGGAAAAATCGGGGTTTGCGTACAACGCGTCTTTTTCGTCCATAACTTCAACGAGTCGTTTATAGCCGAGCATAACCGTACGAAGCACCGTTTCGTCGTCGTACATATTTTGGTTTTGTTGTAAAACGGACATACGTTCGTTTTTATCCAACGAAACGAAACCCTTTTGCGGCTCAATTTCCCCCGAAAGGACCTTCAAAAACGTAGATTTTCCTGCGCCGTTTGCGCCGATAATACCATAGCAGTTCCCTTTCGTAAATTTCAAATTTACGTCTTCAAAAAGTTTTTTACTGCCGTATTGCAGCGAAACGCCCGTCACTTGTAACATTTTTACACCTCGAAATTTTATTTACTTGAAGATTATAGCATATAATCGTTTTTTAAGCAATCGTTTCCACCCATAAAAAGCCAACAAAAGCGCGTAAACGAGAAAAAGCCCCGTCTAAAACGGGACTTTTTTGAAGGAAACGATTATTTTACAAGTTTTTCAATTTCAGCCGCAACGTCGCCGACCGTAACGAGATTTTCCACTTCGTCGTCGGGGATCATAATACCGTATTCGTCTTCAAGACGGCTCAAAAGTTCCACAACGTCCAAAGAATCCGCGCCAAGATCGTCTACGATTTTTGCGTTTGCCGTTACCTGTTCAGCGGGTAAATTAAGAGCTTCAGCAAGCATTTCCTGAATTTTTTCTAACATACAAATATCCTCCGTTAATTTCAAAGCCTTACACTTTACATATATTGTAATATATAGCTTTCAAAAAGTCAAGTATTTTAGACGAAATTATTTATTCTTCTTACGCATAGTCAAGCCGATGCGGTTTTTCTTTACGTCCACTTCTTTTACACGGACTTGCACGACCTGCCCCACTTTTAACGCTTCCGACGGATGACGAATGAATTTATCGGTAATTTCCGATATATGCACAAGCCCGTCTTGATGTACACCGATGTCTACGAACGCCCCGAAATCTACGACGTTTCTCACCGTACCCGTAATTTCCATACCTACTTTCAAATCGGCAATGCTTAAAAGCTCCTTTCGCAATACGGACGCAGGCAAGCTTTCACGAATATCGCGTCCCGGTTTCATAAGCTCGGTCACGATATCCGCAAGCGTGGCTTTATCTAAATCCGTTTCTTTTGCCGCTTTTTCTTCCCCGTATGCGTTCAATCTACTCCGCAAATCGGCAATTCTCCGCGCGAGTACGTCGTCCTTTGTATAATGGAACAATCCGAGCAATTTTTCGGCTTTTTCATAGGATTCGGGATGAACGGCGGTATTGTCAAAAACGTTTTCGCCGTCGTCAATTCGCAAGAAACCCGCACATTGCGTATACGCTTTTTCACCGAGTTTGGGTACTTTCAAAAGTTGTTTTCTCGATTTGAATTTACCGTTTGCTTCCCGATACGCGACGATATTTTTTGCAACGGCGGCGTTTAATCCCGCCACGTATTTCAAGAGCGAAACGCTTGCGGTATTCAAGTCAACGCCAACGCTGTTTACACAATCTTCCAACACGCCCGCAAGCGCGCCGTCCAAGCGTTTTTCGTTCATATCGTGCTGATATTGCCCTACGCCTATGGATTTGGGATCGATTTTAATCAATTCTGCCAAAGGATCTTGCAAACGGCGGGCAATAGAAACCGCGCTTCGCGCCGTTACGTCGTAATCGGGGAATTCTTCCGCGCCGAGTGCGCTCGCGGAGTACACGCTTGCCCCCGCTTCATTTACGATTACGTACGCCACTTCCCTGCCTGTTTCCGCTTTTATTTCGCGAATAAGATCGACGATAAATATTTCACTTTCTTTACTTGCCGTACCGTTGCCGCAAGAAATGACTTCCACGCCGTAACGCGCGATCAATTTTTTCAAAACGACTTTGGCTTCTTCCGTTTTATTTTGCGGAGGCGTCGGATAAACGACCGTCTTATCCAAAACCTTGCCCGTACCGTCTACCACGCAAATTTTACAACCCGTACGGAAAGCGGGATCCCAGCCCAGCGTAATTTTATTTTTTACGGGCGGTTGCATTAAAAGCGGTTTTAAGTTCAATTCAAAGGTTTTAATTGCTTGCTCGCTTGCGTCTTCAAAAAGCTGTGCACGGACTTCCCTTTCCACAGACGGTGCGATTAAACGGTCGAAACTATCTTCCGCCGCTTCTTTAACAATCCGCGTGCTTTCGCCGCCGTCTTTTAAGAAATTCGCTGCTGTAATACGCTTTGCGAACTCTACGTCTACTTGCACGGAAACCTTCAAAAATTCTTCCTTTTCCCCACGATTAAGCGCAAGAATACGGTAGCCTTTCACTTCGTTTACCGATTCTCTATACGAGGCGTACATTTCATACGTTTTGGTTTCATCCGTATCTTCCTTGCCTTTGGCGTAACAAGATACGATTTCGCCGTGACGGAAATAGAAATTACGTAATTTTTTCCGCGTTTGCGCGTCGTCCGAAATCATTTCCGCGATAATATCCCTTGCGCCGTCGATCGCTTCTATAACCGTTTTCACTTCGTCAGAAAGATATTTTTCCGCTTCCTTTGCAGGATTTAACGTTTTATCCTGCGCCAAAATGGTATCGGCAAGGGGTTGCAAGCCTTTTGCAATCGCCACCGACGCGCGCGTTTTACGCTTTTGTTTATACGGACGGTAAATATCTTCCACTTCTGTCAAAATCGTTGCTTTATCCAGCGCGATTTTAATTTCGTCTGTCATTTTGCCTTGTTCGGTAATGGCGTTGGCGACTTCTTCTTTTCGCTTTTCAAGCCCGCGAAGATAATCGAGCCGATCGCTCAATTCGCGTAAAATTTGGTCGTCGCAATTCCCCGTCATTTCTTTTCTGTAACGGGCGATAAACGGAACGGTATTCCCTTCGTCGAGAAGTGCGAGTATGTTTTTGGCGTGGGCTTGCGTTAAGTTAAATTCCTGCGTAATCGTTTGTAAAACGTCCATAATATTATTTACCTTTTTTATTTATTTTTAACGAGTTGTATCGCTTCATCTTGCTTATTTGCGCTACGTGGTTCTAAATACTTCATCGAGAGAATTCCACCATATTTTTTCATCGTAACACGGGTTTGCGGGGCTGGTTGACGGCATTTTTTGATAAGGAATGGAAATATTTTCGTATTTTTCCATAAATAAATTATACGAAAGCATACCGTTGAGCAGAATTTTGCGTATAGGTGCTTCCGCGAGTACCTTGGATAAATCGGCGATTTCCGCATTCTTAACAGACGCGTCCGCAGAGCCTTCAATCTCGCAAGCCGTAACCATATCCCAAAGCGCGATTCCCCTATGCCGTAAAAACTCTTTTTTTAGGGCAACCGTTTCGGGAATAGGCTCGGAAAAATAACCGCAAAGCATTTTCCAAAAACGGTTTTGTTTATGTCCGTAATAAAATTCGATTTCACGGCTTTTCACGGAAGGAAAACTGCCTAATATTAAGAGTTTGCTATTCTTATCAAATACGGGCTCGAAACCGACCTTTTTCGTCGTCATAATTTGAACGCCCTACTCGTATTTCCAACGAGTGCAACGGCTTTTTGGCTTTCGTTAAACATCGTTTGCAATGCGTCCATAACGTCTTGATGCGTCATTGCATTGATCGCGTCAAAACGTTTTTGGAAATCGAAAATTTGATTGAAATAAAGCATATATTTCCCATACAAAAGCATTTGCGCGTTCGTACTTTCGTTGCTAAAAAACATACCCGATTTCATTTGTTCGCGGCTACGCAAAAATTCTTCTTCCGTAACCCCGTTTTTGCGCATATTGTGTACCACTTCGCAAATCGCATCATACGCCGACTGCTTTTGCGCGGGATTAACCCCTGCGTATACGATATGCGATCCGCATTCGATATAAGACGAAATATACGAATACACGGAATAAGCCAGCCCGCGTTTTTCACGGACTTCTTGGAAAAGACGGGAACTCATCGAGCCGCCTAAAATCCCGTTGATTGCACTGGCTACGTTTTCAAGCTCGCTTCCACGTTTCACGGACGGAAACGCCATTGCAATGTGCATTTGTTCAATCGTTTTTTTCTTAACCAAGCTTTTTTTCTCGGTAATTAAGGTGGGCGTACGTTTTTCAAACGCGCCTTTTTCAAGCGTACCGAAATATTCTTCTACGAGTGCTTGCGCAGTCGTTTTGTCGATTGCACCCGCAAAAGAAATTACGATATTTTCAGGACAATATCTTTCTTTTTTATATTTGCGGATATCGGCAACGGTAAAACCTTTTACGTTTTTTGCCGTTCCGAGAATATTTCTACCGTAGTTTTCTTTGCCGTAAAACGCGCCCGCAAGTAAGTCCAAGCAAAGATCTTCGGGCGTGTCTTCGTTCATAGAAATTTCTTCACAAACGACCCCTTTTTCCCGTTCCATTTCGTCTTCGGGATAGGTGGCGTTCAAAAATAAATCGGAAAGACATTCAAAACATTCCGCCGTATGCTCGGAAGTACATTTTGAATAATAACAAGTCAAATCTTTACCCGTAAAAGCATTTACCTGCGCGCCAAGCCGATCAAACGCGTCGGAAACTTCAAACGCGTTGCGTTTTTTCGTGCCCTTGAATTGCATATGCTCGATAAAATGCGAAATGCCGTCTTCTTCGTCCGTTTCCGCGCTTGCGCCCGTACCGACGAGAATACCCATCGTGACGGACATAAGTCCTTGCATTTGTTTTACCACGAGCCGAAGCCCGTTTTCGTATTTCTTTTCAAATATCATACCGTTATCCTTGATTTTTTATTTGTAAATTTTGCGTTACCGTAACCGCGTAAAGCGATTGCGATTTATAATATTCTAAAATATCGTCTAACGCCTTGACCGTATGCGCCATAGGGTGCATTAAAACGAATTCGCCGCCTTTAATATTTTTGGTTGCACGAGAATAAATAAGAGAAGCGTCTTTATCCCGCCAGTCAATGGTATCGCGCGACCACAATATCGTTTTCATTGAAAGCTGTCTACACGCGTTCAAAGCATTTTCCCCGTATGCGCCCGACGGCGGCGCAAACAATGTGGGCTTTTCGCCGATGGCAAGCTCAATAAATCGGTTACAAGAAGTTATTTCCTTTTGGTTTTCCACAAGCGACATTTTTGAGTGATCCTTGTGAAAATATCCGTGATTGCCGATTTCGTGTCCTTGGGCGTAAATTTCGCGCAAGCAGTCCACGTTATCGTCCGCCCAACATCCGCCGATAAAAAAGGTCGCTTTTGCCTCGTAGGTCTTTAATATATCTAAAATTTGATACACTTCTTCCGTTCCCCAGTACACGTTAAACATTAACGAAACGCCCGTAGAAGAAGCATCGGCGGAACGGTATACGTCCGCTTCCTTACCGTCCGTTTTTAGGGCGTTTTCGGCTGCGGATAAGCAAAGCACGCCTACGGAAAGAACCATTACGCCGAGCACGAGATTGCTTACGATTTGCATTTTTAAGGAATGAGTAGAAAGGGATTTTTGCTTGCTAGTCTTCATTTACGGCACACCTCGAAAAAAAGATTTCGTAATATCCTATTTTTCTTTTCTCAAAGTTATTCCTTTATGGTATACCAAGTCCGTTATTTTATTTTAACGATGGTAACCCCCGTTTCCCCTTCACCGTATTTTCCAAGCCGATATTCGGCTACGTTTTTATGCCCGCGTAAAAATTCGTGGATTCCCGCGCGTAATTTACCCGTACCTACGCCGTGGACGATGCGTACTTCTTCCAAATTTGCAATCACCGCCGCGTCGATAAAAGCTTCGACTTCGGGTAAGGCTTCGTGTACGGTCATACCGAGTAAATTGATTTCCAAGGACGGTGCGGGTTTTGCTGCAAGCGATTTTTTTATTTGTACGTTTTCTTTTTTGACAGTTTGCGCTTTTTCTTCGCCGATTAGTACGGAAAGCTCGGAAAATTTACTGCGTATTCGCATATTTCCGCATAAAATCTCCGCTTCTTTTTTTTGCGGGCGAACACTTTGAATAACGCCGTCTTGATTGATCGTTTTCACGTATACGCGCGTTCCCACTTTCAAATCTTTTTCGGTAGCCGCTCTAAACTGCGGACGTACGATTTCTTCCTTTTGCGTATCGAAAACTTTATCGCCCAAACGGTTTTTAAGCGTTCTTGCCTTTATTAAATCGGCTTCGGAAATGCTGTCTTTTGCAAAGATTTTTTCTATTTCTTCTAACAGCTCTTCCGCTTCCGCGGCTTTCTCGTTAATGATACGCCTTGCTTCGGCTTTTGCGGAAACTGACAGCTTTTCTTTTTCCTTTTTCAGCTTTTCCTGTTCGCTTTGCAATACCCGCAGTTTTTCTTGCCATTCCGCTTTTAAGGCGTTCGTTTCACGGAGCGTTTCTTCCGCGCGAATACGGCTTTCTTCCGCGCTACGGACGATACGTTCAAACTTTTGACCGTCCGACGAGAGATTATTAACCGCGTCGTTTAAGATGCTTTCCTTTAATCCCAAACGTCGGGAAATCGCCAACGCATTACTTGACCCTGGTAAACCGATACGGATTACGTACAACGGTTGCAGGGTATTAGAATCAAATTCCATACAAGCGTTCTCTATGCCCGAAGTTGAAAACGCAAACTCTTTCAACGCGGTATAGTGCGTCGTTATCACGCCCGCCGCACCCGTAGAAAGCAAATGCGATACGATGGCTTTTGCTAACGCTTGTCCTTCATCGGGATCAGTGCCGCCGCCAAGCTCGTCGATAAGCACCAAGCTCTTTTCGTTAGCGTTATTTACGATATGAATAATATTCGTTATGTGCGATGAAAAAGTAGACAAGCTTTCTTCAATGCTTTGCGCGTCGCCGACGTCGCAATAAATTTCGTCGAAAACGGAAATTACGGCGCGCTTGGCAGGTACGAATAATCCGCACATTGCCATCATACAAAATAAGCCCACCATTTTAAGCGTTACCGTTTTTCCGCCCGTGTTCGGTCCGCTTATGAGTAAAAAGCGGTAATCTTTACCCAAAGCAAGGCTTACGGGAACGACCTTTTTTCGGTCGATAAGCGGGTGCCTGCCCTGCTCGATTTGCACGATTCCGCTATCGTTGATTTCAGGACAAACGCAAGAAAGCTTATAAGCGTATTCCGCGCGGGCATACGCGCAATCGATTTCTTCAAGGATTTCAATATCTTTCAAAAGCTCTTCGCCGATAAAGCCCGTTCGTTTGGAAAGCTCGCTTAAAATTCTTTCTACTTCTTCCTTTTCGTCCACAGCAAGGGAACGCAATTCGTTGTTCATTTCCAAAACTTCTTCGGGTTCGATAAAAAACGTTGCTCCGCTTGCGGATCGGTCGTGGATAAAGCCTTTAATATTTCGTTTATATTCGGCGCGAACGGGTAAAACGTAACGATTATCACGCATCGTTACAATCCCGTCTTGCAAATATTTTCCTTCGCTTCCCGTCAAATATTCGGACAGTCTTGCACGGATTTTTTCGTTTAACAAACGTATTTCCCGACGAATGGTATAGAGTTTATCGCTTGCGTAATCGCTTACTTCGCTATCGTTTAATATTTTTTCTCGAATGTCCACTTCCAAGCTTTCATCATAATAAATCGCGTTTGCCAAATCCAAGGTATGACGAATATTCGCCCCCGCGAAAGAAGTTATGCTCGTATGTGCAATTCTTGCGCTGCGCAAGAGATTTTCTACCTTCAAAAGTTCGCCGCAAGACAAGGACGAGCCTTTTTGCGTCCGACCGATTTCATCGGAAAAAGACGGGAAGTATTCCACCTTTGCTACACCGTGGGAAAACAATAATTCTATACATTCTTCCGTCGTTTGCAAACGTTTTCTCGTTTCTGATACGGTATTAGCAGGCATCGTGCCATGAAGCCGAGCCTTTCCCCCGTCAAGCGTTGCATACTGCGCCGCAAGCGTTAAGATTTTATTCAGTTCCGTTTTTTCAATGGCTCTTGCGTTCATAATACTCCACGCTTAAAATGCCCCGACGTGCATTTTTTATACAACGTTTTTTGTTCCGTTTCATTTCTTGCGGATTTTACCGCTGCTTGTTTATCTTGTACGAGTGTCAAATCCAACAAATTCCCCGCTCCGTCAAGTCCTTTGCCGATTAAATCAACACAGTTATAAACTTCAAATCGACAAGCACCGTCCGCTGCCTTGAAACGCCGAACGGGAAATTCCCGACCGTTTTCGTCCGTTAAGGTATATACACCCTTTTTGTCGCAATTCGCGCAAGTTTTCGCAAACGGACAATAACACAAATCCATCATCTTGATATTTCCCGACGATAAAACGAACGCTTTTTCGCCGATAAGCGGCAACAGCTCCGTTTCGTTGGCTTCCTTGGAAAGCGCGTAATAGGTCACCTTTTCGCCTAATAACGCAAAAAGTGTGGCTTGGTTTAGGATATGCAAACCCGTTCCTGCAAATATTTTCAAGTCGTGCTTTTGCGCAAACGTAATCCCGCCGTAATTTTCAATGTATACGCCGTCGATAACCTTTTCTTTTAGCCAAGCTTCTATCGCCGATAAATCCTTTTCGGTCGCAAAAGCGGGATAATACACGAATTTTTCAAATTTTCCCATCTTAAAAGCATACGGCAACGAAGCCGCGTAATCGTCGGGCTTGTATACGGCGATATCCGTTTCCAAACCCGTAAAATCGGTGGCGATAACCGCTGTTTTCGTGTTTTTGCCTTGCGGAATATACAACGGCAACTCGCGATTGAATGCTATGCGGTCGACGTTTATCAAATTCTCACAAAGTTTTTGATAAAAAGCGCGGCGAAAGGCGTTCAACTCTGATTTGGGCATAAAAATATTCCCAACGAGCGAAACGGTGGAAAATTCCACGTCTACGGACAAGCCGTCCGTTTTCAAAAAACAAGCTTTGAGTTCTTCTTCCGTTAAAGGACGGTTTTGCGCGGATTGTAGGATATTTTCCCCGTAAACGGTCGTTTCGCCGCAAACGGCAACGGGTTTTTCCCTTTCGTGAAAGCGTAAATCTATGCAAATTCGCCCGCGTTTTTTATAACTTAAAATCCGTTCGTTTACTTCGGTATCCGTCGTAATGAAAACGTTATCTCCGTTTTTTAATCGCGTTTTAGACGCAATAACGAAAGATTTGCCTTCTGTGTTTTGATATATCGCGCCGCCGATTTCCTTGCCGTCGCGCAAAATTTTGAACGCGTCCCCTGTGTGGGGAGAAAAACGGCTTTCCACGAGATATTTTCCGTTTACAACTTTAACCACGCCGATTTTTTCGCCAAGATGACCTTGGACAGCGGTGGATAAGAAGCGTTTATCTTGTCCAAAAGCCAAGCCTTTCGTATAGTTTCCACGATTATAAGTACGGCGAAGATCGGAAAGCAGAGAAATCTTTTCCGTATTTTCATCTAAAATAGCGCGATAATACCGCGTTGCAGCGGCGACGTATTCCGCTCGGCGCATACGGCCTTCGATCTTAAAGGACGTTACCCCCGCTTCGATATATTTGTTTATATCTTCACCTACGCACAAATCGGACAAAGATAACGCGTAATTTTTTTCGGTATTTCCGTTACGGTCGTACGCATATAATTTTCGGCAAGGCTGTTTACAGCGACCGCGATTGCCGCTGTTTCCGCCGATAAAGGACGAAAAATAGCATTGTCCTGAAAAACAAGTACATAACGCGCCTTGTACGAAAGCTTCCGTTTCGATAACCGCGGATATTTTCTTAATTTCTGAAAGCGGTGTTTCACGAGCGAGAATAACCCGAGAAAAACCGCAGTTCTTTGCAAAAACCGCGCTTTCCTCATTGCAAACGCCTGCTTGCGTACTTAAATGCAGGATAATTTGCGGATAATTTTGATGAATGAGCTTGCCAAGCAACGCGTCCTGTAAAATGATAGCGTCCGCGCCTTCATTCCAAGCAAAGGCTAAATTCTTAAAAAACGCGGACAATTCTTCATCCTTAACGAGCGTATTCATTGCAACGTAGACCTTGACACCCAAAAAACGTGCTTTTTGTATCAATGCACGAAACGCCGACTCGTCAAAATTCGTTGCGCTTTGACGAGCGGAAAAGGCGTTTAAGCCAAGATATACGGCGTTTGCGCCGCTGTTCATTGCGGCTTCCGCGCATTCCATACTACCCGCAGGGGCTAACAGTTCTAACATTTTATCTTCCTATACTACGCGTGATCAATTCTTCCGAAGCGTCGTAACCCATACTCTTCAAACGGAAATTTCTTGCCGCAACTTCGATTAAAATCGCAAGATTTCGACCAGGACTTACGGGAATGGTTAATTTGGGTATTTTAATACCAAAATAGTCCGCTTGCGAAATTTCGTCGCCGATACGGTCGTATTCTTTACCCTGCTGCCACGTTTCAAATTGAATCATAAGCTGGATTTGCTTTTCGTCTAAAACCGAACCTGAACCGTACATACTCTTTACGTTGATAATGCCGATCCCGCGAAGTTCCATAAAGTAACGGATAATATCGGGAGCGGTACCGTAAAGCTCGTTGGCAATTTCTTTAATAATAACGTTATCATCGGCGATCAAACGGTGACCGCGTTTGATAAGCTCCATTGCCGTTTCACTTTTGCCGACCCCGCTTTTGCCCGTAAGCAAAATTCCCACGCCGAAAACTTCCATTAACACACCGTGTTCGGTCACGGACGGAGCAAGTAAGCGGTTGAGATAGATATACAAACTGCTCATAAGATCGGTCGTCATTTTATTGCATCTAAATATCGGGCAGGAAAAGGCTTTCGCCGTTTCCACAAGCTCGGTGAGCGCGGGCAAATCACGGCTTAAAATAATACAAGGCAGTTCCCCGTGTTCAAACAAACTGCTGATTTTTGCCCTACGCACTTCGGACGAAAACGTGCGTAAGTATTCGTATTCGGAAAGACCAAGCACAATGATACGGCGGGAATCGAAATAATTAAAAAATCCCCCCGCAAGCTGCAATCCCGGACGTTCGACGCTCATACTCGAAAGGGTGACTACGCCCCTGCCCGTATATACGATTTCTAATCCCAAATCGTACGCAAATTTATCCAGCATTACGCTTTGCGTGACGTACGCGCTCATATTTTGTCCTCCGTATAACCGTATTTTTCTATAATTTTAGCGATAGCCGCTTCTTCGTTCGTATATTCCAAAACGACGGCTTCTTTTTTCAAGGCTTCATCCGCGTTTTTGACGGCAATCCCCAACCCTGCCGCTTTGATCATCGGAATATCGTTTTGCTGATCCCCAACACCGATCGTTTTTTCAATCGGAACCCCGTACCGCTCCGCTAAAAACTCGACCGCAGTACCTTTGGAATAGGAAGCGTTGATAACTTCTACCAAAAAGTCCGCGCTTTTCGTAACGCAACAGTCTGTAAAATTTTCTTTTTCCAAAGCTTGCATAATTCTTACGTTGTCCTTGGGATTGACCATAGCAAGCACCTTATACGCACAAATACCCTTTTCTTTTACGTACACGGACATCGGTTTGTCCGTTACTAATATCGGCGTTGTACGAACGGCTTTTTGGTACAATTTCAAAGCGTCGTCGTCCATATTGCAATAATAATCGGTTTGGTCGTAAACGTGGATATGTAAGCCCAAAGCTTCCATTTTTTCACAAATATCCACCGTAATCTCGCAAGGGATCGTGCCTTCAAGCAAGGCTTCACCGCTTTCTATATCCATTATCACCGCGCCTTGACAAGCGCATAAAATACCTTTTAAGCCTAATTCTTTGGCGCGGGGTAAAATCCCGTACGGCATACGACCCGTGGAAATAGCAAAAATACCGCCGTTTTCCGTATATTCCTTAATAGCGATTTTATTTGCTTCGTCGATATTCCCGTCGTCGCGAACGAGCGTTCCGTCGAAGTCGGAAACGATTAAGGCGTAATGCAGCCTTTTCATTATAAATTCTCCTTAAAATGTGTTTTAATTTTTTGCGCTAATTCTTCGCCGATTCCGTCCGTTTGACAAAGCTCTTCTACGCTTGCGTTCATTATTTTATCAATCGTACCGAATTTTTCCATAAGTGCGATTTGCTTTCTCTTGCCGATCCCGTCAATTTCCTGTAAAACGGAAGCAAGGTTGCGTTTAGAATGCAAACTTCTAAAATAGGTAATCGCAAATCGATGCGCTTCGTCACGAATACGTTGCAAGACCTTTAACGCATAATCGCGTTTATCCAAAAGTATGCTTTGCGACGAATTTAGCGTAAAAATCTCTTCGTCACGCTCGGCAAGCGAAATAAGCTCAATATCTTTTATGCCGGCTTCGTCAAAAATTTCTTTTACGGCGGAAAGCTGACCCTTCCCCCCGTCGATGACGATCAAATCGGGCTTTGGAAATCTTGCTTCTTCGTCCGTGCCTAATTTGGCAAGTCTACGCTTCATCATTTCCTGATGAGAAGCAAAATCGTTCGCGCCTTCCACCGTTTTTATCTTAAACCTACGGTAGCTGCTTCTATCCGATTCCCCGTCGATAAACACGACCATAGACCCAACCTTATCCACACCGCTGATGTTGGAAATATCGTAACATTCCATACGCTTGGGATATTTTTTTAAGCCGAGCAGGTCTTGCAAACGCTTACAAGCGTTAATCGTCATATCGTCTTTATGCTTGATTTTATCAATGGATTTAGACAAATATTCTTCCGCGTTTTTTTCCGCCATTTCCAAAAGTCGTTTTTTTACGCCTTGCTTTGAAAGCGTAATCTCCACTTTTTTGCCGTACTTTTCCAAAAAGTACGTTTCAAGCAATTTTTTCTCGCAATATTCTTGCGTAATGATTTCTTCGGGCAATTCGTGATTGGAATAATATTGTATAATAAAACCTGTCAAAGCGTCCGTTTCGTTAAAGGAACAATCTTCCACCGCAAAATTGCTACTGCCTTGCATAATACCGCTACGCGTAACCAAAATATTTACCGACGAATACAAATAATTCGTTTTCAAAGCGATAATATCCGCATTGATCGCACGGTTTAGCGAAGTGATACGCTTTAATTTGAGTTTTGAAAGCATTTGTAGCTTTTGGCGGTATTCCATTGCCAACTCAAATTCTTCGTTTTCGGCAAATTTAAGCATTTTTTTTCGTAAAATCTCTTCCGCTTCTTCATAGTTCCCGTCTAAAAAGGAAATAGCTTTTTTCACCCGTTCGGCGTATTCTTCCTTGGTGCATAAATGCGCGCAAGGCGCATAGCAGCGTTTCAAATGATAGGCAAGACAGGGTTTTTTGGCTTGTACGCCGATAGTCGTCGTACAAGTCCGAACGTTATACACCGAAGCCACGATATCTAAAATATCCCCGCAACGAACCCCGCCCATAAACGGACCGAAATATTTACCGTCTTTTTTAATTTTACGCGTAACCGCCACGCGCGGATATTCTTCTTTTGTGTATACTTTGATATACGGGTAAGTTTTGTCGTCTTTTAATAAAATGTTATATTTAGGCTTGTACTTTTTAATTAAATTGTTTTCTAACGCCAAGGCGTCGATTTCCGTTTGTGTAATAATATAATAAAAGTCGGCGATATTTTCCACCATTGCGGCTACCTTTTCGCTTTTTGCCGACGAATGGAAATATTGACGCACCCTATTTTTCAAAACGCGCGCCTTGCCAACGTAGATTACGATCCCGTCTTTATCCAGCATTATATACACGCCTGGATTGTCGGGAAGCAATTTTAATTTTTCTTGTAATGCAGCCATAACCAAATTATACGTGAAAATCGGCAGAAAATATTCCCGCCGTTTTTCATCTTCTATTATTATATACTAAATCTTATAAATTTGCAAGGAAATAACGAAAAAAATTTTCGTCATATCTACTAACAACCCAAAAACTCTATACCTTTTAACAATACGTCGTTAATGGCGTCGTTCGTTAAGCTGTAAAAAACGATTTTGCCTTGCCTTGTACATTTTACAATCCCCGCGCTTTTCAAAAAACGAAGCTGATGCGATACCGTCGTCTGATTAAGCTCTAAAATTCGCGATAAATCGGTCACGCATAATTCGCTGATTGCGAGCGCGGATAGAATTTTTACCCGTGTATAGTCCGCAAAAACAGAAAAAAAGCACACGACGCCTTCTAAAATATCGCCTTGGGGGACGTAATCTTGAATTAGGCTTTGCGTGCGCTTGTCCAAAAGTAAAGTTTGCGTCATAATTATCTCTCCTAATATGTTTTCTTGGGAATATGATAACATAAGGCGCAAATATTTTTCTGGCGGATTTTGTAATCTTTGCTTTTATTTTGTCACAAAATCTTTTTCACTTCGTAACCCGCTTCTTCAATCGCCGTCTTTAAGGTTTCGTCGTTTATATCTTGCGAAAGCTCCACGGTTGCGGTTTTCTTTTTAAGATTAACTTCAATACCTGAAACGCCCAAAACACCTTGCAAAGCTTTGGTTACGTGCGCCACACAATGCTGACACATCATTCCTTCAATTTTGATAGTCTTTTTCATAGAATTCTCCTTCTTTTTCTCAAATCTTGTCAAACGGAGCGCGTTCGTAACCACGAACAACGAGCTTAAACTCATACACGCCGCCCCGATCATAGGATTGAGCGTAAAATTTGCAAACGCAAACACACCAGCCGCAACGGGAATGGCTACGCAATTATAAAAGAACGCCCAAAATAAGTTTTGCCGTATATTTTGCACAGTGGCGCGGCTTAACCGTATCATCGTATCCACAAGCCGCAAGTCCCCGCGCGATAAAACGACGTCCGCGCTATCGATTGCTATATCCGTGCCATTCCCCATCGCAACGCCTACGTCCGCTTCTTTTAACGCGGGACTGTCGTTAATCCCGTCGCCGACCATTGCAACGACGCCGCCGACGGCGCGAACACGCGCCACGGCTTCCGCCTTGTCTTTGGGTAACGCTTCGGCGAAATACTCGTCTATCCCCGCTTCTCGTGCAATCGCTTTTGCTACGCGTTCATTATCACCCGTCAGCATTGCCACGCGGATTTTTTGTTCTTTAAGCCGCGAAACGGCTTCCGCACTTTGTGATTTTAAGGTGTCCGCAACGGCAAACACCGCTAAAATTTCCTTCTCATCGGCAAGAAATACGACCGTTTTGCCTTGGTTTGCGTATTTATCTTCGTAAATGCTAACGTTCAGTTTATTCAGCAAACGCCTATTCCCTAAAAAATAGCGTTTATTTTCGTAGACCGCGGTTGCCCCCTTGCCCGTTTCGTATGCATAATCGCTTACCGTATATTTTTGCTCGGTTTTTTCTTCTACGAACGAGCGAATACACTCGGCTATGGGGTGATTAGATTGCATTTCCATAGAAGCTGCAAGAATAAGCGCAAAGCTTCCGTCCCCTTGCACGGTTTCAAAATCGGTAACACGCGGTTGTCCAACCGTCAAAGTTGCCGTTTTATCCAGTAAAACGCAGTTTACGTCTTTGGCTTTTTGTAACGCTTCCGCGTCCTTATATAAAATTCCAAGCGACATAGCCCGTCCCGTTGCAGCCATTACCGCTACGGGCGTAGCAAGCCCTAACGAGCAGGGACAGGAAATCACTAACACGCTGATTGCGTAATTTGCCGCTTGCGAGATATCCCCCGTTACCGTAAACCAAATAATAAAAGTGATTACGGCGATAAACATCACCGTCGGCACGAAAACGCCCGCAATTTTATCCGCGTGTTTTTGGATCGGAGCTTTGCTTGCGCCCGCTTCCTTTACCATTTTAACGATTTGCGAAAGCGTCGTATCCGTGCCTACTTTTTCAGCAAGGACTTTAATAAAACCGCTTTTTACGATATCCGCACCCGTAACCGCGTCGCCTTCTTGTAATTCAATCGGCATACTCTCACCCGTGATCGCCGCACGATCAATAAACGCTTTACCGTCTATAATTTTACCGTCAACGGGGATATATTCGCCTTGTTTTACGACGAGAATATCTCCAACGGCAATTTGCGAAAACGGGATTTTATGTTGTGAATTTCCGCGTTCAACCGTAACCGTACTCGGCATAAGCTGAATAAGCTTTTCAATTTCTTCACCCGTTTTTCTTTTGGATTTTTCTTCCAACCATTTCCCAAGCGTAACGAGCGTTAAAATCATTGCCGCGGATTCGTAATAAAAATGTGCATGCAGGGTATGACCAAAATATAAAAGGACGGTCATCGTCAAGCTGTATAAAAAGGAAACGCCAGCGCCAAGCGCAACGAGCGTATCCATATTCGGCGAGCGTTTGATTAAAGATTTCGTTCCGTTTGAAAAAAACTTAAAATCAACGATAATCACGGCAAGTGCGAGAAGCATTTGCATCGTAACGCCGATTTCTTGCGGTGGTTGGGGTAATCCGATCATTCCGCCCATAGAAAAATACATCAACGGTAATAAAAAGATAAGCGACAGGAAAAAACGCTTTTTTAACTTGTCGGGTTGCGGTTTTTGGGTTTGTAAAACGTTTTCGTTATAATAATCAATGCCGTAACCTAATTCTATTACCGCATCAAATATATCCTTTTCGGAAACGAGCGTTTCGTCGTATTCCACCGTCATTCGTTCACCCATCAACGATACTTCTACGCTTTGTATTCCCTTTATTTTTTTGAGCGTACGTTCTATTCCTGCCGAACAAGCCGCGCAGGTCATTCCCGTAACGCTATATTTATTTTTCATAATTTGCTCCGTCGTATTTTTCAGCATTATACCACAAAACGCTTAAAGCTGTCAAGTACTTTCCTTGTAACGCAAAAAGACGGGTGCCATACGCCACCCGCCTGCTTTGTTGCATAGACGAATTAGTTTTGAGCTTCTTCTTTTTCTACTACCACTTCTTTGCCGTCGTAATAGCCGCAGTTCTTGCATACTGCATGCGATTGCTTCAATTCGTGGCAATGCGGGCATTCCGCAAGCGTTGCCGCGGTTGCCTTGTAGTTTGCAAATCTTTTGTTCGTTCTGCTCTTCGATTGTTTACTCTTGGGTACTGCCATATTACACCTCTTTTAATTTCTTTTGATTTTAATCCGTCGTTTCGTCCGAATACGTAAGACCTTTGCAATCGTCACCGCAAGACAGCGTGAACGGCATACATCCCGCTACCGCTTCTTTTACGGCTTGTCTTAAATCGATAATCCCGTTAGAGTAGGAATAGTCTTCCGCGTCTTTCTTCGGCTCGAACAACGCGTCTATTTCCCCTTCAATCCGCATACTTGCATCTTTCAAGCATCTTGAACATTGTCCTTGTATTTCAAACGCTACGCTACCGCGTATTTCCATTGCGTCATCCGCAAAAAGCTCGTAATCAAAAAGTACTTTCACGGGAGAAGCAAACTTCACAAAGGGAATATCAATGAGTTCGTTAGAGGCGACGTATTCAAATTCCATCGTTCCAACGTACTGTTTTTGTGCATTCAGCTTTCTTACGTCAATAATCATCACGAAACCAGCCTTACAAGTATAGTATATTTCTACGACTTTGTCAACTTATTTTTCAATGAATTTTCCGTTTTTTTACAACAATTCTTTCTTTTATTAAGTTTTTAAGCCAACTGCGTTTGCAATGCCGTAATCGCAACCGCCGCTACAATGTCTTCACTCTTGCATCCGCGCGACAAATCGTTAAGCGGTTTTGCAAAACCTTGACAAATAGGACCCACCGCCATAAAACCGCCTAATCTTTCCGCGATCTTATAACCGATATTCCCTGCTTGCAAATCAGGGAAAATGAATACGTTAGCTTGACCCGCAACTTCGGATGCAGGAGCTTTCAACGCCGCTACGGACGGAACGATCGCCGCGTCGAATTGCATTTCCCCGTCGATTTTAAGTTCGGGTGCTTTTTCTTTTGCAATTCTAACCGCTTCCGCAACCATCGTTACGTTGTCGTGCTTTGCGCTACCCATCGTAGAGAAGGAAAGCATCGCTACCTTCGGTTCAATACCTGCAATCGCTTTTGCGGAGTTTGCCGTTGCAATCGCGCAATCCGCAAGACCTTCGCTCGTATACGTGGGATTTAATCCGCAATCCGCAAACACGACAAGACCGTCGGGGCAGTATTGATTGCCCTGCGGCGGACAAATCATAAGATTGAAGCTTGAAACGGAAGAAACGCCTTTCGCCGTTTTGATTATTTGAAGTCCTGGACGAAGCGTATTTGCCGTCGAATGGCAAGCCCCTGAAACAAGTCCGTCTACGTCCCCCATTTTGAGCATCATCGCGCCGAAATACGTACCATCCGCAAGCAGTTTTGCCGCTTGTTCACTCGTCATTCCTTTGGATGCTCGAAGCTCGCAAAGCTTCGCGTTATACGCGGGCAATTTCTCGCTCGTGAGCGGATTTACGATTTCTACGCCCGTCAAATCCACGTCGGGGTTTGCCGCTTTGATTGCGGCTTCGTCGCCAAGCAAAACGATTTTTGCAACGCCTTCTTTGGTTGCGTCCGCCGCGGCTTTTACCACACGCGAATCTTCGCCTTCACAAAGAACGATCGTTTTTTGTAAGGCTTTGGCTTTACTTTTGATTTCGTCCAAAATATTCTTCATAATTTACCTCTTGAAAACGCTTTATTTATTTTATCTTTTCGTGTATAATATTTTTAACACGGTGTTATTATAGCACACATTTTTTTCAAAGTAAAGGAATTCAAGAAAGAAAATGAAAATTTGCGCGATTATTTGCGAATACAATCCCTTCCATAACGGACATTTACGGCAATTAAATGCCGCAAGAGAGCAATCCCAAGCCGACGCCGTCCTTTGTATTATGAGCGGAAACTTCGTACAACGCGGTCAAGCCGCTATTATCAATAAACATATACGCGCAAAACACGCCGTTCAAGCAGGAGCCGACGCCGTAATCGAACTCCCCACGCCTTTCGCGACTTCTAACGCCGAAATTTTCGCCAAAGGCGCCATTCATATTTTATCGTCCATTCCGTCTATTAAAACGCTTTGCTTCGGTGCGGAAAACGCGGATAAGCTCGCGTTTATTTCCGCCGCAAGATATTTACGGGAAGAACCGCAAGAAATATCCGAGAAAATCAAGCAAGAAATCAAATCGGGCGTTAGCTACGCAAAAGCCCGCGCCAACGCATACGCAGGCTTTATCCCCTTTGATTTGTTGTCCGCGCCGAATAATATTTTAGGTCTTGAATATACAAAGGCAATTTTATCGTCAAATACAAATATAGATATTTTACCCATTCAACGCACGGGGGCGGGATATTTGGACGAAGAATTACAAGAAAACTATTCGTCTGCTTCCGCGATACGCGCGGCAATTCAACAAGGTGCAACGATTTCGGGTAACCTACCTGATTTCGTAAAAAAAGATTTACCAAGTCAAATTGACGATAAATTAGAAACGCTTGAAAAGTACGCTATTTTTGAGCGTACGGCGCAGGAAATCGCAAGCACGTTAGATTGCACGGAAGGGTTAGAAAACGCCTTAAAACGAGCCGCTGAAAGCAACGAAAACGTGGTTTTGGGGTTGACTTCGGCAAGATATACTTCGTCGCGTATTCGCCGTATTCTATTGCAGAATTTATTAAAGATCGACGAAACGCTCATTCGCGAATCTTTACACACTCCACTGTACTTGCGAGTGTTAGCGATTAAAAAGGAACGGAACGACCTTTTAAGCGCGTTAAGCGAAAGCAACTTTCCTTTACTTGCAAGGGCGCACGACGATAGTAAATTAAACGAAACGGCAAAACGTTGCTTTGATAGCGACCTATTCGCTGAACGAGTACACAACCTTTTATATCCTACCCCGAAAAAAGAAACAATATTTATATAAGGTTGAATTTCCTGTATATTAACCGAATTTACAACCCAAATTACAGCCCAAAAGTTACGATTATAGTTAAAATTAAAGAATATTTATATAATAATACAAAGAAAACAAGCGTTTATGCATTATTTTTTGCATAAACGCTTGTTGTTGGAGCTACTGGCCGGACTTGAACCGGCGACCTGCTGATTACGAATCAGCTGCTCTACCGACTGAGCCACAGTAGCATATTTTTTGTTGCTCTCTCAACGACAGCTTATTCATTATACTCAATTAAAAAGAAAAAAGCAAGCGTTTTTTCCTGCTTTTTTCAAAATTTTTATGCTTTTTGAGAAAATTTATTTTTATAGTTCAAACGTATCCGCTAATCCGTTATACGAAACGCAAAGTTCGCACAGAAAATACCGCAAATCCTTGACGTATACCGTCCCCGCTACGATTTTCCCGAGTGCTTTTTCCGCGCGTTCACACAATTTTGCAAAATCGGGAAAGCTTTTTTTATATTCATATTCCAAATAATCGTATTGTTTTTGCAATATACGCAAAATGCGTTTACTGGACTCTTGGGTTGCTCCGTTATCCAAACGCACGATTTCTTCACTCAAAATTTCCATACAACTTTTTAAGCAGGAAAACGCGTTCTTAAAGGTATTTGCCAATGCTTTATCCGACCGCGTTTTCAAATATAAATCGTTCGTTTTTTTACGCAATAACAACGTTTCTTCCGCCAAGCCGTTCTGTACCCGTAACGCCTTTTCTTCCGTAAAATAAACGCTTAAAACGGCGTATTCCCGTCCATTTTCTTCTAATATATATCCCGCGCCGCCGTTTTGCAAGCTTTCAAAAGCCCCGACTTCTACGTTTACCGTTTTGGAAACCAAGAAATAAAAATTATCCGATAAATATACCTTTTCCACTCCCGTCAATACGTATGCGTAAACGAAACTGACGCCCGTGACAAAAAAGCATAACGCAACGACGCTTATTTTCCATACTTTTTTCCAAATAAAATCCGCCGACATACGTTATCGTATGCGGCGGGGGTTTTTTTTAGTCCATATACAAGACACTTTCTTTTGTTTGCAAGGTTTTTTGTACGTCTATCACTCTTTGATTAGAAGAACCGCGGAATTTCAAGCGAATATCGTGCAATTCTTCCACGTACGGTCCGTCTACAAGTACGTCTATCAAAGAAATCAATTCTTTCGTATACGGGGTATTTTTATGCTTTTCAACGAGTTCACCCGTTTTTTCGTCCAACACGAAACCCGTATAGCACCAAACAGTTTTTTGTGGAAAACGCTTTTTCACTTCTTTTACGAACGGATACAACGCTTCTTGGTTTTGCGGCTCGAACGGCTCGCCGCCAAGCAAAGACAAGCCCGCAATAAATGGCGACGCAAGCCCCGTCAAAATCTGGTTTTGTACGTTTTCGTCAAAGCTTTCGCCGTAAGAAAAATCCCAAGCGATTTGATTAAAGCAATTTTTACAACGATGCGTACAACCCGATACAAACAGGGAAATACGCACCCCTTCGCCGTTTGCTATATCCATCCATTTTATCGTTGCGTAATTCATTAAAGATGCAACACCCTATCCTTAATTTCTTGCGTTCTGCCTTGATTCCAGTATTGCGTGCCGATATATCCGCAGGTCCGTCTTGCAACGTTCATTTTCGCCTGATCGCGGTTTTTACAGCAAGGACATTCCCAAACGAGTTTACCTGATTCATCCGCTTGGATTTGAATTTCCCCATCATAACCGCAAACTTGACAATAATCGCTCTTGGTATTCAATTCCGCGTACATAATATTCTCGTAGATAAATTTCATAACGGCAATAACTGCGGGGATATTATTTTGCATATTCGGAACTTCTACGTACGAAATCGCTCCACCGGGCGAAAGCTGTTGGAATTCGCTTTCAAATTTAAGCTTGGTAAACGCGTCGATTTCTTCGGACACGTGTACGTGATAGCTATTCGTAATATAATTCTTATCCGTAACGCCAGGGATTACGCCAAAACGCTTTTGCAAGCACTTCGAGAATTTGTACGTCGTACTTTCAAGCGGCGTTCCGTACAGCGAGAAATCGATATTTTCTTTCTCTTTCCATTCCTTACACTTATCGTTCATTCGTTGCATAACGGCAAGCGCAAACGGCTTCGCTTCATCGTCAGTATGCGATTTACCCGTCATATGCTTAACACATTCGTACAAGCCCGCATAACCAAGCGAAATGGTGGAATATCCGCCGAAAAGAAGTTTGTCAATCGTTTCACCTTTTTCCAGTCTTGCCAAAGCCCCGTACTGCCACAAAATGGGTGCAGCATCGGACAACGTACCGCGCAAACGGTTATGTCTGTGCATCAAAGCACGATAGCAAAGCTCTAACCGCTCGTCGAAAATTTCCCAGAACTTGGCTTGATCTTTTCCTGAAGACAACGCGACGTCAACGAGATTGATGGTTACGACGCCTTGATTAAATCTTCCGTAATATTTAGGTTTCCCGTTTTCATCGACGTACGGCGTCAAAAAGCTTCTGCAACCCATACAGGTATAGCAATGTCCTTCCCCGTTTTTATCTACTTTATATTCCAGCATCTTCTTCTCGGAAATATAATCGGGCACCATACGTTTTGCCGTACATTTTGCCGCCAACTCCGTAAGATAGAAATACGGCTGATCTTCGGAAATGTTATCGGGTTCAAGCACGTAAATAAGCTTGGGGAATGCGGGCGTAATCCAAACCCCCGATTCGTTTTTAACGCCTTGAATACGTTGTTTGAGCGTTTCTTCAATAATGAGCGCAAGATCCGCCTTTTCTTGCTCGTTACGCGCTTCATTCAAGTACATAAACACCGTTACGAACGGAGCTTGACCGTTGGTGGTAAGCAAGGTAACGACTTGATATTGAATGGTTTGAATACCCCTTCTAATTTCGTCGCGCAAGCGTTTTTCCGCCATTTCCACGATATGCGCTTCGTCGTAAACGCCGAGATTTGCAAGCTCTTCTGCCACTTCTACGCGGATTTTTTTACGGCTGATATCCACAAACGGTGCAAGGTGCGTAAGCGAAATACTTTGACCGCCGTACTGATTGGACGCGACCTGCGCGATAATTTGCGTAGCAATATTGCAAGCCGTGGAAAAGCTGTGCGGTTTTTCGATAAGCGTACCCGAAATAACCGTACCGTTTTGCAACATATCTTCCAAGTTTACAAGATCGCAGTTGTGCATATGTTGCGCGAAATAATCGGCGTCGTGGAAATGAATAAGACCTTGATCGTGCGCCGCAACGATATCGTCGGGCAACAAAATACGACGGGTAAGATCTTTGGAAACTTCCCCTGCCATATAGTCGCGTTGAACGCTGTTCACCGTCGGGTTCTTATTAGAGTTTTCTTGCTTAACTTCTTCGTTATTACATTCGATAAGCGTCAAGATTTGCGCGTCCGTCGTGTTGGACTTTCTGACCAACTCACGGGTATAACGATAGGTAATATATTTACGGGCCAAAACGAAAGACATAGAAGCCATCAAACGGTTTTCGACCATATCCTGTATTTCTTCGACGTGCGGAGAACGACCGAGATTTGCACATTCTTCCGTAACGACGTCTACGATCGCAAGCAACGCCGCTTCCGAAATACGGTGGCGTTCGCCTACTTCTTTATTCGCTTTGCGAATAGCCGCAACAATCTTCTCCTTATCAAAAACGACTTCTTGACCGCTTCTTTTAATAATTTTCATTTCCTTCATACCGTTTCTCCTTCTGCGCTTCTTTCCCCAAAGCGTTTTTTCTTTCGTACACACAATTCAGCTTGTGGTTTTTCTTTCACCCTCATACAATATATTGTATATTCTTTTAATCGTGCCTTAATATTATACCATATCTTGTGGTAAAGTCAAGCTTATGAACACAAAATATGGTATAGAAAAAAATTATAGATAAATCTTCAAAAAATAATGTAAAAACACGAGAAATCAAGCATTTTCAAGGGAAAAACGAAACGCCTAAAAAAAACAGGTATTTGAAAATAAAATACTTTCAGTTTTTAGCGCAAAAAACGGACGGAAAACCGTCCGTTTTTCTTAATTTTTAATTTTTTCTAAAAAGTTTTCGTACGTCAAACTTTCATCTAAATCTTTTAATAATTTTTCCATTCCGTTGTCGGGGATATAAATCAAACGCAAGTATCTATCCAAATCGTCGTCTTTTAACGTCCCTTCGTTATGCGTACTAGAAGCAAGCAAATCAAAAGCGGGATATATCCGTTTTACGGCTAAATCTTCGTTAAAACGAATATCCAAGTTCGCAACTGAAGCAAGCTCTCGGCAAATAAGCTCGTCGGCGGGATTGCCCGTTCCCGACGAAACCGCACCGACGATCGTCAACGAGCCTTGTTCGCCCAAGCAACGCGCCGCCGCAAAGAATTTCTTTATATAATGAAGCGTCTTGCTCTCCAAGCCACCTTCCAACGTCTTACCGCCCGAAGACGCGTCTGTATCGTTATACGCCCACGCAAGCGCGTTAAACGCGTCGATAAGAAGCACGACGTCTCTCCCGCTTTCTACCAAGCGTTTGGCTCTTTTTAAGAGAAATTCCGCCGCAAAAACCTGTTTTTCAGGCTCATCTTCATAGGTCGTAGCCACAATCTCGTCGTCGCGTAAAACCGCTTGGAATTTCGCCACGTTTTCAGGCGATTGATCGACGAGCAAGGTTAAAAGCGCCACGTTTCTATTCGCTTTGCGAACGGCTTGCGCCATTTCGTATAAAAGACTCGTTTTCCCACTTTTCGGAGAAGCAACGATGCAGCCGCGTTGTCCTTTACCGATCGGGAAAACCCAGTCTAAATATTTCATTACAACGCTGTTATTTTCCCCGTCGGTTACAAAGCGGATTTTGTCTTTGGGATAACAAGGTATGCCGTCTTCAAAATGATTACGGTAAGGATCGTCGGGGGTTACTACAAGGTCATTACGCGTCAAAACGATATCCGCAACAAGCGCGTTTTCTCCGCGTTTGGCTTTGCAAGTGACGATATCCCCTTCCCGAAGCTCGTAATCTTCCAACTGTTTCTCGGAAAAAATTACCGTTTCCTTGCCTTTTTTGCAGTTTAAGGGTATCAAGCAAGGTACGTTATTAAAATATTGTATTTGTCCGCGGTAAATTTTGCCCAAATTGAACGGGTTTAACGGTAAATCTTCTACTTTTTCTTCCACGTAATCTGGGGAATGAAAAACGATGGGAACGCCGCGTTCGTTTTTATCCTTTTTAAGATGCGTTTTCAAAAGCATTTCGTTTACCAAAGCGTCAATATAGCGCGGGATTTCATTCGGGAAATAATCGTTACGCAAAGGGGCGCCGCGTTTGGATTGTTCAATCGGGGATAATTTCCCCGTTTTTATATCGATAACGGCTTGAATTAAATCTTCTTTCTTTTTTTCCGTAGGCTTTTCCACGCCTACGCATCTTGCGTACGCACGTAAATAATTGATATTCTGTTTTGAGAGAAATGCTTTTGCCGTTTCGCTAAATTGTATAACGTCGTCTTGATTAAACATGTTATTTCCGCTCCATATATATTATTTGCGTATTTTCCGCTTCTTTTAAGCTTAAAGAAACCGTTAAAGGCACATTTCCCAACGCCGTCACTTTGTCAAACGAGCTTAAAAACGCCGTAGCGTCCGTAATATCGATCGTTCCGTCTTGGGGACGGTAGTGCATCGGAATTGCAATTTTGGGGCAAATACGTTCCACGTATTCTTTGGCTTGGCTTGCATCAATCGTATATTTCCCGCCGACGGGAACGAGCAAAATATCCACTTTGCCGATTTTTGCAAGCAAATCTTGATTGCACGCTTCGCCAAGATCCCCCAAGTGACAAACGGTTACGCCGTCCACCGTGATTTTGTAAATCACGTTTTTACCCCGAAGCGTTCCGCCGTGCGGATCGTGATCGCTTAAAATTCCCGTTACCGTAACCCCGTTTTGGATATACGTACCCGTTTCGGAAATCAAAACGTATCTGCCTTGCAAAGCGTCCGTATAATTATGGTCGAAATGCCCGTGGCTGACCGTAACGACGTCCGCGCGTAAATCCACTGGCAAGGAATATCCTACGCCCGTGTACGGATCGGTTACGATAATCACGCCGTCGTTAGAGCTTATACGAAAACAAGAATGTCCCAGATATTCAATTTTCATACGCTACCCCTTTATATAAATTTTGAAAATAAGCGAATTTTCATTCGTTGCGGATCTCCGCCCGTCAATAAATCGTAATGCAACGACAAAAGCAAGGAATTTTCCGTTAAGGAATAGGCTACACGATAAGTATTCGTATGAATACTGCCTTCCGAGCCGTTTATTCCCAAGCTTCCCTCACGCATTTTTCCCCGTTCTAAAACGAGAAAAATCGAATAATCCCCATCTCGAGCAATGGTAACGACACCATTTTCGAGCGCAAGCGTAACGCGTGCGTTTTCTTCTATATAAGATACCTTTGCCGACGTTAAAGAGATCTCCATTTCACCGTGGCGGGAAATTTTATTCTCTTGTCCATTCGTTTTCGTGGATATCGTTACGTCACACGTCTGCATATTTTTCTTCCTTTTTCGACTTTATTCTACAATATTATAACAAATATTTTGCATATTGTAAACTATTTTGTAAAATAATCGGGATTTTTTCACAAAAACCCCGATTATTTTAATGATTTCCGCGTTTTATTCTTTCCCGTATCAATCTGCCTTCTTTTAAGGTTTGAGAAAGTTTCTCATCGTCGCCTGCAAGAAGCGCGTCGCGATATACGGTCAAACGGTCGATTAAACCGCTTAATTCGTGTGCGATATTTTCGCGATTACAAGCGTATAAAGGCGTCCATACGGTTTCGTCCACACCCGCAATACGGGTCATATCTTGAAAACTCCCGCCCGTAAAGCCTTCGCAACCGTCGACCTGCTCGCTTTTTACGTATGCGTTGGAAACGATATGCGCGAGCTGGGACGTCAAAGCGATTTTTTGATCGTGTTCGACCGCGCTACATTCCACGATTTTCCCAAAGCCCATCGCTTGGGCGTATTCTTTAATTTCCGCTACGTCCGCTTCCTGCGTTTGCGGCGCGTGCGTAATAATCAAGTTCGCGTTTTTGAAAAGATCAGGCGTTGCGGACGCAATCCCCGACGTTTCTTTTCCCGCCATCGGATGAATACCGACGTAACGGTAATTTCGCGGACGCTCGTATACCGTTTTCTCTACGATTTCTTTCACGCCGCAAATATCCGTGACGAGCGCGCCGTCCTTGAATTTTGCGTTTCGTAAATAGTCCAACGTTGCGTAAGGCGGAACGGCAATAAAAACGACGTCGTACTTAGCAAGATCGGTCGCTTTTGCGCGTATATAACCCGCTTGCAAAGCGTACTCTATGGAAGTTTCTCCGCGGCTAAATCCATCTACCGTATACCCCGCTTTGGTAAGCGCGCCGCATATCGAGCCGCCGATAATTCCAAGTCCCACAACCGCTATCTTTTTCATTCGTTTCTCTCCCGAAAAGCTTTCTTTATCATATTACCACTTTTCGCAAAAAAATTCAAGCGTTCCACGCCATAAAAAGAAAAAGAGAACGTATTTTTCGTCTCTTTTTACCCTTTACGCCTTTTTGCTTTCGCGTTGATATTTCTTTTGCGTGGCAATGCCACCGCGAATATGTCGTTCGCTTAAATTCAGCTTTAACACCGACTGTACGCGTTCGTATAAATCCGTGTCTATATATTTTAAGCGTTCGGAAACGTCTTTATGTACCGTCGATTTACTAATTTCAAAATGCGCCGAACACGCCCGCACCGTACAACCCGTCGCAACGATATATTCCGCGCATTTAATCACCCTTTGCTCTATATAATCCCACAAAATCCCAACCTCCACGTTTCATTCCCCGCAAAATAACTCTCTTGCAAGTCACAAAATATACTATGTCGGTTTTTCACTTATTATACCTTTTCTTGCTTAAAACGCTTGACTATTCTTTGCTAAGTGTATTGTGAAGAAAATATGTCGCTCATCAAAGAAGCTATTAAAATCTTAAAGGTAAACGGGAAATTTATCGGAACGTCTATGATTTCTACTGATGAAATTGAACAGCCGTTTTTCTTTATTCGTCTTTTTTATACGGTAATGGGATTACCCTTTCAATGGAATTTTCCGCGTACCGCGAAACCTTTTTCGCGCGTGCGCTTTGTACGCTGATAAACACGTCTTCGCTGGAAAGCTCGGATACGTTGTTTGTTTTTTCAACGACAGCCAACATATACGGAACGGTCACGTAGCTTGCCGACAACACGCTTGCGCCGTCGCGAAGTCCAACGATGATATTACCTTTCCGATACCGCTTGGACGGCTCGATTTGCGAAGAAATCACGCGTTTGAATTTACCTTCGTCCGTCGCAATCACGATTTCGCCTTCACCGTTGATTTGCGTCATCAAAACGACGCTGTCGCCGTCGCGGAGCATTATCCCGCGTACGCCCGTAGAAATTCTGCCTTGCGTGGGAATATCGTCCTTCATTGCGTTCAAACAGATACCTTCTTTTGTTACGATGATAACGGTATCGGCTTCGTTTCCGTCTTCTTCCACGTTGATAACTTCGTCGTCTTCACCAAGCTTCACTGCTTGGAAGCTTTCTTTACGCTGTTCGTATTCGCTCCAATCCGATTTTTTGATCATACCTTTCTTGGTAAAGAACAGTAACGACCCGTACGGCATATGCTCGTCCAAAGCAAACGTTGCAACGACCTTTTCGCCCGTTTCGGCGTCTTTAACAAGCTCTTTGAGCGTTAATCCTTCGTCCGTGAGTTTACAATCGAGTTTTACGTTAGAAATATCTAATTTATGGCAATTACCGTAGTTGGTAAAGGCGAAAATCCGTTTATCCGTCGCCGTATCCAAGGTCTTTAACGCGATAAGTTGCGGTTTGAATTTACCTTCCAACGGTTTTTGTAACGCATCCGCCTGTTTACCCGTCAAAACCTTAAAAGTATCGGCGGCGGTATACACGAGCGTACAAGGTACGCCCGCCTTTTTTTTAGGTGCGGAAGCGGTCATTTCGTCCGCTTCTTCGCGGGTATATACCAAACGCGACTTTCTCGGCGTGGGATACGCGTTCCGAATTTCCGTAATTTCTTCCTTGACTACTTGGAGCTGTAAATCGCCACTCTTAGAAATCGCCGTAAGTTTCTTGATAAGTTTTTTCAGCTCTTTCAATTCGTTTTCAAGTTTGAATATTTCAAGCTTGGTAAGTCTTGACAGCTTCAAATCCAAAATCGCTTGCGCTTGCACGTCGGTAATTTCAAAACGCTGCATAAGCTTGGTTCTTGCGTCCGCCGTACTTTCGGATTTTTTGATAATGGCAATGACTTCGTCGATATTTTGAACGGCAATAATCAAGCCTTCTAAAATATGGCAACGGCGTTCCGCGTGTTCCAAATCAAACAGCGTTCTACGCTTGATAACCTTTTGTTGGTATTTCACGTAATGACGGATAATTTCCATCAAGCCGAGCTGTTGGGGCTTACCGTCCGCAATCACGACCATATTGATACCGAACGTTACTTCCAAATCGGTATATTTATATAAACATTTCAAAATAGCGTCTGCGTCCGCGTCTTTTTTGATACGGATAACCGCGCGCATACCCGTTCTATCCGATTCGTCCGCAACGTGATCGATCCCCGCAAGTTCTTCTTCCTTTTCGTCGCAAAGCTCGACGATCTTACGGAGAAGCTGGGCTTTATTGACTTGATAAGGAAGTTCGGTGATAATCAAATTCGTCTTGCCGTTATCCGTCTTTTCCGCCGTAATCTTTGCACGAATGGTAATTTTACCGCGACCCGTTTTATAGGCTTGAATTAACTCGTTGGCAAGAATAATACCGCCCGTCGGGAAATCGGGAGAAGGAATATGCTCCATCATTTCTTCCAGCGAAATCGCGGGATTGTCGATATACGCGATTACGCCGTTGATGACTTCTTCTAAATTATGCGTAGGGATATTCGTTGCCAAGCCTACGGCAATACCCGAAGCACCGTTTACGAGTAGGTTTGGATATCTTCCCGGTAAAACGTCGGGTTCTTCCAAGCTGTCGTCAAAGTTTGGCGAAAAGGTAACCGTTTGTTTATCAATATCACGCAAAAGTTCCATTGCAAGCGGTGCCATTCTCGCTTCGGTATAACGCATTGCGGCGGCGGGATCGCCGTCTACCGAACCGAAGTTCCCGTGCCCGTCCACGAGCGTTTTGCCCATATTGAAATTTTGCGCCATTCGGACCATTGCATCGTATACCGAGCTATCGCCGTGCGGGTGGTATTTACCCATACAGTCCCCAACGATACGCGCGCTCTTTTTATGCGGTTTATCGGGTGTAAGCCCCATTTCGCTCATCGTATATAAAATACGGCGTTGAACGGGCTTTAAGCCGTCTTCTACACGCGGCAAAGCACGGTCAAGGATGACGAATTCCGCGTACGGAAGCATTGAAGAATGTAATACTTTTTCCAAAGGTTGAACGAATAATTGACCTTTAGGATCCATCTTTTCCGGCTCGTTTTGCTTTCTTGCCATCTTATTCTTCCTCCTTTTTTTCCGTCTTCTTCAAGCGTTCGATAAAACCGTCCCGTTTATCAAAGTTTGCGTATTTTGCCAAAAATTCCTTTCTTCCTTCTACTTTATCGCCCATAAGCGTCGTGATCATTCGCTCCGCTTTCGCCGCGTCTTCGACCGTGACTTGGATCAAGTTCCGCGTTTCGGGATTCATCGTCGTTTCCCAAAGCTGTTCCGCGCTCATTTCCCCAAGACCTTTATAGCGTTGAAGCTGATACCCTTTACCGATTTTTTCAATCTTTTCGTCCAGTTCTTTATCGTCGTACGCGTATTCCACTTTATCGCCTTTATATACCTTATACAGCGGCGGCATACCGATATATACGTGCCCCGCGTTCACGAGCGGACGCATATAACGGAAGAAGAAGGTCAGCAAAATACAGCGAATATGCATACCGTCTTGGTCGGCATCGGAAAGAATAATGACTTTATGATAATTGATTTTATCGAGCTTGAAATCGGGATCGATACCCGCGCCGATCGCGCTGATCATCGTACGGATTTCTTCATTTTCAAGGATTTGCGCCAACTTTTTCTTTTCTACGTTGAGCGGTTTACCGCGCAAAGGTAAAATAGATTGAAACTGTCTTACACGGGCTTGCTTTGCCGTACCGCCTGCCGAATCCCCTTCTACGATAAACATTTCGTTCAATTCGGGTTTTCTGCCCGAACAGCCCGCAAGCTTGCCGATTAGCGTCAAGCCGTCGATTTTTTTCGTTTTGCGGATATTGTCCTTCGCTTCCTTTGCCGCAATACGCGATTTTGCCGCTCCTTGCGCTTTTTTGATGATTTCTTCCATCGTTTTCTTGTAGCCGCGGACGTTTTTGAACGCATTAAAGCCTTCGATAACCGCCGCTTCTACGGCAGGCCGCGCTTCGGTGTTGCCGAGCTTGGTTTTCGTTTGTCCTTCAAACTGCACGACCGCAAGTTTAACGGACAAAACGACGGTCAAGCCTTCGCCAAAATCGTCGCCTTGGAAATTCGGGTCTTTATCCTTCAAAATGCCGTTGTTTCGCGCATAATCGTTCAAAACTCTCGTCAAGCCCGAATGGAAGCCCATTTCGTGATAACCGCCTTCGGGCGTAGGAATATTATTGACGAACGAGAACATTTTTTCACGGTAGCCGTTATAATGCTGGATCGCAAATTCCACCTGCACGTCGTTTTTCACCGTAGAAAAGTAAATGGGTTGGGAATATAAATTACGTTCGCTGTCGTTCAAACTCTTTACATAGTCGGAAATACCGCCGTCGAATTTGAATACCACGCGATACGGCTCGCTTTCCAAAGCAAGCTCGTCCACTTCCGCAAACAACGATTGTTGCGGAGTCGCATCTTCGTATTCGTCTACCGTTTCCGTCAGCGTTTCTTCTTCCGCCGTTTCTTCCGTATCTTCCCCGTCTTCTTCGCCAAAAAATATACGCGTACGCTTTGCTTCCGCCATAGAAATACGCTCGTCAATCAACGTGATTTCTACGCCGCGATTCAAAAACGCGAGCTGATTTAATCTTTCTTCCACCGTTTCCAGTTCAAAATCCGTTTCGGAGAAAACCTGCGGATCGGGCTTAAAGCGGATAAACGTGCCTTGGCGGTTGGTCTTGATACCCGTATCTTCCAAAGGTCCGTCGGGAAGCCCCGATTCTACCTTTTTCTTTCTCGCGTTATATTTGGAATGAAAACTCATTTTATAAATGCGCTTATTGCGGTACACTTCTACCGTGAGCCATTCGGAGAGCGCGTTGGTAACGGACGCGCCTACGCCGTGCAAACCGCCCGAATATTCGTAGTTGCCTTGTCCGAATTTCCCGCCTGCGTGTAACTTGGTAAAAACAAGCTGAACACCCGAAACTTTTTCTTTCGGGTGTACGTCGGTGGGAATTCCACGTCCGTTGTCTTCAACGGACGCGCTTCCGTCCGTGTGCAACGTGACTTTAATTTTGTTTGCAAATCCGTTTGCGGCTTCGTCAATCGCGTTATCTACGATTTCCCAAAGAATGTGATGCAAGCCCTTAACGCCCGTCGAACCGATATACATACCGGGGCGCATACGTACGGCGTCAAGCCCTTCCAACACTTCCAAATTCTTCGCACTATACTCGTCTTTCTTCGTTTCCGTTTTTTGCTCTCTTGCCATTTTATCCTCTTGCTTTTTGCAACGGCTCTTTTTTACCTTAAAAGTCGCTACAATCTACCATTTTATACCATTATAGCATTTTTTTTGTTTTTTTTCAAACGTTTGAACGCAATTTTTTTGGCTCAACCGTTGATTGTCTGTAAAATTTGTAAGATTTCCTGAAAGTTATGTGCCGTATACGTCGGCGTTGCTATATCCGTCAATTTTTTGGCGGCAGGATTAAACCAAACGCTATCGATCTCCGCTTCGTTCGCCGCTTTGATATCTGCCGACAAGCTATCGCCGATCCAAATTGCGCGTTCCTTTTCAAAACCGTCGATATGCGCCAAAACGTAAGCGGTATATTCTTTCGCGGGTTTATCAAATCCAACGACCTGCGAAACGAACGAAGTCGTACATTTTTCGTTCAAACCCGAAATTTGAAAACGAGATTTTTGTATCCAAGCCGTACCGTTAGTAACGATAAACACCCTGCCCATTTCGTTCAAGCTCGACAAAAACGCTTCCGCGCCGTCCACGTATACGGGATTGCTCGCAATAAAATGTAAATATCGTCGATTAAATTCATCCCCATCCACGCTGGAAATACCGAGCTTTTGCAAAAACAGCGGGAAACGTATTGCGTGTAAGCGATCGCGCGTAAGCTCCTTTCGTTCCAAGCGTTCCCAAAGTTCGTCGTTGAGCAATTTATATTCGGTTGCGAAACGGTCTTCCCACTGTACGCCAAAATAGGAGAAAGCGTCTTGAATAGCGTTTGCGGAAGCTTTTTGAAAATCAAGTATAGTATCGTCCGCATCAACCAAAAATATATCCTTTTTCATATCATTCTTCCTTTGTCTTCATTTCCACGACGGCAAGCTCTTTTAATGCGCGCGTGTATGCTATATATAATTCACTTGACGAAAGCCCGTTCGGCACGACCGCTACGGACGAAAATTCCAAGCCCTTACTTTCGTAAACGGTCATAATATTGATTTTTGAACGGGATACCTTGCCTTTTACGGACAAATCGTTATAATTTTTACGAAGCAGTAACGGTTTCATTTCGTCCGAGCATATAATCGTTTTTAAGCCCTTTTTATCCTTGAAAAAGCCTGCCAACATACGGGGTGAAATATGCAAAACTTCCGTTCCGTCAAACCCAATCGGTTGCATATCCACTTGCAAAGTACGGGAAACGTAGTCGACGATTTGGTTAGTGTTACGGTAATTTTGATTGAGTGAATAAAAAGTAAAACAGTCAAAGACCTGTTCCCAAGCCTTAACCCCGCGCCAAGGGGTTACGTTTTGCGCCAAATCACCGAACACGTTAAACGCAGCTTTTTTATTGATTTTTCGGAGTAAATCGTATTCGCAAGGCGAAATATCCTGCGCTTCGTCCACAAACACGTAGGAATATACGGGCGAAAGGCGGTCGGTAAGCCCTGCGCAAACCACACAAAGCGCGTATGCGTCCGAACGGTACATTTTTTTGGACGTCATTCCGTATTTCTTTTTATATTTTTTGACCGTTTCGCGGTAGAAATACCGAACCGTATCGATAAAGCCTTGCCCGCTTCCAAGCTCGCAAAATTCTTTTTCCCCGCGCAAATAGCCGTAAAATTCCGCAAAAGCCGTATTGCTTTCCCCGATTAAACGCACTTTTTGCGAAACCAAATCCACTTCCTTGACGAGCTCTTCCCGTCTTGCAATACGGTCGGCGTACATATACACATCCACGCCGCCTACGCGTTGACGGAAACGTTTGAGATCGAAGATTTCCTTTTCAAGCGAAGCGCGAAGTTCGGACAAAGAAGCTTGCGCTTCCGCGACGATTTTTTCTGTATTACGGGAAACGAACGCCGCACTTTTATAAAAGGACGACATTTGGCGGTAAAAGTAATCGGGAGATTTCGCGTTTTCGCTTTGTAAAGTTCCGCCTAAAAAATCTTCTACGTCTAGCAAACAGTTCATTAGCTCCCGGAAAGGCTTAGTATAATACAAGCCCCCTTCTTGGCGTTCTTTTATTTCGCCAAGTACGGCACGGCGGACGCGCATAGACGCGTTTTTGATGCCTTCGTAGGCTAAAATTTGCTTTTTGCAAGCATCTAAAATGGACAAAATAAATTCCTGACATTCGCTTGCCGTAAATAAGCCGTATAAATCGTCGTAGACCTTTTTTAAGCGTTTATTTACGTCCGCAACGAATTTTTGGGAATACACGTAGGATAAATACTCCTGACTTTCTTTTTGTGTTTCGTCTATTTTATCAGTAAGATCGATTTTTTCGTTTTTAAGGACTTGTAAAAAATATTCGTAGGCGGTAATCGTTTTTACCCGTTCAAGCTCCAAAATTTCCGCAAGCTCGTCGATAAACGCGTTAAACGACTGACTGGGCGTAATCACCAAAACGTCGCGGGGCTTAATATTTTCGTTATTGTACATCAAATAACTCAAACGGTGCAGCATAACCATCGTTTTTCCGCTACCCGCACAGCCCTGTAAAACGAAATTCGTTTTTTCGGGACAAGTGATGATTTCGTATTGCTTTTCTTGAATGGTTTGAATGATATCCTTAACCGCCGTTTCTTCCTTGCGGTTTTTGATAATTTCCCGTAAAAAAGGATCAAGTACGTTTTCTTCGTCGCGATCGGCAATTTCTTCCGCCGTTAAATAATCTTTTAAGGATAAGTACTCGTTCTTGAAATCCAAAATTTTGCCGTCTTTTGCTCGAATTGCTCGACGGAGTACCGTTTTATACTCGTATTCGTTGATTTTGAAATACGAACAACTTTTTTGATAATATTTTCTCGCCAAGGGCGCGCGCCAGTCGACGATTTCCAATTTTACGTCACCTTTTTTACCGATATAATAACTGTTATAGCCTTCAATATTATCGACGAGATCCATACGAGCGAAATACGGCTCGTCAAAAAACGGACGGAAAGCGTTTATCTTTTCTTCCCGTTTGGCTATTTCCGCAAGCAACAGCGTGATTTTACGGTAATTTTCAGCCGAACCGCGTTCTTTTTCCAGTCGTTCTATTTCCGCTTTCGCTTCCTTGATCGCGTTTTTGTGCGGACGGATATGCGCGATACGCAAAAGCTGCATTACCGCGCCTACGTGGGCGTTTTCATACGCCTTTTGCGCTTCGTCATCCAAAAGCGAAAGAAACCAAGCGTGATCACCCATTTTTTTCGGCTCGATGAGCATTTTCAATTTTTCAAAAGTCAACCGTTCTTCCATATACTATCTTTAATCATAACATATTTGAAGAAAAAATGAAAGGGTTTGACGGGAATTTTTTTGAATTTTTTTACGCGTATAAGTCGTTTTTTGTTTTAGCCAAGAAAAAACGCCCCGCATCACGGGGCGTTCGTTTACATTTTATCGGGAATACCGATACCAAGCAAAGCAAAAGCGTTTTTAAGCGTTTGCAACGTTGCGTTGGTAAGCGCAAGACGGAAATTACGCGTCGTTTCGTTTTCCGCCGCTAAAATTTTGCAATTAAAATAGAATTTATTGAATTTCTGCGCCGTATCTACCGCAAAACGAGCGATATAAGACGGCTCGTATTTTTCCGCCGCGGAAATTACCGTTTCGGGGAAGGTAGACAACGCTTTCACCAAATCAATTTCTTCTAAACACAATTCGGGAATTTCAAAATTTTCCACTACGCCGCCCTTTTGCACGACGGAATTTGCTCTGGCGCAGGTATACTGCACGTAAACGCTCGTTTCGCCGTCGAAATTAAGGACTTTGTCGTAGGAAAATACGATGTCTTTAATTTTATTATTATATAACGCACCGAAAATAACCGCGCCCACGCCCACTTTTTTAGCGACTTCCGATTTGTTTTCTAAATCGGGATTTTTCTCGTCTATGATCGTATACGCTTTTTCAATACATTTATTGATAACGTCTTCCAAGAATACGACGTTGCCTTTACGCGTAGACATCGTCCCTTCTTCCAAGGACACCATTCCGTAGGCAACGTGTATCAAATCTTTTGCCCAGTCCTTACCCATCAATTCCAAAACCTTGAAAAATTGCTTGAAGTGTAAGTTTTGTTGATACGCCACGACGTACAAGCATTTATCAAAATCGTATACCTTTTTTCTATACGTTGCCGCCGCCATATCGCGGGTTGCGTACAAAGAACTACCGTCCGATTTCAAAATGATACAAGGCGGCATACCGTATTCTTCCAAATCCACGACCTGCGCGCCGCGGCTTTCGGTCAATAAGCCTTTATCTTTTAATTCGTCAACAACGGGTTGCATTTTATCCGAATAGAAGCTTTCGCCTGCGTAGGAATCAAAACGGATATCCAGCATTTCATAAATTCTTTGTACGTCTTTTAACGTCAATTCCTTAAACCACTTAAAAAGCGCCAAACATTCTTCGTCGCCCTACTCAATTTTCTTGAAATACGCACGGGCTTCGTCGTCGTATTCGGAATGTTCTTCGGCTTCTTTATGGAAACGGACGTATAATTCGTTCAAGGCACGAATACCGCCCTGTTCTACGGTAGCTTTATCCCCCCAACGCTTATACGCGGAAATAAGTTTACCAAATTGCGTACCGTAATCACCAAGGTGATTGATACCTACCGCTTTATAGCCAAGGAAATTGAAAATACGATACAACGCACCCCCAAGCACCGTCGTGGATAAATGTCCAATATGGAAAGGCTTTGCAATATTGATAGACGAATAATCCAAGCAAACCGTTTTTCCCTCGCCGATACAAGCCGCGCCGTACTTTTCCTTTTGCGCGAAAATTTTATCGAGCGTTTCTTTTACGAAAGCGTTTTTGTTGATTTTGAAGTTCAAATATCCGTTTACCGCCGAAACTTCCGAAAGCACGTTGTCCGTCGCAATCGTCGTTTTGAGCGTTTCCGCTATCATAACGGGGCTTTTCCGCAAAAGCTTCGCCAGCTTAAAACAAGGCAATGCGTAATCGCCCATTTCCGTATTCGGGGGAAGAGAAATCAGTTCGTAAAGCTCGTCTTGGCTCATTCCTTCCACCTTGATTTTTTCCGCAATATATTTTTTGTAATCCATAGTACGCACCTTCGTTTTTTGTTTATCTTCAATAATATAGCATATTTTTTTAATTTCGGCAAGTATTTTTATATTTTAGCCAACTTTAATTTGCCAAATTTTGAATTTTGTATTATAATAGATACGAAATTTTAAGAAAAAAGCATAAAAGGAAGATTTTTTTATGAAACTTGGCGTAGTAGGACTTCCCAACGTAGGCAAATCCACTCTTTTCAACGCAATCACGCACGCAGGTGCGGAATGTGCGAATTACCCGTTTTGTACCATCGAGCCGAACGTCGGCGTCGTAGCCGTTCCCGACGAACGCTTGGACAAGCTGGCTTCACTTTATCAAAGTAAAAAAGTTACCCCTGCCGTTATTGAATTCGTCGATATCGCAGGGCTTGTCAAAGGCGCGTCCAAAGGCGAAGGTTTGGGAAATAAATTCCTTTCGCACATTCGCGAAGTAGACGCAATCGTGCACGTTGTACGCTGTTTTGAAGACGCGAACATTACGCACGTAGACAATAAAATCGATCCCGTAGACGATATTGAAACCATCAATTTGGAACTGATTATGTCGGATATGGAAGCCGTACAAAACAGAATGAATAAAGTCAAAGTACAAGCGCGCGGCGGTTCGGATAAAAAAGCCGTGGAAGAATATGCGTTTTTGGAAAGATTGTATCAATTTCTCGAAAGCGAAAAGCCCGCACGTAATTTTGACGTAACCGACGAAGAAGAAGATTTTATTAAAAACTGTTTCTTGCTTACGACCAAACCCGTTATCTATGCGGCGAATATTAAAGAAGACGATATGGGTAAGGACGAAAACGAACTCCCCCACGTCGTAAAGGTTAAAGAGTTTGCGGCAAAAGAAGGTGCGGAAGTTTTGGTGATTTGTGCCAAGACGGAAGAAGAACTTTCACAAATGGACGCCGACGATAAAGCATTGTTTATGGAAGAGTTTGGGCTTGGCGAAAGCGGTTTGGATAGACTGATTAAAAAATCGTACGCCCTTTTAGGACTTATTTCTTACCTGACGGCAGGCGAAAAGGAAACGCGGGCTTGGACGATCGTCAAAGGCATGAAAGCTCCGCAGGCAGCGGGAAAAATTCATACCGACTTTGAAAAAGGGTTTATTCGCGCCGACGTCGTCAACTGGGAAATTTTATTAAATCTCGGTTCGATTGCCGCAGCGAAAGCGGAAGGCAAGGTTCGCTCCGAAGGCAAGGAATATATTATGCAAGACGGCGACGTCGTGGAATATTATTTCAACATATCCAAAAGCAATAAATAAATAATAACGTTTAACACCCCGCAAAAGCGAAATCCTTTTGCGTGGTGTTTTTCATTATGGAGCTACTAGGCGGATTTGAACCGCCGACCTCGTCCTTACCAAGGACGCGCTCTACCAACTGAGCCATAGCAGCAATCTTTTGTCATAGTAATCGCTTACCCTAACGATTACTATGACATTATAGTGAAATTTTTAGTAAATGTCAAGCCAAAACAACCGTCTTTTCAAAAAAATTTCGTGTTTTCATAACTTTTTATATTTTGATTCTTTCCGCGCTTGCAAACGCTTCTGCAATCAATCCTTCTACGTCTAACTTGGCTTCTTCCCGTTCAATTTCTTCTATCTTCGGACGAATTGCGGGGAAATCGGGCAAAAATACCGTACAGCAATCTTCAAAAGGCAAAATCGAAGTTTCATATGCGCCTATTTTTACCGATTTTTCAATAATTTCGTTTTTATCAAATCCTACCAACGGCCGCAAAACGGGTAATTTCTCCACAACCGAATTAGACGAAGTCATACCTTCGATCGTTTGACTGGCTACCTGTCCCAAGCTTTCGCCCGTAATTAAGCATTGCGCGCCGATTTTCAAGGCGTGGCGTTCGGCAATTCGGTACATAAACCGTCTTAAAAGCGTAATCATAAGCTGCGGTTTGCATTTCTCGTGGATCGCTTCTTGAATATGCGTTACGCTGATCGAATAAAAATTCGTACCGCAAGTATATTCGGACAAAATCGTAGCAAGTTCCACAACCTTTTCCTTTGCCTGCATATTCGTATACGGATAGCTATGGAAATGCAAGCAATCTACCTTCATTCCCCGTTTTGCCATCATATACCCCGCTACGGGACTATCAATCCCGCCCGAAAGCAATAGAAGTCCTTTCCCCGCCGTACCGACGGGCATACCGTTTGCCGCTTCGATAAATTCACCGAAAACGAGCGCGGAACCGTGCTCGCGAATATCAACCCGTACCGTAAAGGACGGATTATGCACGTCTACAGTCAATTTCCCTTTGGCGTTTTCAAGCAACATACCGCCCAGCTCTTTACTGATTTCAATAGACGTCAAAGGATATTTCTTATCCCCGCGATGAGATTCCACCTTAAACGAGCCGCTCTCGCGCGAAACAAGCTTCGCTGCTTCAAAAATCGATTGCATATCCGAAGCCGTTTCAAAAGCCACGCTGATCGTATGCGCACCGAATACCTTTTTCAATTTATCTACCATTTGCTCGGTATATTCTTCATCGAAATTCTGCACGAGATATCGCCCGCTTTGTTTCGTCAGCACGCAATCAAAATCCTTCAACGCACGCTCTATATTCGTTTCAAACGCACGCTCGAAAAAACCCCTATTTTTGCCCTTTAACCAAATTTCCGAATAACGGATTATAATTACTCTTTTCATTTTCTTTTCCTTTATTTCATTCGTCTTTTCAAGTCGCTTGCCACGCCATTGAGAATCTCCGCCGCTTGCGTAATTTCTTCTTCCGTCGTTTCGGGCGAAAAACTCAACCGAAGGACCCCGTCCGCGACTTTTTCGTCGTATCCGCACGCCAGCACCACTTTACTGTACCGCGTTTTCGCATTCGACGAGCAAGCCGAACCCGTACCCACGATCAAGCCCTTATCATTCGCCAAATGCAAAAGAATTTCCCCGCGTAAATCCGTAGCGGAAACGCTTAAAATATACGGTGTTCCGTCTTGGCTTGACAAACGTGTAAACAAGCTTTTATCAAGCAAATTCCAAAACCGTTCGCGGTAAGCTCGTATACGCTCGTAATCCGCCTTTAAGGTCTTAAATTTGGCTTCCGCAGCGTATTCAAAATGCTTGATTCCAAAGGTATTTTCCGTGCCGCTACGTTTACCCGCTTCCTGCCCGCCGCCGATCAAATACGGGGGCAAAACGAGTGATTTTCTTTTAATTAACGCGCCTACGCCTTTCATTCCGCCGATTTTATGCGCGCTTATCGAATACAAATCGATTTCCTTTGCCAAAAGAACGGGTATTTTCCCGTAAGCTTGTACGCCGTCGCTATGGAAAATGACGCGCGGATTTTTTTCTTTTACGCGCTTTGCAATCGTATTCACGTCGTTAATCGCGCCGATTTCGTTATTGACGTGCATAACGGAAATAAAGCTCGTCTTATCGTCTACCAAAGCAAGCAGTTTTTCTACGTCCACCCTGCCGTCACGCTGTAACGGGGCGTAACGCGGCTCGGCAACGCCGCGGTTTTTAAGTTCCGAAAAAGCCGCAAAAACGGCAGAATGTTCCCCTGCCGTCGTAACGGCGTTTCCCCGCTTGGCAAACGAGAAAACGGCTTGATTGTCCGATTCCGTGCCACAGGACGTGAACACAAGCTCAAACGAGCTTTCGTCGGCGACCTTGGAAAGCAAAGCGGAGCGCGCTTTTTTCAGCTCGCTCTGCAAGGTATATCCTTCCGTATACAACGCGGACGGATTATAGAATTTTTCCGTAACGTACACCGTTGCACGATCAAACGCTTCCTTTAAGGGTTTGGTCGTCGCGGCGTTATCTAAATAAATCATTTTTGCTTTTTCTCTTGCATTACGTAATCGCTTTCGAGTACGCTACGCTTTGCAAATTTCATAATATTCATCAAGAGTGCTTCTCGACATTCCAAAACAAACAGTTTTTTACCGTCGTAAGAAGCAAGGATATACATAAAAAATTTTCCTTCACCCGCTGCGTCGTTGGGCGTGCATATGATTTCTTTTGTCGACGGATCGGATTTCAAACGCTCGTACGAGCTATTGTCGATATCGCCCACCTGCATCATATCCGCGCAATCAACGCGTGCAATCAGCTTTCTTTTATTGATATTGAATACCTTGGAAATGCGAATTTCGCCTGAAACGAAACAATAATCATAGCTGACGTTCAGACGTTTTTTCAACTGGTAAAGCAAAAACCAAAACGAGCCGAAAAACACCGTTTGGAATGCGCTGAAAATACACAAAAACTTCGCCATTTCATAAGCGGTTTGCACTTCCTGCGTGATTTCACCTTGCGGTACAATCGGGATATTCATAAGACAAATTAGTAAAAAGATAATAGCAATCACCAAGCATATTACGGAAATAATATGCACGATCTTATATTTCGTTTGTCCTTTCTTGGCGTTTTTATTTATCGCGCTTTCTTCGTAAAAAGCGTCCATCATTCTTCCCCCTATTTTAGATTTCCAAGGTACCTTCGTAAACGGTTTTTACGCTGCCCATAAGTTCTACGTCACCGTCCGAATGGTAATTTACCGTTAAATCCCCGCCGCGAAGCTTGACGGTTACGTTGGTATCCTTTTCGCAATGTCCCGCCAAAACCGCCGCAACAACCGCCGCGCAAGCACCCGTACCGCAAGCCCACGTTTCGCCGCTTCCGCGTTCCCATACGCGCATTTTAATCGTCACTTTATTGACGACGCGCACAAATTCCGTATTGATACTTTCGGGGAAATATTCGCAGTTTTCAAATTCAGAACCGACGGCTTCTACGTTTACGGCGTCCACCTTGTCACTAAAAATGACGCAATGGGGATTACCTACGTTTACGAGCGTGACTTTATAATCCAAGCCAGCCACGTTGATCGTTTTGCCAACGATGCTTTCTTCGTTCCAAACGCAAGGAATTTTGCTTCCCGCTAGCTCGGCTTTGCCAAGGTTTACGCTTGCGGAATTTACTTTCCCGCCAAACGAATACACCTTAACGTCACAAATGCCTTTCGCCGTTTCGATTTTCATTTCGTTCTTACGAACGATACCCTTTTCGTACAAATACTTACCGATACAACGGATTGCGTTTCCGCCTTGCGGTGCTTCCGAACCGTCTTTATTGAACACGCGCATTTTTGCGTCGGCAACGGTGGAATTTTCAATCAAGGCAATCCCGTCCCCGCCGATTCCGTAATGGGGTAAAACGTAGTTGACGGCGATCGATTCGGGACAGGTTATTTTCCCGTCGCGGTTATTGAACACGATATAATCGTTACCGCAGGATTGCATTTTAGTGAAATTCAGTTTAAGTTTTTCCGTACGGAGTGCGTTAATATCCACAAGTTCCGTATTGTCTTCGGTAAATTTACTTGCTATAATATCCGCGAGTGCGTTTGCCGTATCAAGCGCGGTCAAAACGGTGATGCCGAGCAAAATCGCGTGATGGTGCAAACGAATGAAGTCGTTGATAGATTCCATATCCGTCTTACCCGTATACACGATATAGTCGATTTTGCCTTCGTCCATAAGCTTAATGACGGAATCGGTCGCCGAAAGTCTGTCTACGACGGCGCAATCAATACCCAAATCGTTGATTACCTTCGCCGTACCCTTCGTCGCGTACATGGTACAGCCCAAATCGCCGAATTTCTTGGCGATCGTGAGCAAATCGAGTTTGTCTTGATCGTTGACCGTCATATAAACGCCGACGGGACGGCGTTCGGACGGGTGGCACATCTTAAAGCCTGCCGAAACCAAGCCCTTGAACATCGCTTCTTCTATCGTTTTACCGATACCGAGTACTTCGCCCGTCGATTTCATTTGCGGACCGAGCTGCGAGTTTACGTCGTTGAGCTTTTCAAAGCTGAATACGGGTACTTTTACCGCAACGTACGGCGAATCGGGATACAAGCCCGTTCCGTAACCGAGTTTTTTCAACTTTGCGCCCGTAATGATCTTGGTTGCAAGCTCGACCATCGGCACGCCCGTTACCTTGGAAATATACGGTACGGTACGGGAAGCTCTGGGGTTTACTTCAATGACGTACAGCTGTCCGCGATAGATAAGATATTGAATATTGATAAGACCTTTCGTTTTCAATTCCAACGCAAGCTGCGTGGATACTTCGATAATCTTTTCAAGCATCGTATCGTCAAGGTTATACGGCGGATATACCGCGATAGAGTCGCCCGAGTGAATACCCGTACGCTCGATATGCTGCATAATGCCGGGAATAAGCACGTCCTTTCCGTCGGAAATGGCGTCTACTTCCAACTCCGTACCCATAAGGTATTTGTCGCAAAGCACGGGATTTTCAATGCCCTGCGCTAAGATAACGTCCATATAACGGCATACGTCTTCTTGGGTAAAGGCAATCGTCATATTTTGCCCGCCGATAACGTACGAAGGACGGAGCAATACGGGATATTCCAACTTTTCCGCCGCCGCAAGTGCTTCTTCCTTGGTCATAACCGTAAGTGCTTTCGGACGGGGAATGGAATACTTTTCAAGCAATTCTTCAAAGCGTTCTCTGTCTTCCGCCCTATCGACGCTGTCTGCGGACGTACCCAAAATGCGAATTCCGTGCGTGTCAAAATACGAGCAAAGGTGAATTGCCGTTTGACCGCCGAACGTGATAATAACGCCGTAAGGCTTTTCGATATCCAAAACGTGTTGCACGTCTTCGGGAGTAAGCGGCTCGAAATACAAGCGATCCGCCGTATCGAAGTCGGTGGAAACCGTTTCGGGGTTGTTATTGATGATCGCTACTTCGTAGCCAAGCTCTTTAAGCGTCCATACGCAATGCACGGAAGAATAGTCGAATTCAATACCCTGACCGATACGGATAGGTCCCGAGCCGATAACGACGATACGTTTCTTTTCGCTCTTTTCCAAGAACGGTTTTGCTTCGTCGTGCGCCGGATCGTCCGCAGTTGAATAGAAATACGGCGTTTTTGCGGGAAATTCCGCTGCGCAGGTGTCTACCATTTTATACGCAAGCTTTCTACGATAGGGTATTTTTTGTCCGCTGATCGCCGCAATGTCTTTATCCAAATACCCAAGGCGTTTCCCTTCTTCGTACAAATCCTTGGTTAATTTTTGCGTTGCAAGCAATTCTTCGTACGCGATAAGATTTTTGAATTTATTTAAGAACCATCTGTCGATTTTCGTGATATTGAATACTTCGTCTACGCTGACGCCCTTTTTCAAAGCCGCGTATACAACGAAAATGCGTTCGTCCGTCATTTCGGGAAGTTTTGCTAAAAGTTCTTCCTTGGTGCTGTTAACGAACTTTTTATAATTCATCGTACTCGTCGAGATTTCCGCGCCGCGTACCGCTTTCATAATCGCCATTTCAAAGGACGTACCGATGGACATAACTTCGCCCGTCGCTTTCATTCTCGTACCAAGTTCACGCTTTGCGTACAAGAATTTATCAAACGGCCATTTAGGCATTTTTACGACGAGATAGTCGATCGTCGGCTCGAAGCAAGCGTAGGTGTTGCCCGTAACGTCGTTTACGATTTCGTCGAGCGTATAGCCAAGCGCAATTTTGGAAGTAACCTTTGCAATCGGGAAACCCGTCGCTTTGGACGCAAGCGCAGAAGAACGGCTTACGCGGGGATTTACTTCGATAACCGAATATTCAAAAGAATCGGGATTGAGCGCGAACTGTACGTTACAACCGCCTTCAATACCAAGTTCGGTGATAATTGAAAGCGCAGCGTTACGGAGCATATTATATTCTTTCGTAGAAAGGGTTACCGCGGGCGCAACGACGATAGAGTCCCCCGTATGCACGCCGACGGGGTCGACGTTTTCCATTGAACATACGGTCAAACAGTTGCCGTTTCTATCGCGGATAACTTCAAATTCAATTTCTTTCCAGCCCGCGATATATTTTTCAATCAAAACTTGGGTAATGGGCGAAAGCATCAAGCCGTTATGCGAGATTAAGCGCAATTCTTCTTCGGTGTACGCCACGCCGCCGCCTGCGCCGCCAAGGGTGTACGCGGGACGGATAATGACGGGATAACCGAGTTTATTTGCAATCGCTACGCATTCTTCCACCGTATACGCAATATCCGACGGAACACAAGGCTGATTGATTTTTTCCATTGTTTGTTTGAACAGCTCTCTGTCTTCCGAACGGTCGATCGCATCCAGCTTCGTACCGATCAATTTTACGCTGTGCTGGTCCAAAAAGCCCGATTTTGCAAGCTTACAACCCATCGTAAGACCCGTTTGCCCGCCGAGCGAAGCAAGCAAGCTATCGGGTTTTTCTTTGATAATAATACGCTTTAACGTTTCTTCCGTGAGCGGTTCAAGATAAATTTCATCCGCAAGCGCTTTATCCGTCATAATCGTAGCGGGATTGGAATTACAAAGTACTACGTTTACGCCTTCGCTTTTCATAACGCGGCAAGCTTGCGCGCCCGCATAGTCAAACTCCGCGGCTTGTCCGATGACGATAGGACCCGAACCGATTACCAAAACTTTTTTAATATCACTTCTTTTAGGCATTTTCTTTCTCCTTCTTCATAAGCGCAAAGAATTTTTTGTAAAGCGGATTTTCTACGTTCCCGTTTCCGCAAGAATCGGGAGCAAACTGTACGGTAAACGCCTTCCATTCGTCGTAATCGATCCCTTCGCAAGTACCGTCGTTTACGTTGATGAATTTGATTTTACCTTGTTTTACGCTTTCGTTTACGACAGCGTAACCGTGGTTTTGCGTGGAGATATACACTCTACCGCATTCCACGCATTTCACGGGCTGATTGCCGCCGCGGTGTCCATATTTTTGTTTTACCGTATCCGCGTCGAACGCGAGCGCAACGAGTAAGTGCCCAAAGCCCACGCCAAACACGGGTTTTTTACCAAGTACTTTTTTGATTTCTTTTACGGCAAAGTCCGCGTCCTTGGGATCACCCGCGCCGTCGCTAATCACCACGCCGTCCGCGTTCAAGCCAAGAATTTCTTCCGCCGTTGCGGTTGCGGGCATACTGATTACACGTATACCTTGTTCCACGAAACCGTCGATAATACTCTTTTTACAGCCGAAATTCCAAAGTGCGACGGTATATTCCGCGTTTTCGTCGCCGTATACCATTTTCGACGTAGGCGCAACCGCCTGTACCGCGTCGACAACTTTATACCCATTTAACGCCGTCTTATTATCTTCGGTCAAAGGTTTATCGCTAATCGTCGCGTTCATCGCGCCTTCTTCGCGAATAATCTTCGTAAGTTCTCTCGTATCTACGCCGTAGATACCGATTACGCCTTTTTCTTTGAGATAATCTTCAAGAGTGCCTTCCGAGCGGAAATTAGAAGGCGTATCGCATATTTCGCGCACGACGTACGCCGATACCCAAGCCTTATCGCTTTCCGCATCGCAAGGTGCGACGCCGTAGTTGCCGATTAAGGAAAAGGTTTGCACGACGATTTGCCCGAAATTGCAAGGATCGGTAAGCGTTTCCACGTACCCAACCATTCCCGTAGAAAATACGAGTTCACCCGTAGCTTCTCCGTCCGCACCAAAGCGGTAGCCTTGGAAAACCGTACCATTTTGTAACGTCAAATATACTTTTTTCTTTTTCATAAGCCGTTCCTTGTATATAAAAAATTATTTTTTCACGTTTTTTTGTTCGATTACCCGAAAAAAAAGACTGATTTTGAAATCAGTCCCCTTTTGAAAATATTGAAGCCGTTTGAAGAAAATAAAAACGAGAACCGCCGATCATATCGTTTGCCAAGCGATTCGTTGCTTTCAGTTTTACCGTTTTATATCCGTATTTCATTTCTTTCTCCAAACGATTTTTACTATTATAGCATAGTCAATTTTACTTGTCAACCTTTCAACGGCGTTTTACGCGTAATTTTTTTATTTTTTTAAGTTGAACATATGTACACTATACGCACGCGTACGCTAACGCCGAATAATTGCCCGCGGAAAAATCAACTAAAATTTCTAAATCCGCACCATCAAAAACCTTTTTCCAAGCGGAAGCGGCAGGCAAAATACGCTCGCCGTCTAAAAAGACGATCAATTTCCCCGTGCTACTGCATACAGAAATTTCCGCTTTATTAAAATCCAACGCTTCGCCTGCGGTACATATCGCGCATAAAAGCGCGTCTATATCTATTGAAGTTTTTAGAAGCGGCGAGCTTACGATTTCCTTGGCAATCAACCGTGCCGCCCGCTTGGATTTCGCGCCCGTTACTTTACAAATAAGCGGCTTTTTCCCGCCAGCAAATCCCGTAACCAGCGTTCGGCAAACGGTATCCAAAACGGACGTTAAAACGTAAAGAAATTTTTTATATTCGGAGTCTTCTTCCGCAATCCGATAATTCCCCGCCGTTCCGCTTGCCATAATGCAAACGCAATCGTTTGGCGAAGCAACGCCGTCCAAATACAACTGATTCAACGTTTCGTTCACGGAAGCGTTCAAGGCTTTTTGTAGCATTTGCGGCGTAATTCCTACGTCCGTCGTTAAAAAACAAAGCGTAGTCGCCATATTCGGACAAACGTGCGTATTTCCTTTATAAAGCCCGCCGATTTTACAAGGATAATCCCCGATTTGAAAGGAAAAAGCAAACTCTTTCACGCTTTCAGCAGCGTTTTCAATCGCTCTCGCCGTCAAATTTCTATTCTTTTCTAAACGGTCTAACCCCGACACCACTTGGTCTAAACCGTTCAAAAAGGTGGATAACGAGAGTTTTTCACCCAAAAGCCCCGTGGAAGCAATGACGACTTCGCTTTTATCGCATTGCAGGCGTTTTGCAAGCTCTATACAAACGCTTTCGCATAACCCGTTGGCATTTTCCCCAAACGCGTTCGCTATCCCGCTATTGACCAAGATAGCACGGGCGTGTTGGGTTTTGCTTAAATGCTTTCTCGTGATTTTCACGGGCGCGCCTTGGCAAGGATAATTCGCGCCAACGAACGCCGTCGCGCATTTCTTCTTCGCGACAATTACCGCCAAATCGGGTTTATTTTCGTCGGTAAAACCGCAACGTGCCCCGTTCGTTAAAAAGCCGTCGGGTGCGCATATCCCGCCCGTCATCGGCAAAAGCTCACGATTTATCCCGTTTTTTCTCACGCTCCCACCCCGTTTTCCGCAAATACAAGCTTTGCTTGCATAACTATTTCGTCCTTTTCGTTTACGCCTTGCACGAAATAGGTTTCCTTTTCCTTTTTACGGTAAAACCGCAAAGTTTCCCCTTCGTAGCATTGCTTCACGTAGGTAATGGAAAAGCTTTTCAAGGTTTTTTCCGCAAGCTCCGCCACCGAAAAACAATTTATACAGTAATCGGCGTAATGCGTATTATTCACGTGCATATTGTGATCGTAATCCGCGCTTGCGACCTTAAACGAATAACGAAGCTCGGCTTGGTCTATTTGGAAAGTAGGGATTTTCCATTGCACGTTTTCCATAACTTTATCCGTATTATAGGTCGAATAGTCTTGATTGTCTATAACCTTGGATTGTAAAATCTTACCCGTTTCCACATCCAACAAACACCAACGCGAAGAAGCGTTGATACGAATTGCGTTTTCCGCCCAAAAACGGTATTCCCGTCCGAAAATTACGTACGACGGTGGCGTAGGCCAAGTCGACACGCGAACGCATTCCCCAAGCTTAATCGGCGACACGAATTCACAATGTATATTACTCACGACGAAAGCGTGACCTTTGGATTTTATATATTCGTACCCAAAACCTAGCTCATCCGCGCTTAAGCAAGCCACTTCTTCCATATACGATAAAACAGTAGAAAACTTTAACTCGTCCTTGAAATCCGTTTCGCAATATTTAACTTCAAAATTTTTGATATATTCGTATTTCATAGTACGCTTATTATACAACCTTTTCCATAAAATGTCAACGCGTACAAAAGAAAATTTAGCAAAAAACTCTTTTCTTTCTATTTTTTACCACGATTGTCTTGACAAAATAATCTCTTTGTGATATAATACTTTATGTAAGATATAGGACTTGTAAAATCCTTATAAATAAAGGCTTTTTTGCTTGGTACTATGTCTAACAAAGATATCTATGTCAGACAAAATATTGCGATAGGAGAACATTATGGACGAAAGAGAAAGAACGGGCGAAATTGAAAATACCGTAACGGGCGGCGAAGAACAAAACTTCGACATTAGTTCCGATCTTATCCGCGGGCATATCAATACCATTATTTTGAGAAGCTTATACGACGGCGATAAATACGGGTATGATATCATCAATGAAATCGAACGAAAAAGCGGCGGACTGTACACCTTAAAGCAGCCCACCCTTTACAGCGCATTGAAGCGTTTGGAAGCCCTTTCCTACGTGCAATCCTACTACGGGGATTTTTCCAACGGCGGCAGAAGAAAGTATTTCTCCCTTACCGATAAAGGTAAAACCGTTACTGAAAAAAATCTTTCGGAGTGGGAATATTCGAGAACGATCATCGACAGCTTGATTTCGGATGGGAACGCACATTATGATTTTTCGTTTATTACCGAAAAGCAAACGGAATTGACGGAATTAAAGCGTGCGTTAGCTGCGCGCGAACAAGCGTTGGAAGACGAAAAAATCGCACTCAACAACCTTAAAAACGAACTGCAACGCGAACGTGCCCTACTCTCCACCCAAAGCTCTTCGCTTATTTCCCAAAAAACGGACGTTAAAGAATTAAAGGACAGGCTTGAAGCGCAAACCCGTGAGCTTCAAGAAAAAGAAAACACCTTAAACGAAAAGCAAATTGAAATCGAGACAAAAGAATTTGCGTTAAGCGAAAAGGAACGGGAATTAGAAGCGATCAAAACAGAATTAGACCGCCGAAACGCGGAAGTTTTGAATTTGAAATCACTTTTGGAGCAGCAACAAGCTCTTTTCACGGAAAAAGAACAATCCTTAAACGCTACACTCACCGCAAAAGAAACGGCGTTCACCACGCTCAAAAGCGATTATGAAAACAAATCCACGGAATTTTATAACCGTGAGTTAGAACTTCGAGCCCAACAAGCGCAAATCTCCGCGCAAAAAGAAAGATTAGACATCGAAAAAAGCCGTCTTGACGCGCAATCAGCGCAAACGGAAGCTTTGCTGTCCCGTTTAGCGGAAAAGGAAGCCGAGCTTGCCCGTCGGGAAAGTAATTATAACGCTACCGCCGTCGAAGAATTTAACACGCGAAACGACGAACTCAACGGAAAAGAAAACGCGTTAAATCTTGAGCGCGAAGCATTGAAAAATCAATTAGAAACCCTGCAAGTAGAACGCGATACCCTTCGCGCCGATAACTTGGCTTTGGAAGAAAGTAAAGCCCAGCTCCAAAAGGAACGGGAAGAATTAACTGCGTTACGGGCATTTTTGCAAGGCGAGCGCACGGAAATTGACCGCGCAACATACGAAATCACCCAACGCGAATATTCTTTGGAAGAAAAACAGCGTAGCGTTAGCGACAAGCAATCGCTCACGGACGTTGCCCACGAAGATTTGCGCCGTCAGCAAGAAGATTTGCAACGCAAAGAAAACGAATTATTGCACAATACGCAAAAATTACAAGAAGATTTGTTGGCTTTTTCTCAACAACAAAAGGAATTAGCAACAAGACAAGCCGTGTACAATCAGCAACAGCTTGATTTTATCACGAGAAAGAACGCGTTAGCGTCGCAACAATTCGATTTTGCTGATAAGCTCACGTCTTATAATTTACAAGTCAAGCTTTTTAATGAAAATCTGGAAAAATTAGAAGCAGAAAAAGTTGCTTTAAGCAACGAACAAAAACTGTTTGAAGAACGCGTGAGAGCATTAGACGAAGAAAAAGCAAAGTTCGCAAAAGAGAAAGAAGAAGCGGAAAAAACCGCAAGCGAAAATCAACGCAAAACCGCGGAAGAAACTGCCGCCTTACAGCGTAAAACAGGCGAATTACAAGAACGCGAGTTAGAACTGAATAACCGCGAAAACGACTTAAACAACGCCGCTCGCGAGCTTCGCAATCGTCAGTTCTCATCCCCTTATGATAACACCACCTACACCCCTTCCCCCGCTTACGGATATTATCAACCCACCGCGCAACAACCCGTACAACAAGAAATCAATTACGGCGAACTGCGTGAACGAGCACAAGCGGAAGGTATTAAACTTCGCACGGCAGGAAATATGTACGAATCCAGCCGCCCCAACCCCATAAGCGAACGTAAAGTAGCGCAAAACAACGGCTGTTATAATTTGGGGCAAACCTTATTTAAGTCCGCTTTTATCATTTTTTGTATCGTTGCTTTTGAAGCATTACTCGTATTTTTCCTGAAAGATACGCTCGGCGTTAGCGTTGTATATCCCGCCGTCGGATTTGGAATAGGTTTTATTCTCTTCATCGTATGTGCAATTTTGAACGCGGTCGGCTTCAAAACGAGAACGAGAATCAAAAAGCATCCGTCTTACGTTTTAACCACTTCGGTAATTTTCGTGATCGCGATAATTATCGTTACGATGATTGCCGTATACTGCAAAGCGCAAATCACTATCCCTGCACAACTGTTATCGTTCGTGATTATCCCCGTTATCTATTTAATGAATATGCTTTTCTTCGTATTATTCTTCTATCTTTTTTCAACGAGAGCAAGCAATCGTAACAATAAATAAGACAAGAAAAAATCTCTCTTTTTCACGGAGAGATTTTTTCTTTATATTTTGCGTTTTATTAACAAAAACAGTTGACTGTAAAAAAATTATTTGCTATAATATCAAAGTAAATTGACTTACGAAAAGCATAAAATATTCGGGAACGTAACCCCGTTAATTAAAACACTGCCTTGACACGATAGACGTCGGAGTTCGCGCGAGTCTCTGCGAAGCTTTGATGCGAAGCATCAAAATGCTTTCGCGTCCACCAAACAATCAAATACTCGGAGGCGTAGCTCAGTTGGTTAGAGCGCTACCTTGACATGGTAGAGGTCGGAGGTTCGAGCCCTCTCGCATCCACCAAAAGACCACCCATGGGTGGTCTTCTTTATACAAAAAAAGCGTATCATAACGATACGCTTTTTTTGTTTTTTAGTTTTTACGCTTTCATAGCCTGTTCAATCGCAACCGCGCAAGCAACGGTCATACCAACCATGGGGTTGTTACCAGCACCGATCAAGCCCATCATTTCTACGTGTGCAGGAACGGACGAGCTACCAGCGAACTGTGCATCGGAGTGCATTCTACCCATCGTATCCGTCATACCGTAGGAAGCGGGACCCGCCGCCATATTGTCGGGATGCAACGTTCTGCCCGTACCACCGCCCGAAGCAACGGAGAAGTATTTTACGCCGTTTTCCACGCACCATTTCTTGTACGTACCGGCAACGGGGTGTTGAAATCTCGTGGGGTTAGTAGAGTTACCCGTAATGGATACGCCTACGTTTTCAAGCTTCATAATCGCAACGCCTTCGGATACGGAGTCCGCGCCGTAGCATTTAACCTTCGCACGGTCGCCGTCCGAGAACGCTTTTTCGTAAACGACTTTAACCGTTTCCGTAGCGGGATCAAATTCCGTTTCTACGAACGTGAAGCCGTTAATTCTCGAAATAATATACGCCGCGTCTTTACCAAGACCGTTCAACACAACGCGCAAGGGTTGTTTTCTTACCTTGTTTGCATTCAACGCAATCGAAATCGCGCCTTCAGCCGCCGCAAAGGATTCGTGACCTGCAAGGAAGCAGAAACATTCCGTTTCATCGGAAAGAAGCATAGAGCCAAGATTACCGTGACCAAGACCAACTTGTCTATTATGCGCAACCGAGCCAGGGATACAGAACGCCTGCAAACCGATACCGATCGCCGCAGCAGCGTCCGCCGCTTTCGTGCAGCCTTTCTTAATAGCAATCGCCGAGCCTACCGTATACGCCCAAACAGCGTTTTCAAAACAAATAGGTTGTCCAGCTCTTACGATTTTATCGCAATCTACGCCCTTTGCAAGGCAAATCTCTCTACATTCTTCTACCGAAGAAATGCCGTATTCTTTCAAAACGCCGTTGATTTTATC
>JAZLDG010000100.1:0-52072 GCA_045614565.1 Candidatus Scatosoma sp. | reverse complement strand
TATTGCCAAACGTAATCGCGTTCCCGTCCGTCGTATAATCGGTCACGAGCGTATCCCCCGCTTTCACGGTGATGTCTACGTTCGCTTGGCTCAACGAAAGCTTTTCGCCTGCCGCATTCTTCGTAATAACCACGTCGGGGATAAAGTTCGTTCTGCCAACGTTCATTACGTCGCCCTTCGTATCGTTATCCCAAACGCTCGCGTCGCGGTTAATCCAAGCATTGCTGTAATCCGCGCCCGCGTTGAAGGTGTAAACCTTTTCAACGACCTTGACCGTCATCGTTCCCTTTTGTTCGCCCTTCGTATAGTTAAGCGTAAACGTGCCGGGCGCAACCGCCACTAATTCACCCTTGCCGTTTTCGTCGTTCGTAACGATAGCAAACTCGTTCGTAGTTTCGGTAAACGTCGTACCCGAGAAATGATAGGTATGACCTACGAGATATACGTACGTCCAAGCCGCATCTTCACTTTCTCTTTCTTGGAAGTTATCGCCATTGTCACGGAAATTCGGGTCGCTGCCGTCGTCTTTCTTCGTCCAGTATTCGTATACCGTGATATTTTCCGCATTCTTATAATAGGTAAGAAGGTCGACTTCTTCGCCCTTACCGTCCGCTTCCGTAAACCAACCGATAAAGGTATAGTTATCGTGCGTAGGCTCGGTAATCGTAGGCACTTTACCGTATTCTACGGTGTATTCGGTCGCCGTCGTCTTATCTCTTTCAAATACGTTAATCGTATACGTATTTACCGTAAACCAAGCGTGAAGCGTGGTATCCGCTTCAATCGCGCCGTCGAAATCGAACAAGGTATCTTCCGTAGGCGCGGTTTGGCTCGTGCTCCAACCCTTAAAGGTATAACCCGTCTTTTCAGGTGCGGTCGGTGCAGTCACCTTATCCCCGCAAAGCACGGTTACTTCGTCCGTCAAGCTGCCTTCTACGTAGAACTGTACCGTTTTATTATCTTCCGTCCAGTTCGCAATCAGGGTAATGCCGTGCGCATAACCGAATTTTTCACCGTTCGTAAACGCCGCGCCGTTGAGCGTATAGCCCGTAAATTTATAGCCCTTCTTGGTCGGGGTCTTCAAGGTAAGCGTTTGACCGTAGGTCGCTTTTACCGTTACGACGTCGTTGTTTGCCGTTTCGCCTTCGTACGTACCGCCGTTCAAGGTGATCGCTACGTCGTAGGTATTTGCGGTATATTTCGCATAAAGGGTAATATCGTCCGTCAATTCGCCCGTAGCCACGAACGCCGTCGTATATTCTTTATCGGTATACCATACGGAATCCGCGGTATAACCCGTCTTAACGGGAGCTGCGGGAATAGCGATCGTCGAAATATCCGTACCGCCTTGTTTTTCTATACGGAGCGAAGTAATTTCCGTTGCGCCGTCATAGAAATATACGTTGTAATTAACGCTGTTCCATTTCGCCGTAATCGTGATATTTTCCGTCCACTTATACGTACCCGTGAGCGGGAAATCGTTATTATCTTGATCCTTAAAGCCGATAAATTCATAGCCTTCGCCACGATCAGGCGCAACGAGCGTATACGCTTCACCGTACTTGAACGAAGGATTTTGATATCCGTCTTGCGCGCCGTTTACGGTAATCGTAAACGTTTTTGCTTCGTATTCGACGTAGAACGTCGTTTCTGCCGTAACGGTTGCCGTTGCAAGGTCTACCGCCGTTTGTTTATCGGACGCGTACACCGCTTTGAGCTGATACCCAGCCGCCGCCGCAGGCGCGTTTACCTTACCGCCGTGCAAAATATCCGTCAACGTCGAATTTACGCTGTCGTCCATATTTTTAAAGGTTACGGTGTATTTATTTTGCGTCCAGTTCGCTTTTACGGAAATATTGTTCGCGTAATTATATACGCCCATATTTGCAAAGTCTACGCCGTCCAGCGTATAGCCCGCGAACGTATAACCCGTTTTCGTAGGCGTGGGAAGCTCGTAGGAGCTTGCGTACGTTACGTTGACTTGGTTGCTTGCGCTATCCAACGTACCGCCGTCGAGATTGAGCGTTACTACGTAAGGATTCGCCGTATATTTCGCCCAAAGCGTTACGTTGTCCGTAATGGGCGCGGTTTTGTCGAATTTCGTTTCGTCCGTTTGCGTTTGGTCGCTCGTATACCAGTCTACGAACGTATATCCCGTGCGTACGGGGGGACGGGGCGAATACGTTTTGCCGTATTCCACTTCCGCCGTTTCAGGCGCATCGGAGAAGCCGTCTTTAAGAGTAATCGTATATTTATTGATTACGAAATTTGCGTTGATACGGATAGACGCGTCTGCGTTGAATACGCCCGACGAAGGGAATTCCTTTTCATCGCCCGTTTCGTCGATATACGTATAACCCGTAAAAGTATAACCCGTTTTTACTGCGTCGGGAACGGTATACTGCCCACCCGCCGTAACTGCGATCGGATTGATCTTTTCGCCGCCGTTCACGTTTACGGTGATATACAGCGTGGATTTGTTAAACTTCGCGTACAGCGTCATACCGTACGCAATTTTTCCTTCCGCGTAAGGCGTCGTCAACGCTTCGTCGGTGTACCAACCCACGAACACGTGCCCGTCTTTTACGGGATCCTTGGGCAACGCCATTTCCGCGTTCAAATCATACGATTGCTCACGGTAAACTTCGCCGTCCACCATATAGCTGACCTTCACTTGATTAGAAGCACAGCTCGTAAGTAAGCACCCCGCGCAAATGGCGGAGCAAACTGCCAGTAAGACTTTTCTTATTCCTTTCATAAGACAATCTCCTTTTTTCTTGTTTTTTAGGTGGTTTTATCACCTTATCTATATAATATCAGCGTCACTCTCGGTATCCCGTACGGGAATGAGCGTAATGCTGTCGCTTTTACCGCTTCCGTCCATCGCGCGAATGGTAATGACGACGTCCGTTTCTTCCAAAAACGTTACGATACCCGTTTGATCGATAATTACGCTTTCGGGTTTAGAAGAAACGAATTCCACTTCCTTTTTCGTGGTATTTTTCGCAATGATCTTCCAGTAGAGCTTATAGCTTAATTTGGTATCCGAAAGCTCCACTTCGATCCCTACGTCGTCGTCTATTTTTTCGCCCGTTTCGGTCACGAAATATATATCTTCGCAAAGTACGTCCTTTCTTGCGTCTTCAATCGCTTTTCCAAAAAAGCTGACGAGAAGAACGGCGAGTATACATTCGAGCAAAACGGCTAATATGACTAATTTCTTGTTCATAGCCTTATCCTTGAATATCGTTAAAATATACTTTTATATTGCTGTTGAGCAAATACAGTCTTGCCAACAAAAAGATGAGCGCAAAACCAAGCAAGCGCACCCAACCGAACACGTACTGATCGAACAGGCACAACAAGCCCACGAGCCCCGCGAGCGTCGCCACGACGAAACTTACGCCGATTGCCTTTGCAACGTTCACGTTATCCACGACGCCGTCGCCCTTGGTTGCGTAGTCGGTAATTTTGGGGTTACGTAAATCAAATTCAAAACTCCACGCAATTTGTCCGACACTAATGAGCAAAATCGTGAACATCGTGAATATGATATCAATCAACGGCAATCTCGTCGTAATAAGCAGCATGATCGCCGTTACCACGAGCGAGAGCAGGTTCACAAGCCCCGTCACCGCAATTTTCGTCCAGCAAATCACCGACGTATCGGACGGCGCGGTTTTGAGTACCGCAAACTCGTTCCCTTCCGAGCTTAACGAAGCCGCGGTGTTCGCATTGTGCGAGCCTAACAGCGAAAGCGTAATCATTACGTTAAACGCTATCGTCATATAATCGCCGATCGTGCTCGTATTGATTGCCGACAGAATGAAATTGAATACGTAGGTTATAACGGGGAAAATAAACACTACGGTAATGAGCGAAGTCACCGATTGAAAGCTACGGAGCATAATCCGCAATTCTTTACCAAAGAAAGTAAAGAACAAATTACCGTGCTTTAATCTATTATGATAGTGTTTTTTCTGACTGCTGTTTTCCGCCGTAGAGCTTGCCGCTTTGAAATAGAAGGGCATAGCCACGAAGAAGCAAAGCGTTGCAAACGCCGCCAAAATCAAGAGCATTACGGGCAAATACAGCCATACCATTTGCCCAAACAACGCGTCGCCGATAAAATTATAAAAGAGCGCGAATTGATTGATCGCGACGAACGCCGCTTTTACCGCTTCCACGAATTTGCCGTATATCGCCACCAAACGAATGGGCACGGGGACTTGGGAAAGCACCGAATAAATACCGATAAAGCCCGCCACGATCAACGCGATAAGCAAGATCGCGTAAATCCATACGTGCGTTTGTAAAAACCGTTTGATATACAGCACGGGAATCGTAAGCGTCGCGCCGATAAATACGGGCAACAAGCAAAGCGTAATCCAAAATACGGGTAATTGCAACCAGTACTCTACGCCCACGCCCGCGTTCAAACCGAACCCGATCAAAAGCGGCAACAGAAAATAACAGCTTTTCTTAAATTCTTCCAAAGCAAATACGACGATTTTACTAATGAAAATTTCCGTATAATTACAAGGGAATGCAAGCAGCATCGTATTTTCCTTACTTGCAAAAAGCACGAGCATCATACCGCTTAAACAAGATATCACGCTAACGACCTGCGTAATAAAGAGTATGGTTACGAGCATATCCCGCGACGCCGTGAGCTGGAAGGTACTGTTTAAGAGCATAAACAGCACGAACAAAGCCGCCGTCACGAGCGCGACCGCAAGCAAACGCAATCCGACGGAAGCGACCAACTTTTTGCGGTTGCCCGTTTTTAAAACGCGAAGCTCGTCGCCGATTTGCATCAGCGTCAAATATTTGACACGTCTTATCGCCGTGTTTTTTTGCATTTCACCGTTCGTCATTCGTTCATCGCGCTATCTTGCGCTTCTCCCGATTTTTTTTGCGCGTATTGCAAATACAGCTGTTCCAAAGAAACCCCTTCCGCCTTCAATTCTTCCATCGTACTGATACGGCGAAGCTTACCGCCGCTGATAATCGCGATACGGTCGCAAATCTTTTCCACGACTTCGATTACGTGGCTGGAAAAGAACACGATATTGCCCGCGTCCGCGTGCTGGCGCATACATTCTTTGATTTGATAGGAGCTGGTCGGATCAAGCCCCGTCAAGGGTTCGTCTAACACCCATACCTTGGGGTTATGTATCAACGCGGCAATCACCATCGTCTTTTGTTTCATACCGTGCGAATAACTCTTAATTTCGTTGTCGATCGCGTGTTCAAGCTCAAACATTTTCACGTATTTTTCGATACGCTCGTTCTTGTCCTTTTCGCTTACCATATATAAATCGGCAACGTAGCTTACGTACTCTCTGCCCGTAAGCTTTTCGTACAAAGCGTGATTGTCGGAAACGTACCCGATCCGAAGCTTTGCTTCTAAAGGTTGACGGGCAATGTCGTAACCTTCAATTTCAATCGTACCTTCGCTAATCGACTGAATACCGACAAGGCTTTTTATCGTCGTCGATTTCCCCGCGCCGTTGTGGCCGATAAACCCGAACACTTCGCCGTCGTGAATTTCCAAATTCAAATTATCCACGGACTTTTTATCCGAGCCGGAATACGTTTTTGAGAAATTGCTGATTTTAATCATATGCGCTCCTTCGGGACGCAACGGCTCGCTCAAAGCCCTGCCGTCCATCTCTTTAAGAAGATTAAGTCTATCCACTCTTTGCATTTTCTTGCGTTTCGCAAGCAACCTGTGCGAGTCCGAAATATTGAAGATCACCATATAAAATCCCCAAATCACGAACGTCAGCAAGATAAACACCACGTATATGACGAACACGAACAGCGGATACGCCGTTACGGGCGCGCCAAACAGGGTATATTCCCATACGAAATCGTATTTAAGCGGTATTGCAAACGCAAATTTATCAATAAAGAAATCGCTGTATAAGAAGAAATAATCGGCGTTGTAATACCCTTCAAAAATAGGACTGTTGAGATAGGAGTTCAAGAAGAACACGAATACCACGTACGCGGTGAATACGATCAAGGACGAACCCATGAGTTTCAAGCTAGGACGCTTGAATACCCCCAACGCCACGCCGAGCAAGGGCAGGAAAAACGCGTAATAGTGGTTATACCAGTAGACTACGTTTTTCATCAATACGAAATGATCGGACGAGCTGGATATGAGAATGGCGCAAATTGCGCCCAAAACGTTGACGAAATAGGTAAAATAATATACGCTTTTAATCTTGAACGCATACGCGAAAAACATCAATACGATCGCCGTATTGCAAAGATGCAACGGGAAAATCGCCGAGCCTACGCGATGGGGCTGGAACGCAAAGTACTGCATAAACCCGCTCAAAGCGAGCATTACGAGCAAGAAATGCTTATCTTCGTCACTCTTACGGCGATTGCAGAAATAAATCACGACGGGCGTCAGCAAACTCCCGTAAATAAGCAAACGGTGCGTAAACGTAAAATCGGTTGGTTCTTGCCCCACCGCTCCGCAAACGAGCTGTAAGAAATAAATGGGCATAAACGCGATTAAATAAAATAAGGTAAAGAGCGCGGCTTTGCCGAGCCGTTTGCCGATTTTCTCAAAATCGCAGTTAAAGACCGTTTCCAAGCACGCGCTTCCGCAAAGCACGCCCGCCAAAAGTAAAATACCTTCTAACAAAAAGGTACGCCAATGCAGCATATCGGCTACGCCGAGAATGGAAACTACCGTCGGACGAAGCGCGACGATATTCGCAATCACCACCGCCAAACCGATAAACGCGCAAAAATCCCGTGCAACCTGTTTTTTGAAAAAGGGCGCAAGAATACACACGGCAACCGTCAGCGTCGTCAGCCATTCCAAAATCGCGACGAGTACGTAACCCGTAGACGAAAAAAGACCGCCTTCTAACCCGACTTGGTTGCTAATTACTTCCAGTCCGAAAAGATGCGGCACGTACGCACAAAACAACAGTGCTGCTACACCGCGCAATAAAAGGGTGTATAAGGCACACTGCGTTTTGAAAATTTTTATTTGCTTGTTTTTAAGTACTTTTCCGGCAAAGAATGCGCCGAACGCGCCCCCGAGCAGGCAAAGCGATAAAATCAATTCGTTCATCTTTACGTAAGGTCGGACATCACGCTCCGACGGCGTACAAAAAGGTATTTTCTCTCATCACTATGTAAAGGCTACCCCTTACCCGCACGGGCGGGTTATCATAACGATAAGTTCATTGTAGCACAAAATACCCCCCTTGTCAAGCGTATGAACACATTTTTTTTGTCACTCTTTTTTATGATAAATCCCCAAAAACGGTAAGTTTTTCCTATTTTTATACGTTCACTCTTACTTGGGTGGGTGCAATTTATAAATTTTTTTGAATTTTTTGAAAACTTGTACTTGCAAGCACTTGCAAAATCCCGTTTTTTTTGCTATAATAATCTCGGTTTGAAAGTAAGCGTTACTTTCGAGTGAATCTATTATTAGAAGGATATTTTTATGAAGAAAATCTACACAGGTAAAACAAAAGACGTTTATCAATTAGACAACGGCAACGTTATGCTCAAATTCAAAGACGATTGCACGGGCAAAGACGGCGTATTCGATCCGGGTGAAAACACCGTTGGTTTGACCATTGAAGGTATCGGCAAGGCTAACCTTAAATCGTCCGTTTACTACTTTGAGCTTTTGAAAAAAGCGGGTATCAAGACGCATTACGTGTCCGCGGACGTGGAAAACTCGACGATGGAAGTGCTCCCCGGCAAAGTATTCGGCCACGGCTTGGAAGTTATTTGCCGTTTGGTTGCTACGGGTAGCTTTATCCGCAGATACGGCGAGTATATCAAAGACGGTACCGTTTTAGACGGCGGTTACGTGGAATGTACGTTCAAAAACGACGAAAAAGGCGATCCCTTGGTAACGGCGGAAGGGCTTGTTGCGCTCGGCGTTATGAGTATGGAAATGTTCAACAGTATGAAAGAACAAACCTTGAAGATCACGAAAATCGTTGCGGACGATTTGAAATCCATCGGGCTTGACCTTTGGGATATCAAATTTGAATTCGGCTACAACAACGACGAAGTTATCTTGATCGACGAAATCGCTTCGGGAAATATGCGCGTTTATAAAGACGGCAAAATCGTTGACCCCGTAGAACTCACGAAATATATTAACGAAAGATAATCTAAACCACAAACTAAAAGCGGTTGCTTTATCCCATTTGGAACAAGCAACCGCTTTTTTATTATATTATTTTCTCATCAAACAAACTAAACTTTCAACGTGCTTTGTTTGGGGGAACATATATACTCTATGAGTATGTATGTCCGTCTTGCGCCGACGGCGGACGCAAACACGCACACTCGCGTTTTCGTTGTTTCACAACTATACTAAAACAAATCGTTTTGCCACTGTATACGCAAGCGTCTCCGTTGGCAAACGCTTGTTTTAGTTCGTCTTGCATGCAAGACAAACAAGCGTTTCCACGTGTTTGGTCTGGGGGAACATATCGTACGGCTGAATACTTTCGATGACGTAATACCCAACTGTGCCGTTTTCGGTGTAATCGGGATTTTTCACAAGCTCGCCCTTTTCGTTTTCAATCAAGCTCCCCGTCAAAATCCCCAAATCCCTTGCGAGCGTCGCGGGATTACAGCTGATAATCGTCAAACGCTCGATACCGCTTTTTAAGAGTGCGTACAAAACACTTCGCGCAATACCTGCCCGCGGTGGATCGAGAATTAATCGCAATTTTTCGTCCCGCTCCTTTTCCAGCACCAATGGCAATTTTTCTTCGACGTAACCGCAAATATTCGTCATATTTTCCAAACCGTTTTTCGCTTTGAGCGCGTCCGCGCATTTCGACGCTTCCGCTTCCAACTCGATCCCGTACACGCGTTTGGCTTTTTTCGCGATCATAGCCGTCAGCAAGCCCCCGCCCGAGTACGCGTCGATCACGACTTCGTCGCCATCGCCCGTCACCGTTTTCAAGGCGTCTTTATATAGCTTCGACCGTACGTTGTCGTTGACCTGCAAAAAGGTAACGGGACCCGCTTCGTAGCGTATTCCCTGCTCTTCCGCATCGAAAAACCCGCTACCGTGTACAAGCCGAAACTCTTTTCCAAGAATAACGTTCGTGTCGCTGTCGTTGAAATTCAAGTACAGCGTAAACACGCCGAACTGTTCGGACAGCAAACCCACAAGATACGCGATATTCGGCACTTCGCGTTTGGCAGATACGAGCGTGAAAATAAATTTCCCGTCGATTTCCCGCGCGACGATATGCCGAAGCGAACCCGTCTTTTTTTCTTCGTCGTAGCCTTTGACGGCGCATTCCTGCGTATACCGTTTCAACACCGCAATCAACTTTTCCGCCCATTCGGGGTGAATCGCGCAAGCGGAAACGGGCACGATACGGTGCGAGCGTTCGGCGTAAAACCCGATCACCGTTTTGCCGTCTTTATCGACCCCGATCGGCATTTGTAATTTATTACGGTATCCGTAAGGAAAATCACTTTTAACTGCCGTCGGAACTTCGACTTTCAAACCGCCGATTTTGCGAAGCGAGTCCTTGACTACACGGCTCTTATGCGCAAGCTGGGCGGTATAATCGAGATGTTGCAACGAACACCCGCCGCAGCGCGAAAACACGGGACATTTTTCCCGTACGCGTTCTTCCGCGGGCGTCAAAACTTCTTCCAACTTCCCGTAGCCGATATTTCCCTTGATTTTGAGCACCTTAAAGCGTACCTTTTCGTTAGGTAAACAAGCAGGCACGAAAAAAGTTACCCCTTCGTGCCTGATAATGCCTTCACCTGCCGAGCCGATTGCTTCCACGACGGCACAAATACTATCGTTTTTTACCATAAATAATCTCTCTTATTTTTTACCTATCCTTTTAACGAGCGCGTTCACCAAAAAACGCCATTTATAAGTAACGTAATCGTAACCGACGAAAAGCGGCGTACCCACGATAAGAATAATGGGTAAAATATACTGATCGATAAAAGGTATCGAAGTCGTAACGGCAAACGTTACTTTCCAAATAAAAAACATCGTACCGTCAAACCAAACGGCTTTAATGAAGCACGCGACCCAACGGTTAATTTTCGTTTTGAGTTGCAATTCGTTGACGAGCGGATGTAGCCCGAAAAACATTATGAACGGCAGCAAATCCCAAAACCGAAAGGACGCGAAAATCAGCGAAAGAATACACGTGGAAACGTACGCCAAGGCGTAGCCGATATAGCTTTGCTTGGCAAGCGGCAACATCAAAACGATACAGCCGAGCAAATATCCCGTGAACAATAAAATTTCCGAGTAAACGCCGATCGTTAAAAATATAACCGCCAACGCGCAGGCAAGCGCAGAAAGCGCAATTTCCGACGTCGTAATCTTTTTCATTGCATACCTGCCCCTTATCTACCGCAACCGCAGCAACAATTAAACAAACAATTCACGCAAAGCGTAGTATAACAGCACGACATACAATCCGAGCACGCGCTCCCGCCCATTTGTTCGGGATCGTCCATCGGCATACCGTTCACGTACGGACCTTGCTGTTGCTGTGCGCTTTGTTTTTCATACTCGTTTTTCGCGTTCATCTTCCCGTATGCGTTACGGTATTTCACGTTTTCGGGATCCATTTCCATCGCGATTTCGAGCTGTTTTTTGCTGTCGTTCGTCCAATTCTTTTTATAGAAAACGACCGCTTGCAAATAATGCCATTCCGCGTTTCTTTCGTTGAACTCGTCCAGCTTTTCTTGCGCTTGGGATAAATTATTCTCTTTCAAAAGTTGCGAAATTTCTTCAAACGCACTCTGACCGTCGGTGTTACGGCTTTGCTCTTTTCGAGCCGCCTTAATCTCCGCATACGCCACGTCGAGCTTGGTGAGCATCTTCGCCGCTTCGTTTCCCGCTTCGCCGTCCTGCCATCTTTCTTCCTTGTACTTGGCTTTCAATTCTTCGTATTTCGCGGAAATTTCTTCGTCCGTCGCGTTTTCCGTCAACCCCAAAAGCTCGTAATATTCGTTTATCATTTCAAAAAACTCCCTTTCGGCATTCGCCGAAGCTTTCTCTTTTATTATCCGTTGTTTTGCGGTATTCTATCCTGCTTTTTGCCACAAGTACAGCCCTGCATCACTTTTTTAGTAACCGCAGGCAAGCCGCGAAGCAAAATATTATCCGATAAATCCCTGTTAAAATGGAAAGTGATTTGCGACAAGCTCTCGCGAATATCGAAAAATATCGCGTGAAAAGCAAATTGCACTTCTTCGCCGCTCTTGCCCTGCAACAGCTCGGCTCGGCAAGGCTCGTTATAAACAAGTACGAACGGGTTATACGCGCCCTTTTTCTTGTCCTTGTCGTAATCGTCCAACGCGTCGATCAAATAAATCCATTTCCCGACCGCGTAAAACAGTTGCCGCGTGGCGGCAGTCGCTTTCTCGCCGAGCGCGTAATCGGAAAACGCCGCCAACATATTCGCAGTCGCGTCCGCGGCGCGGTCAAGGCTGTCCGTTTTGGCTTTCTCAGTTTTTTCCTGCTCGGCAAGATGCTCGCGCACGATTTTTTCAATTTCGGGATAATCCCGCTTTACGCGCTTAAAACCGCTCTTAAACCAAAGCCGTTTGCCCCGCCCCTTGTCGCCGTCGGCGATATCGTCGGTGTATTTATAATACACGAGCGCGGTATTCAACGCGCCCAGCTTTCGAGTCAAGTCGTCCGTTTCCGCCATCAGTCTTGCGCGAATACAATGCGCCAAACAATGGGATTTCTCTATTTTTACGTCTAAACCCAAAATATTATGCAGGATCACGGATAAAAAGGTAATATCGTAAGAAAGCCCCATTCTTGCGGCTTGCCCGCAAGCTTCTCCGATTCCCTTACAAAGCCCGCAATACACGGCTTTGTACAGCGTTTCGTCTTTGATATATAAATGCGGCGTATCCGTACGGATATATCCAAACATACACTCCCCCTTAACCAATTCAATATAAATTGAATTAGTTAACCGCTTCAATACAAATTGAATTGGTTACGGCGACATTATAGCATACTCGCAGCAAAAAGGCAAACGCAAAACCCACCTTTCACCGTAAATAGCCGAATTTTTCACCGTATGAACAAAAACCCCCGCTTTGCCCGTTTCACGGGAAACGCAACGCGGGGGGATATACTCTTATTTTTTCGCGTCGGGAATAGGCACGATTTCCCCGTCGGCGAACTTGAAAATCTCCGAAGCCATTTCGTTCAAATCGTTTTCCACGACCGTCTTAAACCGAAGCGGACGGTAACGAAGATCGAGCAAGCACTTGGGCGGTTTCATTGCCGTAAGAAGGTGCAAGCGTTTGATACCCTTAAAACTGTCCTTAACGTCGTTCCCCGAAAGCGAATATAACACGTCCTGCGGGAACTTGTAGGGATTTGCCGTAGAAAGCACGACGATCGGCGTATCGTTTTTCGGCTCGTCGTCCACTTTTTCAAAGGTATCCAAATACTTCTCGTATACCGCTAACGCAACGCCCGTATGCGTATCCATCGCATACCCGAACTCGTCGAAAGTTTCGTACATTGCTTCGATCATATCGTCTTCGCTTGCAAAACCTGCGAAGAACTGCTCGTCCAATACCGCTTGTTCTTCCGCGGTAATGGAATATTCTTTATTGTCGGCAAGACTTTGCATACGCGCCGCGGTAAGCTCGGCGTTACGGCCGCTGATTTCAAATAATAATCTTTCAAGGTTAGACGAAACCAAAATATCCATCGACGGCGACATCGTACGGTGGAACGCGCGTTTGACGTCGTACACGCCTTTTGCAAAGAAATCGGCGAGAACCTTGTTACGGTTGGAAGCGCAAACGAGCTTACGCACGGGCAAGCCCATTTGTTTTGCGTACCAGCCCGCCAAGATATCCCCGAAATTTCCCGTCGGCACGACGAAGTCCACCTTTTCACCCATTTGTACCTGTCCCGAAGTATACAAATCGAGATACGCCGAGAAATAATAGGCGATTTGCGGCGCAAGCCGTCCGAAGTTAATGGAATTCGCGCTCGATAACCGCACGCCCTTGGTTTGTAACTTTTCGTTAAATTCCTTAGACGCGAACATTTTTTTGACGGCGCGTTGACAATCGTCAAAATTACCCTTAACCGCAGCAACGAACACGTTGTTTCCGTCTTGAATACACATTTGCAAGCGTTGCATTTTCGCAACGCCTTCGTCGGGATAGAACACGGCGACTTTCGTGCCCGCAACGTCGCGGAAGCCTTCCAAAGCCGCTTTTCCCGTATCGCCGCTCGTCGCCGCAAGGATCAAAATTTCGTCGTTGATCCCCGTGACTTCACAGCTTTTTTTCAAAAGATAGGGCAAAACGGTCAACGCCATATCCTTAAAGGCGCAGGTCGGACCGTGGAACAACTCCAAAATGAACAATTTTTCGTCGATTTTAACGAGCGGAGCAGGATCTCCACCCGTGAACGTAGCGTACGCTTTGCCGCAAATTTCTTTCAAGTACTCCGCGCCGAGATCGTCGGCGAGATATTTTCCCAACACGAACGCCGCGCGATCGGGATAATTCATTTGCGCCATCGCTTCCATTTCTTCTTGCGAAATCGCGGGGAAGCTTTCGGGTACGAACAAACCGCCGTTTTTTGCAAGTCCTTGTACGATCGCTTGCGCTCCCGTTACTCTTTCACCGCCACGCGTACTGATAAAATACATTTTTTCTACCTACCTTTCGTTAATAAACGCACGAAAAACGGACAGTCCTTCCCCTGCCGTCAAGCGCGTATCATTCCCCCTATTATAGCACATTTATGGTATATTATTATAGAAGAGCCGAACGGAAAGAAAGACCGTTCGGCTCTTTCAGTTATTAAAGATACTTGGTTACGAAATCGGGCAACTCTTCTTTTGCCGCGGAAACGGAAACGGTGATAACCATATTGTTATTCTTCGCAACCTTATCCAGCATATAGAAGAATGCCGCTAATTCCTGCACGGGCTTACCCGCGATACGGACTACGCCGTCGATAAATACGTACTCGTTATCGTTGTTGCCTGCGATGACGCCTTTCACGAATCCGCAAAGCGCAGCTTCGCCCGCAACGTCGTATTCGCTCGTGTCGATGAAACGCACGTCGCGTTCCAAATCATACATACCGCGCTTACTGTCCGTGATAAAAATCAAGTGCCCTTTCGCTTCTTTAACCGCCGCGTTTGCCGCGTCGATCATCATCTTGGTCTTACCCGTACCTTTTGCGCCGTAAATTACTTTAATCATAAAAAATCCCTCCGGAAATTGTCGTACTCCCCGCGTTATGAAAATCGTCCATATTCGGGTTTATTCTATTCTACCATATTTTTCTCGTAATTTCAAGACTTACAGCAAAAATTTTTTTGAAAAAAATAAACTTTTTTCATATTTTTCCAAAAAACGGACGATTACTCGTCCGTTTTTGTCTATTTTGCCGTCTAATTATTGCAATTCGCTCACGAATTTTTTAATTCTGCGCAAGCCTTCTTCCAAATCCGCTTCGGATAAAGCGTAGGAAAGCCGCACGCAATCGTCCGCTCCGAACGATACCCCGGGTACGGTCGCAACCTTTTCGGCGTCCAAAAGCACGTCCGCAAAATCCACAGAACCGTTGATCGTCTTGCCTTGATAACTCTTGCCGTACAAGCCCCCAACGACCATCATAACGTAAAACGCACCGTCAGGCTCAACCGCGCCTACACCGTCGATATCCGCAATCAGCTTTAAGAGTTTTTCACGGCGTTTATCGAATACGCTGACCATTGCCGCAATTTCTTCGTCGGACGACGATAACGCTTCAATCGTTGCGTATTGCGAAATGGAACACGCGTTAGAAGTTGCGTGGCTTTGGAAGGAATCGATTGCCTTGGCAACGTCCTTCGGCGCGGCAAGATACCCCACGCGCCAGCCCGTCATCGCGTACGTTTTAGAAACGCCGTTGACGGTAATCGTCATGTCTTTCATTTTTTCGCTGCATTTTGCAATCGAGAACGGTTTTACGCCGTTGTAGCAAAGTTTTTCGTAAATCTCGTCTGCGAGCACGAAAATCCCCGCTTCTTCGCAAACCTTGGCGATCGCACGCGTTTCTTCTTCGTTGTATACCGCGCCCGTCGGGTTGGACGGGGAATTGAAGATGAGCATTTTCGTCTTGGGCGTGATCGCCGCTTTCAAATCTTCTGGCGAGAATTTGAATTTATTTTCCTTTTTGCAGTCAATGTATACGGGCGTAGCACCGCAAACCTTTACGACTTCGGGATAGGTCAGCCAGTAGGGCGCGGGGATAATAACTTCGTCCCCTTCTTCCAAAACCGCGTAGCAAGCGTTGAAAATGGAATGTTTCGCACCGTTGGAAACGATAATTTGCGACGGCTCGAAGTCAAGCCCGTTGTCTTTTTCAAATTTCGCGCAAATCGCCTTACGCAAGGGCAATAACCCCGACGACGGCGTATATTTGGTTTGCCCGTTATCGAGAGCCACCTTTGCCGCGTTAATAATATGCTCGGGCGTGTTAAAATCAGGCTCGCCCACACCAAACGAAACGACGCTTTCGCCCGCCTGCTTCATCGCTTTCGCTTTCGCAGAAATCGCAAGCGTTAAAGACGGCGCAAGCGCAGACATTCTTCTCGCAATTCTATTCTTCATAAGTATTATCTCCTGTCTTATTTTTTACCGTATTATATTGTAGCTTTTTTTTCAAAGAAAAGCAACCGCAATTACCCCGTTTTTGATAAAAACTTATGAAATTATCAACTTTTTTAGAGAAAAATGGTTTATTTATTCTTTTTTTCGATTGTATCAATCAAAAAAAAGAAACTCTTTCCTATGGAAAGAATAAACTTTATACAATTTTGCCGACAAGCGCAATGACAGAAAGGAATAAAAGCGTAATGCTTGTCATAATCAAAAACATACGCGAAATCGCGGGCGCGCCTTGCGCCTTGCAATCGAGAATACACACCGTCAAAGAAAACCCAAACGCCCCTGCCGCGCAAACGAGCGCGGCAATGCAAAAGGATAAGCGTAAAACGACTTCTTCCCCCGCGTATTCCGCGCCAATCCCTAAAAATAATCCCGCTCCGCATAAACATATACACGCAAACGCCAACAACGAAAATAAATAATTCCAAATTTGCATAATAACACCTTTATCCCAACGATTTTATTATAGCAAAATTTACCATTATTTACCAAAAAAGGCACGGTGTGCCTTTCTTGAAACTTTTTTGTCGCTTTTTGTTATTTTTATTATATGATAACGATAACGGAAATACAGGAGCGACTGCGAGAAACAATAAAATATGGAAATATCAGTCAAAAGCAGTTAGCCAAAGCTCTTGGTGTCAATCCGTCAACGGTTAGCAAGTATATGAAGCAAAATAAATATCCGTCACTCGATACTTTTGCAAACCTTTGCAAAATATTAGACGTGTCTTCCGATGAAATTTTAGGTTTGAAATAATACACCCCCGTGCTGTTTGCACGGGGGTTCGTTGTTATTATTGCGTAACGATTACTTGGGCATAGCGCAAAACCTTGTCGCCTTTTTTATAGCCCTTGACGTAAACTTGTTTTACGACACCGCTTTCTTCGCCGTCAGCGGCGGGCATAGCCATAATAGCTTCGCTCGTTGACGCGTCAAAGGGTTGTCCTACGGGGTCGATTTCTTCAATCCCTTCCCCTTCCAACACCTTTTTATAGGCTTTCAGCACCATATCCACGCCCTGCTTGGTGTTTTCGTCCGTAATCGAAGCGAGCGCGCGCTCCAAATTATCTCCGATGGGGAACAAAGAAGCGACTACGTCGTTTCTGCCTTCGGCGTAGCGTTGCGCCGCTTGGTTTTGGGTACGGCGGCGGTAATTTTCATACTCCGCGGTCACGGCGTACCATTTACGCTTGCTTTCTTCCGCTTCGGCAATCGCCTTTTCGGCTTCTTCCTGCCATTTCTTGGCAGTTTTTTTCTTTTCCGTCTTGGTATTTTCGTTGGGGTTATTTTCCTTTAATTCTTCCTTTTCCATAACACGCTTCCTTTTGGTTGTATATTCATTTATAACGCAAATTTTTTGATTTCAAACAACTTTTTCAAAATTCAAGATGCGCAAACTTATCCCTGCGGGAATAGCGGTAGAAAATCGCTTTTCTGCCGATTACGGCAACGGGTACGGCTTCCAAAAGCTCGGCGATGTTTTCGGCAAGGTTGCGCGCGTCGTCGTCCGCCGTTTCCAAAATATTGACCTTAATCAGCTCCCGCGCGTCCAACGCGTCGGAAAGCGTTTTTAATAAATTGTCGGTGATCCCGCCCTTACCCACTTGGGTAATCGGGGAAAGCTTCGCCGCCAACGATTTTAATTTGCTTCTTTGTTTGCTTGTGATGTTTTCGTTTGTTACGATCATAGTATTTTCCTTTTTTTTATTTTATAAAAATGCGTAGATACGCGTGAAATGAATTACTCACTACCCCTTGCGCCAAGCGAAGTAAAAGTGCGTAGATACGAGCAAGACAAGAAGAACGCGGATTTTTCGACGGGAACGTACATAGACGTACGTGACCGAGAAAAAACGCAAGTTCGACGATGTATTGCGACGTATATACGTGCTTTTACGGTATGAAGTCAAATTCGACTTCGCCGATCGATACCGTATCCCCTTCCTTGCAGCCCATTTTGGAGAGTTCTTTGATAACGCCGCGAAGACGGAGAACTTTTTGGAAGTATTGCATTGAGTCGGGGTTATTTAAGACTACGTTACGGCAAAGCATATCGATCAAACCGCCGATGACCACGTATACGCCGTCGTCGTCCTTGTAAATTTCAAAGCCGAGATCTTCGTTGGCTTTGTATTCAAATTCTTCTTCGACGGGGATAGGCTCGATAGGCGGGAGCGTGTCCAAAACCGCGAAAATTCCTTCAATCAATTCCCGCGTGCCGTCGCCGCTGATTGCCGAAATAGGATAAATCTTATATTTCCTGCCGTATTTTTTCTTAAACGCTTTCAAATTCTCGTCCGCGCCGTACACGTCGCACTTGTTGCAAACGACGATTTGGGGGACTTTTGCCAAAACTTCGCTGTATTCTTTGAGTTCGGCGTTGATTTTTTGGAAATCGGCAATGGGATCGCGACCTTCGCAACCCGAAATATCCACCAAATGACACAGCATACGCGTACGCTCGATATGGCGCAAGAAATCGTGTCCAAGCCCCGCGCCTTGCGCCGCGCCTTCGATAAGTCCGGGGATATCCGCCGCCACGAACGATTTTTCGTAGTAGCGCACTACGCCGAGATTAGGCGAAAGCGTGGTGAAATGATAGTTTGCAATCTTGGGTCTTGCCGCGGAAATTTTAGAAAGCAGGGTGCTTTTTCCCACGTTCGGGAAGCCCACGAACCCGACGTCGGCAATGACTTTCATTTCCAAAATAACGTAATGCTGTTTAACCTTTTCGCCCTTTTGCGCGAAGTTAGGCGCGTGTCGGCGCGCCGTCGTGAAACGGACGTTGCCTTTCCCGCCGTTCCCGCCGCGAGCGACTAAAATTTCCTGCCCGTCTTCAAAGACGTCGCAAATGAGTCTGCCCGTTTCCGCGTCGCGAACGAGCGTTCCGAGCGGGACTTTGATATATACGTTTTTACCGCTTTTGCCAAAGCATCTGTTCGTACCGCCCACTTCGCCGTTTTCCGCCAAGAAACGGGAATTGAAACGGAAAGAAAAAAGATCGTTCATATCCTTATCCCCGACGAAATACACGTCGCCGCCCTTGCCGCCGTCGCCGCCGTCAGGTCCGCACGCGGGTTTGCCTTTGAACGCCTTAAACGAGTTCATTCCGTCGCCGCCGTCGCCTGCTTTGATAAGAATTTTCACTTTGTCGGTAAATTCTACGGTTGCCATATTTTTAATCCTTTCTATTTATTCTTCTTGACTTGCGAGCAACGCTTCTCTGTCCGCGATTGCCAACGCTTCCACCATCGACGAAATATCCCCCGTCATAAACGCGTCGAGATTGTACTGACTTAACCCGATACGGTGATCGGTGACACGGCTTTGCGGGAAATTATAGGTACGGATTCGTTCGCTCCGATCCCCCGAGCCTACCATACTGCGCCGATTTTCTTCTCGCGCTTTCGCGCTTTGACCGTTATAAAAATCATACACGCGCGAGCGCAAGACCTTGAACGCGCGTTCTTTGTTTTTGAGCTGTGAACGTTCGTCTTGGCAGCTCACGACGATCCCCGTTGGGAAGTGCGTAATCCGCACCGCCGAAGCGACCTTATTGACGTTTTGACCGCCTGCTCCGCCCGAATGGAAAATGTCGATACGAATGTCTTTTTCGTTGATTTCCACTTCTATTTCTTCCGCTTCGGGAAGTACCGCCACCGTCGCCGCCGACGTGTGTATTCTACCCTGCGTCTCGGTAGCAGGTACGCGTTGAACGCGGTGTACGCCGCTTTCATATTTTAATAATTTGTACGCGCCCGCGCCCGTAACGCCGTAAATAGCTTCTTTAACCCCGCCAAGCTCCGTCGCGCTCATTTCGATTTCTTCCACGCGAAGTCTGTTCGCCGCGCAATAATTTAGATACATACGGCAAAGCTCCGCCGCAAACAACGCGGCTTCTTCGCCGCCCGTTCCCGCGCGGATTTCCAAAATACAGCTTCTTTCGTCGTTTTTGTCCTTGGGCAAAAGTAAAATTTTCAGCTCGTTCAAATTTTCCGCCAAGCGTTCCTTGCAAACGTAGCCTTCGTCCAAAAGCATTTTTTTCATTTCCGCGTCGCTTTCCGTTTCCGCAAGCGAAAACGCGTCGTTCATTTGCCGTTCCGTTTCTAAATATTCTTCGTATTTTTCCACGGTTTCGCGAAGCTCGGACTGTTCCTTGGAATATTTTTGCCAAGTTTGCATATCGGCAATCACGTTCGCGTCCGAAAGCCGCTCGGTCAAAAACGCGTAGCGTTTGGAAATATCGTCTAATTTTTTAAGCAAGCTCTTTCTCCTTTGCCGTTATAAAACGACCTTTACAAATCTATCTACGCCGTTAAAATCCTTGATAATCATTTTATAGGACACGCTCTTGAAAAGCCGTGCGACCGATTCCGCCTGTCCCGCGCCTACTTCCATAATCAGCGTGCCGTTACGGTTCAAGTATTTCGCCGCTTCGCTTGCAATCAGCCTATAAAAATCCAAACCGTCTGCGCCGCCGTCCAAAGCGAGCTTTGGCTCAAAGGATTTGACCTCCCGTTGCAAGCCGTCGATTTCCGCCGTGGGAATATACGGGGGGTTGGAAACGATAATATCAAATCTACCGCGCAAGCGTTTGAATAAATCGGACTGTACGAAATTGATTTCCGCTTCGTTTGCCGCCGCGTTTTCTTTCGCAAGCGTCAACGCGTCCGCGCTGATATCCACCGCCGTCACTTTCACGGGACGGTTGACCTTTTCCAGCTCCTTATATACCGCGATTGCGATTGCGCCGCTGCCCGTGCAAAGATCGAGTATACTTTGTCCTTCTTCCGCCGCGCTCACGACGAGCGAAGCGAGCTCTTCCGTTTCGGGACGGGGAATTAAAACCCGTTCGTCCACCTTGATCGTGTACCCGTAAAAGCTCGTGTCGCCGATAATATACCAAAGCGGTCTGCCCGTCAGGCGTTCGTCCGCAATTTTAATAATTTCTTTGGCTTGCGCCGCTTTCAAAATGCGTTCTTCCGTCGCGACCGCGCTTTTGGGTATACCCAAAGTGATTGCGAAAATCCATTCCGCTTCGTCCGCTTCGATATCAAACTGCGCGAAACGGCGTTTGGTGTTTTTCAAAAGCGAACTCATCTTGCCCGCCGTCGCGAACACTTTTTCGGGGATTGACGGGTCTTCGTCCATCTTCAAAACGGTGGAAAACGCGACGATTGCGCACTCGATCATTTTATCGTCGGGTTCTCGCGTGGTCAAATGCTGCAAAAGCAGCCCCGGCCACTTGAAAATCAGGAAAAATTTAGATTTCGTCTTGGCGAGCAAGCGCAAAATCTCGTAGGATACGCCCGCGACGATAGGCAAAAGCAGGAGCTTGAATACGAAACGAACGAGCCCGTGCAAGCTCGGGTCTACCAAATCGTACAACCATCTCCCCACCGCCACGTTGGCAAGCGAGAACACGAGAATACTCACCATCATTACGAGAAACAAAAAGGTCGTGCCGCAACGGTCGTGCACGCGCGAGCAACCCCGCACGTTCTCGACGATCAATTCTTTTTCCGATTCAAAGCAAGCGATCGTTTTATGCTCCGCGCCGTGATACATAAACACTCGTTTAAGCGACGGTATGAGCGAAATTAACAGAATATAAATTACGAATATCCCCAAACGGATACCGCCTTCAATCAAATTAAACCAAACCCCTTCCCAGCCCGTGCTCGTCTTATCCAAGGGGAAAAGCCCCGTCAAAAACTGCGGAAGCGCAATAAAAATACCAAGCGCAAGCAAAATCCCAAGTACGGTCGCCACGCCGTCCAAAACGCCGTTTAAGCTTATTTTACATTTTTCCTGCAACCATTTTTCGGCTTTGGACGGTTGTTCGTCGTCGCCAACGGCAACGTCCGCGCTCCGCATTAAAATACGGTTGCCGTCCACGAGCGAGTGAACGAAATTCACCACCCCGCGAACGAACGGCAAACGGGAAAAACCGCCCTTTTTAGGCGGCGTTAAACGCTCGGATTCGATTTGGATAACGCCTTCGGGATCGCGTACGGCAGTAGCCATCGCGCTTTTCCCGCGCATCATCACGCCTTCCATTACGGCTTGACCGCCGATGGAAACTTTTTGTTTTTGTTCTTTTTTCTTTTTCATAACGACCTTCAAAGTAAAGGGCTTTAAGACACAGCGTATCTTAAAGCCCCGCGTTTGTTACATACCGTATCTCTTCTTGAATTTATCGATACGTCCACCGGTATCAACCAACTTCTGTTTGCCCGTGAAGAAAGGATGGCAGTTGCTGCAAATATCCACTTTCAACGTTTCGCAATCTTTCGTCGTGCCGGTTTTGAACGTTGCGCCGCAAGCGCAAGTAACCGTTACTTCGTGATAATTAGGATGAATGTCCGCTTTCATTATATTTTCACCTCGCTATTGTTTTCTTGGTTTTTTCATTCGTGCTGTTCAATTATAACGCTTTTTTTTATCCCCGTCAACTGTTTTTGCCCTAATTCGTAAAAAATAGTTGCAAAAATCCCAAAAATAAGCTATACTTATAATACCGCGCGAGAGCAATCGCTCAAATATCCGCGCAAATAAAGGAATTTCGTCGTTATGAAAGTATGGCAATTAGCATACCCGCATAATTTACATCACGTTATCTCCCCCGATTTGAAGCTTTCTTCCGATAAAGTCAAGGTCAAAATCACCAAAGCGCTTTTGACGGAATCGGACGTAGCCGTTTATTCGGGGCTTATCAAAGTCAAATCCCCCTTTATCCCAGGGAAATTCGCGATCGGGCAAGTTACCGAAGCCAACGAAGATTCCTTTATTAAAAAAGGCGAACGCGTATACCTTGCGGGCGTAACGGAAGACGAGCTTTCCGAAGACGGCTTAAAAATTGCAGGCGAAACCGCGGACGGGTTTTACCGTGATTTCGTGCTTGCGGGCGTAGACGACGTATATCCCCTGCCCGCGTCCGTCTCCGACGAAGCCGCTTTTTTAATCGACGCGATCGCGCTCGCCGAACGCGTAATCGACGAAATGCAAATCACCGTCGGACAGCATATTTTGGTGCTTGGCGGGAGCTTGTACGCAAACGTGCTTTGCCAAATTTTGATTTATCACAGAGCCGTGCCCATTCTCGCCGACAACAACGCCGAACGCCTTGCCCGCGCAAAGCGTAGCGGGATCTATTATACCTTTCCCAACGACGAAACGCTCAAAGCCAACGTGGCGAAAGTCACGGGCGGCAGACTCGCCGACGGCGCGGTGTATCTTGCGTACGCCAACCGCAGCGAACCGTCCGTCTTATTCCCCGTCTTAAAACGGGATTCTTCGGTGGCTTTTTGCGCGCCCACGGGGAAAACCCTGCACGTAAATTTGGAATACGCGCTCAAAAACAACGTCACGATCAAAGGCATTACGGAAAGCCGCGAATTCGTGTCCACCGCCATTAATTTGCTTGCGAATAAAGCGGTCAATTTCGCTGAATTTCCGTATAAGAGTTTCAAGGAAGAAGAACTGCCCAAGCTAATGGAAACGTACGCAAATCTTTTGGAAAGCGGCGCAAATCTTCCCGAAGAAATGGATATTATCAAGTTTATTTTTTAAGGTGATTTATGAGTAAAATACTGATTGCTTCGGATATTCACGGCTCGTACGTTTGGTGCGAAAGACTTATCGAAGCCTTTGAAGCGGAAAAAGCGGACAGACTAATTCTTTTGGGCGACTTGCTTTATCACGGTCCGCGCAATCCCCTGCCCGACGGGTACGCACCGCAACGGGTTTTCGACGCGTTGAACAAGCTCAAAGACAAAATCACCGCCGTTCGCGGGAACTGCGACAGCGAAGTCGATCAAATGGTTTTGGAATTTCCGATGCTGGCAGATTACGCGCTTGTCGACGACAACGGCAAAACGCTGTTTTTGACGCACGGACATTTATATAATACGCAAAATCCCCCCTTGCTTAAAAAGGGCGATATTCTTTTCAACGGACATTTCCACACGCCCACGGGCGTGGAGCTTGAAAACGGCGCGACGTACGCGAATTGCGGTTCGGTCGCGCTTCCCAAGGACGGCACGCCCCACTCGTATATCGTCTACGAAAACGGCACGCTCACTTGGGTGGATTTGGAAACGGGCGGAATTTTCGATTATCGAGCGTAAACGCTTGACAACCAAGCGTTTATGTGATAAAATAGTAAAAACGAAACCGAAGATTAAGAGTAGTACTTTCGTTAAGTCGTATACAAGAGAGTTGCAGGCGGTGGGATTGCAATATACACGGCGAAAGGAATGGACTTATGAGGGCGAACGAACGCAAAGCAAAGCTTTGTCAGTAGCAATCGACGGGTATCGCGCCCGTAACAGCGCGAAGCGTATGATCGTACGCAAAAAGTGGACTTATAACAGTCAATTTGGGTGGCACCGCGGTATAATTATTTAGAAATATCGTCCCAAAGAGCAAATTTTTCTTGCTCTTTGGGTTTTTTATTTTGAAAAAGGAGTATTGTACGATGAACAAAGAAATCCCCTACAAAATCTATTTAAGCGAAGACGAGCTTCCCAAAGCTTGGCTCAATTTACGCGCGTTTATGAAAAATAAACCCGCGCCGCTTATCAACCCCAAAACGCTCGCGCCGATGACGGAAGTGGAGCTTTCCGAAATCTTTTGTAACGAGCTTGCCAAGCAGGAGCTGGACGACACGAATAAATATATCCCCATTCCGCAGGAAATCCGTGATTTTTATAAAATGTACCGCCCCGCGCCCTTAATCCGCGCGTATTGCTTGGAAAAAATCTTGGATACGCCCGCGCACATCTATTATAAATTTGAAGGGAATAACACGAGCGGCTCGCACAAACTCAACTCCGCAATCGCACAAGCGTACTACGCAAAGCAACAGGGTTTGCAAGGCGTAACGACGGAAACGGGCGCGGGACAATGGGGCACGGCGCTTTCAATGGCTTGCTCGTATTTCGGTCTGGACTGTAACGTGTATATGGTAAAATGCTCGTACGAGCAAAAGCCGTTCCGTAGAGAAGTAATGCGCACCTACGGTGCAAAAGTCACCCCGTCCCCGTCTATGACCACCGAAGTCGGCAAAAAAATCAACGCGGAATTCCCCGACACGAACGGCTCGCTCGGTTGCGCGATTTCCGAAGCCGTGGAAGCGGCAAGCAAGCGCAAAGGCTACCGTTACGCACTCGGAAGCGTGCTCAATCAAGTGCTTTTGCATCAATCGGTGATCGGTATGGAAACGAAAACCGCGCTCGATAAATACGGCGTAAAAGCGGATATCGTCATCGGTTGCGCGGGCGGCGGATCTAATCTCGGCGGCTTAATTGCGCCCTTTATGGCGGAACAGCTTGAAGGCAAGGCAAACTATCAATTTATTGCGGTCGAACCCGCTTCCTGCCCCACACTCACCCGCGGCAAATACGCTTACGATTTTTGCGATACAGGCAAGGTTTGTCCCCTTTCTAAAATGTATACGCTCGGGAGCGGCTTTATTCCCGCGGCAAGTCACGCAGGCGGACTTCGCTATCACGGTATGACTTCCACCCTTTCCGAACTGTACGACCAAGGACTTATGGAAGCACGTTCCGTACAACAAACGAAAGTCTTTGAAGCCGCGGAATACTTCGCGAGAATCGAAGGTATTTTGCCCGCGCCCGAATCCGCGCACGCCATTCGCGTAGCGATTGACGAAGCCCTGCAATGCAAGGAAAAGGGTGAAAAGAAAACGATCGTGTTCGGCTTGACGGGTACGGGCTACTTCGATATGATGTCCTACGAGAAATTCCACGACGGCAAAATGACAGATTATATCCCCACCGACGAAGAAATCGCCAAGGGCTTGGCAGGACTTCCTAAATTTTAAGTATTTGAAAAACGCTTGCGGTCGACCGCAAGCGTTTTATTATACAAATCCCCTACCGCGCGGCTTTTTGAAAGTCGCGCGGTTTTCGTCGAAAAAAGCAAAATCGCCCTATCCGCGCTCGTATGCGGTTTGCGATATATGCGGTTGTCCGCATACGGGCAAAATCTCCCTTTTTCGACGCTCGAATTTCGTCGTATGCAGAAGCGGGCATACGAATAAAGCTCGAAAAAAGGGGCTTTTCGTCGAAAGTCCCTTTTTTGTCGATTATTGTAAAAAAGCCGAATGGATTACGTAATCCGCAGTCGCCTTGTTGGTGGCAATCGGAATATCGTACACCACGGCAATCCGAAGCAACGCTTTCACGTCGGGATCGTGCGGCTGCGATTCAAGCGGATCCCAAAAAAAGATAACGATATCAATTTTGCCTTCCGCAACCTTCGCCCCGATTTGCTGATCTCCGCCAAGCGGTCCCGAAAGATACCGTTTAACCTTCAAATCCGTCGCTTCCGCAACCAGCTTCGCCGTCGTACCCGTTCCGCAAAGCTCGTATTTTTGGAGCGTTTCTTTATTTTTCAACGCCCAATTCACCATTGCCGCCTTTTTGTTGTCGTGCGCAATCAACGCAATCGTCTTAATTTTCTTCTGTTTCATAACATCTTCTCCGTTTTTTATTATATCACTTTTCACGTGAAAAAGCAAGAATTTATATATTCAAATTCTCTTCGTTGAACAAAGGACTGTCCAAAAACTCGCTCACCGACATATCAAAGCCCCCCGCGATCAAAATGGTCGTAGACAATAAATTGTCTTTCACCGTTTCGTGCATAATATTTTTCAAAGTCGAGTGCGTCACCCCGCTGTTCATCGCCAAACGGTATCTCGTCATCTTCTTTTCCTTTAATAACTGCTCTATCCGCAACGCCAACGCTCTATTTACACTGTTCATAGCTGCAATTTCCCCTTTATGGTTATTTACAACTATAATTTTATTATACTTTTTCGCAAAAATATGGTTGCACGCAACCATATTTTATTGCGTAACCTTATATTTTGTGTTATAATAAGAGTAATAAAATACAAAGGAGAAAAAAGTATGTTAGACAACACAAAAAAAGCTTTGGCAAAAATCAAAAGAGATCTTGATATTATTAAATGGTTTATGGAATACGGTATGCACGTTTTAATAGCCGCGTATTTAACCGTTGCAATCGTCTTACAGTTCGGAGATTTTATGGTAAACGTTATTCTTTTGGGGTTAACGGGACTGTTTTTTATCGTTTCTATCGTATGCGGTCGCAAGGATTTATCCCAAAAAGATAAAACGTTAACCAAACGAACCAAACATATGTTAAACGTAAGCTTAATCGTCGTAAAAGCGTATATGCTTGGCTCGATTTTATACGGTATGTTTATTGCCACGTCTACGGTTTCGCCTATTTCTATCATTTTAACGACGTTGTTAATCGTTTGTTGGGTAATTAGCGTGGTCGTGGAATTGGTAAGACTGCTGTTCGAGCGTGAAAAAGACTTGCTTATAGAAAGCGTTAAAGAAGATTTCAACTTGCTTGGTATCGCTAAAAACGTCGTGCACGGAATTACGCAAACCGTAGTCCCCGTAGTACAAGCCGTAAAGCAAGGCGTACAAGCCGTAAAGCAAGGAATACAAGTAAGCCAAAGAGCAAACAAGAATAAGTAACACGAACGGGCGATCTAAAAAATCGCCCGTTCGTTATTTTTACCATATTTGCGTAGAAATAATATATTTTTCGTCGTAATCGTCCGAATAGTAATGCGTAAACCCGTTTTTCTTGACGAGCTTCACTTTCCCCCCGTCCTTTTCAAAAAAGTATAAATCCCGTTTATTCGCATAGACGAACGCTAATTCTTTCTCGTTGTCCTTTTTTTGTCCTAAATATAAATCAAACCACACGAACGGTTTTCCCAAAAGCTCGCCGAGTGTAAATTCCTTGGAAGCAATCAATCTCTCGTCGTTAAAATTCCCGCGGTAAACCGCGTACACGCTCACGTGTATCTTTTCCACTTGCGGATTTTCCGCCGTAAAAACCGTTAATTTCTCTATTTCCCGTTCCTTCATTGCGCATACTTCCTTAATTTATATATTGATTATAGCAAATATCTATCCAAAAAGTAAAGCTTATTTTGTTGACTTTCTTAATATAAAAATGATAAAATATATATAAATCCACAGAAAGGAAAAAATAGTATGGCAGAAAAATTAACGATAGCGAAAAAACTTTCCAAACGCAAATACCGCCCCGCGCCGAGAATTATCGCGACGATTTATAAATTAATAATGGTGGATATTATCGGTCGGAAGTATAAGCCCAAATTTCATATCATTGACGACGTAAACGATTGCGACGGACCTTGCTTCGTCATTTTCAATCACTTGTCCCGTATCGACCATTTATACGTTTGCGGCGCAACCTATCCCCGCATTACGAATATGATGGCAGGGTGCAGCGAATTTTACCGCAAAAAGTTCTCGTTCATTTTCGGTTTGAATAAGGTAATACCCAAAAAGAATTACAGCGCAGACAAGCTTTCCATTCGCGCCGTCAGCGACGTTATCAAAAAAGGCGGTTGCGTAACGTTTGCACCCGAAGGCTTGGCGAGCGACTACGGCGGGAATAAACCCATCGTACCCGGCACAAGTAAAATCTTCAAGCATTTCAAAGTCCCCGTGTACTTGTGCTATTTGGAAGGGCAGTATTTGCAAAACACCAAAGTATGCTTGGACGAACGTTTCGGCGAAACGCACGCCACGATGTCGCTTTTGTTTTCCAAGGACGACGTAGAACGCTTATCCGTGGAAGAAATGGACGATATTATCAACGAAAAATTCAGACGTAACGAATACGCTTGGAACGCCGAAAAGAAAATTAAGTGGGAAACCAAAGGCAGAATTTGCCACCGCTTGGAAGATTTTTGCTATAAATGCCCTAAATGCGGTAAAGAATTTACGATGAAGGGCGAAGGCGACAAAATCACGTGCTCAAATTGCGGTAACGGTGCAACGATGGACGATTATTATCAATTCCACCCCTACGAAAACGCCGTAATCCCCGCTTCCCCGTTCGACTGGGTTGAACAGGAGCGTATGGATATCATTAAAGAAATCCGTGAAAATCCCGACTATTATTTTGAAGACGAATGCCAAATCGGGAATTTGGACGAATACAAACTCGTAGGCAATAACAAAACGAGCTTTATCGTCGGCGAAGGCAAAATCCGTATCGATCACCAAGGCTTGCACTACACGGGAACAAGACACGGCGAACCGTACTCGTTCTCTATCGGTTATAAGAATTTGTACACGTTGATTACGGAAGTCGATTCCAGCTTCTTTAATTTCTATTACCAAGGCGAGTACTTCGATATTTTCCCCAAGCACCAAACGGTCGGAAAATTTTCTTTGCTCGTAGAAGAAATGCACCGTTACCACGTGAATTTCTACAAAAACTTCAAATGGAACGAGCATATGTACGAAGGATTAGAGCTTGGCATAGACTTAAAAAAATAAGCCACAAAAAACGCACCCCCTACGGTGCGTTTTTTCGTGTCGAAATTTCGTCGATAGCAATTCAATTATAACACTAATTTTAGTGTTTATTATCTCAAAAGACTTTGTTTAATGTATAATACTTTTATAAAACATCTTTTCGCAGGTTGTCACACGAATAAAAGGAATATGGATAATCTCCATATTCCTTTTATTTTCCTTTTGCGTTTTTTCTCTCTCGCGTGAACCTGTGGTAATACACAGCTTCCGCGAAACCTATTTCCACCACAACAAAACAACGCACCTAACGGTGCGTTGTTTTGTTGTGGTGGAGACAACAGGACTTGAACCTGTGACCTCTCGCATGTGAAGCGAGCGCTCTAACCAACTGAGACTATGCCTCCAAACTTTCTACGCTTATTATAACACCGTGGACGATAAAAGTCAATCCGTTTTTTGTTGCAAACGTAAAAAAATCCAAAAAACAAGCAAAAAATCGTTGACGATAAAAAGCCTTTTCTTGTATAATAAAAGCGTGACGGGGTCATAGCGCAGTTGGTAGCGCGTTTGAATGGCATTCAAAAGGTCAGGGGTTCAACTCCCCTTGGCTCCACCACGAAAAGGAACGCAAGCGCGTTCCTTTTTTCGCACAAAAAATACCTATTTAATCCAAAGAAAATCTTTTCATACTTTTGTCGAAAAAATTGTTCAAAACGTTTGCAATGTCCAAGCGGGTGTGATAAAATAGATATAATGAAATTTATTCTAAGGAGGAATTTGTATGTCCAACAAACTCATTTACGACATTCACGACAGACCCAAATTCGGTCAAATGCTCGTGTTTGCCTTACAACAGTTGCTCGCCATTCTCGCGGCAACGATCGCCGTACCCACGATCATCGGTTTGCCCACGCAAATCCCTGCGGCAATTCTCGGCGCAGGTATCGGTACGCTCGTATACCAGCTTTTCACCAAATTCAAAAGCCCTGTATTCTTGGGTAGCTCCTTTGCCTTTTTAAGCTCCCTTGGCGTAGCGGTGGCATACGGCTATTGCGGTATCATTTTAGGCTCGATCGTAGCAGGTCTTGTCTACGTAGTACTTGCAATTATCATTCACTTTGCGGGCACGGCTTGGGTAAACAAGCTTATGCCCCCCGTCATCATCGGACCTACGGTAGCCTTAATCGGGCTTTCGCTTGCAGGTAGCGCGATGGGCGATATGGTAAAAGCAAACGCTTCCACGCTCTTTGCTTCCAACAACCTTATCTCCCTTGTTTGCGGTTTGGTTGCATTCTTCACGATCGTAATTTGCTCCACGCAAAAACGCGTAAAAATGGCTCGCCTTATCCCGTTTATTATCGGTATCGGCGCAGGCTACGCAGTAGCGGCAATCTTCACCCTTATCGGCTCGGTTGCAAATATCGACTACTTTATGATCATCAACTTCAAGCCCGTCGTAGACAACTTCGTTGCGGCAGACGGCACGTTCAAGGGACTTACGGCGTTCATAAACTACCCCGACTTTGCGTTGATCGAAGCGATTAAAGAACTTATCAACGGCAACGTATCCGCGGAAATCCTTACCGCAAGCAAAGGCAACGCAACGCTTTTGAACTGGGGCGGCGTAGCCGAAGTCATCATCGCGTTCTTGCCCGTTGCGCTCGTGGTATTTGCAGAACACATTGCAGACCATAAAAACCTTTCTTCCATCATCGGAAAAGATCTTATCACCGATCCCGGTCTTAAAAGAACGCTCCTTGGCGACGGCGTAGGCTCGATGGCAGGTACGATTTTTGGTATTTGCCCTAACACCACCTACGGCGAATCGGTCGGTTGCGTAGCAATCACCAAAAACGCTTCCATCGCGACGATCACGACGACGGCGTTTATGTGTATTATCCTTTCGTTCATCAGCCCTATAATGGCACTTTTGCAAACCATTCCTTCCTGCGTAATGGGCGGCGTATGCTTGACGTTGTACGGCTTTATCGCAGTATCGGGCTTAAAGATGTTCAAAAACCTTGACTTGGACGACAACAAAAACTTGTTCGTCGTTGCGGCAATTCTCATTTCGGGTATCGGCGGTCTTACCATTCAAATTCCCTACGCGTTCGCGGCAAACGGCGCAGTAGCGAAAACCATTCAAATCACGTCGATTGCAACCGCGCTTATTCTCGGTATCGTAACCAACGCTATTTTGAACAAGGTTGAAAAGAGCAAGCTTGGCTTAGAAGCGGTCGAAGAAGAAACGCCCGTAGAAGCGGAAGCGGCGGCAACGGAAGACACGGGGTCGCAAGAATGAAAAATTACAACAACGTCGTAATTTTCGATCATCCCCTTATCCAGCACAAAATCGCGATTTTGCGCGACGAAAAAACGAGCATGAAGGAATTTCGCGAACTGATTGAAGAAATCACGACGCTAATGACCTACGAATGTTTGAAAGACGGCGTACCGACGGTAGAAAAGCAGGTAAAAACCCCGCTGGAAACGTGTACGCAACGCGTGGTAAAAGACAATGCTATCGCGATCGTGCCCATCTTGCGCGCGGGGCTTGGAATGGTGAACGGTATTCACGTTTTATTCCCTTCCGCAAGAGTTGGACATATCGGTATGTACCGTAACGAAGAAACGTTAGACCCTTGCGAATACTATTGCAAACTTCCCGACGGTATCGAAGACAAGCTCGTGCTTTTGGTCGATCCTATGCTCGCAACGGGCGGAAGCGCGTGCGACGCGATCACTCTTTTGAAAAAGCGGGGCTGTAAGAACATCAAGTTTATGGCGATCATCGGCGCACCCGAAGGCGTAAGCAAAGTAGCCGAAGCGCACCCCGACGTAAACGTTTACGTTTCGACGCTCGATAGATGCTTAAACGAAAACGGCTATATCTTACCGGGGCTTGGCGACGCAGGCGACAGACTCTTCGGCACGAAATAATCCACACAAACCCAAAACTGCCGCGGCGTATGCCGCGGCAGTCCTTTTTTATTATTTATTATTTATTCTTTCTTCTTTTCATTCTATTCCCCGTTTCCACCGTCCAAAACATCGCCTGATGCACGGCAAACGCCGCCGCGTAGGTCAATAAATTACTCGGTAAAAACACCGTTTGCAAATAATCCCCCGCGTTTTTTAAAAACATAAAATCCGTTTGCAAAGCAATGTTAATCGGAATAATCCCAAACAAGACCAACCCAAAAAACACGGCTTCGGAAATTAACGCTTTTTTATAGGAAATTTCCCCCGCTCCCGCGAGCATATAAATGGACGTCAACACGATCAATAAATGATTGATATAATAATGAAAATACCGATAATGCGGGAAAGCGTAGCCCTGCATCGGCACGACGATCGCAATCACCGCCCCCGCAATAGAAAAATACCCCGTGTATTTAACGACGCGTTTATCGCCCAAAATCATCGCAATCGCGTTCACGTACATAGAAATAGTACAAAGCTGTAAAGGCAAATGCTCTTTGCGAAGCCCCCACGAGCTGATTTGCCACACCAAAAACACGGCTTCCAACCCAAGCATCACCGCGCCTATCATAATTTCTTGAAAGCGGTCAAGCTTGATCTTTTTCCGAAACGCGAAAACGAGCGCGATCGCCGCGAAGCAAAGAATCATCGCCAAAAAATGCGATACGCCAAACGCTTGAAAGGTCGCATACCGTTCGTCAAACATTACGGATTATCCCCCGCATAAATATCGCCGCCGTTTTCCGCGCACATAACCGTACCCGTGTTTTGGCAGTTGGTAATATTCGTTTTTCCCGTACTGTTTCCGAAAATCCCCGCCGCGTCTTGCTCCGCCGTGACATCGCCCTTGTTTTGGCAACCCGCCCCTTTCTTGACGTTATCCGACTTTCCGCAAATCCCTGCAACGAATCTCGTTCCCGAAATCGCACCGTCGTTGATACAAGCGTTTATATTCCCGTATTCCGCGTAACCGACGATACCGCCCACGCGCATACCGCCCGTGATATCGCCCTTGTTTTGACAAGCGTTAATTTGTTTCGTTCCGTCGCCCCAAACTCTGCCTGCAATACCCGCGATATACCAACCGTTTTCGACGGTAATATCCGCGTAATTGATACAGTTATCCGCCGCCCAAAGCGCCCCTGCGATACCGCCCGCATAAATATATTTTCCGTCGCCCTCCGCGTTCACGTTGACGACGTTAAGATTGCCGCGGAACGTACCGCTTAAAACCGTACCGACTTCGCCCGCCAAACCGCCGACGTACTTTTCTCCCGTCATCGTCACGTTGATAACGAGCGCGTTACTGATCGTTACGTTATCTCCTTCGCCCAAAATCCCGCCGACGTATTCCACACCCGTCACCGATTTTTGCGCCTCGATTTGCGCGCCTTCCAGCGTCAACGCCCCGCTTTCCGTCACTTGCCCTACGACCCCGCCGACGTAGCTTTCACCCGTCACGTTTGCCGAAGATTTCAATCCTTCAAACGTTTTCGTCGACGTAGTTATCACCCAACCGACTACACCGCCTACCTTGTCTTGACCTTGCACGCTTTCCGCTTTATTTACCGCGTTCGTACAAGTCCCGCCGTTTACAAGCCCGAAAACACCGCCGACGGTTGTTTCCCCCGTAACGACGGCTTCGTTTACGTTATCCGTCAACGGGTTATCAAACGCCGCGCCAACGACGCCGCCGACTTGGACGCCGCCCCGTATTTCCCCTTTATTCACGCAATTCTTAACGGTGCGTGCTTCTCCCGCCACACCGCCGACGCGACCGTTTTCACTCGCGGAGAGATCGCCCGTATTCGTACAGTCTTGTACGGTTTCGGTCGCATAACCAACCACGCCGCCGATTGCTCGACCGCTTTCCGCCGTAGGCGCAATTTCCCCGCCGTTGGTACAACCGCTGACGATTTTCGCTTCCCCAGCAACGCCGCCACAATACGCATACGTTTGATTATAATAATTCCCCGTGGCAACGATTTTTCCCGAGTTGGTACAATTATTCACCGTCGCGGTCACGCCTTCGCCGACGATACCGCCCACGTACGCTCTGCCCGTCACTTCGGCAAGATTGCTCAAATCGTTAAGCTCGACCGAGTCCGCTTTTCCGCAAATCCCGCCGACGAAATACACGCCCGTGACCTTACCTTTATTCTCGTTCTTACCCCCAAACGGGCTCGTCAAATTTGTCAAACCAACTTGACCGCAAATACCGCCTACGTAGTCTACGCCTTCTACGACGCCTTCGTTGACGGCGTATAAAATACTCAAATCTTCCTTTTGGGTATACCCACTGCTGCCGTTCTTACCCGAAGACCCCGCGTGATACACCTGTTGGGGGACGGCGTAGCCCATTATACCGCCCGTGGAATATTTCCCCGTAATTTTACCTTTATTCGTCACGGTATGCAAAGTCGCACGCGCCGATTCCTGTTGTCCGTACGCGTCCGAGCCAGCCCCTGCGATCCCGCCGACCCATTCGTAGCCGTTTACGTCGTTCAAGTTGGTCAAATCACATTGCACTTCCCGGTTCTCGGTAACCACGTTCCCGAACACACCGCCTACCGCGCGACAACCCGTTACTTTCGCGTTAGAAGTCACTCCGTCCGATCTGCCGTATTGACAACCCGCCACGCCACCGACGAAATCGCTGTCTTCCGCAACGATCGTTCCCGAAACGCTCACGTTTTCCAAATAGGCGTAATTTTTACCCGACAAAATCCCTACGTATTCGTTATAACCCGTCACGGTCAAGCTCGCACTTTCTACTTTCAAATTAGAAATTTTACCGCTCGACTGGCTAAATAACCCCACTTCGTTGTCGCCTGCCTTGGCTGGCAAGGAAAGATTTTTTACGCTGTACCCGTTCCCGTCCAAATACCCGAGAAAGATATACGGCGTCCACTTGAAGCCCCCTAAATCGATATCGTTTTGCAAGGTGTACTTGGTATAGGGTTGGTCCATATCCGCAAAATCTTCTGCCGTCGAAACTAATTTTTCATTACAGAACACGATTTTCAAATAAATAGTACGCGAAGAGAGCGTTCTCTCTATCACGAACTCGCCCGCGCGTTCCGCGGAAACGGTCATATACGCGCCGTCGTATTGCGCGCTTGCGCCGCAGCTGTTGTTCGTGATATGACTATTCGTCACCCAAGTTTCGATTTTGTCGTATTCGTTATCCTTGGACAAATCGCCGATAATATCCGTATAGTCCAAAACGAGCTCTTCCCCCGTTTGCACGTAATATATGCTGTACGTATCCGCCGCAACCGCATTTTCCTTGTCCGTACAAGCCGCCATTGCGAGCAAGCCCGAAAAAATCGCCGCCGTAGCGCACGCCGTTACGGCGCGTTTTACTATTTTTGCATTTTTCATACGTTCTCTTCCCCCCTGATCGCCGTCGTTCCGTTTTCTTCGTTGCCGTACGTTTGCACGTTTTCCGTATTCCGCGAACATATTTGTTGCGTATACCCGTTATCGCCTACGATATGCCCGCCGTTCACGCAAAAATACACCGCGCCGCTTTCCGCATAACCCGCGATCCCCGAAACGTAATTCGCGCCCGTGACCGCGCCTCTATTCACCGCCCCGCGAAGCGTGGCGTTTTTCATATACCCGACGATACCGCCCACGTATTTAGAAGTCGTAGCGGTATACACCGCGCCTTCGTTCACGTTGTCGTTCATAACGTCGCTCGTGTTATCCCCGTCGAGATACCCTGCCAAACCGCCGACGTACGCGCCGTACGCCTTTTCGAGCGAGATTTTTCTCGTGTTTTTACATTCTTCAATCCGTTTTAAGTACCCCGCGATCCCGCCGACGTATACGTTGTAATAGCCGCTTGTCGCTTCCAAGTCCTTGCCTTCGGCTTTTACGTCGCCGTGATTTTCACATCTTCTCGCCGACAATATACTGCCGCCCATACCGCCCGCATAGAAACTGCTTGCGCTAACCACGCCGTCGTTCAAGCAATCGAATAACACCGCGGCTTTTCCCGCGCCGATAATGCCGCCGACGTAGGACGCGCCGTTCACCTGTCCAAGATTTTCGCAACTATTCACGTTCACCGTCACCGAATCCCCCGTCGAACCGATAATCCCGCCGACGTACGCCCCGCCTTTGATCGTGCCTTCGTTGAGATTGCCTTGCACGGACGAAGCCGCGGTAATCGTGCCTACGATTCCGCCCGCGTGGTCAAGCCCTTCCACTTCGCCCTTGTTTACACTGCTGTTGATTGCGGAAACGGAACTGCCTGCAAGTCCGCCCACGTACGTTTTGCCAACGACGGTTGCGCGGTTTTCACAGCTATCTACGATACCTTGGTTTAAGCCGACGATCCCGCCGACCTGCGCCGTTTGTTCCGCTTCGATCTTGCCTTCTACCGTCACGTTCCGAATCGTACCGTTGTTCACTCCCGCAACGATCCCCGCGGAAGCCGCTTCGGAGAATAAGCCCAAATCCACGTTAGAAAATTTCACGTTTTCAATCAAGCCGTTGTTTTCCGAGAAAAACCCGACGTTTTTCCCCGTCGCTACTTCCAAGGGCAAATAGAAGAAGTTACGAATGGTAAAACCATTCCCGTCCAAAGCCGCGTTAAAAGCGGACGGCGTAAAATTCCCCACGCTCGACATATCGATATCCTTGGTCATCACGTAGCGCAAATTAGAATCCTTCGCATCAAACAACTCTTGCGGTGTAGAAATACTCTTTTCTTCCCGCGTCACGTGCAATACTACCACGTTACTGCGGTAAGTATAGTACGCACCCTTAAAGTCGAAATAAAATTCAAGCCTGCCTTCCTGCTTGGGTGTAATCGTAAACGAGTCCTTGTCTTCAACGCTCACTTCGTAGCCTTTGCTACAAGTGATCGTATACCCGCTTTGGATATCTTCCACACTCCCGCTCACGTCAAAGCGAACGGCTTGCCCGTACACGACGTCCGTTTCTTCCGTGGAAATGCCCACGCCCGTCATCGGCTCGGTACAAGCGGCAAACGCGCCAAGCGCAAACGTCACAAAAAACGCGCCGATTGCAAGCTTGATAAACCCTTTCTTTTTTCTCATTTCCGTGTTCTCCTTCATCATTTTTCCTTACGTTTATTTTATCACATTATAATAATAACATAAATGAAAGTAAATTGCAACGTTTTTCGCGCTGTTTGTTTCCGTTTCTACACCTTCTCCCAATGATTCAAACCCCACGGACGCCAAAAAACCGCCCTATGCAGGGCGGTTTTTTGGTGTACCCGTTGGGGCTCGAACCCAAACTCGACGGCGTCGGAGGCCGTAATGTTATCCAATTACACTACGAGTACGTTTACTTTTTTGCTATGAACCGCAAGGCTTTGCTTATCGCAAAAGAAATACCTTTCGGTATTTCCGCCGTGCAATCGAAGACGGTAACGTTCCCAATTACACTGCGAGTACGTGTTATTCGCTTGCGCATCAAAAGCATATCTATTTTACTATTTTTACACGGTCTTTTGCAAGCGTTTCCACTACCCCTTTTGACTTTTTTCTAAAAACTTTTACTTTTTTTCCGAAAAAATCGCCGATAACCGTCTTTTCGACAAATTTTTCTCTTTTTTACTTTGCTTTTTTTCTTCCGCTGTGCTATAATATAGCCAAGTCTTTATTAGGAGCACACAAATGTCAAAAACGGTAGTAATCGGTATGAGCGGGGGCGTAGACAGCTCGGTAGCCGCGCTTTTATTAAAGGAGCAAGGCTATAACGTAATCGGGCTTTTTATGCAAAACTGGGAAGAAACGGACGAAAACGGTTGCTGTACAGCGGAAGACGATTTCGCGGACGTACGCCGCGTTTCCGCGCTTCTCGATATTCCCTATTACACCGACAATTTCGCCAAAGAATATATGGACCGCGTATTTTCTTATTTTCTTGCCGAGTACAAGGCAGGCAGAACGCCCAACCCCGACGTGCTTTGCAACCGCGAAATCAAATTCGGACCGTTTTTGCAAGAAGCCAAACGCTTGGGCGCGGACTATATCGCGACGGGACATTATTGCAAAATCTCCCACGAAAACGGCGTACATCTTTTACAAAAAGCCAAAGACGAAAACAAGGATCAGACCTATTTCCTTAACCAACTTTCCCAAGCCCAGCTTGCCGACGTGCTTTTCCCTTTACAGGATATGGAAAAGCCCAAGGTCCGCGAAATCGCGCTTGAACGCGGCCTTGCAACGGCGAAAAAGAAGGACAGCACGGGTATTTGTTTCATCGGCGAACGCAACTTCAAGAAGTTTCTCGCTTCGTACCTGCCCGCCCAAAAAGGCAAAATTTTAGACCTTTCCGGCAAGCAAGTAGGCGAACACGACGGACTTATGTATTACACGCTCGGTCAACGCCGCGGACTGGATTTAGGCGGTATCAAAGGCGAAGAAGATTGCGGAAGATGGTTCGTCGTGAAAAAGGACTTACAAAAGAATATACTCTACGTTTCGCACGGCGACGAATCCCCCTTATATTCCAAAGCTTGCGCCGTTTCGGGTTTTAACTGGATACCCCAAAAACCCCAAAACACCGACTTTGAATGTATGGCAAAATTCCGTTACCGCCAACCCGATCAAAAGGTACGGGTGCATATCAACGCCGACGAAACGTTACGTATTGAATTTGCCGAGCCGCAACGCGCCGTTACGGAAGGACAATACGCCGTACTTTACGACGGCGAAAACTGTCTTGGAGGCGGCGTAATAGAAAACGCAGAATACTAAATACTCATGTTTTATTATAATCTTTTAACCGATCTTTCCCTTTTACAAAAATTTGCTGCCGCGCTCGACGGGAAAATGCCCGCACCGCAAACGTTCGGCGTATTCCACTTTATTTGCCTTGCGCTCGTTCTCACGGCTTGCGTCGTCGTATGCCTTACCTGCCGCAAGATTTCGGACAAGCAGTACGACGTGTTTTTAGCAATCACGGCAACCGTCTTAATTTTGTTAGAACTGTATAAACAGTTCAATTTTTCTTACGAGTGGGAAACGGATACTTGGTCGTATTCGTGGTACGCGTTCCCGTTCCAGTTTTGCTCAACGCCCCTATACGTCCTGCCGCTCGCGTTAATTTTTCGTAAAAAACAAAAAATCCGCGACGCTTTACGGGCGTTTTTGGCGACGTACGCGTTGTTTGCGGGTTTGGCGGTAATGATCTACCCAGGCAACGTATACGTCGAAACGATTGGGATCAATTTGCAAACGATGATTCACCACGGATCAATGCCGATCGTGGGCGTTTTGACCTTTGCTTCGGGCAAAGCCAAAGCCGCGCATACGACCGTGCTTAAAGCCCTGCCCGTGTTCTTGATTGCGGCAAGCGTTGCTTTGACCTTAAATCTCGTCTTTTACCATTTTGTCGACCCCACGCAAGGCTTTAATATGTTTTTCATTTCCCCTTACGAAACTTGCTCCTTGCCCGTACTCGACCAAATCCAAACGCTCGTTCCCTACCCCGTATTTTTGCTCGTGTATCTCGTGGGCTTCACGGCGGCAGGATATCTTATAAGTCTACCCGTTATTTTAATAAAAAATAAACAAAAGGAAGAAATTTTATGAAAAGAATTGCAATCGTAACAGGCGCATCAAGCGGCATCGGCAAGGAATTTTTCCTTTCCTTAAACGCGAAACAAGAAGAGCTTGACGAAATTTGGGTAATCGCACGAAGCGAAGAAAAGCTCAACGAGCTTCGCTCGCTCACGCCGATACCTTTGCGCGTGTTTCCGCTCGATTTATCCAAAACGGAAGCCGTAGCCGCTTTGCAGGCGGCATTTGAAGCGGAAACGCCGACGATTAAGTACTTAATTTGCGCTTCGGGTTTCGGACGGTTTTGCGGCATTTCCGACGACGATAACGCCGTTTTGCAAAATATGGTAGACTTAAACTGCCGTTCGATCGTAGGAATCACCAAAGCCGCGTTTGACTATTTACACGAAGGAAGCGTCGTTATGTTAATTGCTTCCGTCGCGGCATTCCAGCCCATTCCCTACATAGCCACGTACGGCGCTACCAAGGCGTTCGTACTCTCTTACGGCAGAGCTTTGGATAAAGAGCTTCGCAAGGAGCGCAAAGCACGCTGTCTTTGCGTTTGTCCGTTCTGGACAAAAACGGCGTTTTTCGACCGCGCAATTAAGCCCGACGAAAAGACGGTCGTGAAAAAGTACGCGGTAATGTACGAGCCGCAACAAATCGTAACCCGCGCTTGGAAGGACTTGAAAAACAAAAAACGCGACGTGTCCATACACGGCTTCGTCGCCAAGAGTCAAACCCTGCTCGTCAAGCTCCTGCCCCACCGCTTAATTACTTGGATATGGCAAAAACAACAAGAATTACTTTAATAAAAATCCCCGACGAACCGTCGGGGATTTTTATTATTTTTCTTCTAACGTTAAATAGATAGCGGGATCGACGTTGATATTGTTCTTGACAATTTCAAAGTGCAAATGCGCGCCGTCCTTGTATTCGTGCCCGTTTGCTTCCGCAACCGTTGCGATCACGTCGCCCTTTTCCACGCTGTCACCCACCTTCAAGCCTTCCGTTTCTTCCACGAAACAATAAACGGATTTCAAGCCTTCGCCGTGATCGACCACGATCTGCGTACCCGAAAGCAAATCTTCCTTATAGATGCTTTCAATCACGCCCGCTTCCACAGCCAAAACTTCCGTACCTGCCGTAGCTACGAAATCAATTCCCTTATGTTCGTAATAGGAATTTAAGGTTTGATTGTGGTAAAACCCGTACTCGTTGGAAACGTTCGCCGTTTCTAACGGCATAACCATACCCTGCGGCGTAACGATAACCTGTTCGTCGTCGTTCCCCGCGTTATTATTCCCGCCCGACGGCTGATCGGGTTGTTCGATTTGGTTGCCCGAATTCCCGCCCTGCGCTTGATTTTGATCCATTTTATTCGCGTTAGAAACGGCAACCGCTACGATCACGATCGCGCTTAACGCCACCGCACAGCCCAAAGCCGTAACCAAATAAAATCTTTTTTCCTTGTTCAAAACCCTGCGTTTTCTCGTTGCTTTTTCCTGCTCTTTGTCTTTACGTTCTTGCATTTTTTAATCCTCCGAAAAACTTTGTATGTAAATGTTTTCCCCTTTTTCAGCTTTTATACCTATCCTTTCAAAATTTTCAAAATCCGCCGAAAATAATGGGCGTCCCGACCGCGCAAGCGTTCTCGCGCACGGCGATATGCAAATTCACGGCTTTTCCACCCACGCACACGCGCTCGCCCCACGCAGGCGTGTAAGCATAATAGGAAACCACGTCCCCCGCTTCTTCCCGCAAAATAATTTCTGCGCCGTAGCGTACCGCAATCTCCCGCGCGAGCGTTTCCCCGTCCGTTTCTACATCAAACGCCACACTCTCGCCCTTTACGCAAAATATATCCAAAAAGGAAAGCGTGGAAACGCATTTGGCTTGCGAAGACGCGGAATATAAATAAAAGACGCGTTCGCCTGAAATATCCGCAAATTTAGAAACGCGAAGCGCGCGCGTCGCGAACCCAAACAGTAAACTCACCGTCACCGCCACGAGCAAAGCCACGAATGCCCGCAAACGATTAAAAAACATAAAAATCCCTCCCGCGATTTCTCGCGAAAGGGATTATAGCCAAGCTGTTTAATTTTTATACCTTAAAAATCGGAAAGCTTTTCACCGCCGAGCAAGTGAATATGCAAATGCGGTACGGTTTGCCCGCCGTCGTCGCCTTGATTGATAATCACGCGATACCCGCCCGTCAAGCCAAGCTTTTCTTCTATCGTCGGAATAACGGCAAAACAATGCTTAACGATTTCCGCTTTTTCTTCGTCCATCTCGTTCAAACGCGCAAAATGCGTTTTAGGTAAACAAAGATAATGCAGCTTCGCCTTGGGTTCAATGTCGCGAATAACGATCATTTTTTCGTCTTCATACAATCTCGGCGAAGGAATTTCCCCGCGTACGATTTTACAAAAAATACAGTTTTCCATATCTATCTCCTTTTTATAATGGCTTTCACGCCGTCCTTAAACAAGCTTTCAACGCATACCTGTACCCGCTCTTTGGGCGTTTCGCCCACCGCATACACGCGAATATAATTTTCCGCATACCCTTCGGTGTATTCCCCGTCGAAAAGCTCGGGTACGATTTCCAGCGTTTTTCCGATAAAGCCTTGCAGGTACTTTTCCTTTTGCTTCGCGCCCACGGCGAGAATACGCTCCACCCGTTCTTTTTTGACCGCGTGCGGTAATTCTTGATACTTTTTATACGCGTTCGTGCCTTCTCGCGGGGAATAGGGAAAGGCGTGAATTTGCGAAAATCCCGCTTCTTCGACGATCGCAAGCGACTTTTCAAAATCTTCTTCCGTTTCCGTCGGAAAACCGACGATTATATCCGTCGTAATTCCCGCGTTCGGAAACGCGCGATAAATCATTTGGCATTTTTCTAAATATTCTTCCCGCGTATACCGCCTATTCATACTTTTCAAAACGGCGTTCGATCCGCTTTGCAAGGATAAATGAAATTGCGGCGCAAAATTTTTCAAGGCTTGCAGGGTTTCCAAAAACCGCGGGGTAATCATACTGCTTTCCATCGAGCCCAAACGGATACGCGTATCCGCGTCCTTAACGGCGAAAAGCAAATCGGAAATATCCCGCCCCTTTTCGTCCTTATACGCCGAAATATCAATCCCCGTCACGACCGTTTCCAAGGCTTGGCTTTGCAAAATTTCACTCGCCGCGCTTTCCAAATCCCGCGATCGGCTTCGGCCGCGCAAATAGGGAATTACGCAATAGGAACAAAATCGGTTACACCCGTCCTGAATTTTGACGAAATTCCGCGTTTTCAAGCACTCGGGTACGAGCATTTCTTCATAAGGGGTATTTTCAACGCATACCTGCCCCCCGCTAAACGCCTGATCGAACCCCGAAGCAACGATTTCCAAAACACGGTTTTTCTTTTTCGTTCCGAGCACCGCAAACACGTCTTTTTGCAAAAACGCCGACGGCGTTTTTTCCGAAGCACAACCGCAAACGATCACCTTTGCGCTCGGATTATATTTCAACGCCCTGCCGATCGTTTGACGGCTTTTCCGCTCCGCTTCCGCGGTCACGGCGCAGGTGTTAATCACGTATAAATCGGCAGGCGCAAGCTCCCGCGAAACGGTATATCCAAGCTCCTTCAAGCCCCGAATAATCGAGCCGCTTTCCACGTCGTTGACCTTACAGCCCAGCGTAAAAACGACGGCTTTCATTGCCATTCTCCCAAAGCAAACGCCACGACCGCCGTTAGGCTGATCGCCGCGGTTTCCGCGCGTAAAATGCGTTTTCCAAGCGATACGTGCGCAAAGCCTTTTTCTTTCGCGCGTTCCGCTTCTTCGCGGGAAAACCCGCCTTCGCTCCCGATAACGATCGCCGTATCCCCGCAAAGTGCGCCAAGCTCCACGTCGCTCCCCGTCGCAAACTCACAGGCAAATAATTTGTTTTTATAATCCAAAGCCGCGTCCAACGCCTTATCCAAGGTATCGTAATACACGATTTCGGGCGCAAACGAGCGCAAGCATTGCTTTGCCGCTTCCTTGCTGACTTTGTTCAAGCGTTCGAGCTTGTTCGCATTCATATACGCCGATGAAAAATCGGACGAAAACACGCCGATTTTTTTCACGCCAAGCTCCACCGCTTTTTGCACGATGAACTCGTTTTTATCGGCGTTTTTCAAATACCCGAACAGCAAACAAATTTCCGTAGCCGCTTCCCGCTGCCCTACTTCCGCACGCACGACGTTCAACAGCATACGCTTTTTTTCCACCGCCGCCACGACGGCGGTGTATTCCTTACCGCTGTTATCGAGCAAAACGACTTCCGCACCCACGCCAAGCCGAAGCACGTTTTTCGCGTGCTCAAACTCTTCGCTGCAAAGCTCGGTTACTTCTTCAATTTTATCCACGAAAAAACGTTTCAACGCAGACACGGTATACTCCTTTTATTCACTTTTCAGGACTAACGCGAACCATTCGCCCTTTCTACGCTCGTAAATAACTTCCATTCCCACGGCAAGATACGCTTCCTTGACCATTTCCAAACGGCTTTCGATGATACCGCTCAAAATCAAAACGCCGTCCTTTTTCAAGTTTTTAGGAATAGACGGCGCAAGCATTTTCAACACTTCGCCCGTAATATTCGCCATCATAATATCGGCTTTTATATCGGCGTTATCCAAAAGGTTAGAATGTGCCACAATCGTTTTTTCGTCCACGCCGTTGAGTTTCGCGTTATGTAACGCGCTCTCCACCGCTATCGGGTCAATATCCGTCAAATACGCCTTTTTTGCGCCGAGCTTGATCGCGGAAATCCCTAAAATCCCGCTCCCGCAGCCCACGTCGATGCACACCGAAGCCGACGAAATGTATTCCTGCATCAGCTCCACGCACATCGAAGTCGTTTCGTGCTCGCCCGTACCGAACGCCATATTAGAATCGAGCAAAACGACCTGTTCGCCGTCTTTGGGCTGGTACGCAATCCATTCGGGCACGACCACGATCTTGCCTAAATGAATAGGACGGAAATGCTTTTTCCACACGTCAATCCAGTCGTCGCCGTCCACCACGCGTTTGGTATCTTCCAAAGTCCCAAACGGCACGAACCCGTCGCTCCGCTCTTTCGCGTCGCGAATATCTTGTAAAATTGCGGGAATATGCTCCCCCGCCACGTCTTGCGCGACGTAGCATTTCACGAGCACGTCGGACGGTTGCTTGTCGAGCGCAAGCTCGTCGTCCATATAATCCCAAAACGTGCTTTCTTTCGCCGTTTGCAAAGCGATAATATCGGCGCGATCGCAAATGGTCACGCCGTAATCGGTATAATTCCACATAATATCGGAAACGATTTCACTCGCTTCGCTCGTCGTATGCACGGTAAGTTCGATATATTTCATAACCTAAAAACCCTTAAACGCCCCGCGGCCACACAAGCCGCGGGGCTAAAAATCAATCAAATATACGCGCGAATATTATTGTAACAAATATCCTTTGCAATTTCTTCCGCCGCTTTCACATCATACTCGCCCTTTTCCACAAGCTCGCCCAAATACTCGCAAAGCAACCTACGGAAGAAGTCGAATCTCGCATATGACGAGAAGCTCCTCGAATCGGTAAGCATACCGAACGACGTTCCAAGCGCGGAATATTCCGCGACCTTTTTCAAATTATTGCGTATGCCTTCCACGGTATCGTTAAACCACCACGCCGCGCCCATACGCACCTTTCTAAACGCACCCGTCACCGCGGTGAGCGCAGCAAGATTGCAATCGTTCAAGGTATACAGCACGGTTTCAGGCCGTTCTTCATCAGGAATTTGCGCAAAGAAATTTACCACGTCTTTTACGCCCTGTTCTTCGCCGATCAAATCAAAACCCGAATCCACCCCGCACTTTTCAAAGGTAAAGGGATTATTGTTGCGAATAACGGCAAAATGGATTTGCATAATCATCTTACGCTTCGCGTACGCCTTGGCAAGCCAAACGAGCAAAAACCCGAACAGCTTGTCCTTTTCTTCACAGGACAAATTCTCCCGTTTTTCAAACAATACGCTCGCTTCTTCTTCGCTTGCGTACGCCTTGGGGAATTTCTCAAACCCGTGATCGGAAATCCGACAGCCCTTGGCAACGAAATAATCCAACCGCTTTTCCAGCGCGGAAAGCAAATCCTGCAACGACGAAATTCCCATTTCCGCCGCCGCCGCGAGCTTGTCGATATATTCCTGCCCAAACGCGTAAATCTTATCGGGACGGAAGGTAGGCGCGACCTGCGTCATACCGTACTTGCCGTGCGCGGCAAGATCGTCCACGGGATCGTCCGTCGTTGCGACGTACGCCACGCGGTAGCCTTGCAACAGCGTTTGCACCGTCATATTTTGGAGCTTTTCATTCGCTTTTGCGTAAATCCGTTCCGCGCTGTTCTCGTTCAAAGGCTCGGTAATCCCGAAAATTTGCACAAGTTCCATATGCGTCCAGTAATACAACGCATTTCCCGCCATTTTGGGCAAAATCGTCGCGTATTTAATGAACTTTTCCTTGTAGCTCGCATTACCTGTAATATACTTTTCGTCCACACCGCAAAGCCGCATTGCGCGCCATTTGTAATGATCTCCCGCAAGCCACAGCTCGCCGATATCCGAAAACCCGACGTTCGCGGCAATTTTTTTCTGATCGAGATGACAATGATAATCGATAATCGGCAACGACTTTACGCTTTGATAAATCCGCTTTGCCGTTTTGTGATACAAAAACAGCTCCGCGCCGAAAAACTTTTTCATATTAAACCCCGCTATACGCCGAGAATCCGCCGTCGATCGGCAACACTACGCCCGTGATGAAGCCTGCCGCCTTGTCGTTAATCAAGAACAGCAAACCGCCTTCTAACTCTTCACTCTCGCCAAATCTACCCATCGGCGTAGCCGCCAAAATCTTACCCGTTCTTGCGGTAGGCGTACCATCGTCGTTCCACAACAGCTTCGCGTTTTGCTTGGTTGAGAAGAAGCCGGGCGCAATCGCGTTTACACGAATACCCACCTTGGAAAAATGCACCGCAAGCCATTGCGTAAAGTTAGAAATCGCCGCTTTCGCGCCCGAATACGCAGGGATTTTCGTCAAGGGCGTGTACGCGTTCATCGACGAAATATTCAAAATATTACACCCCGCTCTGCCCACCATTTGCCGCGCAAACGCTTGCGTAGGAATAAGCGTACCCAAGAAATTAAGATTGAACACGAACCCAACGCCGCTCGCGTCCAAATCAAAGAACGACTTGGTATCCGCATCGATATCGCCAAGCTCGAAATATTCCTTATCCGTCGTCGCTTTGGGGTTGTTCCCGCCCGCGCCGTTGATTAAAATATCGCACTTGCCCAAGTCCTTTTCCACCTGATCGGCAACCGCGTAACAAATATCCTTGTCCAAAACGTTACAAGCGTACGCTTTCGCAACGCCGCCTTCGGCAACGATCTCGTCGGCGTATTGTTTCGCCGCCGCTTCGTTCAAATCCAAAAGCGCGACCTTCGCGCCCGCACGCGCCAAAACCTTTGCAAAATAACTGCAAAGCACGCCGCCCGCACCCGTAACAACCGCAACTTTCCCCGTTAAATCGGTATTCAAAACATTCTCTTTCATTTTATTTATATACCCCGCTTTTATTATTTCTTATTCTTTTCCAAGCAATCCCACACGCCGAGCATATACATTATGCCGAGTGCTCTGTCGTACAACCCGTACCCAGGTCTAACCGTCCCGGGACCTTCGTTCCATAAATGTCTGCCGTGGTCGGGACGAATGTAACCTTTGAAACCGCAATCGTGGTATGCCTTCAAGATATCCAAAATCCCCGTATCGCCGTCGCAATCTCTATGGCTCGCTTCGGAGAAATCCCCGTTTTCAAAGTGCTTCACGTTCCGAATATGCGCAAACGCGATACGATCGCAATGCTTTCTCACGATTTCCGCAACGTTATTATTCGGATTTGCATTCAAGCTCCCCGAGCAAAGCGTCAAACAGTTGTACTCGTCGTCCACCATTTTCAAGAAACGGTCGATACTCGGCTCGTCCACCAAAAGTCGGGGCAACCCGAAAATATCCCAAGGGGGATCGTCCATATGGATCGCCATTTTAATATCGCACTCTCTGCAAGTCGGCATAATCGCTTCCAAGAAATATTTAAGATTTTCCCAAAGTTTTTCCTTGGTAACCCCTTCGTACGCCTTGAACAGCTCGTCTAATTTCGCCATTCTTTCAGGCTCCCAGCCAGGGAAAGACATATTATACTTTTCCGTGAAATCCAAAATATACTTCGCCATCGCGTTGTAATCGTCTTGAATCATCCCCTTTTCATAGAAAAGCGCGGTCGAACCGTCGCCGACGGGGTGGAACAAATTACTTCTCGTCCAGTCGAAAATAGGCATAAAGTTATAGCAAATCACTTTCACGCCAAACTTGGACAAATTCCGAATAGTTTGCTTATAGTTTTCAATATATTGATCACGCGTAGGCAAGCCGATTTTAATATCGTCGTGCACGTTGACCGATTCCACGACGTCGATATTAAACCCGTACTCGTCGCATTGTGCTTTGACCTTGGCAATTTCTTCTTCCTGCCAAATTTCCCCGGGCATTTTATCGTGTAACGCCCAAACGATCCCTTCTACCCCGGGTATTTGCTTAATATCCGAAAGCTTGATTTTGTCATTCCCTTCGCCGTACCAGCGAAACGTCATTTTCATAATTACGCTTTTCTCCTTAACTATACTTTTTGCCCCTTTATTATAACACACCCTTTTTCAAAAATCAATAAAATATCGCTAAAAAATCCGCAAACGGACAAAATAAAAAACGCCGTTTGCGCAAAAACGCGCAAAATGGGGCAAAAATACGCTTTTTTATGCAAAAAATACCAAAATTCCCGTGTTTTTGATTGAAATTTGAAGCCTGATTTGTTATACTATTGATATGTCGAAACTTGGTAAAACGGTCAATAAAATACTCGAAACGCTACGGCAAGCAAAGCTTCGTGAAGATAAACCCGCAGAAAACCTTGCTTTTGTAGAATTGTATGAAAAGACGTATGAAAACTTACGTCTTGTTGCTCGCGCTTATCTCAAAGACGTAAACGAAGACCGCGTTTGCATAACCAACGCGTACGAAAAAATTTATAAATACGTAAATTCCTTATCCCCTGACAAGGACGGGTATAACTGGCTATGCAAAATCGTCCAAACGTGCGCGTACGATCTCAATAAATCCCACGCGCCGCGCCTTGACGTAGACGAAATCGCCAACACCCTTCCCGACCCCGCTTCGATAGACGATTATATCGAAAAACGCGAACTGCACGAAGCGATAAAAACGCTGACCTTGGACGAACAAAAACTCGTCCGCTACCATTTCTTTTTGGGACTTTCTATGGGCGCAACCGCGAAGAAAATGGGTGTCGTCAAAGGCACGGTTTTCTATCGCTTGAAAAACGTAATCGAAAAATTACGTCAAATTTTCGGCGATTTTTGAACGAACGAAAAATAAGCCAAGTATATATAGTACAAAATTCATTACATAAGGAGATTTACCTATGAAAAAACACGTACTATTAAGCTTGGCGGTTTCCGCCGTTGCAGCCCTTTCCGCGTTCAGCACCGTTGCGGTCAAACCCGCTTCCGCGGACGAACTTCGGTATTACTACCCCGACCGCGAAACCCGCGACACCTATTCAAGCGAAGTGATCCCTTGCACGAATATGATCGAAACGGAAACGGTCACGCAATACCGTATGCCCCTGTATTACGCCACGGGCGAGCTCACCAACTGTTGCGGTCCTGTCGGCGGTGCAATCGTCGTCGGCTTTTACGACCGCTATTATCCCGATTTGATTGCAAACTGGACGCCCTATTTTTCAAATAATATGTATAAGCGTGCGGACACAACCTACGTTCCCGCCGTTATGCGGGAATTGTACACGCTGATGCGCACCAACGTAGACGACGTGGGCGTAAGCCAAGCCGATTGCAAAGCGGGCTTGCAACAATATTTCTCGGATAGAAACCGCACCCTTTCCTATTCGTCTATTGAAAGCAATTCAAGCTTTAACTATAATTTATATAAACAGGCAATCAACGCCAACAAGCCCGTGCTGTTGTTTTGCAACAACGTCACAATCAGTACGCTTAACTTTTCACAGCAAAATCAAAACACCACCTTTTCCCACCAAACGATCCCAGGCGGACATATCGTGGTGGGATACGGATATAGTACGATCAATTATTACAGCGGAGATACCATCACCCGTACCGACCATTTCATTTTGGTTTCGAGCGGTCGGTCGAGCTTGGCAGACGCATATATCAACGTCGGCTCGACGTCGTGGCTCGTAGACGGGTACGCCGTGGCGGTATCTTAAAAAAGGAGAATTATGCAAGAAAATAAAACCCCGCAAGAATTAGACGAACAGTTACGACGGGAAAAGGAACAAGACTGGGAAATTTTGAAAGCCCGCTTGGGGCTGGACGATATTCCCTATGACGCGAAGCCCCCAAAACGCCCCTTTGTTTTCCGAAAGCGCGTGCTTGCGGTATGCGCTTCCGTCCTGCTCGTCGCAGGTCTTTCCGTCGGCGCGGGGTTTTATTTTGCTTCCTTGCAACAACCGCCCCAAGATCAAATCCGCTATTGCGCGCAGTCCGCATATACCCCCAACGAAACAGACCAAACCTTAAAGGAATATTCCCTGCAAAAGGACGGAAAAATTCTTTTCTTCGACTGGTACAACCAAATGGAAGAATTAGCCAGCTTTTCCTATACCTTAAACGATACTGCGGAAGTCATTGCTTTCAAAGAAGAATTTTTGAATACTGATTTTGGGTATTATATTACTTTATCTGTTACGGATAATTTAACCGAAGTAGAAGAATTTGAACATTATCCTACCACTTGTACAGATGAAACAACCATAAGCGAAATCAAGGTAAACTACAAATTCAATAAAACGGAAGGCTCAATGATGTGGGAATACGACGGATATAAATATTATATGGACGTCATCGGGGTATTTTCCGAAGACGAAATGTTTAGTTTGCTAACCGAATTATTACCGCAATAACGAAAAAAAGAACTTCTTTTGAAAAGAAGTTCTTTTTTTTCACCCCGTCATACCGAGCGGAGCAACTTTTGTTGCGTAGTCGAGCGTATCTCTTAAACCCCGACACACTCCATTCCATTCGCTACGCTCATTTCAGTCGGTATGACAATAGCGTATGTTCAGCCCCCTTAACGATCAAACCACGCGATAAACGCGTGTTTTTTTGCGTAAAAAAATATTTTTTGCATTTTTTTGAACGAACGGGCTTGTAAACAGGTATATATTATAGTTGTGCAAATCGCGCACCTTACAGCGGATAGCGTTTTTCTATATCGTAATTCAGCCCGAATTCTTTGGCTCTGTTCCAGTCTTGGATCACTTCCAAACATTCCACGTACGCCGTTTTTTCGCCGTACGCGAATTCGTTTTGCTTGTCGCAAGATTGAAGCTCGTCCAAGGACAAAGTTAAAAGGCTAATCATATATGCTAAAATATCGTCTGCTTTTCTTCTCATTTCCCTTCTCCTTCGTGATATGTATTTATTTTAGCATATTTTACCCTTTCAAAATTTCCAAAATTTGGAAATTTTAACGCATTTTTCCGTGATATAATACAGGTATGAAACGCACAAAAGACAGAATACCACAATTAAAAACTCTTGAACAACTGATCGTGAAAGCGATGAAACGCAACGACGGCGACAACGAACTGCGTAATATCTACGAAGCCGTGTATTATCATTACACGAACATAGACTATCTACAACGCGAAACGCTACGGGCAATCTTGGAATGTATTTATAAGGACAACTATTACAAATACTGCAACGTACAAGCCTTGGTGATGAAATTCCATTTAGACAACAAAAAGCTTTTACGCGTACGCGCGGAATTTTTACAATTATTCACGAAATTCTATTTCTCGTTAGACGACGCACCTGACGATTACCGCATTTTACTCTATGACGCGTTAATAAATATAAGGAGAAATTCCCGCCGCAAACAACGGTAAACGAAGCCCTGCGCTCCCGCGCAGGGCTTATCGTTTACTTTGCTAAAAGTTTATTGAAATAATATACGGGGATTGCGCTCCAACCGTGGCAAAGACTGCCCGCGTTGTCGAAATCGGCTTCGCCTTTTTCCGTTTCCCAAAACGAAGTCTTTCGCTTCGTTTTTAACTTCCCCGTCTGGGCAAGACCGATTTACCTCCGCTTTTCAAGCAAAAAAGAAAAGTCTTACGAATTTGTAAGACTTTCTTAATTGAAAAGCGGCGATTACCTATCCTCCCAGTAGTAACCTACAAGTACTTTCGGCGTAAAAGAGCTTAACTTCTGTGTTCGGAATGGGAACAGGTGGGACCTCTTTGCCATCATCACCGCTATGGT
>JAZLDG010000099.1:0-5068 GCA_045614565.1 Candidatus Scatosoma sp. | reverse complement strand
CGTTTCCTGAGGCGTTGAGGTGTTCCCCTTATGCTCATACCTCAACAGGAAAAACAACCCTATTTTTTACCCGTACAGGGAAAGAAAAAGAAAGATAAAATAGGGGGTTGCGTCAGCAATACACCCCCTATTTATCCTTTTTATAAAGGGTATAAAAAGTATAAAGAAAAAACACCGCTGTAACTTATTGATTTATTGCGGGTTGCGTTGGGGGGTGCAATAGAGAACCCCCCATTTTGCAATAGAGAACCCCCCATTTTGCAATAGAGAACCCCCCATTTTTGCAATTTGTCTATACAGTATAGACAATATAGACGTTATAGAAACTTGCCGACAATTACGGGCGTTTCAGTCATAGAAAAAACAGGCACGTTTGCGCCTGTTTCTTTCCGTTACGGTTGTTACTGTTCGTCGGGTTCCTGTGCGGTTTCGTCCTTTCCTTTGGTGTGCATTAGGCTAACCCATTCGTATATAAGTACGCCGTCCTTTCCTTTGCGGGTTGTGTATGTTATCAATCCGTCCGCCTGTGCTTTATCAAACATTCGTTTTAACTGTTTGCGGTGGTTTGATTTGTTCGCTGAAATGTTGCGACGTATCAGGCGTATATCGGCGTCGGTGGCGTTGTGCATACGTGCCTCGTCAAGTCGGAACGTATAGCCGAAAACCTCGTCTAATAAATCGTCCTCGCGTTTGTGTCCCTTGTTACCCTTGCTGAGAACCTGTCCGTTAAAATGGTTTTGCGCCTGTCCCTTTCCCGCCTGTTGTAGTTTCTTGAAATCCGACGCGGCTATCGGCTTTTCCTCTCCTGTCATAGCCTGTGCCGTTACCTCAATAGTTAATTTGCCCTTATCCTCGCCGCTAAGTCCTATTTCCTTTAATGCTACTAACTGTATTGCGTTGCGTCCTGTTGGACGCCATACGACAATATAAAGGTTGTGCAATATCTTTAACGCGTGTAATATGTCCTTTTTTTCATCGTCGAACGCGTCGTAACCGTAGCATATATTAGCAAACTCCGAAATAGTCGTATAGAACGTATAACGCCCGTTTTGTGGCTTTTCTTTATGTATTCGTTGTAACAGGTTAATACCCATAACCGCCTTTTCAACTATAATAGGGCTAATCATTTTGTCGTAGCCGTGTACTTTCATATAGTCCTCTATATGGGCGGTAATCGGCAATATGTCGCGGGCTTTCGCGTCCGTTGAGGTGTATATATCGCGGGACAATATCAACGCGCTATTATGCCCTATAACGACGGGGGCGGCGTTGTCCGTCTTGTGTTCCCAATCCTCAACCGCTTGTTTTGCCTGTTCCTGTTCCTGTGGTGGTGTGTCCGCCGCCAACAGTTCCGCCACACTATCCGCCATTTCCTCAACCTTACGGCGTACTAAATCGGTGTACCTGTCCGCGTATTCCTGTGCGGATTTAACGCCGAAATCCTCAACGGTTACGGTTAGTAACTCAGGGGCGTTTATTGCCTGTAACTGTTCCGTTGAGGCTGACAGGGCTAACGACGCCAACGCGTAATATACTGTGTACTTTCCGACGTTTGCGTATGCCTCTAAGTTATCAAGCCAATTTATAACCTGTTCGCGTTCCACCCCGTCGAAATCCTTAACGGTAAAGAAATGACGGTTACGTAGTGCTTGCAAACATAGCGCGGCGGTTGGGCTATACCGTCCGTCCATAAACGCCTTTTTGGTGTCGGCTGTCGCGTCCTTACCCCTGAACGCGTCGTTAAACTTGGCGGCTAACTCAACGGCTATTGCGTACTGTTTCATTACGCCAAAGTACAATACGTATTTATCGGCAAAATACGCCCTGTACGGCTTTATCGTTTTCAGCAATTCCAACATTTGAACAGGGGTTGCCCTGAACGTAAATTGCCCCATAAGTACGCCGCCGTAATCCTGTGTTACAGCCTCAACGGTTTCGCCGCTTACTCCGTGCTTAGTCAGTATTGCCCGCACGTCCTCAACGTGGGCGTTGAAATAGTCCATAGCGCGGGGGAACAGTTCCGCCGTTGGTGTCAGCAAATAGCCGCCCAATTCCTTATACAGCCCTTGTAACTGTGTAAGGGTTTCTATAACGTCCCCGTTTTCCCTGTGTGCGCCGTTGTTTATTTCGTCGCGCAATAACAGCAACTTACGTATTGCGTCCTGTTCCGCGTTCGGGTTTTCCGTCGGTATCGTGGTTTTGATTTCGTCCTGTTCCATTACTCAGCCATTTTTACTTTGTCATTTTCGCCAATACGTCCGCTTTCGCCGTCATACGGGAACAGTCCCCACCCGTCCGTTTCTCCGTCGCGGGCTTTCAGGTGTTCAACGTACAAATACCCCGCTTTCAACGTGCGTTGGTTCGGGTTCGATAACATACCCGACGTAAATATACGGTTTGCCCTTATGCCGACGTTTTTAGGGTTTACTACTATCGTCGTATTGCGCTTTGTTTCCATTACGTTGGCGTCTATTTCCTTGCCCTTATCAACGTACAGCCCTAACGCCGTCTTATCAACTTGCCATACTAAAAATACGTCGTGCGCTATACGTTCAATGTCCGCGCCCTCGCCTATGTTGGCTACTGTTATATCGTCTATTCCGTTACGCAAAACCTCTCTATTTAACTGTGCGGCTATAATGATAGGCAAACCGATAACGCCCGCGCAATCGTGCAACGCCTTACATATCGTTTTCAGTTCGTCGTGTCGGCTGTACTGTTTGCTGTCGGTGCTGAGCAACTGCATATAATCAACGAAAACCGCGCCCACCTGTTCGCCCTGTTCCTGAGCCTCGCGGACGTATCGCATTATGTTACTACAAATACTTTCCGTTGAGGCGTTCGTATGTAACAGCCTGAGGCGTGGGCGTACCTGTTGCCCGTACTGTCTTATATAGCCCTTAATAAGCGGTTCTAACGCGCTGTAATGTTCGCTTTTGTCTAATAGTGTGCCGTAGCCGCTTGGGTTGTATTCGTACGGCGCGGCGTCCTCACGTATAACCGCCTTTATAGTCTTGCGTCGTGTCTTGCTTATGAAACAGTAATTACCGCTTTCGTCCTTTCCGCTTTCGGTGTTCGGTATCGGTATATAGGTTTTAAGGGCGCGTTCCAATAATTGCGGTTTGGTTTCCTCGCAACTGACGTACAGGAACGTTTTTGACGGGTGCGCCTGTACCATATCCAACGCGGATTGAAACAGTATCATAGTCTTACCGTGCGACGTCGGGGCGCAAAATACCGTAATGTCGGCGGGGTAATACTCTATATGTTCCGTCTTGCGGTACGGGTGCGGGTTGTTCTTACGGATAACGCCTAATTCCCATTTTGTCCTCAGGGGTTCGGGCTGTTCCTTGATTGCGTCCAATTCGTCCGCGAAACTCTCGTTTAACTGTCGGTTCCATTCGTCCGTACTGTTGGTTGCCTGTGCCTCATTCAAACGGGTTATAATGTCCGCTATAACGACAGGGTTTGCGCCGTCCTCTATGGCTTTACCCATATCGGTATATGCGGCTTTAACGCGGTTGTTGTATTCGCGTCCCCTGTTCCATTCGTCCACCTCGTCCAACGCCTGAGGCGTAACGCCGTATTTCGCGTATATTGCCCTGTTCTTGATGTAATCGCGTATCGGTTGGCGTTCCCATACGTCCGCCCGCTTGTATAGGTTCCTGAACCTGTCGCGGAAATTGTTTTCAATGTTCCAACTGTCCCAACTGTCGGCGGTGCTTTCCCATTGTTCCAACTGTCTAAGTTCCCACAGGTACCAATCTATGGCGTTACCCTCAACCGAAACGGCTAACATTTCGTTTCCGTTTTCCTTTCCGTACGTGTCGGCGTCAATCTTATACCCGTTGAGGTTCGCCCCCTGTGGGGTTTCAAGTTCCGAAACGAACAGGGTTTTAATAACGGGTTCGTCCTCAACCTTAACGCCTTGAAATGCCTGTATAGCGGCGTTTATTATGTCCGTCTTGCGTTCGCCCTGTTCGTTATATTCGACGTCAGGAACGTACGTAATAACGTCTATATTGTGGCGTTTCAACAGGGCGGCTATATCGTCGGAAATCTTAGCCCCGCCCATAGCCAACACGTTAGGCGCGTCGGTATCGTCGGCGTATGCCTGTAACAGTCGGATTGCGTCCATTTGCCCCTCAACGACAAACGTAGGCTTTCCAATTTTCAGCCTGTCGCAATATCCAACGCGTCCCATATCCTGAGAATACAGGTATTTAGGCGCGTCGGTTCCTGTGGTGGTGTTCCTCAGGATAAAGCCTATAACGTTACCGTTGTTGTAATAGGGTATTACGACGTTGTAGCCGTTGCGGGCGCGTTCCTCAGTCAGTCCCAACGCCACGAAATCCTCAACGGAATAAGAAAAGCCCCTATTACGTAAATGTTCCTTTGCTGTCCTGAGGCTTTCCGCCGTCAGTTCGCCGAAATGGGCGTCTATGCTCAACCCTCGCGTTTCGGTTATGTACTTACCCGCCGCGCCTGTCGGGTTCTTACGTAGGCTTTCAATCAGGCACGGGCAAACCTCGCGGGCTATTGCCTCGCGGCTCATACGTCGGCGTTGTTCCTCGCTGTACCTCAACGACAGCCCGTAAATGTCGGCTAATCGTTTCAGGGTGTCAGCGAACCCCGCCGTATTCAATACGTAACGTTCCAAGTGCGTAAACACGTCGGTTTTTTCCTCACGGCTTGAACCGTTGTAAAATACCATTATGTTTTCGCCTGTACGTGTCAGGGCTAAACGTATTTTGCCCTGTTCCCTGTATTCGTCGTTGCGTTCGTTTATCAGGTAATGCCCTGACGGACGGAACCGACAGTTAAAAGCGGGTTCGGGGTTGTTCCATATCGCGGCTATAATTGCCGCTTTGTTTTCGTTTGCCATATAGTAAACAATAGTTTTAACGTAGTGTTATTATAGTATTTCTCTATTTCCGTAATGTAATATTTTCGGAAATAGGACGGGTTACGCCTTACTGTTTGCCCGTCGGGTTAAGCGCGTTTTTCAGGTGCGCCAAGTTAGACGAAACGGCAACTAATAACTTGCGCTGTTCGTCGGTTAGTTCCA
>JAZLDG010000098.1:0-7085 GCA_045614565.1 Candidatus Scatosoma sp. | reverse complement strand
AATCCCTTATAAATAAAGCCTTTCAGCGTTTGTTCACCAAATGTTCCCCACATAATATATACATTGTCGTCACAGATTTTGTTGCAAAATTCGGAGAGTTCGCTCCCCGAATTTTTATTTTTTTAAGAAAAAAAGACGGCTACGCCCATACGAGCGTAACCGTCTTTTTATGTTATTTCGTTTCGTCATACCAGCGCAAATATGCGGCGGCTTCCTCTTCTTGGAGCTTGAAACGTCCCACCTCGGTATCGTACACAAGGGATTGAGCGAAAACGATTTTTAACGCAACCGTCAACAAAAGCAAAATTACCTTAATCACCGCCGCTACGATTATTTCTTGGGAAAAATGAAAAATCAGCTCGTTAGCAAAGGAAACACCGAACAGCGAGCTGACTGCCCCAAACACGATAGAAGATATCGCGTTTTTTACGTTTCGGCTTTTTACATTATAACGCTTGGACGGAATCGTGCGCACGTTCCCACCCAACGCTGAAGAAAGAAATTCGGGATTATAAATTTCCATTTGCACCGCATTCGCCTTTTTTATCGCCTTAAATTGCTTTTTCGATAACGCGCAATTGGGGTATCGTTTCAAAATCTCTTTCTTGGATAAAGCCACGTACTTTTCTTCAAAATCCTCCAAGGATATATCCGAGCTTTGCAGCACAAGCCGCCGTTTCTCGTTAAAAAGCTCTTGTGCATACCATTTACAATACTCGCCTATTCTATCCGCTTTGCCCGCCTCTACGATTTTTTTCAAAGCCTTTTTGGCGTCGTCGCGAATATCCGTGTAATATTTGCCCACGCGAGCGCGGTTGATAAACACAACCTTTAACAGCTCGCCTATCGCGTAACCGCCAATAAACACCCACAATGCCTGCTTGGATATCTCGCGAATATCCAGAATGACGTCGGGTAAATCTTTAACGAAATACGTTGCAAGAATACCGACGAGCAACAACGCCGCAACCGTGAGTAATATACCGTTGACGAACGCCTCGTTGGATACGCTCATTGTATTTTTTACCGTTTGATACACGGTTATCGGAGGCTTCGGGCTTTCGTCGTTCGCCTCCACGGGAATTTTCTCAACACTCATTTCGTTTGTACCTCCCCGTAAATTTCGCCGCAGTGCATATACAAATCCCGCCAAGCCTTATGAAGCGCGAAGCAAATCGCGGAAAATACGCACCCAACCGTGGCCGTCCCCGCAACCCAAGTCAAGCCTAATATCGTGCTTTGCTCGGCGTTATATACGCCTAACAAAACGAAGGTGACGACGGTGAGCGCGGCTATAATAATCAAAAACGGATTGTTTTTCATCGTTTTGATAACGAAATACAGCAACGCCACCGAAGAAAGAAGCAACGCAACGACAAAAAGCATAGAAACCGTGCTTTCCGCGTTATTCGTCACCATAATGGGGAAATTTATAATCGTAGCGATAAACGCGGGTACGACGGCAAAAAATACGCCAAGGGCGGCGGCAATAAGCTGCGCTATAAAGTACCACCTTTTGGAATGCTTAAAAATCATCAAATCACCTACCTTTGCGCCGCGTCACAGCTTTCGTCCGAATTATTGAGTGCGCGTAAGGCTTCGTCTTTCAGCTCCGTCTTAATTTGCGCGCCGCGTATGATGCACCGTAGCGCGGTATTCGTACCGATTTGCGCTTGCGCCAACGCGCTTAATTTCGCGCTTTCCTTTTCCACGGCTTCCCCCACGTGCTTTTCTTCTTCAATCAACGCATTCACGGCTTTCGTTTGCGCGCGCGTCGTCGTCTTTACTTCCGCAACGTCCTGCGGAATAGTAGACGGATTTTTCTTCTCTTTTCTACTCTTTATAATTTTACCGATCGTTTTTCCGAACACGTACGCAACGATGACGGCAAGTTTTATCACGTCTAAAACGATAGCGACGTCTAATTTCTTCTCACTGACGGCAAGCCGCAAGACTTCCATCGTCTGTTCCCATTCGTCGCCAAGCCCTTCTTCCTTCGCAACGCTTCCCGCAAGCGCGAGTAAGTCGTCTATTGTGATTTCTTCGCCCGTTTTCTCGTCGTTTTCGACTTCGTTGCGTATTTCCCCGTCCGTCACCGTATCGCCTACATTTTCCGTGATTTCCGCGTTCGTTTCACTCGTTACCGCTTCGGCTCTCGCAGGGAACGTCGTGGATAAGCATAAACACGTAGCGATGACAAACGCCGCCGCTATTAAAGCAAGCCTTTTGATAATCTTTTTCATTTTTTTCTTTCTCCTTTTAATCGTTTTTTGCAAAAAGCGGTACGCCTTCGTCTTCAAATTGTTTGAGTCTTTCTTCCAATCCCAAAAGCCTTTGGTCTTGCTCTCCTTGTTTAGAAACAAGCTCCTGTAAAATGGCGGTAAAGGCGAAATTGCCGTTTACCGTTTCCAGCTTCAACGGCTCGATTTGATAATCGTCTTTGATTACCGCCGTTTCGTTCTCGTTAAGCAGCACGAGCGAAAATTCCACGTTTTCCGCGCTCGATTTCAGCCATTCGGGGGAAAGCTCAATCGGATCAGGTTTCTTAAAGGAAAAGGTCTTTTTATGCTCACCGTGCCGAACTATAAGCCGATACCGCCCAAGCCGTCGTTCTTCGGCAAAATCAAGCTTAATCGTTAAGCTTTCGTTTTCGCTCACTAAAAAGGACGGAACGTCAAACAGTCCCGTCCTACCCGTAATTTTTAATATCCGCGTCATCGTTCACCACCTTATTGCACGTCGTCTGCCCAAGAAGCAAACACGGACGGAATTTCTACGTCCACGACCGTTTTCTTATCATTGTCGTAACGCTTAATCGTTTTGGAGCGTTTCAGCTCCGCATACGCCGCTTTGGCGATATCCGCTTGACGATCCCACTTAAAAGACACATCAATCGTTGCCAAGGGGTCAAGCTTTTGCGCCTTCTCTCGCGTAGATTGAATAGCGAAGGTCGCCGTTACTTGATCGCGATTCTGCTGTAATTTATGCAGAATGCAGTACGCTTCGGGGAGCGGAAGCCCCAAGTTCTTGATTTCAAAGTTTGTTGTTTTAAGTCCCATAGTTTTTCTCCTTTAATTATTTTTTTGTAAATCGTAAACATTCCAACCAATTTCATCATCAGGATCTGCCCAACCAGTTGCAATAACTTCTTCATCATATAAATCATTTTCCATCAAGAATAACTCTATCTCATCAGATTCATTAATCCTGAAGCAAACAAGTCTATTTACATCACCAAATGGACTTTCACCAGCAGGAAATACACCAATCGGATGATATGTTATATATTGGCTATGTCCGCCAGATCCTGTAACTGTTCTGCAAGAATCCGCAAAATCACGCCAGGTTTCCCCGCAATTACAAACAAGATAGTAAGAAAACCCAGAATTAACATTTATTGCGCTCATTTTGACTCCATCGTACGAAATGATAAAATATCTAAAACCACTTTCTCTATCAAAGTAACTATAATTTTGATAAAAAAATTCATCATTCGTATTAAGCCCTTCACTGACGGAATCAAACTCTATAAATTTTTCCGTTTCATTACGATATTTAGGAAACCATTTAGCCCTAACATTTGTATTTTTATTAAATACAGTTTCTTCGGTAACTTGCATAATAATACCGTTTTCTTCATCTTCATAAAACCATCCATAAAATAACAATTCGATAATTTCTGTTTCTCCTTCTGAGTAAGAAATATTTTCTAATATAGGCAAATATGGCATTTTTCCATCAGCAGTAGCCATAGGCTCAATTTTACAATCAATCCGCGTATCAAATGTAATCATACCAAAAGGATAAACTAATATGGCATTATAATAGATTCCTTTTACTAAAGTTTCATTATAATATACTCCCGCTAAACTTTTATTAAATGTCATTTTTGTCATTATCCCACCCCTTGCTTAGTGTCAATGTGAAGATACCCATCATTGTCCATATAAATATTATATTCTTCACCATCTGGAACAACATAAACATCATTTTCGTTATATTCAATTGTTTTCCCAGCAACAGCTACTTCTCCCGTCGTTCGCAAGGATTCAAATTGTTCTTTTGTCAAATAAACAATTTTTTCTAAAACACTCATTTGCTTTCTCCTCCATCTCTAATTTCTCCTTTCACAAGCGTACCGTCTATATATCCTTGTGTGACTGTAGGGATAGCCCCGTGTACGCTATTATCCGTCTCACCCTGCTCGATTGTTTCATTTCCCTTATGCCAAACCGCGTATTTATCACCGACCGCTTTTTGCGCGTTAATAAAAGGTGTTTCTTTTACGAGTTTCATTGGGTATCTAACGACCATACCTTTGGTTTCTTCTTGTATATCTTTATCGCCGTCAATCCACATATAAATTCTATATGGTACAGAAGGAGAACCAAAGCCTATCCCTTTCACGGGGGTTGCCAGCCCAAAAAACGTTAGAGGAAATCTATCGCATATCCCATTTCCGTTGCTGTATTTCATTAAATCAAATAAAACGTCGGTGAAATATGAGCCGTTTTTGCCATTCCATCTCTCTTGCCCTGTGAATGTATATTCGTCCCGAGTTTCAATAATCTTTTGATTTTCAAAGTCAATCGTCGTGCCAAGTCCGCAATCAATCGCTTCGGGAAGTTCAAGGGTGTCTTCTTCTGTTCCGTCAACATTGTTACTCTTAATCCCTTTGAATGAAGCGTTTTTTAACCCCGTGAAATAGGGTGAATATGGCTTAATCGTATCACCCTCGTTAAGCATAATAAATTTTACTTCATCGCCAACATAAGAAGCTCCCGTTTCTGCATTAAAATACAAACTCACGTATTTAACTTTTGCCGCTTCTGCTTCTGTTAGACTAAAAGTGTGTGCTACGTTCGGAGCGTTCGTTTTGGTAAGATCTCCACCAGAAAATAATGTAGATTTAACACTCTTGTAATTTTTGTCGACAAGGCTTAACGAAAAAGTATTTATAATAACGTCTGTACTCTTTTTCAGTTTTATAAAAACGGTGTAAGTTCCAGCACGAATAGTAAACAGAATTTGCGCATTTGTTAAATCCGAGCCAAGCGATTTCCCTACAACAGCACTATCATCTAGTAAATTCGTCGTTTTAACCGTGCTACCTTCGACTTTCAACACTTTCGCCTTGCTTCCATCCGCAACCCTTTCCCCGTTTGCCGTTACGCGTGAGGTATACGCTTCTGTGGTTTGAAACTCTTTATAATCGGGTATATCGTACACTTTGACTTTGACCGCTTCTCCGTTGGGACCTTTTATATACATAGCCATATCAGTACAACCTCACGATTTCAATTCCACCGCGTATCCACGATAATTTTTTGATTACGGCATCCACTTCCCCATCAGCGGGGCGTATACTCTTAACTTCCAAGCTCGCCGCATATACGGAAGAATTCTCACTACTTTCTAATAGCGCGGTAAAGCAATCCCCAGCTAAAGGCGTACGATTAAATCCGTTTAAGTCGTACATTACGACGTTTCCCACTTTCGTTACACACGAAGCAATCGTTTCATATACAAGCGCGTTAAGCCCCGGTATCCCCTGCATTAACTCTCCTTGAAAGCCGAACGCGTCTATTTTATCTGCATAATCACTCCATTCATCAGCCGTTTTATAGGCTTCAAGGCTCTCTCTCGGTACTATAATTGTCAGTTCATTTGAGACAAATCCAAAATTCGCCGACAAATTAGGCGGAACGACGGATCTCATATAAACGTATCTCAAATTTGCGCATTGCTCAAAAACAATACCCCCAATATTTATTACGCTTTCGGGAATCACGATAGATTTCAAGCTCGTACAAAGTTCAAAGCATTTCAGTCCCAAATATTTTAGATTATTGGGAAGCACAACTTCTCGCAAAGCAGTATCCCCCAAAAAAGCGGCATAACCGACCGCGGAAATCGTATCAGCCAAAACAACTCTCGTAATATACTTACTGCAAAAGCCGTTCTCTCCCACTTTCGTAATATTATACAGTCTGCAAGTATAATTCCCCGCCGCTTCGTAAGTATGCCCTACCGTTTGATTGTCCGCTATTGTAAAATCCCTATATCCGTCGCCCCAATCAATCTCAACGCCTTTTTCCAAATTCTTAAATTCAATGACCGCGCCCAATTCTGCATTTAACTGCAAAGTGGTGACGTTTCCTTTCAGGTACTCGATTCCGTCCTTTGCTTGCTGATACAAATTGGCGATATCCGCGTCATTTGGAACAGTCATACCATCATCGGCAATAGACGAAAATTCAGTAAATGTCAACTTATTCGTTGGATCGCACGATAACAGTTCTCCCTCCGAATTGTATCCATAACAAAGATATACCTGTATTTGCCATTCGCCACCAATCGTTCTAACCAAAGGTGGAATACGTACTCTATATAAGTTCTGATTGACAAATTCCATTGATATTGGATTAATATGATTTATTTCCGAATCTTTTGTGCATTCAAATGCAATTTTCAGACATTCCCCATTTCCATTAACAAGAGAAAATCCATCGAGTTCAACCTCAATAAATTGCCGCGCCGCCTGATGCACATTTAATCTATTTTGTAAATCTTTCCATTTTATGGATAAATTCTCATCCAGAATAGCCCTTATTATTCTTTCTTTCATAGTCTTCTCCTTTTTACATTGTTATAGATCCGCCGCTACTGTTTTTTTGAGCCCAAACATTATAGGACATATCTTTTGTCATCGTAAAAGTGTACGAACCTTGATATTTAATGGTATGCGTTATGCCGTCAAGCGTTAAATATACGCTTGTTGAATAGGTATTTTTGATCGTGACAATTGCATTACGCGGAATATCCACCTTATAATTTTCAAGAGCCCAATACTCGCCTTCCACTAAAAGCGCGGAATCAACACTATATTCATTCTTTGTTAGTGTAAGCGTGTACGTTGCACGCGCTTGCGGTTCGTTGTTCTTCTGCATTGCCACAAGGTAAATCGTCGTCAAAAACGCCTCGTTTTGCGCGTTCTTATTCTCGCCGAATATTAACTGGCGATTTCCGTTTTTGTCAATCCCAACCAAGCCCCAGCTCTTTGTGACGTCGATATAATCGTTTAC
>JAZLDG010000097.1:0-1422 GCA_045614565.1 Candidatus Scatosoma sp. | reverse complement strand
TATATAACACGCCTTGTTGATACAATATTCGTTTATCGTTGAACGATACTGCCATACCGTACCAACATTAAATATTATATCACTTGTTTTGCTGTCAGTTGTGGACAATCTGTTAATTATCGTTGCGTGCCGTCGCAAAATACTTAAAATTGATTGCGGTAACGGCGTATGCGTTCGTTTGCCCTGTCAATCGCGCGGTCTTGCGCTTCAATTACGGTTAATAAATACAAGACAACGCCGACGTATGCAAACGCGCCGATCGACACGACAGCAAGAAACAGCATTGCAACGCCTTGTAACGCCGCGCCAAGCCCCGCCGCGCCGCCCGATATTGCAAGCGCAAACGGTATTGTTGCTATAATCAAGCTTTTATGTAATCTTCTCATTTTATGCCCTTTCCGCGGCTTGCAACCGCCCATACGCGCATTTTAACGCGCGGTTAGTATAATTCCATTGTCAGCAATTCCGACGGCTCACAATCAAACAGCGCGGCTAATAACGATAATTGGTACGCTGTCGGGGCGCAAACGTCGTTTTCCATTTTCGACAATAAAGGTTTGTCAAACGCGCGGTCGTATCTCCGCATATACTCGCAAACTTCCGATTGCTTAAAACCGCGGCTTTCGCGGATCACCCGCAAATTGTTTGTTACGCTCATTTGCGTGCCGTTGGCGTTTAATACTCGGTTTATTTTCTTGATCGGTGCAAATACGCTTTTGCCCTTGTTCAAGCACTCGCGTTTATACGCCTGTATTTCGGCTTCGTCGTCGGTCTTGTAAAAGCCCTTGCAACCGCTTGATCGTATTAATATGTAATTGTCACCGTTGTCGTAAAGGCTTAATTCGTGCAATATCGCGCGTGCCTTGCGCGGCTCACACGCCCATATATAACATAAATCGTCATACGTAAACGCGTTTTCACGCCCAACGGGTATATCTTCCCAATATACATAAAGGTTTTCAACGTTTCCCACGGTTCAAGCCCCCTTAAAACGGTAATTCGTCTTCGTCGGTGATATTCTCAAAATTTACGTTGCTATATTCGGTGTAACTCGGTGCGGCTGTTTCAACGTTGCCGCTGTTGCCGCTGTTGCTGTTGTCTTTCTTGCCACCGCAAAACGACGCGTGGTCAATAACGATTTCAAACGCCGTACGGTTGTTGCCGTTCTTATCCTTGTATTGGCGCGTTTGTATCTCGCCCGTAACGGCGATCATGTCGCCTTTATCAAAGAAACGCGTTATAAACTCGGCGGTATTGCGCCAAGCGACGCAATTTATAAAGTCGGTCAGTTTCGCGCCCTCTTTCGGTTGTATACGTCGGTCAACCGCGATACTAAACGACGTTACGGTTGTGCCGCTTTGCGTTGTTTTCAGTTCGGGGCGTGCGGTCAGCCGCCCCATTAAAGTTACGTTGTTAATCATT
>JAZLDG010000096.1:0-2492 GCA_045614565.1 Candidatus Scatosoma sp. | reverse complement strand
ATATAATTTTTGTATGTTTCATTTACGCCGCCTTTACTTGCCCGTACTGCCAAAACCGCCCGCGCCGCGCTCGGTATCGTCAAGCCTGTCAACAAGTTCAAGATCGGGCGTTAACATAGGCAAAATAACAAGTTGGCTTATCTTGTCGCCCGCGTTAACCGTGTAATCGTATCCGCTATGGTTATATAGCTTTACGACAATACTACCCGTATACCCCACATCAATTACGCCTTCGCTTGTAAGCCCGTGTTTGACGTTAAGCCCGCTTTTGCTCTTAATCATGCCAACCGTGCCGTACGGTAATTCAACGTGTACGCCTGTATCAAATTTTGCGCTTTCTTTCGCGGGTACAATCTCCGTTTTCATTGCGTAAAGATCAAGCCCCGCGTCGGTGTCGTGCGCTCTTGTCGGCATATATGCGCCGCGATCAAGTTTAATTTTCATAGTTTTATTACCTTTCTTAATTTGATAATCATTTTCAATTTTGTTTTTATTCCCTCTCCGATAATGTTATATAAACCTCGGTGCGCGGGCGTGCCTTGTCGTATAATACACGGCTTCCGTCGTGACTTTCAACAACCGTGTAATTATCGTCGGCAAGCAACCCCGCCGTTACCATTATGTCGTCTACCGCTTCAAGCAAATTTGTTAAATCAACCTTGCGGCGATCGGGCATATAAAATAAACATTTAACGTTAACGGGCGTATTTATTTGTTTGCCCTTCGGTACAAACCATAACGCCGCTTGTTGGTACGTTTCAAACGCTTCGCTCGGTGCGATATACGGTACGCGCTTTTGTCGCCCGTTGCTTCGATCCCGCGCCCACCGATACAAAATACGTTGACTATTCTTTTTACTGATCGGCGGCAACGGTATTGTAAATTTAATTAACGGTCGTTTTTCGCTTTCGATCTTGTTTATGTAATACTCCAATACACTAAATAACGCCGTTGTAATTTCAATATCGCTTGCGCCTTTCTGCCGCTGTGTGTATTGCGTATCCGCTAATATTTCTTCTTCGATTGATCCAAATACAAAAATAGGCGTTTTTTTCATTGCTTACACTCCTTAATATTTTATAAATCCCTCTCCGTATAGCTTGTTTAACTCGTCGAATACGTGACCAAGCCCCAAACCGTTTTTATTTGGTTGCCATACGCCGCCGTCGTTGTATTCCCCGCCGCCGATACAATAATTGTATTGCCGCGGGTGTGTCTGCTTTAATTGCTCAAAGCGGGATACCTTTTCACGGTGACAACCAAAGCCGCAAAATATACAACCCGTGCGATCGCAACCCGTTGTTTGTAATTCGTCCGATCCGCAACCGTAAACGCCGTATTCTTCAATGCGGATTTGGTCGGGATCATCGACGTAAACAATATCACCATAAACCGACGCTATCGGTATTTCGTATTGCTTTATGTATTGCAATATATCTTGATTAGTCCAAAAGGAAAGCGGCGCGCTTTGCGGGTGTTTTGCGTCAAAAGCATTGCAACCGCTTTTGATCCAATTTTTTTCGCGTAACATACTTTCTTCGGTCATTGTTGCAACTATAGGTTTTCGCCCTGTTCGCTTTGTGTATTCGTACGCGGGGCGTTTCTTCATTACGTCGCAACACATAGCCGATATATTAAAATCCACGTCAAGCAACGGTTTGTATTTTGCTTTGCTGAATTTGCTTTTACGGTCGCTTCCGTCGCAATCCTTACCGTTAAGCAAATTTATTCGGCTTTGCTGTCCTAATTTCGCGCCGTGTATGCAATCGGCAATAGATTTGCTTAATATCGGATAACCGTATTTTTTTATAACCTCGTCAAATCGCATTTTCGGGCGTATGATTTCTAACTGTACTTCGATACCGTATTTTTGCCGTAACCATTCCGCGTAATATTTCACGTGATCGCGTATTTCGGGATATTCGAGCCCCGTATCGACAAATACAAGATATAATACCGCGTTTATGATCTTGCACCACTTGGCGCAAATATCCGCTAATACGGTACTATCCTTGCCGCCGCTGAATGATACGTATACTTCGTTGTTATACCGTGCGTACCACGACGACACATTCGCCAACGTCCGTTGAAATTTGTCGGGCAAACTTTCGGCTTGAAATCTTCTTAAATCCTCTTTTGTAAACATTCTATTCCCTCTCTTGCGTAAAAATGTTTCACGTGAAACATTTTTGTTGCGTATCGTCACAAACCTAACATTTCCGAAAACGTCTTGTAATCGTCTTTCAGCCTTTCGCGGCGGCGGTCAACGCCCTTTACTTCAAGCGGTATGCAACGTTCAAATAAACGGCTATATATGCGCTGTTTGCGTATATCGGCTGATTGCTTTAACTCTTGCGCCGTCAAGTTTGTTGTTACGATCAGCGGCAAGCCCGCACGGTAACGGCTGTCAATGATATTAAATACAATTTCGTTGCGATACTCTGTATCGGCTTCGGTTGCTAAATCGTCAATAACAAGCAACGCAAAGCGGT
>JAZLDG010000095.1:0-53111 GCA_045614565.1 Candidatus Scatosoma sp. | reverse complement strand
GCTGAGTTCCCTCATTCGGATATCCACGGGTCTCAGGATATTTGCTCCTCTCCGTGGCTTTTCGCAGCTTGTCACGTCCTTCTTCGGCGCCATGTACCAAGGCATCCTCCGTAAGCCCTTTGTAGCTTGATCTTTCTCTCTTTCTACTCGTCTTTCCTTTGAAAAAAATTCTATATCTCTTACTCGACTAATTTGCAGCATTTTCCTTTTGAGTGCCTTTCATTGCTATACTCTATACTATGCTTATTAACCAAATTAGCTTTACTTTCAATATGAAAATTTTTGCCTTTTTCGTACTCGTCTTTATTCTTTTTACAAAATAAAAACTTTTTGACTAATTTGCTATGCAGTTGTTAATCTTCTTTTTTCACTCTCCACAGAGAGTTTTACTGCCTAAAAAACGTACCCGCCAAGTGACAGCCTAAACATAATACCATTTACAAAACAGAATGTCAAGCATTTTTTGAAAAAAAATTAAATTTTTTTATACTTTTTTTTGTTTTTTTCAAAATATTTCTTCTCTTTCCCATTTTTGTAAAAATTTTATTATTTAATATATATTATGTCGCGCGCGAACAATTTTACCGATCTATTTCATAAAAATTACGGCGATTGTTTTTCACAACCGCCGTTTTGATTTTTACGAAAAATTTTATTTTCTTTTATAGAATACGTCGCAAATATTCTCGTCGATCCAATCCAAAATACCGCCTATACATCCGCTTACAAACAGGATTGCGCCCAACCCGCCCAGAATACAAAGACTAATCATAATCGCGGGCGAATCCATCCAACCCACGAAAATAATCACGCAAAGGAAGGGTACCATTAATGCCAATCCGCCCAACGCAAACTTAATAGATTTCTCCGCCAAATAAATAGCTACGTTACGCAAGAAATCCCCAATTTTTTCACCTATCGATTTTTTAGACATAATAAAATCCTTTTTCCCGTTAAAACAAATCTATGATAAAGAGTATCGCCCGTATCACAAGCCCGATGAGACCAAGTAAAATAAGTATCGCGCCGCAAGCTGCAACCAAAACCGCGCCAATCATCAACGCGGGTATTACGTTTCCCATCCCAGCCCCAATCCCGCCGAGAATGAAAAACACCACCAAACAAGCAATCCCGATCAAAATATTATGAATCGCATGTTCGTCCAACCAATCTCTAAAATCTTCTAACCAATACATAACCTTCTCCTTTTTATTTATCCCACCCAAGTAATTCGTTGGGAGTAACTTCCAAAATTTCACACAGTAAAAATAAACTTTCAAAATCGGGCTGATTTACCCCTTTCATCCATCGGCTGATCGTCGCCTGCGACGTGTTCAACCGCTCCGCAAGCGTCGTTTGCGATATTCCGCGGTATTTCATCTCTCGTTTGAAATTCTCACTAAAATTCATTTTTTACTCACCCCACGTATAAATAATATACGCTTTCCGAATAAAAAATGCTTGACTTATACGTTTTCCGTATGATAAAATAAATATACGTTTTACGTATAATTACATATTTTTAGGAGAATTTTATGAATACGAACCAAAAAACAAAAACTTTAACGCCGCTTGCCGTCATTGCAACGGTTGTATTTTCCGTTTTAACGCTGTTTAACTTAATCGGCTTTCTCGCTTTTGCGTTCGACAACGCGGAAACGGCGGATAATATGCTAATGTGGCTTTGCTTCGTTTGTCTTTTCCCCGCGCTTGGATTTTATTATGCGTTCAGCTGCAGCGTAAACTCCGCAAAAAAAGTGCGTTGTCTTTGGATTTCCGCGCTTGCTTGTGTCGTAATGGATATCGTGTATATTATCGTCGCGATCAGCGCAAAGGAACGCTTGTCAAGCTCGCTCGGCGTTTTCGGCGTTGATCCCGTCGCAACGTGTATCCTTGCCGTCTTTACGGGACAGTTATGCTATTTCGTGCTGTTTTTAATGCTTTGTAAATCAGGTAAAAAACTTCACGAAATTTTAGCAATCTTGCTTTCCGTCATCGTTCCTTTCCTTTCGTTCGCACTCGCGATTGTCATTTTAATCGCAGTTTTAGGCTTGCTCGTTTTTGCGTTAATGAAAGGCTTTTTGAAGTTTTCCAAAGCCGTAGGCATAGGCGATACGCCGACGAGAAACGCGTATACGGTAAACGACGGCGGTAGAGAGTATACGTTGACCTATCATCAGCGCAATCTCACGCATAACGCTGACGAATACAAAGATCAATTCAACAATAGCTGGTTTACCACCGACAACGGAACAACCTTTTACCGTATTTGAGTAAAGCCGTTTCGTCGTTCAACCCAACGTAAAACGTAAATTACGCGGAATTTGCATAAATTCCGCGTAATTTTGTTATCTACAACCGCCACAAGTTTTACAATTTCCCGAGCATTTTTTAGATTGCTTTCCCGTCGCCGAATACATATCCCCCGCGTAATCGCGTACCGTTTCGCCGTGGCAATCGGGGCATTTGACTTCGTCGAGATAGGATTTCACAAGCTCGTCGAATTTTTTACCGCACTTGGTGCATTTATACTGTAAAAAGGGCATTTTTTCTTCCGTCCTATATTTCTATTCCTATTATACCCTTAAAACGCAGTTTTGGCAAACGATTTTTCCTATAAAATCGCTTTTCCTTCTAAAAAACTGTCAAAAAATCCGCTCACGTCCGAACCCGTTTTCTCAAACGCGCCGATTAAATCGCCCACACTCGCGCGAGAAAACGCTTGTTCTTGATAATATTTCTTCAAGCCCGCGAAAAATTTATGATCGCCCACGCTTTTACGCAGCGTATCGAACATCACGACCGCTTTATCGTACGCCAAGCATTTATATTCGTAATCGCTTAAATAGTCTTTCAAATGCCTTGTCATTTTGGTATCCGTTCTGCCCAAAACACTTCCGTATACGTCGTAATAGGAGCGGTACTCTTTGAGCGCGTCCATCACCGCCTTTTCGCGTTGCACACCGTATTTTTCACAGCTTTCAAAAAAGGTGAGCGCGGAATATTCGGCAAGCCCTTCGTCCTGCCAAGCGTTTTCAATTTGATTGCTTCCCACAACCGCGTACCACCATTGATGCGCCGTTTCGTGCGCGATCACTCTGACCTTTTCTTCCGCCGTCAGCGAATGGGAAATCATCGACAGCGCGGGATATTCCATTCCCCCGTGGCAAAACCCCGTTTGCACGACCGTATACTGCCCGTACGGATACGCACCGAACGTGTTTTCGTAATACGCAAACGAATCCGCAGCAATATCCAACGTTTCTTCCGCGTTTTTATCGTCAAAATAATAATACAGCAAGTTTTTCCCGTTGACTTCACGGCTTACCGTTTGGAAATTTTTGGCCAGCACAATTGCAAAATCCCGCACGCTCTCCGCCGTCATCGTATGTTCTTGCTTGCTTTCTAAAACCCGTTCGCTCACCGCCATACCCGACGAAGCGACTTCGTATTCCTTGGGCGTTTTCAAAGTCACCGTATAATCGGCGCAATCGCTCAAAAAGGGATCGCCGTCCGAATAATACACGCTTTCGTAAAACGCGCCGTTTTCAATCCCGCATAAAATAGGGAAAAAGTTACCAAGATTGACGGTATGCTCGGTAATACCCGTACGGTGCGAAACCTTTGCGAGCTTTACCATAAACCCGATATCCAAAACCACCCGTTCTTCGGGGAAAAGCGAACGCTCCAAGTACACGTATAAAATATTTTCGTCTTCGCCCATAATTTCCCAGTTTTTCGCGCCGTTGACGGACGACACGACCATTTCCCCGTAGCTTTCGCCCGCGTAATACGCGGCGTTTTCGCAAGCCTTGGAAACGGGACGGTACAAAGCGTCCTTTCTATACGCGTTGGGGTATAATTGAAATTTCAATACCGAAAGTTCGTTGTCCGTCGGATTTTCAAAGGTAACCTTGTTCGCCCCGCGAAGCGTACCCGTTTCAGGCACGTATTCCGCGGTAATCTCGTACTTGGTGGTCACTTCCCGTGTTTTTTCACAACCGCTTAATACGGCGAACGCCCCCAACCCCACGATAACCGCCAAAAGCAAGCAAATAAACTTTCTCATAATCGTTTTCTCCTTTGTGGTATTTTATGCGCAACGGCTTGTGAATATACTTGTACAATCAAAATCCCCGACAAAAGTCGGGGAAAAGCTCATTCCATTTTGGCAATTTCTTTTTTCAAGCGTTGTATAATCTTCTTTTCCAAACGGGATATATAGCTTTGGGAAATTCCCAAAAGGTCGGCAACGTCCTTTTGCGTCATTTCTTCCGCACCGCCCAAACCAAAGCGCAAAAACATAATTTTCCGTTCCCGTTCGTTGAGCTTTTTCAAGGCTTCTTTGAGTTGTTCTTTCTCGGCGTTGGATTCGATATCCCCGTACACGCTATCCGCGGAAGTACCCAAAACGTCGGACAAAAGCAATTCATTCCCTTCAAAATCGGTATTGAGCGGCTCATCGAAAGAAACTTCGCTTTTTAACCGTGCGGAACGGCGCAAATACATCAAAATTTCGTTTTCAATACACCGCGAAGCATAAGTCGCGAGCTTAATATTCTTGTCCGCCTTGAACGAGTTGATCGCTTTAATCAGCCCGATCGTGCCGATGGAAATAAGATCGTCGTTTTCCACGCCCGTATTGTCAAATTTGCGGGCTATATACACAACGAGCCGTAAATTGCGCTGAATAAGCTCCGATTTTGCCCGTTCGCGTTCTCGTTCTTCCCCTTCCGCCATCACGCGGAGCGTTTCACACTCTTCTTCGGCGGACAAAGGCAGGGGCAACGCTTCGCCGTTCCCGCAAACGTAATCTACCGTGTTTTTGGCTTCTAAAAAATTGATTTTTTGCAAGAATATTTGTAAAACTTCTGTGAAATTCATAACCTATGCTCCTAGTTCTCATCTTCAAAAACGCGGGAATTTAATAACAGCTTATACCCACGTGATAACATATTCACCGTAGGCGCGAAATATACCCGTTTAATGAAAATATTTTTATGCTCGACGATTTTCAGCTCCCCCCTGTAAAGCCGAACTCTTTTCTCGCCGTTTACCGTCGTTACCGCCATTTCAGCGCATACCTGCCCGCTATCTTCCCCCATAGCCACGTCTTGAAAAAGGTCGAAAATAATATCGGGCGAAACGAAGCAAACGGGGATATTTTGAAAGCGGGCGAAATTCCCGCTGTCGTAAAAGCCTAAAACCTTGATACGCTTTTCGTTGTAAGCGATTTCACAATCGTAAATATACCGATCTCGCGCCCGTTTCTCGTATAATTTTTTCACCAAAAGCAGGGTATTTACGCCCAACACGATAAATGCGAGCCAAACCCACGCGCCCGTCGCGCCCACTGCCGTTATCGCGCCTGCAAAAACGAAAGTAAGCGCAAAGAAGCAAACGCAAATAAACGCATACCTGCCCCACTCTTTTTTGCTTTTTACGCGCCCCGCAACGAGAAAGCACAGCAAAAAGCCCACGGCAATTTTCAGCGTTTGTCCTAGCAAATCAGGCAGGGCAAGCAGGGGATAAACGACGGCGAATACGCCGCCGATTGCCGCGGAAAAAAGCAGGTTTTTGACGCGGACGGGCGTTTTGGAAGCAAGCAAAGAAAGCCATAGAAGCGACCCGTCCAATAGGAAATTTTCAAGGAAAGCATACTCGACGTAAACGACCATAAAAAAACGCTCAATCCCTTTATTTATAAGGGATTGAGCGTATTATAACACGATTTTTGTGAAAAAATAAAAACGGCTTTTGTAAAAAAAACATTTTTATTGTCGCAATCCCTTTATTTTCAAGGGATTGAGCCACTTTGATAAAAATTTGCAAAAATGCGAAAAAACGCGTTTTTCAAAACGCGTTTTTTATGTATTCTATTTTATCATTGCCATACACTTCCGCAACGTCGAAACGGGCGTTAGGTTCTTCCCCCGTCGCCTTGCCGTAATAGGCGGCAATCTTATAATAGCGTTCCTTTTTGATTTTGCCGACCGCTTCTGCGGGCGAGCCGTACGCGTCGGTTAAACGCGTTTTCACTTCCACAAACACGATTTCGTCGCCGTCCTTGACGATTAAATCCGCTTCGCCGAACGGCGTTTTATAATTGCGTTTCAAAATTGCACAGCCCTTGGCTTTCAAATACTTTTCGACAAGCCGTTCGCCCTTTTTGCCTAAAACTTTTTTGTGAACGTCCTGCGGTGAATGGGACATAAGCCTTGCTCCTTAATCGCGTTGATATGCGCCGCCGTGCCGTAGCCTTTGTTTTTATCAAAGCCGTACGCGGGATAGCTTTTCGCGTATTCGTCCATTAAACGGTCACGGTATACCTTGGCAACGATACTCGCCGCACCGATAGAATAGGAAAGCGCGTCGCCGTGCACGACGCTTTGCTGTTTCAACGAAATATCGATCGTCATATTCCCGTCGGTTAAAACGCCGTCGGGCGTAACGGCAAGGCTTTCGATTGCGCGTTTCATTCCAAGCTTCGTCGCTTCTAAAATATTGATTTCGTCAATCGTCTTTTCGTCGATTTCCACAATCGTATAACAAAGCGCGCGTTTTTTAATTTCTTCCGCGAGCATTTCGCGTTTTTTCTCGGATAATTTTTTGCTATCGTCTACGCCTACGACCAGATTTTCTTCGTCAAACGGCATAATCACCGCCGCGCAAACGACAGGTCCTGCAAGCGGTCCGCGCCCCACTTCGTCTACCCCCGCTATCAAGCGGCAACCCTTTGCCTGGAAAGCGCGTTCATACGCTAATTTTTCTTCGGCGTTCCAAACTTTTTTCATAATTCGTAATCCTTATAATCGGCGGGATTTTCCAGCCCGATTTTTCCTACGCGCCCTTTGCGAAAATCGTCGATCAAGGCTTTCGCGCCCCGTTCGTAGTCAAATTCTCCGCCCCGCAAAATAAAGCCGCGACGTTTGCAAAGTGCTTCGTACATTTTAAGCTTTTCACTGTAATCGGTTATCCCGTAACGCTCGGTAAGGTACTGCGGGTACAGCGTTGCAAGCTCGCCCAAAAGCTCCAACGCGATATCGTCCATATCCAAAATATCGTCGTTAATACTGCCGATATAGGCAAGGTGACGCGCGTGGTGTTGATCGTCAAAGGACGGGGGCATCGTGCCGGGGGTATCCAACAAATCGAACGCGCCGCAGCGCAGCCATCGCACGTCGCGCGTAACGCCCGCTTTATCTCCCGTTTTCGCGCGTTTTTGACCGCTGATTAAATTCACGAGCGTGCTTTTGCCCGTATTCGGTATCCCCGCGACCATAAATCGGAAAGTCTTATTCAAGCCCTTGGCTTCGGCGCGCGCGCGTTTTTCTTCGGTAATTGTATTCAGTTTTTGCAAAAGTATACGCTTGGACGAAGGGTTGGTGGAATCGCATTTCACGCAATACCTGCCCTTGGCTTCAAACAATTTCAAAAATCCGTCCGTCTTGGTTGCGTCGGACAAGTCGGCTTTATTAAGCACGAACAAAACGGGTTTTTCGCCGAATATTTTTTTTAAGTTTTTATTGACCGTAGCAATGGGCGCGCGTGCGTCTAAAACGCAAATAACGCCGTCGCAAAGATCACGCTTTGCTTCCATATCGCGCATAGCGCGCGTCATATGCCCCGGAAACCATTGTATATTTTTCATTTTCTCGTTCCTGTATGCGAATAATTATTTTAATAAATCGGGACGGCGTTTTTTGGTAAGCTCTAACGCCTGCGCTCTTCGCCAAGCGTCCACCCTCGCGTGGTCGCCGCTCCTTAAAACTTCGGGTACGCAAAGTCCCCTATATTCTTGCGGACGGGTGTACTGCGGATATTCGAGCAAATTTTCCGAAAAGCTCTCGTCCACGAGTGACGACGCGCTAATCACACCGTCTACGTAACGGGAAACGCAATCGGCAATGACCATTGCGGGCAATTCCCCGCCCGTTAAAACGTAATCGCCGATAGAAATTTCTTCGTCGATAAACAAATCGATTGCCCGTTGATCCACCCCTTCGTAGTGTCCGCATAAAATAATCAAATGCTCACGCTCTAAAAGCTCGAACACCTTTTGCTGACGGAAAACTTCGCCCTTGGGCGAAGTATAAATACGCCACGCCTTATGTTCGGGATCAAGCGCGTCGATCGCGCTCCCGATCGGCTGGGGCATCATTACCATTCCCGCACCGCCGCCAAAGGGATAATCGTCGCATTTCAAGTGCTTATCTTCCGTGTAATCGCGTAAATTCACGATATTGATTTGTATTTTGTTATCCCGTTGCGCCCGACCTAAAATACTCTCTTGCATTGCCGAAAACATTTCGGGAAATAAGGTTAAAATATCGATTTTCATATTATTTCAAGTTTAATTTATATTTCAGCGTTCGGCGTTCGTACCAAAGACTAAACAGCGTTACGCCGACGATGAGAAGCAAAATCAAAAGCGAGCCGATATGCAAACCCAGTTCGCTAGCGAAAAACAAGGTCATTTCATACCCACCGATGACCGAAACAAGGGAAGAAAGGACGGTAAGTATTACGTAAAACAGCACGAAACGGAGAATGAAAGATTTGCGCTTAGCAAATTTTTGCGCAAAACACGCGCCTGCGCCGATCACGCAAAAAACACCGACAAGCCCCGTAACCGCTATTAGAATTTGTTCGATAATATACGTTACCGCGGAAAATCCCTGCAAGCCGATATGCACTTCTCCGAAAATAGGTGCACTGCCTGAAACGAGAGAAACGACGAGCGTACTTACAAACGCGCATACGCCGCCAACGAGCGTGGCGATAATCGCGCTCAAATGCTTTGCCGCGATATGTTCTTCCGCCGTAGCGGGAATACTGAACGTCAAGTAGCCTTCGTCTTTGAAAAAGTTGTTATAATATCGGCTTCCCGCCATTACGACGGGTACGATTACGCAAGCCGCCAGCGAGTAGATATACAGCATTATAAACAGCATATATATTCCCAAAACGTCGAACGGGTCTACTCTTGGCGTCAAAAATTGCACTTCGTTGACGCCCAAAAGTACGCAAGTCAACGCCGTCGTACCCGCAAGGATTGCGAGCGCAATCCACAACCCCGAAAACAAGGCTTTCAGCTCGTATTTCATAAGCTTTTTCAACATTCTGCCCCGAATCGCTTTAACGTTGCCGTTTTTATAGTCGGTATCGGGGAAAGGGCGTTTTTGTTCTAAACCGATCGTCAAATCGTCCATTTGAACACCTCCCTAAACAAAGCGTCTATGCTCTTGCCTTCACGCTCCCGAATTTCTTGCGCGTTGCCGTGCAAGACCACTTCGCCGTCTTTTAAGAAAAGTACGTGATCGAAATACTGTTCAATTTCGGAAATCAGGTGCGTGGACATCAAAATCGTGGAATTTTCGTTTTTATGCGATAAAATCGTTTGTAATATGTAATCGCGCGCAGCGGGATCGACGCCCGCAATCGGCTCGTCTAAAATATACAGTCGTGCCGAACGGGAAAGCGTTAAAATAAGCGCAAGCTTTTCTTTCGTACCCTTGGAAAGGGCTTTGACTTTGCGTTTTTCGTCAATGCCAAGCTCCCGTACCATTTTCAACGCCTTTTCGCGATCGAAGTCTTGGAAAAAATCGGCGAAATAATCCAGCTCCTGCGTGACTGTGTACGCGTTGTTTAAGGCGTGCGCGTCCGAAAGATAGGATACGATCGCTTTGCTTTCCACGCCGATCGGATACCCTGCGATATACGCCCTGCCGTCCGTGGGTGTGAGTAAGCCCGTCAAAAGCTTGATCAGCGTCGTTTTGCCGCTACCGTTCGGCCCTAATAAGCCGATAATTCCCCCTTTGTCGGGTACGGAAAAATGCAAATTGCGCAACGCTACGATGTCGTCGTATTTTTTCGTTAAGTTGCTACATTCGATAATATTCGGCATTTTTTCTCTCCTTTGGAAAAGTAGAACGAATACTCTTTTTTAGAGTATAGCGTTCACGAAGGAAACACTATCGAAAAATTCGAGATCTTCCATTTTCTCGCCCACACCCGCGAAAATGACGGGCAAGGAAAGCTCGGACGAAAGCGAGAATACGAAACCGCCCTTTGCCGTGCCGTCGAGCTTGGTTAAGACGATGCCGTCGAGTTCCACCGCTTCGTCGAATACGCGCGCTTGATTGACCGCGTTTTGTCCCGTGGTCGCGTCCAGCACCAGCAATTTCAAGAAATCCGCTTCGGGATATTCGCGCGTAACGACGCGGTCCATTTTCCGAAGCTCGTTCATTAAGTTCTCTTTTACGTGCAAACGACCTGCCGTATCTACGATTACGACGTCCGTTTTCTTGGCTTTTGCCGAAGAAACCGCGTCGAAAATGACCGCGGACGGGTCACTCCCTTCTTCGTGCTTGACGATACGCACTTTGGCGCGTTCTGCCCAAACGGAAAGCTGTTCGCTTGCCGCCGCACGGAAGGTGTCCGCCGCCGCGACCGTCACCGTTTTACCCTTGGAAAGGAAATAGTGCGCAAGCTTCCCTACCGTCGTGGTTTTGCCCACACCGTTTACGCCGACGAGCATAATCACACAAGGATAGGACGGCGGTTCGACTTCCGATTCCTGTAACATTTCCGTCAATACGCCGCGAAGAAGCTCGGTGACGTAGGCTTCGTCTTTGAGTTTTTCCGCAATCGCCTGCTGTTTGACGCGTTCAACGACTTCGCCCGCCGTCGTCACCGAAACGTCCGAAGAAATAAGTAATTCTTCAAGTTCTTCGTAAAACTCGTTGCCAAGTTTGTTTTTCGCGAACAGTAAGCGAAGCTTGGTGGATAAATTATCCTTGGTCTTTTTTAACGCGCCGAAAAGTTTATCAAATATACCCATAAGTACTTCCTTATAACCTTATTCCACCGTACCCGCGCCAAGACGGCTTTCCACTTCCGAAAGCTTGACGGAAACGATCTTGGACACGCCCTTTTCTTGCATCGTTACGCCGAAAAGGCTGTCCGCTTGGTTCATCGTCGGTTTTCTATGCGTAATGACGATAAACTGCGTTTCTTGGGCAAAGCGTTTTAAGTAAGATGCGAAACGATCCACGTTCGCGTCGTCGAGCGCGGCTTCGATTTCGTCCAAAATACAGAACGGCATCGGATGCGAGCGCAGGATCGCGAACAAAATCGCAATCGCCGTCAACGCGCGTTCACCGCCTGAAAGCAGGGAAATCTTCGTCAGCTTTTTACCCGGGGGACAAGCGACGATTTCAATACCCGCCGCAAGCGGGTCTTCGCCGTCCACGTAGTCGATTTGCAATTCCGCTTTGCCGCCGCCGAAGAGTTCTTTGAACGTGATTTTGAAATTTTCGTTGATTTGGTTGAAGCCTGCGTCGAAAATACGGAGCATTTCCGCGCGGATTTCGTCCAAAGCGGCTTGGAGATCGTCGATCGCCTTTTGCAAGTCGTCGCGTTGGGTAACCATTTCGTCGCAATGCTCTTTTTCGTATTCAAATTCTTCCACGGCGTGGGGATTGACTGCGCCGAGCATCGTGATTTTACGCTTTAACGCCGCGATCGTGCTTGCCGCTTCTTCGGCGTTGAAATTCTCTACGCGGTACTCTAAACAGCCTTCGTAATCAAGCTCGTACGCTTCTTCTACGCGTTGGCGCATATTTTCAAGGTTGGTATCGATTTTACTGATTTCGATTTCGCATTTGTAGCGTTTATCGCTTTGCTTTGTGAGCGTTTCTTGAAGCTCGGTTTTCTCTTCTTCCAAAGCAAGCTGCTGGGCGTTGATTGCTTCCTTGTCCTTGGAAATCGCCGTAATTTCGTCTACGATAGCTTGTACAGCCGCTTTTTCTTCTTCGGTAAGCTCCTTTTCCGCCGCTTCCGCTTCCAAGCCGTTGAGCTTGCTTTGCGCGTCCGTGCGTTCGTATTCCATATCCAAGATACGCTTTACGAGTTCTTCCTTTTCCACCGTCAAGCGCGCGATATTTTCAAGCTGGGTTTCGCTTGCCGAGCGGAGCGAAGCGTATTCGATTTCCGCCTTTTTGAGCGTTTCGCCCTTTTGTGCGCGTTCTTCGCGGAATGCGTCGCATTGACTGCGCTGGCTGCCGATTTCTTCTTCCGCGCTCCGTTGGCGAGATTTGATTTGTTCTTCCGAAAGCGAAGAATCCGCTTCTTCCGTTTTCAAATTCTGTAATTTTACCCGCAATTCTTGAAGCGCGGCTTCGTACGTTTCTAAATCGCTTTCCGTTTCCGCAAGACGTTGGGAAAGCGCGCTTTCGCGTTGCAAAAGTCCCGCGATTTCGCTGTTCGCACCTTGGTATTTTTCACGGAGCGCGTCCACCGCGTCTTCCGCTTCTTTACGGGCTTTTTCGCTTTCGGCGATCGCCGTTTTGAGCTTCTCTATATATTTTTCTTTACGCGTGATATTGTCCTTGCAGTCTTGTATCTTTCTTTCGTTGGAAAGAAGCGAGCCTGCGTTTTTGCCGCGGCTACCACCCGTCATCGAACCGCTGGTGGCGATAATGTCGCCGTCCAAGGTCACGATTTTGAAAAGGTTGCCGTACTTTTTCGCGATCGTCGTTGCGTTGGCGATATTGTCGCATACGAGCGTGTTCCCCAAAAGGTTGGAAACGACGTTGTAATAGTAATCGTCGTAGCGCACAAGCTCGGTGGCAAGCCCCATCGCGCCGCGTTCGTCCAAAGCGCGACGGATTTCACGGGAATCGGGACGGGGACGCATGCTTGCTACGGGCAAGAAGGTGACTACGCCGCCGCCCGTGCGCTTTAAGTATTCGATTAAGTATTTCGCGTCGTCCGCCGTGGGCGTGACTACGTTTTGCATTGCACCGCCAAACGCCGTTTCGATTGCCGTTTCGTAGCGTTGGTCGGTCGATACGACGTCCGCGAGCGCGCCGCGAAGGTGTTTACCCACTTCCAAGTTGGTTTTGGATACCGAAAGCAAACGGCGTACCGATTCTTTATAGCCTTCAAAACGGTTTTTCAAACTGATATACATTTCAAGCTGTTCGCGCAAGGACGCGATTTGTCCGTTGGCGTTGAACAGTTCTTGGTTGAAATCGTTGATCGTGAGCTGCATTTCGCGTGCTTCTTCTTGCTTTTCTTCAAAGTCTTTCATACCGGTAGAAGTTAAGCTACGCAAATTCTTCACGTCCTTGCGGACGGAATCTAATTCATCAGCCAAGCGGTCTTTTTTGTCGAGCGTTTCCTTGACCGCGGTTTCGAGCTCGGAAATTCTGTCCTTGGTCGCTTCCATGCGCGCGGCAAGCGTACCCAAGTTTTTCTTTAATTCGGAAATTTCGTCCGCTGTCGAAAGCTGGCTTAAACGGCTTTCGTCCGAAAGCTTTTCAAAGACGCTGATTTTATGATCGAGCGCGGAAACGGTGGCGCGCAAAACTTCCATTTGTGTTTCAAGCTCGGTAATACGCTTCGTATCTTCGGCGTTCTTCTTACTCGTCAACGCGATTTCGTCGTCGATTTCGCCGATACGGATTTTACTCGCTTCGAGCATTTCTCCCGCCGCTTCGATTTGCGAGCGGTAGGTTTTAATTCTTTCCTGCGCCAAACGCAATTCGCCGTCCTTTCTCTCGTTCCCGACCGAAAGCTCTACGCGGCGGTCGTTGAGCGTGGAAAGACGGACGTCCGCGTCGTTGATTTTAGTGCGGTTTTCATCCAAGCGACGGTTGATTAGCTCGATTTTCGTGTTCAAATCAATGATTTTGTCAGAAATCGCCGCGATATCGCGCTTGAATTTGCTCTTTTCGCCTTCGGCGTTTTCGTAACGGTAAATATACGTATTCGCTTCTTGGACTTTGAGCGAAGAAGCGTATTCGTTATATTCGCGAGCAGCTTCCGCTTGCTTGCCCAAAGGTCCTAAACGGCGTTGAGCTTCATCGATTCGCTGACGGTAAATGAATAAATTTTCGTTGGAGTCGGCAAGCTTTCTTTCAATCTCTTGTTTGCGGGATTTGAAAACCATAAGCCCCGTCGCTTCTTCAAAAATCAAGCGGCGGTCTTCGGGTTTTGCGTTCATAATTTGTTCGACTTTTCCTTGTCCGATAATCGAATAGCCTTCCTTGCCAAGTCCGATACCGTGGAAAAGCGCGACGAGATCTTTTAAGCGACTGGGCTGGTTGTTGATAAGATATTTACTTTCAAACTTATCTTCGCCCGTACGCTGTAAACGGCGCGTCATCGCTACTTCCGATACGTCTAAATCGAAAATGCGGTTCGAATTATCAAATACGAGCGTGACTTCGCAAAACGAATGGGGTTTGCGTTCCAACGTACCGCCGAAAATGACGTCCTGCATATTCGAGCCGCGCAACGATTTCGCCGACTGTTCGCCGAGTACCCAGCGTACAGCGTCCGCAACGTTACTCTTTCCGCAACCGTTCGGGCCTACGATACAAGTAACGCCTTCTTCAAAGCGAATGGTCGTTTTGTCGGCAAATGACTTAAAGCCGACGAGTTGTATTTCTTTCAAATCCAAAACGTACTCCTTCCCTATGTTCCGTATGATGTAGGTGTTTTATTTTCTATTCTGTAATTCCCAAAGTAGGCGTGCCGCGGCGGTGGCTTCCGCTTCCTTTTTCGTTCTGCCTTCGCCGCGGGCGGATTCGCCGAGTGCGGTTACTATGCAATGAAAGTGGGGCGCGTTGTCCTTACCCGTTTGCTCCACTTCGTAGTGCGGTTCTTCCCCGCATTTTTCTAAATATTCTTTGAGTTCCCCTTTGGGGTTGCCTTCCTGCACGTCAAAATGCACGTTGCCGTGTTCCAGCACGAATTTTTTTGCCGCTTTATACCCGCCGTCCAAATAAATCGCTGCCGTAATCGCTTCAAAAAGGCTGGATTTGGCTTTGCCGTGGATATTGTATTTCGTACCGACGGCGAGCAGGTTTTCCCACACATCCAAGCCGTCTACCGCCGAGTCTAACGCGTCCTTACAAACCAGCTTTTGTCTTCTCGCAGTGAGCTTGCCTTCCGTCGCTTGACTATCCTTTCTAAACTGCCATTCCGTGACGATAAGCTGCAACACCGCGTCGCCTAAATATTCCAAACGCTCGTTACTTTTTTCCCTGTAACGGTTGGCGTAAGTGGAATGGGTAAACGCCGTTTTTAACAAGCTTTTATTACGGAAAGTATACCCGATTTTCCGTTCGATTTCCGCAAAAGGAAATTCCATTATTCCGCTCCTTTTTCCGCGGCGGGCTTCAAACCGATTTCGCCGATGTTGACCGCGTCGATCATCGTCTTGATTTTACCCACTAAATCACCGCGCGCCGCGTTCGCCGCTTGCGAAATACATACCGCAAAGCCTTTGGCTTTGGAATTGCCGTGTCCCTTTACAACCGCTTTGGTAAGCCCTAAAAAGGTTGCACCGCCGATACGCTCGTAATCGAGCGTAGAGCGGATTTTTTTGATAACGCCGCCCGATATGAGCGCGCAAATTTTCGTCCAAAGATTGCGTTTATATTCCCGTTTCAAAATCGTGGAAACGGCTTTGCCGCAGCCTTCGACCGCTTTCATCGCAATATTGCCCGTGAAGCCGTCCGATACCATAACGTCGATATCCCCGTACATCAAATCTCTACCTTCGACGTTGCCCGCGTAGTTGATACAGGACACTTCTTTCAAAAGCGCGTTCGTTTCCTGTTGAAGCAGCAAGCCTTTATGGTCTTCCGTGCCGTTGTTCAAAAGCCCGACGCGGGGATTTTGTACGCCGAACACCGTTTGCGCGTACGCGGAAGCCATCAACGCAAAATGCACCAAATTCACGGGTTTACATTCCAAATTCGCGCCGCAATCGCAAATGAGCGTCGAGCCGCCCCTATGGTTGGGAACGGCGGGACAAAGCGCGGGACGGGATACGCCCTTTAATCTGCCTAAAATAAGCACGCCCGCGGTAAGCACCGCGCCCGTCGAGCCAGACGACACCAAACCGTCCGCTTTGCCTTCTTTCAGCAGTCTAAACGCCACGACGAGCGACGAGTCCTTTTTCGTCTTGACCGCTTTCGTCGGTACTTCTTCCATAGAAATCGTTTCCGTCGTGTGCACGATTTCCAAACGGGATTTATCGTAAGTAAGGGGGGCAAGCTCCGCTTCTATTTGCGCTTGATCGCCCGTTAAAATTAAGTATAAATCTTGATCGTTATTCAAGGCTTGCACCGCGCCAAGCACCTGCTGTTTCGGGGCGAAATCACCGCCCATTGCGTCTACTACGATTTTCGTCATAACGTTTCTCCTTAATATTTCAAATCGCCGAACGTGCGGGGATAAGGCACGACGTCACGGATATTAGAAATACCCGTCAAATACATTACCATTCTTTCAAAGCCCAAGCCAAAACCGCTATGCGTCGTACCGCCGTACTTGCGAAGATCGAGATACCACGAATAATCGGCGGGATCCATACCAAGCTCTTGAATACGATTATAAAGCTTTTCGTAATTTTCTTCTCTTTGCGAGCCGCCGACAAGCTCCCCGATGCCGGGCACGAGCAAATCCGCCGCCGCAACCGTTTTTCCGTCGGGGTTTTGCTTCATATAAAACGCCTTGATTTCCTTGGGATAATCGGTCAAGAACACGGGCTTTTTATACACGCTTTCCGTCAAGAAGCGTTCGTGTTCGCTTTGTAAATCCTTGCCCCAGAAAATATTTTTATCGTCGAATTTATCGGCGTGTTGTTTCAAAATTTCAATCGCTTCCGTATACGTCAAGCGCACGAACGCGTTTTTGGAAACGTTTTTCAAACGTTCCAAAAGTCCTTTATCCACGAACTGGTTAAGGAAATTGAGTTCGTCCGCGCACGTTTCACAAACGTAGTCGATGACGTATTTCACCATCGCTTCCGCAATATCCATATCCCCCGCCAAATCGCAGAACGCCATTTCAGGCTCGATCATCCAAAATTCCGCGGCGTGGCGCGCCGTGTTGGAATGTTCCGCGCGGAAGGTCGGTCCGAACGTGTATACGTTCCCAAACGCCATTGCGTACGTTTCGGCGTTGAGCTGTCCCGACACCGTAAGCGCGGCTTTCTTGCCGAAGAAATCGTTTTTATAATCGGGCTCGCCCGCTTTTTTCTCCGCGTTCAAATCTAGCGTGGTAACTTGGAACATCGCGCCCGCACCTTCGCAGTCACTTCCCGTGATGATGGGCGTATGCACGTACACGAAACCGCGGTCGTTAAAGAATTTATGAATGGCGATCGCCGCTTCGCTGCGGATTCTAAACGCCGCGCCGAATAAGTTGGTACGCGGACGAAGATAAGCGATCTCGCGTAAAAATTCTACCGAGTGCCGTTTCTTTTGCAAGGGATAATCGGGCGTGCTTTCGCCTTCCACCACGATTTCCGTCGCCTTGATTTCGTAGGGCTGTTTATTTTCGGGGGTAAGTACCACTACGCCCGTAACGATCAACGCCGCGCCGACGTTCGTATGCGCGATTTCGTCGTAATTTTCCAAATTCACCCGTTCAAACACGATTTGCGTGCTTTTGAAACAGCTACCGTCGTTCAATTCGATAAACCCGAACGCCTTGGAGTCGCGAATCGTTCTCGCCCACCCCGCTACGGTGACCGTTTTTTCCGCATAAGCGGAAGGGTTTTCGTTTAATTTTTTCAGTTGCAATCTATCCATTCTAAACCTACCTTTTAACTATCTTTTAGCTAGTAAAAACGTTATATGTTATAATTATAACATTTTCTTGTAAAAAACACAATCGTTTGAAGGGATTTATTCCCCCGTATTTTCGATTTTTTTGACGAGAATTGCTTGCACGGGACGATATTCGTCGCTACGCAAACGTTTCCTTGAAAGCAAGGTATCGCCTTTATAACGCTCTAAATACGCTTCGCTCTTTACGCCGTTTTTGGGCGAGCGCAAAATCTCGTCTGCATCCCCCGTTTTGACGATGGGCGGCGGGGGTGGAATTTCCGAGAGTATATTGGTCGTGATTTCGTAGCGATCGCCCGTTTTCGTGCCGTAAAACCCGACCTTTACTCCACCCTTGAACACTTCCGTTTTTAAGCGGACGGGGTGGGCGTGGGGATTAAAAAATTTCAAATCGCTTTGCGACGAAACCATCGCGTCTCTTGACGGCGCGACGTAAGGTACGCGCAGGGTATGGGGATGAAATTCGGTGACGGTCAAGCCCGCTTTGAGTGCGGCGTTATACAGCGTTGTGCTCACCTGACACACGCCCCCGCCCACGCCTAACACGTATTCGCCGTTTACGATAATTTTCGCCTGCTGAAACCCCGCTTCCGCCGTGCGCCTGCCTACCGTTTGATTAAAGGAAAACTCGCCGTAGGCTTGAATGGTTACGTTATCAATAAGCGCGGCGGCAATCGCGATATTCTCGCACCTGCCCCTATCGTCCGCATTAAAATACGTGGTAAACGCGGCTATTTTTTGCCATTCGCTTACCGCCGCTTTCGCAATATTAGGCTTCCCCACAAAAAGTATTCCCAACAACAAAAAAACGCCCGCTATAAGGGGCATTAATAATTTATATAAAACGTTTTTCATCGTAATTCCCCTAATACTTTACAGTATGCGTGACGCAAAAACGTTCTATTCTATGTGTACGAAACGACGGGGGTATATTTACGATTTAATTTTTCCGTTCTCAATGCGGATTTTGTTGCATTGTGCGCCGTACAAAACCCGTTCGGCGTGCGTGCAAGTGAGCAAAGTCTGCATACCGTGTACGCGTTGAAGTAGTTTTTTGCGACGGGGAAGATCGAGCTCGCTCATTACGTCGTCCAAGACAAGAACGGGATATTCGCCCGACAAATCTTTGAAAATTTGCACTTCCGCAAGCTTTAACGAAAGCGCGGCGGTACGCGTTTGACCTTGCGAAGCATAGGCTTTCGCATCTACGCCCGATATTAAAACGTCCAAATCGTCGCGGTGCGGCCCTACCGTCGTAAAGCCCAAGCGCAAATCCTTTTCGTAGTTATTAGCAAGCCGACGCATCAGCGTTTTTGCGATCTCGGTTTCGTCGCCGTCGTACGATTTATCGGGGCGAACGACGAGCTCTTCCGCTTCGTCCGTTAAATATGCGTGTGCGGAAGCCGCGTACGGGGCAAGCTTTTCTAAAAATTCCACGCGTTTTTTGACGATGGTCGCGGCGTATTTGCAAAGCTGTTCGTCCCAAACGGGCAAGGTATCTAAAACCAACCCGTAATCGGAATTTTTCAAAAGTGCGTTCCGCTGATCTAAAATTTTATTGTAACGAAGCAGCGCGGTATAATAAGCGGGGGACGTTTGGGAAATGGAAAGATTCATAAAACGGCGTCTTTCGTCCGGTCCGTCTTGGATCAGCCGAAGCTCACCCGGAGAGAAAAAAACGCTGTTAATATGCCCCATCAAATCGGCGTTTTTCGTGATTTTTGCGCCGTTGACGCGGATTTCGCGTTTATTTTCGTAAATATCCGCTTCGATTGTTACGCTTCCGTAGCGGTTTTCGGCTTCGGCGGTGATTTTGGCGTGGTCTTCGCCCATTTTCACGAGCTGTTTATCGTGACGGATACGGAGCGACGCGCCCGTACAAAGATAAAACACGGCTTCGGCACAGTTGGTCTTACCCTGCGCGTTCTTGCCGAAAAGCACGTTCAAACCGTCCGAAAATACGAATTTTTCGTTGGCGTAATTTCTGAAATTTTGAAGGAATAATTTTTTTATTTGCATAATCCTTAAAAACCCGCTTAAAATTGCTTTCTTTTCCGTGAGATTTGTATTATAATTATAGCAAATAATTTTGTAAATTTCAAGTATAGACAGCGAAAAGAGAAAAATAATTTATAAACAGGGGATAAAACGCTATGTCGGAAAACACGCAACTGCAATTTATTTGGAAACAAATCAGCGAACGGGCGAAAAATATTATCGCGCCCGTGTCTTACGATTCCTTTATAAAGCCACTTGAACCCGTTGACGTTTCGGGACGCAAAATCGTCTTGAAAGCCGCGACGGATATGGCGGCAAACGTCGTAATGAAAAAACACGCGGACAAGCTCCGCGAAGCGATCGTCAAATGCGATCTCGGCGTAAACGATTTTAGGCTGTACGTAGAAAACAGCGATACCTTTACTTTGGAAGCAGAAGAAGACGCGTTCGACTCCTTCCAGCCTTCCCCTATCAACAAAAGCTTTACCTTCGATTCCTTCGTCGTAGGTCCTGCCAACAAATTCGTTTACGCAGCTGCAAAAGCAGTTGCGGAAGATCCCGGCGCGACCTTTAACCCCTTATTCATTTACGGGGAATCGGGGCTTGGAAAAACTCACCTTATGCACGCGATCGCGAACGAGCTTGCGATTCGCTCACCCGAAAAGAAGGTACTTTATACCACTTGCGAAAATTTCTTGAACGAGTTTATCGCGTCCATTACCCAAAAAACGGGCGCGAAGTTCCGTTTGCATTACCGCAACGTGGACGTTTTGATGATCGACGACGTACAGTTCTTGAAAACGCGTACCCAGCTCCAAGAAGAATTTTTCCATACCTTTAACGAGCTTTCCGCGCAAAACAAGCAAATCGTGCTCACGTCCGACCGTCCACCCAAGGAAATTGCGACGCTCGAAGACAGACTTCGGACGCGTTTTGAAGGGGGTATGATTGCGGACATTCAACCGCCGTCCACCGAAACGAAGATCGCGATTTTGAAGCGTAAGGCGCTCGAGCGCCGTTGCGTCGTTCCCGACGACGTTTTGGAGTTTTTGGCGCAAAATTCCGGTCACGACGTGCGTACGCTTGAAGGGAGATTAACCAAGGTTATTTTCGCGAGCAAGCTCCACGAAGAACCGATTACGCTTGCTCTTGCCAAGCAGGCTTTGAACGAGTCCGTCAACGAAAGCGAAGAGCAGGAAGACGTTACGCCCGAAAAAATTATCTCCGCGGTATGTACGTATTTTAAGCATTCCAAGGAAGATTTACTCGGCAAAAGCAGAAAAGCCGAGCTTGCCAAGGCAAGACAAATTTGCGCGTATTTGCTTTGCGAAATGCTCTCGCTTCCCTTGGATTTCATCGGGAAAGCCTTACTCGGCGGGCGGGATCATACCACAATTATGTACGCGCGGGATAAGATGGAGAAACTGGAAAAGCTCAACGATAAAATTGCCAAAGAAATCGACGATATTAAAAATATCGTCTTGAAGAAATAATATGACCGAAAAGAAACTTGAATTTTTAGAATATGCCGCGCAAGCGGTTGTCGTAGGCGCGGGGCACGCAGGTTGCGAAGCCGCGCTTGCTTTGGCGCGTACGGGGATTAAAACGGCGTTGTTGACACTCAATCTCGACAGTATCGCCTTTTTACCCTGCAATCCGTCTATCGGCGGTACGGCGAAAGGGCATCTCGTACGCGAAATCGACGCGCTCGGCGGGGAAATGGGGATCGTAGCGGATAAAACCGCTTTGCAAATCCGTATGCTCAACGTCGGCAAGGGTGCGGCGGTGCAATCGTTACGCGCGCAATCGGATAAAAACGCCTACCACGCCGAAATGAAACGGGTGCTCGAAAACACCGAAAATTTGCGGATTATTCAAGCCGAAGCGACGGAAATTCTCGTTGAAAACGGTCGGTGTGTGGGCGTGAAAACGGTCTACGGCGGGGTTATTTCCTGTCAAGCGGTCATTCTTTGTACGGGCGTGTATCTTAACGGCGAAACGATCACGGGTGACGTCGTACAAAAATCCGGTCCGAACGGGTTTGCTCCCGCCAACCATTTAACGCAAAGCTTGGCGGATATCGGGTTTACTATCCGTCGGTTTAAGACGGGTACGCCCGCGCGTGTGGACGGGCGGACAGTGGATTATTCTAAGTGCGAAATTCAAAACGGGGATATCGATATTTATCCGTTCTCGTTTATGCACGATACCCCGCCCGCGAATAAGCTGCCCTGTTATCTTACGTACACCAACCTGCAAACACACGCCGTTATTATGGAAAATCTCGACCGTTCCCCCCTTTACAACGGCGTTATTCAGTCGACTGGACCTAGATATTGTCCGTCCATTGAAACGAAAGTCGTACGCTTTAAGGACAAGGAACGCCACCAAATCTTTTTAGAACCCGAAGGCGCGGACACCAACGAAGTGTACGTGCAGGGTATGTCCACGTCTATGCCCCACGACGTACAACGCCAAATGTACGCGTCCGTGGCGGGACTCGAAAACGCCGATATTATGCGTTACGGGTACGCGATCGAATACGATTGCATCGACACGTTGGACGTGTTGCCGACTTTGGAATTTAAGAAAGTACAAGGCGTATATACGGCGGGTCAAATTAACGGTACTTCAGGATATGAAGAAGCCGCCGCGCAAGGGCTTATGGCGGGCTTAAACGCGTCGTTAAAGCTTCGGGGCTTACCGCCCTTTATCCTGCGCCGCGACGAAGCGTATATCGGCGTTTTAATCGACGATCTCGTTACCAAAGGCACGGACGAGCCCTACCGTATGATGACTTCCCGCGCCGAACACCGCATTTGCTTACGCCAAGACAACGCCGATTTCCGCTTGACGGAAAAGGGTTTTGCCTGCGGATTAGTCACACAAGAACGCTTGGAAAAATACCGTGTTCGTAAACGACAATACGAAGAATTACTCGCTTCAATGCGTACACGGGTGCCACAAAAGGAAGCTACGCCATTTTTGGCTGAATACGGCTACGACGCGCCCCAAGGCGGCGTTTCGTACGCAGATATGATTAAGCGTTCCATTCCGTTAAAGGATATTATCACGCGTTTTAACGTGTTCAACGAATACCCCAAAAACGTTTTGGAAACGGCGGAAATTACCGTTAAATACGAAGGGTACTTGAAGCAGGGCTTGGAAATTATCGAACGGGCGAAACGGCTGGAAGACAAGACTTTGCCCGCCGATTTGAATTACGACGAAATCCTTGGTTTGCGCTTGGAAGCGCGAGAAAAGCTCAACCGCGTAAAACCGCTTAACCTTGGGCAAGCGGGTAGAATTTCGGGGGTAAACCCCGCGGACGTGTCCGTTTTGATGGTTTGGCTTTCCACACAAAAATAAAATGTAACCCCGACCTGTTCGGTCGGGGTTTTCGATTAGTTCAAGGTTTCCATCGGGGTTTCGCCACGGTCTTCGGGGAACATCGTGCCGGCGGGAATAACGGGCAACATCAAAGGGTTGATAAACGAATTCGCCGTCAACGCGCTCACCGCTGCGCGAAGGTAAGGATATACGATTTCCGTCATATTGATGACGAGATCTTGTCTGTCTTGTTCGTCGTTGATTTCTTCTGCTTCAAATACGCCCACCAAACGTGCGTTTACGTTGAAGGGTTTGGGTTCTTGTTCGGTGGATTCGATCTTGACTTCCAACGTCAAAAACCAAAGCTTATCGTTTTCTTTTACGCGGCGGACGGTACGGGAAAATTTGGGTTTGATTTCAAATTTCGCGTTTTTGTCCATAGGAATACGGTTCATCGTGTAGGAAAGCTCTTCCGCAAGAATTTGTCTTAATGCATATTTCATAAAACTACCTCTAATTATATATTTATTTGCGTATATTATAACACGCTTTCCTTATTTTGTCAACGCTAAAAACGGAAATTCCACTTGCCGCGCTCAAAAATCGGATTGATTATATATAAACCGTTTTTTTTATATATAAACGATTTTTGGGATTTTTTTACTTTTTTTATATCGAAAAATTTTTTTTAATTTTTTTTGAAAAACTATGCAAAAATGCTTGCCTTTCTTTTTCGGATATGGTATAGTATATAAGCTTTCGACGGAAGTTTAGCTCAGCTGGGAGAGCATCTGCCTTACAAGCAGAGGGTCATAGGTTCGAACCCTATAACTTCCACCATCAAAAAACAGTGCGGATGATGTATGCGGGAATAGCTCAGTGGTAGAGCGTCACCTTGCCAAGGTGAATGTCGCGGGTTCGAATCTCGTTTCCCGCTCCAAAAATATCCGTGCTGTTTTTTTCTTCTATTTTTGCCGATAAGACGGCAGAGAAGGCGCTATAGCCAAGTGGTAAGGCCAAGGTCTGCAAAACCTTTATCCCCCGGTTCAAATCCGGGTGGCGCCTCCAAGAGACCTCTGCACTTTTGGGTGCGGAGGTCTTTCCCAAAAAAATATACGCCGCTGTGGTGGAATAGGCAGACGCAAGGGACTTAAAATCCCTCGGAGTAACATCCGTGCCGGTTCAAGTCCGGCCAGCGGCACCAAAAAGGGTAAAATCTGTGAATTTTACCCTTTTTTGCTTTTTTACGCAAAAATCGAATGCAAAAATGTTATTTTTATCCGTCGTTTTGGGGTAAAATTCACATTTTTTACCCCTGATTTTTACGTTTGGGGAAAAATTGGGGAAAAGATTTTGGGCTTTTTACCCCTATTTTCGCCCTTTTTTCGTCGTTTTCGGGGCTTTTGCCCTTATTTTTGTTAATTTCTCACAAATCATACTCAATTTTGTGAACTTCACCGAGCAAGTATTCTTCCGAATAGGTCGTATAACCCCTATCCACCTTGCTCGTTTTCACGTCGCTGTCCGATTCGTGTCCTGCCCAAAGCATTACAACTTCGGGGTTTACTCCGCACTCTTTCGCACGCGTTATAAATGTATAACGCAGCTCGTGAGCGTGTCTATTGGGGAAAATTCGCTTTACACCATCTCGTATTGTATCTTTGTTCGTCGTTTTCGCCTTCTCAAAGTCTATCATATTTAAAACTTTTTTCAGCATAGGCGAAACGGGAATTTTCCGTACAACGTCTTTACGCCCTTTTCTTGTTTTCTCTGAAATACAAGTAATATACTTTCCATCGTAATTCATACTCGCAAGTTCGCCTATACGCATTCCTGTGTACATAAGAACCAAAATCGCATCATTCGCACAATATTGCTGATTTTTCCTACAAAAGTCTATTACTTCTTTCTCTTCTTCTTTTGACAGCGCCGTAATGGGTTTTGTATTTCAACCATTTTTTATGGATAAAAAAATCACTCTTTTACGCCAAAATTTTAGAAAAGTGGCTAAAAAGAGTGAATTTTATCGTGGGGAAATCGGGGGAAAGTGTGATTTTTGAACAAAATCGGGGTTGCACGCGGATTGTATATTTTGGGGCTTTTTGATATAGATTTCGCGCAAAATCGCCCCGTTTTCGCGCTTTTTACCGCCTTGCAAATTTGCTTGAAATTTGCCAACCTTGCCTTAAAATCCCTCGGAGTAACATCCGTGCCGGTTCAAGTCCGGCCAGCGGCACCAAGTCAGTATAATCCGAACCAAATACTTGTAACGAGTGAGTGGTTCGGATTTACTTTTTATTTCGCTAAATAGAAAAAATGAACCCATTGTGGGTTCATTTTTAATATGCAAATAAATTCTAAAACGTAAAACCAAACAATTTCCCTGAACCATCAGCATTATCGTTAAGCTCTAAAACAATTTCATTGTTTGTAATTCCAAACAAGTTACTTGTATCATTATTAGTTACGTCGTTTTCTATAATTGTTAGAATTATTTGTAAACCTTTTTCTTCAGCAAGTTTACGAGCTAAAGATAAATAAGCTGTGGCAATTCTAAAATCATCTCCATCAACACAACCATCGTGAAGAACAAATTTATAAAAAGATTTAGTCGAATAACTACTTAATATTGCTAAATCGACACAAGCACAAATTTCCCAAACAAAAAACACGGTCTATCTATCCGAAGATGTGTATTCTTCTTATTTTCACTTTAACAAGAAATTGAAACCTTTTTGATATAATAGAAAAAGGTTTCAATAAAAATCGTTTTAGCCAAAAAATAAATCACCTATCACAACACCTACAAAAAGGTTCAATCCCGATAGGTGATTTTATTTGTATTGGATAATACTATCCTTAAAATATATTCTTTCGCTCTTGATTTCTCCAAGTTATCTCTTCAACCGGTACGTGCGATTCCTGTTAGCCCCTTCTGCAACTATTATACCCTCTGAAACCAAAGCCGATAAATAGTCTCTCGTGCGAGAAGGTTGCAATTTCAATACTGTCGCTATTTCAGCACAAGAAGCTGAAACATGATCAGTTAAATACTCAATAATGATTTGTCTTGCACTTTCCGTTATCGCCGATTTTTTATCGCCGATTTTTATCGCCGATTTTTTATCGCCGACTCTTCTCGTTTTTTTGTCTTTTATTGAAAGTGTCAAAGTGGTTCGTTCGGGTTCAAAAGTTTGCGTTATCGTAGGTTCCGACCACTTTTGTTCGGCCCAAATAGACATAATATTAGGAATACCGCTACCCGCACGCTCTCCGATATTGATTAAATTAAACATCTTGAGCATTGCGCTGTTTCGAGGGTCGGACACACCGCCACTTTTTGCCGCATCTATTTCTATTCTAAATCCACCTGGATTAGCCAAAGAAATGTCCTCTTTGCTCTTTATTACAACTACGCCTTGACGTCCATAGTAATCTGCATTCACAAGACAGTTCGCCAATGCTTCACGCAACGCCTCATGAACGGGCGTTTCATCTACGCGTACGCCACTTTTCATCGCAAAAGGAACTTTCAAATCCTGCGTTAATTTGTTGTATACACGGAAATAGAAATCGTAAACGTTTCCGCTCCAATCCCCAGAAGAAGAAACAATACGGTCCGTCCAGCGGAGATTCGCGTCATACCTTTCTTGATAATCCAAAAAATAGTTATTAAACTCGCGTGTTATGCAATACTCGTTTCCGAACATCAAAAGTCCAGCAGAAGTTGGATGCTTTTTACCGTCTTTGCCAATACCGATAGCGCCTATACGAAGCAAGAACTCTTCGTTATCCAATGCACCCCAAACGTGATTCGGACGCAATAAGCTCATACGTATACGATAGCCCTTAATGCTCTCTTCATTAAAAACGTCCAAATCCATTTCTTCCAACACAAGCATATCTTGCGTTTTTACGGACGCATCACGGACCATTGCCAAATATTCTTCTTGCGTACACTTATAATCGCCTTCGCCATTACGACGGTACGTTCCCGATATCGGATTACCGTCTATATAAACAGGGCGATATGCTCTATCCGCACGAGGGATATTGATAACAATGATATTCTTCCCTTCGATTTCCTGCACGTATACGTCTTTATCCGATAAAATATTAACGCTTACTTTCTTGGGATTATTGATAATATCCCAAAATTCCTTAATCAAGGCGTTCGGCGTAGAAATCCCTCCGTTTGCTACAGAAAGACTGCCGCCAGACAATTCTTCAACCCCCAATAAAAGAATGCCACCAAAAGTGTTAGCAAACGCAGAATACGTTTCCCAAATACTTTTCGGCAAGCCCCCAAGGGCTTTCTTCGCCTCGATTCGATTGTTTTCTTGGTATTTTTCCAAATGCAATAAATCAATCATTATCAAACCTCGTTGTTTAATAGTATATCATTTTTCGCCATTTTCGTCAATAATTTATACCGTATCAAAATCAAATAATAAACCTTCACAATAAAAACACACAAGTTCTATGCAAGAAATATGCACTTACAAAAACGGCGAGGAACACCCCGCCGTTGGTGGATCTCGGGAATTTCACCCAGCCCAAATATCTTTTTTGTATTATTAGTATATGCCTTTTTTTATTTTTGTCAATAGTTTTTTTGTTGAAAGCAAATTTTTTACTTCTACGAATTAAATTTTGAAAAGTCAACCCAAGAGAGAAGAACTCTATCGCACCAAGTATCGATCTATCGATCTGATAAGGAATTCAAAAAGCTGTTGATGACTATATGGTCTTCTACAACAGCCAACGCCCGCATTCGAACAATAATTATAGGACACCCGATGCCAAAGAAACTGAATATTACAGCAAAAATAGCACCTGATATCCAATTACAAGAGTTCAAAAGTGAAAAATTTTATTTTTTCAATTTAAAAATTTCACTTTTTCGGAAATACGTGTCCTATTCAAAATCAAATTCAATAACGCCGAAACCCTTACAAATAAAGGGATAAAAGAAAAACCTATTGAAATGTCTTACCATAAAGGTTCAGATTTCAATAGGTTCTTCACAGGCTCGAACTGACGACCCACGGATTAACAGGAACCCATTTTTTGCAAAAATTAAGCGCGGAATACCTTATTTTATCGGCTCTCCCGCGCTTTTTTATACAATTTTTTCGTTGTCGCCCACTCACTTTACCACTTTCAAAAGCGGTTTTCAGGGTGATTTTACTATAATTTTAATCCCAAATATTCAATCAATTTCATAGATTCTTTTTGTTTTCCGTTTGAAATATTATCACTTGTTTGCAACTCTTTTTTAATGCGTTTACCGTCCCCTTTAAATAGCACTTCAAAACAACGACGTACAACCATAAAAGGATATAACCATTTATGCTTTTTTAAAACCTCATAACGATACTGCATTTCTTCAAGCGGCATAAAAATTCGCGACATAATATACTTGAATCGGCTACCTGTTTGACCTTGCTGTATAACAACCTTGTTTTCACTGTTGCCGTACACTCCGCCATTCAAAAGATATTCTTCCAACCATTGACTTTCTTGAATGTGAGATTCTTCTTCCAACCAAACTTTGGAAAGAAGCTCCGATGCCTGCGCAAACTTCAATAATCCACCCTGTTTCAATAAAATATTGCGTTTCTCTTTATCATACGGAATTCTATTATTCAGTAACCACAAATCCACATACGGCCGAACACCACATCCGCCATCGATAAAGTGCCTTGCCATATGCGCAAGATGGTAATAATAGAAATAATCATCACGCATAGTGCGTTGATAAGAGTTTCCAACTCTATCGGTATAATCCCAAATGTTCGCCAACAAATCGTTTGCTGTTTCATTATCATACTTAGTAATAAGATCAAAATGCAATTCGATATGGAATCCCGTCGGCGAAATTACAACAGCATCATAAGCACCTACAGATTCTTGGACGTACTCTAATTGTTCTTGTAAATGAACAATGATTTTTTCCAAATCCTCTTTATGAATCAAAACGTCCACGTCAGCGCTAGTACGCATCCAATCTTCGGGATAATACTTCCTCAAAACTGTACCTTTTAACGGTAAATAATCTACTTGTAACTCTTCCAAAGCAGAAAAAACCTGCTCGTATTCATAACGTAACTGCTCAATGCGGTACACCGCCATGTTGCGTTCTTGCAAAAAGCGCTTCTTTGCTTCCGAGCCGTCAGGCAGCAAGCCATTCTTATCCAACGCATCGCCAACAAGATGTGCTAAATCATGCCGTTTAGAAAGCTTAAACAAAGCAGGTAGCATTTCAGGCGTTATTAAGTTTTTCAAATCTTCACATAATTCGCTACCATTTATTTCGAAACGAATCAATGCAAAAAATACTTTTTCAACCGTTCGTTGCATACCCGCCTCCGTAAAATTGGATTTTTTAGAACTTTCTCCAAACCATTTTATCCACAACGCCTGTGTAGCTTTGGATAATCTTCACGACCTTCGTCGAAACGTTTTCTTCCATGTAATCGGGTACGGGAATGCCGTGGTTGTCGTCTTCCGTCAAAGATACCGCCGTTTCCACTGCCTGCAAAAGATTCTTTTCGTCAATCCCTGCAAGCACAAAGCACGCCTTGTCAAGCGCTTCGGGGCGTTCCGTACTCGTACGAATACAAACAGCAGGGAAGGGCTTGCCGATGCTCGTGAAGAAGGAGCTTTCTTCGGGTAACGTACCGCTATCCGAAACAACAGCAAACGCGTTCATTTGCAAATTATTGTAATCGTGGAAACCCAAGGGTTGATTTTGAATGACACGTTTATCAAGCTTAAATCCGCTTGTTTCCAAACGTTTCTTGCTTCTTGGATGGCAGGAATACAAAATAGGCATATCGTACTTTTCCGCAAGCTTATTGATGGCCGTAAACAAGGAAACGAAATTCTTTTCCGTGTCAATATTTTCTTCTCTATGCGCGGAAAGCAAGATGTATTTTTTGGGCTGCAATCCAAGGCGCGTAAGCACGTCACTTGCTTCGATTTCCGCCAAGTTGTTATGCAACACTTCCGCCATGGGCGAGCCCGTTACGTACGTTCTTTCCTTAGGTAAACCGCAGTCAGCTAAATAACGACGCGCGTGCTCGGAATACGCCAAGTTTACGTCGGAAATAATATCGACGATACGGCGATTCGTTTCTTCGGGCAAGCACTCGTCCTTGCATCTATTCCCAGCTTCCATATGGAAAATGGGAATATGCAAGCGCTTTGCAGGAATTGCCGACAAGCAGCTATTCGTGTCGCCAAGAATCAGGAGCGCATCAGGCTTGCAAGCCGCCATCAGCTTGTACGAGCAGTTGATAATGTTACCCACCGTTGCGCCAAGATCGTCGCCCACCGCATCCATATAAACTTCGGGATCAGCAAGCTTCAAATCCTTGAAGAATACACCGTTCAAGTTATAATCGTAGTTTTGTCCCGTGTGCGCGAGAATACAGTCAAAGTATTGACGGCACTTGTTGATTACCGCCGCCAAACGGATAATTTCAGGGCGCGTTCCCGCGATAATTAAAAGCTTTAACTTGCCATTATCCTTAAATTTTACGTCCGAATAATCCAATCTAATTTTCGTTTCCATATTATTTCACCTCGTACATGGTATATCCATTTACTCTACAATTTCAAAGAATGTATCGGGATGGTTGGAATCAAATTGCTCGTTTGCCCACATCACCGTCACCAAGTTTTCCGTTTCGGAAAGATTGATAATGTTGTGCGTATAGCCAGGCAACATATGCACCGCTTGAATTTTATCACCGCTTACTTCAAAGTTCAATACTTCGTCCGTGCCAATTTTACGTTGTTGGATAAGACCGTGCCCTGCTACAACAATGAAAAATTCCCATTTCGTGTGGTGCCAATGCTGCCCCTTGGTAATGCCAGGTTTTGAAATATTGATAGACACTTGTCCGCACTTTTCCGTCTTTAATAATTCGGTAAAGCTCCCGCGCGCATCCACATTCATCTTTAAATCAAAATCCACTTTTTCTTTGGGCAAATAACTCAAATAAGTCGAATACAGTTTCTTTGCAAAACTTCCATTCGGAATTTCGGGAACAATCAACGTTTCGCTCAGTTCATGGAATTTTTGCAACAAATCAACAATTTCACCAAGCGTTACTTTGTGTGTAATCGGCGCGTAATAATATCTGCCACTTTCACTTTCCACAGGCATCAAACCGTCGTAATCGCAACGATGCCCTTTGCCTTCCAAAAGATCGAGCATTTCCGTCACCAAATCATCTATGTAGAGAAGTTCCAGCTCAATCGCCCGATCATTGACCATAATCGGCAAGTCGTTCGCGATGTTATTGCAGAAGGTTGCAACAGCGCTGTTATAATTCGGTCTACACCATTTTCCAAACAGATTCGGAAAGCGATAAACGCATACCTGCCCCCCACCTTTACTCTCATAATCAAAGAAAAGCTCTTCGCCTGCTTTCTTGCTTTTTCCGTATTCACCTTGCGCATAACGCCCGATAAGCGTCGCCTGAATGGATGAAGAAAGCATCACAGGACATTTGTTGTTATACTTCTTCAACGCATCAAGCAAGGTCGACGCAAAGCCGAAATTGCCCTGCATAAACTCTTCTTGATTTTGCGGACGATTTACCCCCGCAAGGTTGAATACAAAATCTGCTTTTTCACAATACGTTTCCAAATCCGTGGAATTGCTATCTATATCGTATTCAAAAATTTCTTTAATCGACAACATAGGACGAGTTTTATCTTTCCCATCTTTTAAATTTTTCAAAGCAGCACAAAGGTTTTTCCCAACAAATCCCTTCGCACCCGTAACGAGTATCTTCATACCTTGTCCTTATTTCTTTAATTCATCTTGAATATATTGCAACGAAGCAATTTTTGCTTTCGTTTCTTCGACTGTTAAAAGCTGCGTGTTATTAGAATTAAACTCCGTCAAAGGATTGCGTTCTACATCACCATTGTTGAAATACTTATCATAGTTCAACCCACGCTTATCACAAGGCACTCGATAAAAATTACCAAGGTCAATTGCACTTGCGCATTCTTCGTTTGTCAAAAGCGTTTCATACATCTTCTCGCCGTGGCGAATACCAATCACTTTGATATTTCCCTTATCACCACCGAACAATTCACAAACTGCCTCAGCCTGCGTTTTAATCGTACAAGCAGGCGCTTTTTGCACGAGAATATCACCACTCTCACCATGTTCAAAGGCAAAGAGCACAAGATCCACCGCCTCTTCCAAAGACATAATAAATCTCGTCATCGTAGGATCCGTAATCGTAATAGGCTTACTATCGCGGATTTGGTCAATCCAAAGAGGAATAACCGATCCACGACTGCACATAACGTTGCCATAACGCGTACAGCAAATCTTTGTCTTTTCAGGCGATACCGTACGGGATTTTGCAACGATGACTTTTTCCATCATTGCCTTGCTTGTCCCCATTGCGTTTACTGGATATGCCGCCTTATCCGTCGAAAGACAAACAATATTCTTAACGCCCGCTTCAATTGCCGCCGTTAAAACATTTTCTGTACCGAGCACGTTAGTCTTCACCGCTTCGATGGGGAAAAATTCACAAGAAGGCACTTGCTTTAACGCCGCTGCGTGAAATATATAATCAACGCCGTGCATCGCATTTCTCACACTTGCGATATCTCGAACGTCGCCGATATAAAACTTGATTTTTTCGGCAACATCAGGCATCTTCGACTGGAATTCATGGCGCATATCGTCCTGTTTCTTCTCATCACGCGAGAAAACGCGGATTTCACCAATATCCGTTCTCAAAAATCTATTAAGCACAGCATTTCCAAACGAACCCGTACCGCCTGTAATAAGTAATGTTTTATTCGTAAAAAGTGACATTTTATCCCTCCAAAATATCTGCAATACGTTTACACGCAAACCCATCGCCGTAGGGATTGCTTGCTTTCGACATTATTTCGTAAGCTTCTCTATTCTCTAAAAGCAATTTAAAGTTTTCATAAATCACCTGCTCGTCCGTACCCACCAATTTTAATGTACCCGCTTTAATTCCTTCAGGACGTTCCGTCGTATCACGCATAACAAGAACAGGTTTTCCAAGCGAAGGCGCTTCTTCTTGAATCCCGCCACTATCCGTCAAAATCATATAGCTACGCGCTAAGAAATTATGAAAATCCAACACTTCTAATGGCTCTATTATACGAATTCTATCAAAACCGCCAAGTTCTTCCTCTGCCGCCCTACGCACTACGGGATTCATGTGAATGGGATAAATCGCTTTTACATCAGGATGCTCGTCCATAACGCGACGAATCGCACGAAACATATTATGCATAGGTTTGCCAAGATTTTCTCTACGATGCGCCGTAATCATAATTAATTTACTGTCGCCTACCCAATCCAATACAGGGTGTGTATAATCCTTACGAACAGTTGTTTTCAACGCATCGATAGCCGTGTTGCCCGTAATGTATATAGAATCTTCACTCCGGCCTTCCTTAATTAGATTAGCACGGGAAAGCTCCGTGGGGGCAAAGTTGTATTTTGCAATAATAGAAACCACTTGACGGTTAAACTCTTCAGGCCAAGGGCTGTAAATGTTATATGTACGCAGCCCAGCCTCTACATGTCCAATAGGTATTTGCAAATAGAAACAAGCAAGCGCCGTAACAAACGTCGTTGATGTATCACCATGCACCAAAACGACATCAGGTTTTACTTCCTCAAAGACATCTTTAATGCGATTTAAAATCTTTGTTGTAATATCAAACAAGGTCTGCTTATCTTTCATAATAGACAAGTCATAGTCGGGGGCAACCGAAAAAGTCTCTAGAACTTGATCAAGCATCTGACGATGCTGCCCCGTAACACACACCAATGTCTTTATTTTTTTTCTCTTCTTTAACTCATTGACAAGAGGACACATCTTTATCGCCTCTGGTCTTGTTCCAAATACAAGCATAATCGTTTTCAAGTTTACCACCTCAATTTAATAAAATTCTTATTTATACCCATCATGCTAAAGTATATTGTCCTACCTTTATTTCTTCTTTTTTAAAGGCAGTATTCCCCATAGCGCCTTAAATAGTTCTCTTAACATTTTTGTTCGGCAAAAACACAATAGCATCAAGCTATTGAATACGCTTAATACAATAACGACCATTAAAACCACGCTCAACCAACCATTAGTAGTAATAAGCGAACATAAATAATAACAAATTAAACCAATCAATAAAATAAGTAGCATATATCCAAAATAGCTCAAAAAATAGCTAATGGGATTTTGATGAAACGTTTTTTTATAAATCAAAATTGGATCTAATAAGCCTATTGTCAGCAATCTCGAAATAGGTGTGGCAATAAAAATACCCGGCAAACCAATCCATAAACATAACAATATAGATAAAAATATATTTAGAATCGCCCCCGCCAGAGCCGAATATTTTCCCTCGCGAAAATAGCCAAAAACAGATCGATAAGTCTCTGTCGTATATTGCATTCCGCGAATGTAAAAGTCCATTCCCATCGCCCAAACCGTGATTTTGGATAAAACATATCCCTCACCCAACCAGCATTGGATAAATGTACTAGCTATTACAACAAAACCTACAGATACTAAACCATACAACCAAGCCGTTATCAATAAAAGTTTTTGAAATACCGATTTTAATTTAACTTTATCATCACAATTAGCTTTTAAATTCCCAATACTTGCAGTAAACGCTGATATTATTTTTGATAAAATCAGATTGGCATAACTGCTTAACAATGTATAATTAGACACCAGTCCCACCGCCACAACGCCTATCATGGAAGAAATAATAATGTTATCCGTTCCATTGGTTATTACATTTCCAAAACGATAGACTGCAAAAGCCCCCACGTCTTTAAAAATTGATTTCGCAACCCCTTTTTCTATAGGAGGAGACTTTTCCCGCAAAAACGGATATATTTTGTTCGCTACAATTGAAGAAATAAAATTATAAATCAATGTAGAACAAATCATCACAATTAAATATAAAATATAATTGCGAGTAAAATACAAAATTAATATCTGTGCGACAATTTGCACAATCGCCATCGTCTCTTGTAAAATAGTTTTGATCCATCCCTTTTGATCTGCGTCCATCAGGGATCTTTTGAAAGAAACAAAATATGAGATGACCGTATTGAACAAAAATAAAATATATATAATTTTTAAGTTTTCTACTATATTAGGGCTTTCTTTGATAAGGTGTCCTAAAAAAGGAACTACACACAATCCTGCGATAGCGATAATACCCCCTATACAGCTATATACCTTTTTATAGAACCCCATCAATGAACTTAGTTCTTTCTTATTATCCTCCGCTAACGGTTTATACAAACGAAAGACAAATGCATTCCCAATACCCAATTCCGCAAAAGACAAAATCGTCAAAATATTCGTAAACAAGCCGTTTACACCTAAATATTCTTCTCCCAATAACTTTATAAAAAAAGTCCTTGAGATAAACGCTCCTGCAATTTGAATAATCTGAAAAATGATTCCCACAGTAGCATTTATAGATACGTTCTTCGTTCGCGAGTTTTGTACTTTCATGTGATGACCTTATTTAATAGTTATTTTTATTAATTATAAACTCAATAAGCACTCTTTCAATTCCTTAAATAGCGGAATCATATTACCTATAGGATATTCGGTATGATTACAACCGTCAATATATTTATACGCCTCCTGAAATTGCGCAGCCGTCTCGACATATTTTACATAGGATAAATTATCCTTCAACCATTCGTATTGATTCTCAACTTTACCATCTATATTATTCAACACAATACAAGGAACCCCCAATATGGTCGAAAAAATCATCCCATGCAACCGATCCGTGACAACACATTTTGCTTGCAAAAAAACATTCCAAATCTTCACCAAGTTCTTTTCCCTTTGATTTATTCTTTTTAAATTGAAATCAATACTTGTATCCTGAAAAAAAATAATTCGATCTTGCTCTATTTTGCACAACTCTTGAGCGACATCAAACGAAATACTTTTCTCTTTATCATTACGAAGGCATAATAGTATTTTATTGCTTAATTCGTTAGACTTTCTTTTAATATCCGGTTTATAAGACAAAACTGTATCCGGCATAGTCAGCACTTTGATTTTCGGATAATATTCTTTCAACAATCTCCCCGAATTTTTATCCCGCGCACAAATTGTAAGGTTCTGTGCCTCACCCACAATTTTTTTCGACAGCTCAAGAACCTCTCTCCCTTTTTCAGTATTGGAAAAGTATACAGATTGCGGGAAAATAATAATAGGATTTTTAGGAAATAATTTAATATACTCCAATATGGACTCAAAACCATCTAACCACAAATCGCCCCAATATCCACCACCACGCAAAACAATAATATCTGATTCTCGATGAGCCTTACAAATTTGTGGCCAAAAACGCATCCTATCACGAGCGGTATATTCTAGAATATTTTTTTTTGAAATGCCAATAGCCTGTAAAAACTTCAATCGACAGAATCCCAACGCTTGATCCCCCATATTTCCATGCACTGCAGAATCAACGCATACAAAAACTTTTTCATTACTATTATGTAATCTTTTTATCTTTTGCCCAAAATTCAAAGAAAAAATTATTTCTCTACGTATCTTTTTTATGTACCCTATAAACTTTTTAATTAACTTTTTCATTTTATCTCTTATTAATCCTTTTATACAATGCAGGTAACCAAGCCAGACACAAATACATTCCCTTTTCCTTTATAGAATAATTTTTAGAAAAAATAAAACATCCCGTTCCTTTTCTCAATCTTTTTTTTAATTGCAAATATCTCTCTCGATATGCATTTTCTAAATTCGAACAGCAAAGTTTTTTCAATAGGTACATAGTTTGCCTATATAAATAAAAGGACGCCTCCAACTTCAAATCAGGAAAATTTTTCTCGACATATTCCACCATGTGTAACGCGTTATCAAATTTATCAAACTGCCTCTCATTAAACTTAGTAGTGGTTATACTATTCTCTCTATAGTAATAATAATAAAGAACATCTTGGATATAAGTAACTTGAGTCGCCTTGGCAAAAATTCGATACATTATCGCAAAGTCCTCATTGGTAATACCCACCGGGAAAATTATACCATCAAATAAAGACTTTTTATATAATTTCAAACAAGCACTACAATCTATTTCATCTTTTAATAATAATTGTATTGCTTCTTTTGAGGTTAAATTCATTTCCTCCTTTCCCTGAGGAAAAGCGCGCGTTATATATCTCTTGTGTCCTTCAATCTTCTCCATGCGACACATAGAAATATCCGAATTCTTTTGCGCTATTTTTTCATACAACCTTTCAAACATCATAGGACTTATTTCGTCATCCCCATCGATAAATGAAACATATTCCCCTTCTGCAACCGCCAAACCAGCATTTCGCGCGGAACTCAATCCCCCATTCCTCTTATGGACAACTTTTATTCTTGTATCTTTCTGCCCCCAATTATCACAAACAGCACTACCATCATCCTCAGATCCATCGTTCACTAAAATAATTTCAATATTGGAATATGTAGAATTTAAGATACTCTCCACACATCTGTCAATATACCTTTCGATATTGTATATTGGAACTATTACAGAAATCAGCTCCTCCATATTATGAGTCTCCTTTTAAATTATAGCTTTTTTATCGCATCAAATATTCTTTGACAATTGTTCTTATCTCTTAACGTAAAGAAACTATTTGCTCTAAACTGATATTCTAGTTCCGACTTAAATTGATTTCTCGCGCAGGTCTCTAAAAAATTCACAATATCTATTTCAGTTTCTACCACAGGCCCAAATCCATCGCGTTTATAAGAAAAATACCCCTCCGGATGCTGCCCTTTTCTATAGTCATCATAATCAAAATGATAATAACATATTGGTTTATCCATATAGGCCATATCAAACGCAACACTTGAGTAATCTGTTATTAACGCCAAAGATTCTTTTAATAACGCTTGCACTTCGTAGCTTTGAGCATTTGCTATTACAATATTTTTATTTTTGGAAGAAAACATATCCAAATATGGCTGCATATCAGGATGAGGGAAAAATATTAACTGAAGCCGTTCCCGTTCTAAAAAACAATTAAGTTCTTCATTCTTTAAAAAACTAACGTATCGTTTCCAGTATTCACTCTGCCTAAAATCCTTTTTCGACGAATTAGCTAACCATGCCCGCCACGTGGGCATCAATAATATCTGTCTTTTTATTTCTTTGACGTCTAGTCCGTCAAACCTAGCAAATCCTAAAAGCTGCACATTCCCTTCTGGATAACCAAATTCTTGACGACAAAACTCCCATTCCGGTTTTGCAGCACACACAAACATATCCGCTCTGCTACAGGTATAATAACCAAAACTAATCTTATCTTTCGTTATCCCGTGTTGTAAAAAGATTCTCTTGTTTTTTAACAGCCCATGCGTTTCTAAAAAGTTAGATACGCGACTATTCGGCGAATCAGAATTAACATGTGCGCTAATATGAAATTTGCTAGCCAAATATATAACGTAGTGCTTAAATGTATTGAAATAAACAATATTGCCGTATTGTTCAATTTTTTTTATATCCGAAGCATTTTTTGTAATCACATAATAAACTTTTTGTTGAGAATAATTTTCACGAACATATTTAAAAAACCAATACCCATTATCGCGCGCTTCTTTAGGGCGTTCAGAAACTAACCAAATATTCCTATTAAATATCCTTTTAAAAAACGCAAAAGGAATCGCTAATAAAAACAAAAAACTATCTTTTATATCTTTTCCACGCAATTTATCTTTTAACATAATCAATCCTTGGCTTTAAGCTCATTAATAATGCTATCTACTATAGTTTCAATATTAACGCTTTCATAAAATTGCTCACAATTTTTACTCATCAATTCATAGTCCTTTTCGATCGTTTGAATTGCTTCAGCTATATGTTCCGCCGTTAATTCCGACACCAAACCTATGTTATGGATTCGAAATGGAATATCCAATCCCGGAATATTATTTCCTACCATCGGTACACCAAAGCAAGAATACTCATAAAGCTTATTTGGCGCACAATATATAGCATTTAACGGATCGAAATGGCGAATTCCCTTACTATTTACGTACGAAAGAATCCCAATATGCGCCCGTGCTGTTACATATAAATGATTTGGTGCCGAAATAAAGGGAATAAAAAATACATGCGGATATTTTTTCCTTAAACCTTGAGCAACCTCATCATCTCGTCCCATTAAAAGTATGCAATACGCCGATCCAAGCAATTCAACTGCTTCTATAAATTGATCCAAAACTCGCTCGTAACCAAATACTCCTTGATATAATATAATCTTCCTATCACCTATTTGCTCTAACACTTCTCGCGCCTTATCAAGCTCTGGACTAATTGCATGTTTTTTATCAAAATTAATTGTTGGCTTATGAGGTAAAACGACCGGCAATTTCTCTAAATCCCAATAAGCTTTTTGTATATGCGCTCTATTATACTCTGGTACTATCACTACATCTGCAGTTTTTGCATATTTTTTAATATTTGCCTTGAAAAACGGCAATTCGTCAAACACTGGAATATCCTTAATAAGTTCCATCAATTGAGTAACGTGTTTATGTTTCAATTGAAGTTTCCCTACCTCCATAGCGTCATAATCTGTCACAGTCCATATAACATCATCTTGTTTCGCCAATTTTTTAATAAGCTTTCGAACTTTTTTTCTCCTAATAAATCGGTTGATTAAACATTTTAAAGGATTGTTTTCAATCTTTGATTGAACGTCATATATTGTTATATTTTTGCTGTCTTTGACTTCTTGTGGAAGGGAATCACTATACATTGTAATCAAATCCACCACAACATTATTTTTTGTAAGCGCCAGCAATAAATTCCGTGCGGGCGGCAAATTATCAATATGCGTTAATAGCACCAATATTATCTTCATCTCTTCAACCTTCCACTATATACTATATCTACAACCCAACGAGCAAACGTAAATAAAAAAATTTTAATCCATTGATGTTTATCATAAGGATAACATAAACATCTCCATTTTACAGACCACGGAACAGTTTTTGCAACTTTTTCTTTATCTTCTCGGCTTACTCTCCCATAAATAGATGTCAATTGGTAAAAAGAAGAGGTTATATATTTGAAACAATACTTTTTTAATCGCGAAGATTTAACACACTGTATTACAAATTCTGTTTCTTTTTTAACAATATATATTATATCCTGTGTTTGCTTATAAGTAGGCGTTTTTGTAGCGCTTCCAATTCTTTTCCTGTACGCGTAAAATTCGATATCACTCTGCATAATCCGACAAGTTGCATCCCCAATCAATGCCTTTAGGAAAAACAATTGATCTTCTTCATACGCAATCCCTTCAGGGAAACTAAGATTATTTTTCAAAAGATATTCTCTCTTAAAAAAACCAAGCCAAGGAACAACTTCATTTGCATGTTCCTTGATAGAAAGAATTAAAAACTCTTGTCCCAAACAAGGCTTATTAATGTACGAAAGCTTGGACTGAACATGGTCTAAAAATTTTCTTCTTTCTTCCTCGTATATCCCATACCAGCCTCTTATAATATCTAAATTATTTATTTCGCACAATTCAAAAAATTGTTTTGCAAATTTTTTCTTGTAAAAATCATCACTATCAATAAAGCAAACGTATTTTCCTCTCGCTGCAAGCAATCCTTCATTTCTAGCAGATGAAATACCCCCATTTTTTTTATCAATTAGTCGTATAAAAGAGTACCTTTGAATATACTTCTCACAAATCGATTTACTATTATCAGTCGATCCATCATTTATCAAAATGATCTCCATATTATCTAAATCTTGCATTAAAATACTTTCAATGCATTCATTTAAATAACTCTCAACATTATAGACAGGAACAATAAAAGAAACACTACATTGTGTTTTCATTCTTTTTCACCTCATAACTATCGTTCTTCGCTTTTGACAATAAAATACCTGTTGATAACCAGAGAAAATAACACTTTACCCCTGGTCCGAAAGGCGACAATTCCTCAAAAATCCCATTAAACCACATCATTAAATTTAAAGCAATAATCATAAAAATAAGCAATTTTAAATCTTTGCGCTTCCTATATTTAATTGCGGTGCATAACGGATAAATTGAAAAAATAAGGATTGGCAAAAAACCTAATATTCCATAACTAAGCAGCCCCGCTAGAGGAAATGACTCAATATATGAGCCGCCGGTTCCAATTAACCAATACTCCGGAAACATTTTTAAAAATCGCCTTATGTGCAAATCTCGATTGGAGGTTACGCCTGTAATATCCGTCAACTCTTTATTTCGCAACATAATCTCTTCGATAATTAAATTATACAACGTAGGATTCAAAAATATAAAGGCTACCGCTACAATAAGAAGAACTATTAAAAATGCTTTTTTCTTAGGATTTTTTATAACAAAAAATATGTCATATACAACAAGTATCACGGCACTCAAAATGGTCGCACGGCTTTTCATCATAAAAATTAATAATATAAAAACAGCTGAAATAAGCAATGTCAATATTTTATTCTTTTCATTAAACATAAAAAGAAGCAACACGATTGCCGTTAAAAAAATTTGCCCCGCCGAATTTTTTGAGCTATATAAATACGCCCCTTCGCTCGCCCAATTAGTACCTCTAAATACATTTAAATAAATAGCAGCCGCAACAATCAGCGCACTAACTATAAATGCAAATGCCACATTTTGAAAATCTTTATGCGTCAAAGATTTTCCACACATCATACCAATTATTAATATAAATGCACAGAGATGCATGGGTTGAAACAAATTGGATGTAAAATAGCTTTGTGTCTGGTTCCCTATTAAACTAGCAAACTGAAATAAAGCGCAAAAAATATCAAATATAATTAAAGGCACAAGAGGTAAAATCTGAAATTTTTCACTCCTTAGGCACAGTATAAAAAACAAAATTATCCATAAACTCAAATATAAAATTCTTAAGAGCGAATTCCCCATCAATTGCGGAATTTGAGAAATATTACAGAGAAAACATACTCCAGCCAAAAAGCCACCTATGTCCCCCTTTTTTGTTTTAAACATTTCCATCTTTACATTTACTCCTTAAAACAAAAATTTGCCCTGAAGAATATCCTGTTTGTTTTTTCTCGCAAACTTTATCGCATCTTTGAAATCTGCAGGTTTCTCTTTTCTTAATCGTCTAATCCACAACATACAATAATTGCTCCACCATAGTGCAAGATTTGAGCCTATCCCCATATTATGTTTCACGCTTAAATATTTTCTATGGCATACATACATAAATGTGCTTTTTCTTGACGCTATTCTATATTCTTTCGAACAACAATGCTTTACTCTAACCTTTTCGTCTAATACACATTTAAGCCCTTCCTTTTGAGCCGCTTTATAGTACGTGTAACTAAAATCGAGATCCTCTGCATACGCATAGCTTAACAACTTTTCATCCCAAGCCAAGTGATACTTTTCTGCTAAGGATTTGCGAAATGCAAAGAAGTATCCCATTGCCCATTGCGTCTCGACTTGTCCAAAAACAAAACGCGGATAACGCCCTAGCATCGATTTTGTCACATGACCGATTTTTCGATTCTTCAACGACTTAAACCCCAAAAAATATCCTATTTTAGACTTATTCGTCTCCGCATTATCATCCAATCCTGCAATCATTGCTATTTCTGATTTCTCAAATACCTTCAATACGTTTTGCAACGTATATTCATATACATCCACATCGTCATCCGAACAAACAACTATTTCTTCTTTCGCATATTTTAAAGCAACATTTCTCGCCTTTGTTAAAGACGGAACCTCTTGTCGAATATACAAAGTATCCACAATATCAGAATAAACAGATAAAATATCCTTTATTTCTTTTGCGATAACATCTTCTTCACTCTGATCCACAACAACAACCTGTGATGGATAATTATCTCCTTGGAAATAATTTTGCAAGGTCCTCTTCAATGCAAGCGGTCTATTCATTGTTGGAATTAATAATGATATTCGAAGCTTACTCATACGCCCCCCCTAAAACCTTTAAATGTCTTTCGCTCATTTTTTCAATTGTATATTCTTTGATTATACTTAAACTCTCTTTGCCCATAAAAGAGCAGGCATTATTATCACTTAATGTTTTTAAAAGCGCTTCTTGCAACGCTAAATAATCTTCCGACCTTACGATAAATCCATTTCGCTCGTTTTGAACCAATTCTATCCCCGCAACACATTTATCAGTCGTTATAACTGGCAATCCATTTGCCATAGCTTCATTCACAACAAGCCCCCATATATCTTCTCTCGTAGGTAAAACAAACAAGTCTGCCGCTTGATAATATTTTTTTAATTCTTCTTTTAATTTAAATCCTTCAAAATGTACGTTACGCAGTCCTAATTTCTCTTTCATTTGCAAATATTCATCCGTAGGAACTCCTCCAACAAAATAAACCCCTACGTCTTGCGGTAATCCCACCGAAGCGCGCAACAATAAATCAAATCCTTTTCGATGGATAAACTGCCCTACTGTAAGAATAATTTTAGATTCGTTCATTCCCAATAATCGCCTCAGCGCAGCTCTTTCCTTATTATCTAAAGAATCGACTATAATATCTTTTTTTAACAAAGACGTAAACGGATAACGATATATCTTTTTCTTTTCTGCACCATACTTCAAATAATATTGATCATGCACATCGCTTGTACTAAAATATCCTTCTGCTCCACGAATAAAATATTTTTTTATCCTTTCTCTTAATCCTATTCCACTTTTTTCAAACCCCCCATCGCTTTCTAAAAAGTAAGAAATCTTTTTTCTTCTCATATAAAGAATGGAGCGCATACCTGTGAGCGAAGAAAAATTGGTACATATTATTTTATCAAAATGTCCGTTTTTAATGATTTTATTTAATCCGAAACAAAAAGCACTATCCGTAGAAATGGATATACCTTTCAAAAAAATCCCCTTAAACGTTTTAAATGTATAATTCCGCCAAGATGCATCTCTTTCATTGGAAGCTTTTTTCTCAAAAACTACTGTTAAATCACAATATTTTCCCAGCTCATTAAAAAAATCCACACGATATGGTGACGGAACATTTGTTATAAATAATACTTTCATTGATTTTCCTTATATAATTCCAGATATTTGTTATATTGAACATATTTATCAAACTTTTTCGCTTGCATTCTACACCGTTCCCCCGAAAATTTTTTAGATTCAGGTAATGCTTTAATAACATCCTCCACTATAGCATCCACAACAATCCCGCTATCAAAAGCAACTACTTCAGGCAAGGCTGTTTTATTGTAGACAATAACAGGTGTCTCACACGCCATCGCTTCAACCGTTGTTAATCCCATAGTTTCTTCCATGCTCAAATTTAAAAAAACATTTGCCGCTGTATACCATTGAGCAAGTTCTTCCACCGAGTCCGTCCTCGGAATCACCAAGATTTGCTTCGATAAATTCCTACTTTGTTCCTTTGTCAAACCAACCAAAACAACCTGATAACACTCATCTATACTTTGCGATAATTCGACAAAATCCTGCAAGCCTTTATACTTATCCCAAGCACTAGCTACTCCTAATATAATTAGTTTATCTTGTAAATTGTATATTTCTCTTATGCTATTTTTTGTTGGCTGAAAAACATTCAAATCGATACCATTAGGAACTACCTTAATTCTATATTCTTGTAAAAAAGACTTCTTTACCAATTCCGCTAACCAGTATGAAGGAGTAATGATTGTCATATCTTTAACTCCACTCATCAAATCTTTTTTTCTAGAATAATTAAGCTTGGCTCGATTGAATAATAGACTTTTAGGATATCTCTTTTTCTGAAAACATTGAAAGCAGCCTTTTTCCCACCGCTTACATCCAACAAAATCAAAATGTGCGCAATGTCCTGTAAACGCCCAACAGTCATGCAAAGTCCAAATAATTCTTTTTTTACACGTTTTTAAATACTGAAATAGGATCTCAATGTTTAGATAATATCCATGTAAATTATGCAAGTGAATTACATCAGGGTCATACTTCCTAACCCACTTTATAAATTTTTTGGTCGCTAATTTCGAATTAAAACCAGCATTATCAAAAATACGGGTTTTCAAAGCATCTAGTCTAACCGATAACGTATTACCAATTTTCACCGCGTATTTTCGATATTTTTCAGGAACAATTTCTCTCCCATAGGCAATCTTACATTCATGCCCTTGCTTTTCAAGCAATTCCGCAATATCCGTACAAATTCGTCCTGTACTACGAATACCGCAAACAGAGTTTATCATTAAAACTTTCATTTTAAAAAATCTTCCATCCTTTCAAAAAAAACCATTTTCGAAAAATTATCTTTATAAAACCGCTCCGCATTTTTGCCTAACTCTATACATTCCAAACTCTGCAAGTCGCAAAACATTCTAACGCATTGCGCCAACGCATTATAATCTTGAGCTGATACACAAAAACCACATTTTGCAGATTGTATTACAGTAGAAACTTCGCCATTAGCAACCGCAATGATAGGCTTCCCCGCAGCCATATAAGTTTGTACTTTCCCTGGAAGTGTTAACGATAGCATATCATCTTTCATCAAAGTGAGCAGCATCGCGTCCGCCTGTCGATAGAAAGAAGGCATATCCTCCAACGGTTTACGTCCATAAAAAGTAACATTCTTCACATTTAACTCTGCCGCCAAAGATTGACACGCATTTAACGAACTTCCTTCCCCTACAATATGCCAGCGTAAAATTGCTATATCTTGCGTTTCTGCAGCAGCCCGGATAATTGTTTCCACGCTTTGAGCAGATCCAATATTTCCAGCGAACAATAAATCTATCGTTTCTCTTTTTTCCTTTTTACAAGCTTGCGCGTCAAATAATGACTCCGCATATTGCGGTATGTAGGTTACTTTTTCCTCGGCAATTTCAAATTGCTCAATCAAATACTGTTTAAAGCGCTTGGAAGTGACGGCAATTTTATCTACCGAACGGTATATCTTTTTCGAAACTTTATAATAATATCTATAAAGTAAAGAATTACGTTTTACCCCTCCTGCCACAAGGCTTTCTGGCCACAAATCCAAGCAATACAAAACTGTGTTTGTTCCATGCTTTTTTTTGTAAAAAAGAGCGGGTTCGACCATCATTACAGGAGATAATTGATTTACAAAAACAACGTCGTAGCATCCTTTTAATTTTTTTACATATCTCGTAGCAGACCACGAAAATGAATAATAATTTAAAAAACGATAAACAATTCCTTTTTTTCGGGGAACTTCAAAACATCGATGAACCTTTACACCATTGATAACCTCATCGCATTTCTCACGCCCTTGATAACCGTGATATATCTCCCCCATGGGATAATTCGGTTTTCCCGTCACAACCTGCACTTCGTGTCCTTGCTTCACCCATTCCTCGCAAATATCAGAAATACGAAATGGCTCCGGATGATAGTACTGACAAATAACCAATATTTTCATTGTTTCCCTCTAAAATGACATTTTAACTTGAAATGGTAGCTTCATCCGTGACTTCAATTTTGCTTGCCCGATTATTTTCTTGCTGTTGTTTCTTCATTTCGCCTGTACCGCCTTCCACGACACCCTCTCTCTTGAGAACCGAAAAAATTGTCCACCAGAAACATTTCCAATCCATGGAAATTCCCTTGAACTTGCCAGCGTTCAATTTTTCAACGTACTCGCCGTCCAACTTGGCTTTTACAGGAATTTCTAACTCATCACGCCCGTTGATTTGCGCCCAGCCCGTAAGTCCAGGCTTTACGTCATTCACCCCATATTTATCACGCTCAGCAATCAAATCGTCTTGATTCCACAAAGCAGGGCGCGGTCCAATAATAGACATCTGCCCCACAAAAATATTAAAGATTTGCGGAATTTCATCCAAGGAAGTTTTACGCAAAAAACCACCCACTTTCGTAATCCATTTTTTAGGATCGGAAAGCTCATGCGTAGGTGCATCGTGTGGTGTATCCGTCCTCATCGTGCGGAATTTTAAAATCATAAAAGTCTTCTTATGATTGCCGATCCTTTTTTGTTTAAAAAAGACAGGCCCCTTGCTGTCACATTTTATCGCAATCGCCAATATTGCCATAGGAATTAACAAAATGATAATTCCGAAAAAGGATAATATCAAGTCAAAGAATCTCTTCAAAAAATGCTTATACATACCGAAGTCCTTAAAACAAATTTTATAATATATAAATATATTATACCACAAAAAAAATGCGTTGTCAATAGTGTTTATACGGTAAAATTGATAATATAAAATATTATCATAGGATAAAAATTTCCGTATTTAAAGCAAAATAAAGGCACCATGTACGCGGTCAAGCAAAAACGAGATACCATGTACGCGATGAAATATTCAAAATAACCAAAATATTTTTTTAAAAAATAATTGCAAACGTCCGCTTTTGTCCACTTGTGGTCATGGCTGATAGTGGGGCGTGTGCTTGGTACGCGCCCCAAAAACCAAGCGAAACGCACCGAAGAAGAACTCCGCCCTAGCAAGGCATGTCGGGCTACGTTCTTCTTCGGTGCTTCTTTTTTCTAAACCATTGCTCGTAATCGCCTATAAACGTCTTTTTATCGATCCCCTGCGCGTCAATTTTGGCGCGCTTTTTATTTATCTCGCCGAGACAATTTTCCAAAATTTTCTATTCGCACGGCGCAAAGGACTCACCACCGTACTGCCAAATCTTTCGCTAAAATAAATGTTTTTTATGACACTTATTCGCTTGCCTGCTTTACGCTGATATTCCTTGATTTTTACATTCATCCCGACCATGCCCCCTTCATTTACCCTAATTGCCGCATAAAAATACGGGCGATTACTTGATTTACTACGCTTCCAAACGCCTATATACTGCCATCCAAAACGTTTAAGCGTACGCCTTTATCTTATATACGGGCTTACGCCGCTCCGAGCTTGCCACCTTGACCGTAGACGAACAATGGGTTTCCGTAATTACCGCAAAGCAACGAAAGGGTATGAAAGAGAAAAGCTGTAGTATCCCCATTTCGCCGATGTTGAAGCACGTTTTACCCTTTATTGACATCGAAGCCATCAAGGCCGTTTCACTGAACCCCTTGACAAATCATTTCAAAGACGTATTTCCAAACCACCACTTACACAACCTTCGACACACCTTTATCACGCGTGCGCAGGAATGTGGAATTCGTCGTGAAATTGTCAGCCTTTGGGCAGGGCATAGAGCGGACAGCTCGATTACAACCACCGTATATACCCACTTCCAAGAACGCTCCGAATTGCAAATTCAAGAGATGGGAAAATACCGCTACGAGCACAAATAAAAAAACCACCGAATTTCTTCAGTGACAATTTTACGTACCATTTTCGCCGACCTTTTTGTAAGCATCGGCTATTTTAACGCTGCAAAAAATGCATAAATAAAACAAAAATGCAGGAATTTTGTGCGTTTATGCACAAATTCCTGCATGATGTCTTACACTTACAAAATAGCTGTCATTTCGTCCAAAAATTTTTTAAACATCTGCTACTGTATAACATGCAGTATCTCGTTTCTTTGCTTTTTCAACTTGAAAAACAGCAATCTTATTTAATAATTCTTCGGAAAACATTTTCCCTTCATATTCTTTAATAAGCAAATCAAATTGCCTTGTTCTACGCAATAAGTCGGCGCGCATAAGCAAGAACGTCTCTTCTTCATCATTATCAACAACGAATTTTGACAATTCTTCCAACGACTTTTCTCTACAATAAATTGCATTATCCACATCTTCTGCGTCGTCACAAACCCACGCCGTATGTAAAACCGCGTAAAAAGCAGCTTTATGGTCATTGTTTGTAACATTAATTAAATAATATTTATAAAACTTTTCAGCAAGTGTACTCACAAAGTTTCTATTATCGCAAAAAATATACCGATTATCTTTTATCCACTCTTTTGTAATGAGAGTTTTTTGAGCTAAATCATTTGCAACATAACCACAATGCGGACATTCTTCAAGCCACCAATCCATAGTACTACGCTCCATTTCAGGTGGACGCAAATCCAAATCAGAAGCACCAAATCGGTTTGTAGAAGCCAAAACCGTTTGCTCTGACTTTTTTCCACAAACCGCACACGTTCTTTCAATATCCATTGGCATACTCATAGTTTTCTCCTTTTATTTGAAATGTTCTCAAATCATTAGAAATTAGTATTATAATTATATCATATAATCTTAAATATTTCAATCAGTTTTATACATCTAAAATAAAGTCGTCATTTCAAACCCTATAGGTTCTGGGATGACAGCTCTAAATTGTAACATTTTTGTCCAACTTTTTGAGTGAATAATTATTCTATTTTGCCCTATTTTATGCAGTTTTTAAGAAATAAAAAAGACGAGATTTATTCAATCTCGTCTTTTTATTCACTGACAGCTATTTCATCAGTGAAAGATGTATGTGTGGGACAAAATCTCGTTTTTTGGTATAGTGTGTGGGACTAAAAGTATTTTTTATATCCTGTCGCCATATGGTAAAGATTTTATATAATTCTCCATATATCCCCAATCTGGAATATAACCTTTGGAAGAGTATGTATTATTCTTATCATAAACAGGCGTACCATCTTCATTGCGACAAATAGGCAACTTAATCACAATTTTATCTAAATTCGCACGATACTTACGCCCATAAGAAAATTTAAATTTCTCTTGATCAAGAATAGTTATTAAAAATAGTGCATTAAATACATTTAAATTTTTATTATATCCAATTGCCGTTGTTGTCGATCCAATAAAATCTTCATCCATATAGTTTGTATATCCAACAGAACCTTCTCCATCACATATAAACAAAATACCTTTTCCTTTAGATAATAAATTATCGTCGCTTACAACTCTTTTCATCACTCCATTATCAGCTTTTTTTGCACCGATATAATTAACATCGTCACCATCTTCAAGATCACCAGCACATCCGCATTTGCAATTTTCTATATCAAATAAGCCTGCTCTATTTTTAGTTTTTAAAATATAAAATTCTTCCCACAATTGGACATCTAATTCTTGCGCCGATGACGGCTTATAAACTGCATTGGGATATTTGCCAGATTTTATTAAATATGCCATATAATGATTTATAGATTCTCTAAACATCGTTTCAGATATAATACTATAATCCGTCTTCATGTAAGCTTCACACAACCACTCATCTTTGCCATTTACTTTTTTATTTGCGCTCAAACCATCCACGATGCGTCTATCTCTATAAAGTTCAAGCCACTGCTGTTCAATTTTTTTCCATACACTGTTACCATTTACATCTTTCTGTTCAACCCTACCTAAATTCTTCTTCTTTTTAAAACCATCTTCTTTAAAATAGCCAAAAAATGTCGGTGGATTTGTGATATCACTATGCTTTTTACCTATTTTAAAAACCATACAACAAGCAGATGGTGCCGCAGCAGGATGAAACACATCGTTTGGCAAAGTAAAAACCGCATCTAATGTATTTGATTTTAAAATATCAATTTTTACTTTTTCAATTTCTTTACTTGTTCCAATAGCACACGCAACTGGTAATAACACGGCTAACGTAGCTTGTATATTACAACTATTTAATGTATCCGCAATATACTTGACAAAATAAAGCCCTTTCGTTGGATCTTCTTTTTTATCTTTACTCCACTTCGAAACAAAATGTGCAGGCATATGTTTTCTTTGCGCATTATAAGGCGGGTTCATTAAAATTACAGTCGGTTTTGCATTTTGTATCCAATCCTTAAAATCAAAACAACTTCCTTGAATTATGTTAGAATTGCCATCAGAATGTATTAACATATTTGTAGTTGCTAAACCGTAAATATTTTCATCATATTCAATTCCATAAACATTATGCTTTTTTATTCCATTCTGTTCTCGTTCCGTTGAACAATCCTCCAAAGCCTGCGTCATTGCCCTAACCAAAAACGAACCACTACCACAACAGGGATCTAAAATAACAGAATGTTTATTAACACCTGTTATTTTAGTCATAAAATCAGTAATATGATCAGGTGTAAATGCTAAATTTTTATTAGTTTTTACATACTTGTTAAAAGTTACAAAAAATAAATTTAATAAATCTTGACCTGATGTGCTTTTATCATTAATAAATGGCAAAATATTATTCTCAATATATTTTAGTATCTCTCTAAAACTTTCTATTTTTAAAGATCTAATATCCTGTGACAAAAGAACATTTTTTTCTAATAATGATAACTTACCCGCTTTATTTATGTCATTATTTAATAGTTCTTCCAATGTTTCTTTGATTCTTGCCCTAATTTGCGCTGCGGTAAGTGAAACTATATTATATTCAAGACCATTTTTTAGACTTAATAAACAAGTCCCTACAAATTGACTTCTTAATTCTTCCGAAATTCCATGTTTATGTAATAACTTATTTAATTTATAAGTATTAGACATTATCTTTTCTTTGTCATTTATTTTAGAAGTGTAAAAATCTACATATTCATGCATCTCTCGAATAGCATCTTCTTTATTTAAAAAATTATTATCCGAAACAACACCACGCCAAACCTTAATATCATCATTTTCTGTATTCGCCAAAATCGCTATGATTTTGTTTCCCGTAAGCTTTTTTTCATACTCAACATAAGCCGATAATTGTTCTTCATCTACTTTAGAAAAATTTACTTTGGTTTCAACAAGCACCGTTATTCCGTCTTTGACAAATCTTATATCGACTTTCTCAAATTTTCTTCCCTTTTTATCACATATAGGCGTAAAAGGAAGATTTAATGCCTTGTATGCTTTAGGATAACTATATTCATCATTTTCTATATTACTATCTAAAAAATCTCTACCAATAGTTGAAATTATATCTGCTCTAATCATTGTTTTTCTCCTTTAATCCTTTTTCGATAATTTCCGTTAAAAAGTCGTTTATGCTATAAGCGTAATTTTCATTTTCCTTAACTACGTTTACCTTTTCCCTAATCTGCTTATACATTTTGGGTGGCAAACGTAACGGAAAGGTAACCTTATCAGCCGTTCTCGTTTTCGTTTTATTCATATCATAATCTCCATGTTTGTAATGATATCATAATATTATAATGCTATGATATCATATATTCAATAAAAAGTCAAGTATTTGTTACGATATAGTTCAAATCCAGGTGTGGGAGAGTTTTAGCACACATTGACTTAAAGTGTGTGGGACGAAATCTATCGTGACGTTTTTCTAAATAATTGCACTAAAAAAGACCTATAAAAGTGTAAAAATGCTCTTATAGGTCTTAATTTTTGCTATAAAACGCCGATTTCAGCGTAAAAATAAAAAAATATGGGTCTATAAGCAAAATACTTATAGACCCATTCTTTTGGCTGCCCCTGTCAGGCTCGAACTGACGACACACGGATTAACAGTCCGTTGCTCTACCGACTGAGCTAAGGGGCAATAAAAGCGGCGATTACCTATCCTCCCAGTAGTAACCTACAAGTACTTTCGGCGTAAAAGAGCTTAACTTCTGTGTTCGGAATGGGAACAGGTGGGACCTCTTTGCCATCATCACCGCTATGGTTATATCTATTACCGCTTTCTTTCGGTAACTTATATACTATTCTTAACCTTCTTTTTAGAAGACTAACAACTACATAGCAAACCTTTTTGGCATTTCTTCATATCTTTCTTTTTGTGCTCGTAAAAATTATAGAATCCTTTTCTAGAAAAGAGTTCGTATACTCAAGCTCTCTCTCATTTTATTGAGATCAAGCCCTCGACCTATTAGTATCGGTCAGCTACACACATTACTGCGCTTACACCTCCGACCTATCAACCTTGTTGTCTGCAAGGGGTCTTACCAGCCTACGCTGTGGGATACCTTATCTTGAAGCGAGTTTCACGCTTAGATGCTTTCAGCGTTTATCTCAACCGCACTCCGCTACCCTGCTATGCCGCTGGCGCGACAACAGGTGCACAGTTGGTGCGTTCATCCCGGTCCTCTCGTACTAAGGACAAGCCTTCTCAAGTATCCTACGCCCACGATGGATAGGGACCAAACTGTCTCACGACGTTTTGAACCCAGCTCGCGT
>JAZLDG010000094.1:0-1557 GCA_045614565.1 Candidatus Scatosoma sp. | reverse complement strand
AGCTTGCTTCTTTGCGCCGAAAGTACCGTGTCAAGCTGCGTTACTTTTGCTTGCAAACCCTCCGTCGATTTCGTCCAATCGTCCATAGAAGAAGAAGCGGCGCGAAAATCGGCATTTGCTTCGCCTATCCGCTTACTCTCTTCCGCAAGCCCGCTTTTTAGGTCGGATACGTCCATCTGCATTGCCACGCCGATATAGTTCGTATTTTCAGGCATTATTCGCACCTCCTTTCTTCATAGGTTCTTTGTAATCCGTAACGGGGATTATTCGCCGCGTTTTTTCGCCGTTTTTCGCCGTTTGCGGTTGCGGTTGAGGGTTTTCCTGTTCCCGCTCGCGTTGCCCGTTTAGACGGCTTGCAAGTAGGCAAAACCCCTCAAACGGTTCCCGTCTTAACTGTATAGGCGATAAGTGAAATCTTTCACAAATAGCCGTTTCTAAATCAAATAAGATTTCGTAAAGGGGAGCGGGTTTATCACCGCCCCCCGCCGTCAGTTTTTTTGTTTTCCGCCGAAAGAAGAATTAAGTTTGGAAAGCGAATATTTAACTACATTTACCACGACAACGACGATTTCCCCAATATCCGTGTTTCTCACTTCTTCGTCCGTCAAATCAAACATACGCTTGATGATATTTTTGAACAACGGGAACGCGTCTCTTACAATCCCCGAAATAAGGGATATAAGGCTATCGCTCCCCAAAGCGGACAAACCGCCGTCAAACATATCAATATGAACAGCTTCCAAAATGTCCTCACAAATACCCGTCGAAAGTTTGAAATCTTTTGCCACCGCTTCGCGTGCAACTTCCATACAATACTCGTCCGTGTAAATAGTCAATTTCAAATCCATAACTTACAATCTCCCTTTCTCTTAAATTATTATGCCAACGCTTTGATTTCGTCGGGCGTTAAAGGTTTGAGCGTACTTACGCCGTCGGCAAACGTGCCGAATACCTTTGCTTCCGTGACTTTCGTACTTGCGGGAACGGTAATGCTCTTTGCGCTTTGCTTCACGTCGCCCACCGTGTAAATCTTCGCCGTGGTATGGATAGCGGTAAACGTGTATTCAACGTTGTTTGCTTCCGTGCCGTCCGTTTTCGTATTACGCGTGATCGTGCCGCCCGTGAATTTGCCCTTGTACAAAATGCAAAATTCTTCCGTGCCGTCCGTCTTTTCGCCGATAAAGCCGAGCGCAAAATATTTCTTTTTCTTCGGCGTGTCGATAATCATATCGTGCGTTTCGTCGTATTCCACGCCCTCAACTTTCGCGCGCGTCTTGTTCGCAAGTGCGGAAACAGTCAGCGTTACTTCGTCCGCGCCCTCCGCGTCGATAACGATACGTGCCGCGTTGTCGTAGTAATGACTTTCGGAGCTTTCGTTCTTCGTTACAACAACGGCTTGAACGCCCGCCAATTCTTCCCAAGTTTTCGGGGTATAATTGTCGCCGTCTTTTTCAATTTCCGCGATTGCAAGCCCGCGCACGCCCCTATATTCAACGTATTCCATTTTTTAATCCTCCGTTTTATTGATTATTTTTATATAACAAGTCGGATCGTAGC
>JAZLDG010000093.1:0-1487 GCA_045614565.1 Candidatus Scatosoma sp. | reverse complement strand
AGTTCCACGAAGGTACAGTCTTCGTATCGCCCGCAACGCCCTGTAAGGTCGTATCTACTTTTGCGTAAGGGGTAAGTTTCAAAAGAGCTTCCACTTTCGCGTCGATCATATCACCCATAACTTGGGGATTGATTACATTTTCCATTTTCGTAACAGCCATAATTTTATACCTCTCTTTTAATTATTTTTTCATAGCTTCTTCGTATGCTTCGGGATTCTCGTTATAGAGCTTTTGTCTTTCTGCATACGGTTTTTTGAGAATATCGCTCCTCGTTAATGCGCCGTCGTTATTGTCAGGATTCGGTAACCTGTTAGGCTCTACCACCCTTGCCGTTTCCCCTGCGAATTGCGCGGGAAATTGCGTCTTCAAACCTGCAATCTTATCGTCCCAGCCTTTGATTTTGCCGTTTTCGTCAAGTTCAAGTTCGCCCTTCTCCATAAGCTTGAATGTCATATAGTCAATGTCAAACGCCTTTGCTGCCAAAAGCCCTACCCTTACTTCCGCATTCAATCTCGTTTCTTCAAGTTCTTTTTGCATAGCCGCAAACTTCGCTTCATATTCCGCGATTTTGCTTTGTAAAACCTCGTTACCCTTTGACGATTTCTTCATATCCTCAATGAGTGTTTGAGCTTCGGCGTATTGCGCCGTCAGCGTGTCGTGATCCGTTTTGAGCTTGCCATATCGAATATCAAGGTTTTCTTCGCCAGCGGTGAAAATCTTGTTTTCTTTCATCGCCGCTTCGATAGTAGCAATCGCTTCATCAGTAAGCCCGTTTGCCTTCAAAAGTTCTTGTAGTGTCATTGTTACATTACCTCCCTACGATTTTTACGTGTTACGTCACGAAAGATTTTTTTTTCGGGCTTTTTTACGCCAGCCCACGGCGAAAATAACCTATAATCAGCGCATACAAAAAGGCACTCCCGAAGGAATGCCTTTGCGTTATGTAGCTTTGATTATTCAGCGTCAAAATAAATTACAGTAGGTACAGCGCGCCCTTTCGTACCTTCATAAATACGGTTTAATTGCCGTTTCCCAATCACGGTAGCCGCGCTGCCGCCGCCGTCCAGCGAATAAGCGAATTTCACGCCCTTTTCAACAAGGATTTCCGCAAGCTCCGTATAGGTCAGCCCTGCTTCGTTGTGTACGCTTCCCCTGCTTTGCTCTACTGAACAAACGCAATAATCGCCGTTTTCAAACTGCCCGATAGATTGCTGAATGTACTTGTTAGGGTGTACGATTTCCGCCGCTATATCGTCAGCGCAAATTTCAAAATCTTCAACCAGCTTTCCCCAGCCTACGACGGCTTGCTTTACGCCGTCCGCAATCATTGTGTTTGAGCTAACGTCACGGGAATACGGGGCGGATAAATTGCCGTCCGCGTCAATACATAACGGGTAGCACTCCGTCGCGCTAATCGGTACGCCGTTATCGTCTTCCATAGGCTCATTCGCCCACGTTTCCCCGTCAACAATCAACTGCCCCACAG
>JAZLDG010000092.1:0-5518 GCA_045614565.1 Candidatus Scatosoma sp. | reverse complement strand
AGTCCACGCTCTTAAAACCTGCGCCGTCGCCTGCTTCTCTATCCAGCTCGTAAACTTTAAAGCCCATTTTTTCGCAATATCTGCAATACATACGGTAGAGCATTTGACACCAATCGCACGCCTCCGTACCGCCTGCGCCTGCGTGGAGCGCAAGCATCGCGTTGTGGTTGTCGTAAGGCCCTTTCAAGATCGCGCGGATACGCATATCTTCGATGTCCTTTTCCGCCGTGATAAGCATTTCGTCCAGCTCGGCAATCAAGCTTTCGTCTTCCGTTTCTTCGATAAGGTCAACGACGTCTTCCGCGTCCGAAAGCGCGGTCGCGCCCGTTTCGTATGCGGTTATTTTGTTGCGAATTCCCGCAATTTCACGCCCGATCTTGGTGGATTTTTCAAGATCCTGCCAAACGTCGGGATTTTCTTGTTCCTTTTCAAGCTCGACAAGACGGGGGCGTAAATGCACGATATCCAAAGCGTATTCCGCTTCTTTCAATATCTCGCGCATTCCTTGTATTTTTAATCTGTAATCGTCTGCTTTGAACATATATCACTTATTATCCTTTTCGTCTTGTTGCATTGCTTCTTGCGCCTTTCTCGCCGCTTCCTGATAGGAAGCCATTTGCGTGATCGGCGTAGGCATTTGACGGCGGAACGGTCTTGCTGGCGCAGCCGCGTTCTTCGCCGTTGCCGCAGGACGTACGTTCACGTTTTGCACGGGAGCGGGACGAACTTCTACCTTGACTTTGAGCAATACGCTGATCGTCGTATGTTGAATACGCGCGATCATTTCGTCGAACATATCGAAGCCTTCTTTCTTGTAGGAAATAATCGGATCGACTTGACCGTACGCACGAAGGGAAATACCCTTTCTTAACTGATCCATTGCGTCGATGTGATCAATCCAGTTACGGTCTACGTTCATAAGCAAGACGCGTCTTTCTACCGCATAGAAATCTACGCCCGCTTCTTTGAGTTCTTCTATCTTCTTTTCGTATTCCTTTTCTACCTTTTTGCAAATCTTCTTAAACGCAAGCTCGTAATCCCACTTCGTCAAGCGCTCGCGCGTGACGTAATTCGTGCCTTCGGGCAAGACCTTCGCTTCCAACGTCGCGTTCAATTCCGCTTCGTTCCAAAGCTCGGGCATATCTTCGACGTTCACCGCCGAAGCAATCGTTTCCGCTACGTAATCGGGGATATATTTCAAGACCTGTTCGTGTACGTTACCGCCGCGAAGCACGTTCATACGTTCTTCGTACATAACCATACGCTGTTTGTTCATAACGTCGTCGTACTGCAAGACGTTTTTACGGATACCGAAGTTTCTGCCTTCGATCGTGCGTTGCGCGTTTTCGATACCGCTCGAAAGCATACGCGATTGCAAGCACGTATCTTCGTCGATCTTGAACATCGAATACAGCGTTTTCATACGTTCGCCGCCGAAGCGTAAAACGAGATCGTCTTCCAAGGACAGGAAGAATACCGACATACCGATATCCCCTTGACGGCCCGAACGGCCACGGAGCTGGTTGTCGATACGGCGGGATTCGTGGCGTTCCGTACCGATAATGCAAAGACCGCCTGCCGCGATAACCTTTTCCTTTTCTTCGTCCGTTTGCGTTTTATAGTATTCGTAAACCTTTTTATATCTTTCACGAAGTTTCATAATATCTTCGCTTACGTCGGTGATATAGGTACTGATCGCAAGCTCGATATCTTCCTTTTCCGCGCCTTCTTCACGAAGCCGTTTTTTCGCCAAATATTCGGGGTTGCCGCCGAGCAAAATATCCGTACCGCGCCCCGCCATATTCGTAGAAATCGTAACTGCGCCAAGCCGTCCTGCCTGCGCGACGATTTCCGCTTCGCGTTCGTGGTTTTTCGCGTTCAAGATATTATGTTTCACGCCGTTTTTCTTTAACAAACGGGAAATTTCTTCCGATTTATCGACGGACGACGTACCCACCAAAATAGGCTGACCGCTTTCGTGGCGTTGGATAATTTCGTTGACGATTGCCCGTTTTTTGCCGTCTACCGTGGAATAGACCATATCGGGCAAATCCACGCGTTTTACGGGACGGTTGGTAGGGATCTCTACAACGTCCAACGAGTAAATCGTTCTAAATTCCGCTTCTTCCGTCTTTGCCGTACCCGTCATACCCGAAAGCTTGGAATACAAACGGAAATAGTTTTGGAAGGTAATGGTTGCGTAGGTCTTGTTTTCGCTACGCACTTCCACGCCTTCCTTGGCTTCGATTGCCTGATGCAAGCCGTCGGAGTATCTTCTGCCGATCATAAGTCTACCCGTGAACTCGTCGACGATGATGACTTCGCCTTCGTTTACGATATAATCTTCGTCGAGTTTGAAAAGCTTATGCGCTTTGAGTGCCTGCTGAATGTGGTGATTCAAATCCGCGTGTTCGATTTCCGCGATGTTGTCGATACGGAAAAATCTTTCCGCTTTTCTCGCGCCGCTGTCCGTCAATTCTACCGTCTTTTCTTTACGGTTGATGATATAATCCCAGTCCTTTTGCGCCGCAAGCGATTTTCTGCCTTCGGGCGCAGCCGCCATCGCCGCTGCGCGTTTTTCTTCTTGCTCCGCTTCGTAATTCGCCTGTTCTTCCAAGGTCATCTTGGTATAATCGACGAAATCTTCTTCGTCTTCGTCGTCCACGACCTTTTTCTTTTTATTCTTTTTCTTTTCCGCACGAAGCGCCGCCATCGCCGCGTCTTCCGCTTCCTTTAATTCGTCGTCAAAGCCGCCCGAAAGGGTACGAACGAGCTTGTCTACCTGCACGTACAAATCGGACGATTTTTCACCTTTACCCGAAATGATAAGCGGCGTTCTCGCTTCGTCGATTAAAATGGAGTCGACTTCGTCGACGATAGCAAAGGTCAAATCGCGCTGTACCATTCTCGAAAGGTCAGTTTTGAGATTGTCACGAAGATAATCGAAGCCAAACTCGTTGTTCGTACCGTATACGATATCGCATTGATACGCCGCGCGTTTTTCGTCGTCTTCCATACCCGGTACGACAACGCCGACGGTAAGCCCCATAAACTTATGCACCTTACCCATCCATTCCGCGTCACGCTTTGCAAGGTAATCGTTTACCGTAACGATATGCACGCTTTTACCCGTGAGCGCGTTCAAATACGCAGGCAGCGTGGAAACGAGCGTTTTACCTTCACCTGTACGCATTTCGGCAATTCTGCCTTGATGCAAACAAATACCGCCGATAATTTGTACGCGGAAATGGCGCATACCCAAAACGCGTTTCGCTGCTTCGCGTAACGCCGCGAACGCGTCGAATAGAATATCGTCCAAGCTTTCGCCGTTTGCAAGACGATCCTTCAAAATATTCGTTTGGCTTTTCAGCGTTTCGTCGTCCATTGCTTGGTATTTCGGTTCGAGCGCTTCGACCTGATCCGCCATTTTGTTGAGCTTTTTCAAGCTTCTGCGAGCGTCTCCGCCCATCAAATACTTAAACAATCCCATTGAAAAAATCTCCGATTTCAATTTATTTTGTACGCCGTCCAAGCGAATGCGTTGGACGCCTTATTTTACGGCGTTTGCCGTCCATTCTATTGTACAATATTTCCGTGAAAATGCAAAGCGTTTTCGCCCACTTTCCAAGAAAAAATCCCATAAAAAGCTTTGCTTTTGTCGAATTTGTAAACTCTTATCTTTTTTATACCCGTTTTTACGCTTTTTACAACAAAAATTGCTATTTATTTTTTCGATAAAACAAGCCTTTCTTATTCGTTTTTCTTGACAACCGATCGTTTATATGGTAAACTATACCACAAAGGAATAAAATAAACTTGTTTCAAAGGCGGTGCATTTATGAGTAAAATAACCGTACCCAAGGGCTATCGCTCGGCTCTCGGATTATACGATACGCAAACGGCGATCGGGCTGTTAAAGCGGACTTTTGAAGAAAAGCTTTGCTTGGCACTCAACTTAAAACGCGTTTCCGCACCCTTATTCGTCGATCCCAAAACGGGACTTAACGACGATTTGAGCGGCGTAGAACGCCCCGTACGCTTTGATTTGAAAGAAACGGGTACGGACGCCGTCGTGGTACATTCGCTTGCGAAATGGAAGCGTATGGCGCTTTCCGTATACGGCTTTTCCGCAGGCGAAGGCTTATACACGGATATGAACGCCATTCGGCGTGACGAAGAAATGGATAATTTACATTCCGTTTATACCGATCAATGGGACTGGGAAAAAATTATCACCCGCGAAACGCGGACAATCGATTATTTGAAAAAGGTAGTGCAAGGCATCGTCGGCGCGATTTGCGATACGCTCGATTATCTCAAATGCCGCTATCCCCAGCTCAACGTCGATTTAACGCGTACGGTCAGCTTTATCACGGCGCAAGAGCTTGAAGATTTATACCCGAATCTTTCTTCCAAAGAACGCGAAAACGCGTACGTAAAAGAAAAGAAAACGGCGTTTATTATGCAAATCGGGGATACATTGAACTCGGGTAAACCGCACGATACGCGTGCGCCCGACTACGACGACTGGTCGCTCAACGGGGATATTTTCTTTTGGAACGATACCTTGGGTTGCGCCGTGGAAATCTCGTCTATGGGTATTCGCGTAGACGAACGGGCTTTGGACGAACAGCTCACGAAAGCAAACGCCGACGATCGGCGAACGCTCCCCTTCCATAAAGCGTTGCTTGCGGGCGAATTGCCCTTGACGATGGGTGGCGGTATAGGACAGTCGCGGCTTTCGATGCTGCTTTTGGGGAAAGCGCATATCGGCGAAGTACAGGTTTCGCTTTGGGACGAAAACACGCGAAAGATTTGTAAAGAAAACGGGATCGTTTTGTTGTAAAGAATACATAAAAAAGAGAGCTTCGCAGCTCTCCTTTTTTATAAATTTTTTATAAATACTTTTTCAAGTCGTCTATCTTATCCGTCTTTTCCCATGAAAAGCCTTTATATCCGAAATGCCCGTATGCCGCCGTCTTTTTGAAAACGGGTTTTTGCAAATCGAGCGTTTTGATAATCGAATACGGACGAAGGTCAAATTCTTTTTTGACGATTTCGGCTAATCGCTCATCGTCGAGCTTGCCCGTGCCGTGACTGTCCACGAACACCGAAACGGGGTTTGCTACGCCGATTGCGTACGCAACTTGAATTTCAAGCTCGTCCGCAAGCCCCGCCGCTACGAGATTTTTGGCGATGTAACGGCAATAATACGCCGCGCTTCTATCCACTTTCGTAGGATCTTTCCCCGAAAACGCGCCGCCGCCGTGCGCGCATCTGCCGCCGTAGGTATCTACGATAATTTTTCTACCCGTCAAACCGCTGTCGCCTTCCGGTCCGCCGATTTCAAATCTACCCGTCGGGTTGATATAAATCTTTGTCTTATCGTCCATAAGCGCGGACGGAATAATTTCGTCGATAACGTATTTTTTGATATCTTCGTGGATTTGCTTTTGTTCCACTTCCCCATCGTGTTGCGTGGAAACGACGACGGTATCCACACGCTTAGCAACGCCGT
>JAZLDG010000091.1:0-2360 GCA_045614565.1 Candidatus Scatosoma sp. | reverse complement strand
TAGAAACGGGAGGGGTGGTTAATGCGTACGGTTTTGTTTGAAACGTATAACGAAAAAAACAAGCGGTATTTCCATTCGTTTAATGATTTGGACTTGATCTTGAACAAAAAAACGATTGGCGCGGCTACCCCTAAAACCGTCACGGAGGATATACCTTTCGGGGACGGTATGCTGGATTATACGGATATGTTCGGCGTAGTGACGTATAACAATCGTACGCTGACGTTTGAATGCTCGATCATAGGGGCGCAAAGTGAATTTTTGAATAAATATTCACGGTTGCAAAACCTTTTGAACGGGCGAAAAATGAAGGTAACGTTAAGTGATGATCCCGATTGGTATTACGTGGGGCGCGTCACGGTGAACGATTGGAAGAGTGATAAGAATATTGGGCGGGTAGTTATAAGCGTTGACGCAGAGCCTTACAAGCTCAAACACGCGCTTACCGTTATTACGCGGACGGTAACGGGAAGCCCTACGGAAGGCGCAATCATAAGTTGTCACAATACGAAAATGCGCGTTATTCCTAAAATTACTATGCCCTCTATGGAGCATAGCCCTTTCAAGGTTTGGTTGGTTGACGGTGGCAATGCAAATGTAACAACCGTATATTACGGGGCGGAATATACGCCTTTTGTCTTTGAGGAAGGCGAAAACGTAATAAAGGTTTTGCCTATGTCGCCTACATATCAAACGGTGATTCAAATTGAATACAGGGAGGGATCGCTGTAATGTATAGGATAATGCTTAATGACGTTAATACGCTTTATCCGCTTGCGCCGAAAAACTATATAACGGCGGCGAAGCTCGATCTTGAATTAAACAAGACGGGTACGCTTACGTTTATAATTCGACCTGAACACGCGCATTACGGCGACCTTGTAGAGATGAAGTCCTTAATCACGGTTTACCAAAACGAAGAAGTGATTTTTCACGGGCGCATTCTAAACAGCGAAATAGGCTTTTTCAACGAAAGGCAAGTTACCTGTGAAGGGGAGCTTGCTTTTTTGTTGGATTCGATTATTCGCCCGTTTAATAGCGAAGATAGCCCGTGGAGCGGGGCAATTACCGAATACCTGCAAAAGCTGTTAGAAGATCATAACTCGCAAGTAGGCGCGGATTATTTCAGGAATTTTTACGTAGGTAATGTCACGGCGGTAAATTCGGCTGGCGAAGTAAACGGGAATATTGAGCGTTTTTCGACGGATTATAAGACGACGTGGGATTTGCTTATTGAGCTTGTGAACGACTACGGCGGCTACATTGTGGCACGCTGGGAAGGCAAAAAGCTTTACATTGATTACGTGAAAGAGCTTGACCTACCGTCAAATCAGGTTATTGAGCTTGGGGAAAACTTGCTTGACCTGAAAAAGACGGTGAAGGGCGAAGAGCTGATGACGGGTATTATTCCGCTTGGGAAAGGTGAAGGCAGTAGTGATACGATTACGATTGCGGACGCAAACGACGGGCTGGATTACCTTATACACGAAGAAGCAGCGGCGCGGTTTGGGCGAATTTTCAAGACCGTATCGTTTGACAACGTGAAGGACGCGGCGGACTTGAAGGCAAAAGCCGCTGAATACCTGAATACCGCTGTAAAAACGGCAACGTACGTTGAATTGACGGCGGCTGACCTTGCTGGCATAACGGGCGTAAATCCCTTTAAGCTGGGGCAAAGAATCGGCGTAAAAGACGATTATCACGGGCTTGAAGCGTTAGACGGCAATATGTCGTTTTTGGTGAAGAAGCTGTCACTTGATCTTATGAAGCCGTCGAATAACAAGCTTACCGTAGGCGCAACCTTTAACACGTTTACGGAAAGCACGAAAGCGTCAAGCGCGGCGACGAGTAAAACGGTGGCGGCGGTTGAAAACAAGGTAAATAAACAGGCAAGTACCTATGTTACGAAAGCGGATCTATCTACCTCTTTAACGCCGTATGATACGAAAATATCCACTATACAATCGCAAATGAACGGGAAAGCGAATGCTATGGACGTATATTCAAAAGGTGAAACGAACGAGCTTTTACAAGGCGCAGGTATAGCGGTAGGCGACAAGGATAACCTCGAATCAGGCGAATTTCCGCCCGCAAATATCGGCGGGCAGTATTTGATCACGGAATATTATGTAGACCGCGAAAGGGTGTATTTATCGGGATTGTTAGAGTGTGACGGGCTTTGGGTTGGTAGGGTTATAGGTTATTGTCCTGAATACCCGTCAGCTGACGAATTTTTCCCCGTTGCTTGCTTCGACGGCGACGGAAATAGTTACGCGGTTGTTGTATGTGTATGCGCGGGGGACGGGCGTATTGAATGTGAAACTGACGTTAGCGATGAAAGCACGCTCTATTTGAGCTTG
>JAZLDG010000090.1:0-1444 GCA_045614565.1 Candidatus Scatosoma sp. | reverse complement strand
CGGGTGAGCCGTACATAAGAGTTGAAAAAGGAAACAAGATAAATCAAAAGGCGGTTGCCGATTGGTTTCAAATGTTACGGGATCGGTACGAGATCGAACCGTTAATGATTGGGTACGACCCGTGGCATAGCGACGTTTTCTTAATGTGGTGCGATCGTAAAACGGGTTACGGATTGCCGACAATGAAGATATACCAAAATAGCAAGTTAATGTCGTTCCCGATGAAAACGGTTGAAAGGGATTTAACGGCGCGGCTTGTAAACTACGGGAACAATCCCGTAATGAAATATTGCTTTAATAATATGAGCGCAAAAATCGTCGGGGATTTAATAATGCCCGAAAAGATAGACGGACAATATAGCCGAAAGATCGACGGCGTGGTTGCATTGATAATCTTATACGCGACGTTGGAAAAGAACGAAATCAATTTTTCGGAGTACGTGAGGAGGTAAAAAATTGGGTTGGCTTGATAAGGTGTTCAGCAAGGGCAAACGCCCCAAAAACGCCGATATGAACTTAAACGTTTCAATGAAAGGGTACGAACCCACTTTTACCGCGTTCGGCAATACGATATTACAAAGCGATATTATCTTGTCGGCGTTGAAAATGAAAGCGCGGTTTTTTGGAAAACTTGATCCGCGGCACGTTCGGATCAGGGACGACAAAATCGAACTTGTAACGGATAGTAGCGTCGCAAGATTGTTGAGAACCCCGAATGACTTTCAAACGACGTACGACTTTCTTACGCAAGCGTACTTTATGCGTGAGAAAAACGACAATTGCTTTATATATCCCGATTATTACGTTTCCAACGCGGGACAAAGGATTTACACGGGAATGTATATTCTTTTACCCGTCGCAACGCCGATAATCGAACAAGACGAAAGCGGGAAGTTATATATACGTTTTCAATTTGTCAACCCGTCGCGCGAAGTCGTTTTCCCGTACGAAGATATTATTGTTTGGAAAAAGGATATTGAAGATAATCAATTTATCGGCGGCGGGCGTTATGCAAGTATGGCAAACAATGATTTGCTTAATTCGTTAAGCGCATATCATACCGCAAAAGAAGCGGTCGCGGAAGCGGCAAAATTGGGGTGCTATCTTGACGGAATTATAAAGGTCAACGCATACGCCGCCGCGGGCGATAAAGCGCAAAAAATCCGTGACGAGTTTATCGCGGATTTGCGGAAAAACAAAAGCGGTATTGCGGTACTTGACAACGGAGCGGATTATCAAAACATACAACGTCAATTAAAAATGGTTGACGCGGCGACGCTTGCCGAGATCAAAAACAACGTTCTTTTACATACGGGCGTAACAATGGATATGTTACAAGGCAAGTTTACCGAAGCGGACAAAGAAGCGTTTTACGAAAATCATATTGAACCCGCCGCGTTGTCGTTGGGTCAAGCAATGGAAAAAGTATTTTTCAGTCAATGGC
>JAZLDG010000089.1:0-37348 GCA_045614565.1 Candidatus Scatosoma sp. | reverse complement strand
TTAAAAGCGTCTTTTCGGCTCTTTTATGCTCGTCGTCATTATAATACGGACGGTATTATTGCTTCCTTCTCGCAAAAAATAGCTCAAAAATACGCGTTTTAAGATGCGAAGCAATTTTCAGTCGCCGAATTTTAGCGATAGACAAGGCGAAAGCCGCAGAGCAACCATACGGTTTATCAAGGCTTTCAACGCAGTATGGCGCAAAATTCGGCACTCAAAATCAGGTTCGGTTTATTCCTTTATAGTATAATATAGGTATGAATAAGCGGTATTACAAACATAAAATTGAAAATTTGCTCGTGATTAACCGAATCGTCACCATTCATTATTTTGAATTTGACAAAAATTTCGTTGCGCCGATCGAAGCGCACGATTTTTGGGAGCTTGTGTACGCGGACAAGGAAAGCGTCGTGTGTATGGCGGACGGCAAGGATATTCCGCTTGCGGAAGGCGAGCTACTCTTTCATAAACCCGGGGAAATTCATTCTCTCCGCGCAAACGGAAAAGACGCGCCCAGCGTTTTTATCGCTTCTTTCGTTTGCAAAAGCGAAGCCGTACGGTTTTTTGAAAATAAAAAAATCAAGGCGAATAAGAATTTCTTACGCCTTGCGTATTCGATCATTGAAGAAAGTAAAAAGACATTCGATTTGCCTTTTTCAGATCCGATGCTTAAAAAAATGAAGCTGCTTGCACACCCTACCTTGGGCGGACAGCAGCTCATTAAAAATTATTTGGAAATCTTACTTGTCAATCTTATGCGCGACGAAACGGAAAAGGAAAATCCCGACGTCGTATTTTTGCCGCAGGAAAAATTAGGTGAACGCGTAGCGGAACAAACGATCAGCTTTCTCAAAGCCAACGTTTACGAGCGATTGAGCGTCGCGGACGTTTGTCTTGCGCTCCATTACAATAAGTCGTATATTTTTCAACAATTCAAAAAAGCGACCAACCGTTCGGTAATGACTTATTTTTCCCAGCTCAAAATCGACTGCGCCAAACGAATGCTTCGGGAAAGCAATCTATCCGTCACGCAAATCGCCGACAAGCTTTCCTTTGATTCGCCTAACTATTTTTCTAAAACCTTCAAAAAATTGACGGGATTTACCCCTTTGCAGTATAAAAAATTACACAAGCGTTAAAAAAAGCTCCTTTTCGGAGCTGTTTTTTATTCAAAATTTTCTTTCGATATCGTCACGGCTTCGGCTTCGTCGTAGGCAATCCCCGCGGCTTTTCGTTCTTCGTTTTCTTTCGCTTGTTTATTAAGCGATCTAAAAAACCCGACGGTGAACGGAATTGCAAACAAGAACGAAAATACGTCCGAAACCGTTTGCGCGCATTGTACCCCAAAGAGTTGGAAAACGGACGGCAAAATCAAAACCGACGGAATATAGAACAAGCCTTGACGGGACACGGACAAAACGTTCGCCGCGAGCTTACTCCCCACCGCTTGATAGGTGATACTCGCCATAAAATTGAGCGGCAGCAGGGGCATACCGATACATTGTAACCGCAACGTGAGCGTACCAATTTCCGTCGCCCATTCCGAAAGGCTGAACATTTGCATAACGGCAGGCGCAAAAATTGCGCAAGCGGTAGCAAAAACCGTCATCAATACCATCGAAAATACAAGCGTAAACACGTACGCTTTTTTCACGCGATCAAAGCGTTTGGACGCATAATTATAACCTAAAACAGGTTGATAACCCTGTCCGATACCAAGGGAAACGGAAAAGGCGAGCATAAATATTTTTTGCACGACGCCAAACGAAGCTTGCGCCGCTTTACCGCCTTCTTCCACGCCGTAATGCAATACGCCGTAATCAAACGCCGCGCCGTTGAGAAATACGGTGCAAAGGCTGGCGAGAATTTGCCGCCAAAAGGACGGCAAACCCGTCGCGATTACGTCGCCGTACACGGCGAATTTACGGGAAATGGAACGAAGTCTTATGCGAATAATGGTTTTTCCCGATAAAAACATACCAAAAAGCACGCAAAAGCTGATGATTTGGCTGACACACGTAGCGACTGCCGCGCCCGTAATCCCCAAATTACAAGCAAAAATCAAAATGGGATCAAGCGCAACGTTAACGAGCGCGCCTACGAGCAAGCCCACCATAGAAAGTACCGCTTTCCCCTCCGCGCGAAGTACGTTATTCAAGACGAAAGACATACACATAAAGGGTGCGGAAATGAGAATAAACCGCGCGTACTGGCAGGAATAGTCCAAGACGTCGTCCGCCCGCGAACCGAACAGCTGCATTAGCGGGGTTAGGAATATAAACCCGATCAGTAAAATCACTAACCCGCTCACGCAAGCGATAAAAAAGGACGACGAAGCGACTTCGTCCGCGCCGTCTTTGTCGTGTTTGCCCAAAAGCCGTGAAATGATGCTCCCGCTGCCCATACCGAACGTAAAGCCGACCGCTTGAATGATGGACATTAGCGCGAGCAAATTGCTGACCGCCGCCGTGACCGCGTCGTTGCCGATCAAGGAAACGAAATAGGTGTCGGCAAGGTTATAAAGGGACGTTACCATCATACTCAACGTCGTGGGAATACCCAAGCCGATAATCAAACGCGGAATGGACGTTTGCGTCATTTTTTGAAATTGTTTTGCTTCTAATTCTTTGGTTTTGTTTTCTTCCGTAATTACTTGTTCCATACCGTATTATTATATAACAATCCTTTTATTTTTGCAAGTATAGTACACGTCCCGCGGATAAAAATTTCAAGTTTTTTGCTTCTACGGTTGCATTTTTTATTTTGCCGTGCTATAATAGGGATATGAAACAGAAAAACGCACCGCAAGAAGCGGCTTATTTCAAAATTAAATTCACCAAAGGCATTATTGCCGTTTGTATTGCGATCTACGTGCTTTGCATAGCGGGGATCGGTTTGTCTTTATGGCGTATTATCAGCGAAGGCTTACACGAGTTTTCCGATTATATCAAATCCCCGTTTTTAATCGCCGTATGCGTTTTTTGTATCGTACTCGTTACCGCGGTATTAAGCAAATCGCAATACGTCGTCACCAAGGATACCTTAACCACGCAATACGGCTTCATTAAAAGCAATTTCGCACTCAAAAGCGTGACTTCCGTTTTGCTGGATACAAACTCTAAAAAGTTGACGGTGTATTTCGGGGAAGAATATATGGTACTTTCCCTTTCCCCCGACTGGAACGAGAAATTCGTGCGAGCGTTGCTCGACGGAAATCCGAATATCGACTACGGCTTCACCCTTGCCGAGCCGCCCAAACAAGACGACGAAAAGAAAGATTGATAAAAACCGCGCCTAATACGAATTAGGCGCGGAAATTTTTAAGTTTTATTACAGAAAAAATCGGTAGAATCCGCCGCGTTCGCTTTACGTCCAACGGTAGTATTGTCTTTTCGACGGTTGCGAAGTTCGGGTACGGGAGAAGGCGCGACTTGATAGCGGTAATCCGCGCCGTGACGGCGAATATAGTTTTCAATCACGCAATGCGAAGGTACGATGTCCGTCGTGGGGTTGGTAATATTTTGGAAGCGGAAGAAATCAGCGTCCACGGGCAAATCCTTAACCTTTTTATAATCGTCCCGTTGCGTGGTGTATTGCACCGTTTCCCCAAGAATTTTCCGCACGTAATTGATATTTTCGTGCAAACAAATCGGTGCGGGGAAATCGCCGCATTTGATAACTTCCTGCCAGTCCTTATGCTCGTATTTTTTCAAAAGCTCCACCGCTTTATGCAGGTGCGAAATTTCAAATTCGAGATTTTGTTCCCAGAATTTTTTAATACGCACGTCCGTTTCCGTCTTGTAGCACGACCAGTACAAATAACACTCGGTGTATTCGTGCCAAAGCAGCATTTCCAGCCACGTCGCGTTGGGGTCAAGCAAGGACTCGTAATGGGTAACGTGTTCTTCTTCGACAAGCCCGATTTCTTGATATAATCTACGGCCTATATCCGAACTAGCGAACGTAGCCACGTTCATATAGTAGTTCATCGTTTGTTGCTCGGCAGCGGTAATAATCATTGCGTCAAGCACCGTTTGTACTTCGGCAGTTTTGGAATCGATCGCACGGCGTACGTTGTCTTTGGGGTAACGATGATGGGAAATGGTAGGTCTACCCGGCATAATTTCCGTGTACCGCCCGACCAGCCATTCCGCGTATATTCCTTGCTCCATTTCCAAAAGGTTTGCATAGCGGTATAAGTGGTCGAAATCTTCCAAAAGTGCGAAATCGAGCGCCGTTTTTACGTGGCAATCCAGCTCGCGTTTGGCAAGCTCCGCGGTTAGATCGACAGCAAGCTGTTCGTAGCCGATCGTATGCTCTAAAATGCTCTCGTTTTGCGGTTTTAATAAGGAAATTTTAAGCTGTTGTTGCTTTTCCACTTCCCGCGTAAGCGCAAGATCGCGTTTTAAGTCGTTATCGCAAGTATGTCTTGCAAATTGATGAGAAAACCAGTTGGCTTCGTATTCCGTACCGTTCATTAAGATAATACGCGTTTTCGTATACGGGTCTACTTCGCGTTTATCGTAAGGTTTGGGATACATTTCCTGCCAGTTTTGAAAAGCTTTCTCAATGAGCTGTGGTTTTTCTTCAAACGGATTCATGGGCAAAATCTCTCCTTTTTGTTCTCATAATCATAGTATGCTCAAAAAACTTTTTTTGTAAACGAGCCGTTCAAAAATGAACGGCTCGTTTGCTTTATTCACTTTTCATTTTTTCTGTGGAAAACGGCTTTTGACTTGCTCCAACGCATACCTGCCCCGTGCTTTTGAGCGAATTTACGTATTCTACGTATTCCGCTTCTGAAATCTTCGGAACGCGGTTTTTCTTGTTTTTCGACGATTTACTCATACAAAACCCTCCGCTTGGAATTTTGTAAAAAGTATGCCCAACTTCAAAGCCTTTTATGCGTTAAAAAAGCAAACAGAAAACGTTATTCTTACCTTCGTTGACGATACGCGTAATCACGCGGCGCATCTTTCTACGCAATTCCACGGGCATAGCGTTGCTTTTCCCCGAAAGCTCGTCGGCGATCAACGCGCGTAAGGATTTGCCAAAAATATTCGTTTCCCATACGCTATCGCCCGCTTGGTACGCTTCCAACGTTTCCCCAACGAAGTCTTCCCCTTGTTGTTTCGTGCCGATAATGGGGCTAACCGACCCCGAAACGCCCACCTTGACGATATGATAGCTCGTCGCGTTGGCTTGGAAATGCACGCCGTAACCCGAGTTCTTTTTGACGAGCTTGGGTTTTTCCAGCTCGTAATCGCACGATTCGGGATAGACGATGCCGTATCCATTCTTTTCCGCTTCCGCGAGCGCGTCCTTGATTTTATCAAAACCGCGCTTCACCTGCGCAAGCGTTTGCACGTATTGCATCAGCTCTAAATCGTCGTCGATCGTTTCCCCGCAAGCTTCGCTCATTACACGGTAGAATAAGCCGTCTTTAACGTCGATCGTAAGCTCGATCGTACCTTTGCCTAAATCCATTTTCATATCCTGCGGATTGATGAAATCCGCCGTTTCGTCAAACAGTTTTTCTAAGGCGAAGCAATCGCGCATTTTACGGAGCGACGGCGCAACCTTTTTCAATGCAGACAGCAAAGAACATACCGTTGCGTTTTCTTCGGGGAAGGATTGTAGCCATTTGGGGATTTTCACGTCGATACAAGCGACTGGGAACTCAAAAAGTGCCGTTTGCAAGACCTGCGTGAGCTCCGCTTCTTCCATTTTTTCGACGTTGAGCGCAAGCACGGGCGCGCCGTATTTTTCCGCGAGCTCGTCTTTGAGCGCGGTTTGCGCAAGCGGTTCGCGGCAATTCAAAACGATCACGAACGGTTTCCCGATTTCTTTCAATTCCTTAACGGCGCGTTCTTCCGCCGCCACGTACCCCTTTCTCGGTATGTCCGTGATACTCCCGTCCGTCGTCACTAAAACGCCGATCGTGGAATGTTCGCGGATAACCTTTTGCGTACCCAATTCCGCCGCCTTTTCAAAGGACATCGGTTGTTCTTGCCATGGCGTTTTTACAAGCCGCGGCGTTCCGTCTTCGTCAAACCCGCTCGCACCGTCCACGGCAAAGCCCACGCAATCGACCAACCGCACCGCGGCTTCCGCGCCCTTTGCTACGGCGATTTTCGCCGCTTTTGCCGGCACGAACTTCGGCTCGGTCGTCATTACGGTACGCCCCGCTGCCGATTGCGGCAATTCGTCCGTCATCACCGCACGTTCCTTTTCCCCCGCCAGCGGTAAAACCAGCGTTTCCATAAAACGCTTGATAAAAGTGGATTTTCCCGTACGGACGGGACCGACTACACCCACGTAAATATCCCCACCCGTGCGATTTGCAATGTCTTCGTATACGCTGTAATTTTCCATCAACGACCTCCCATCGTGATTGCGCGGACAGTATATTATTAAAAAAATCCCCGCAAGCAAATCTCGTACGATTTACTATATGCGGGGAAATATACACTTATTACCTTTTTTAAGACGCAGGCTCGTCCGTTTTTATTCGGCTTGCCGCCGCTTCTACGGCAAGATAATCTTTATCGTCTTCAAAGGTGCGCGGCTCGTCGTATTCGCCGCCCAACGCTTCGATGGCGTATTTGAGCTCTTGGAACTCGATAAAGCCGATCGTTCTATCTTCGATTTTATCCATTAAATAAGGAAGGGCGCGTTCGTCGCCGTACGCGGCGAGATATCCTGCGCGCATCGGCGTTTCTTCCCCCGAACGGAATGCGGAAAGCAAAAGCTCGAACACGCGTTCGTCGCGCGTTTTCACGCGAGAGAGAATTTCGAGCGCGTATTCTTTGGCAACACCGTTTGCGTACGCTTGTAAAAAACGTTCCTTTTCTTCGTCCGCGTGTAAGCGGAAAATATCCGTGATATCGCTTCGCACGTCTTCATCGGCAAGGTTTTCCGCTAAAAGTTTGAAATAGGTATCGAATGCGCGGGTATCGTCGCCGATTAAATTGATAGCATAGGAAACCGCGCCCGTATCTTCGTCAAACAGCATAGGAAGCAACGCTTGCGTGACGTCGCGGTTTTCTAGCTCCGCGCATAAAAATTCGGGCGTCGGCACGTTTTCGCGCAAATGCGCACGCAAAAGCTCCACAAGTTCGTAATCCGTCGCCTTTGCGTAATATTCCTTGGGCGTGCATTTCACCTTCGCCACGTACGTATCGCCGAATTTTTTATACAGCTTGGGAATGATGTCTTCCCATTGCTTTTCGGTGTATTTATTTTTATTTTCTTCCATAAACTGCGCGAGCTTCTCGTCGAACAGTCCGTCAAAATCCACAAGCTTCATTTTTTTACATTTCCTTGTTCGTTTTTTCAGCCTTTTCGCCTTGCGCCGCCGCAAGCAACGCACGTACCTTGTCGGGGTTTGCGTCAAACGCCGCAGCAATCGCTTCCACGCCGCCGCGCATTTCTTTCAAGCCCGAATAAAGAAGTATTGCACAAGCGCAATCGTCCGAACTCTTCACCATATCCAAACTTTCGTGGTCTTTAAGCGCAAAATACAGTTTTTCTGCCGCATCTTTGAGCTTTTTGCCGTGCGTATCGCTGATCACGACGAATTTAGAAGCCACTCTCGCATACGCTTCGATAAAGCGTTTACGGCGTTTCCTTTCGATTTTAATAGGCAACAGCGTCAAAAGTCGGTACAAATGACACAAGACGATGCCGATTTCCATTTCTTCGTTCCGCTCGTACAGCATACGCAGGGTTTCGATTTTCAAAATGTCCAACACTTCGCAATCGAGCAGTACTTCGCGGATAAATTCGTCCGCGCGGACGCGTTCCGCCGACGCAAGCGCAAGATATTGCAAATCGTGATCCGTTCCGTCCATTTCGTCGAAGCACCAACGGAAATACCCGTCGTGTAAGGCGAGCAAGCCGAAAAGTTCCGCTTCGCTTTTTTCACATTCGCCCATCCGAACGAGCGTATGGCAGCGTAATTCCCGCTCTTCCTGCGGCAAATGATAGAAATAATTGGGTTCGGGCGGCTTTTCCGCGTTTTTATTCCCGTTTTCTATTTCCGCTTTATACGCACGAATACCGCGTAAATAATATTTCGCTACTTCCGCGTCGGGATAGACAGTGCAAAGGGTATCAAACGCCTGTTCCGCTTCTTCGATTAAGCCGCATTTATACGCCGAAACTGCCTTGAAATACAACATTCTACCGTCGTACGGGGCTTTTTGTTCCATTTCCACAAATTTTTTATACGCCTGCTCGTGCAATTCGTTTTCGCAACAAACGGTGGCGACTTTATAGATATCGTCCGTATTCGTCAAGGGAATATCGCAAAGCCGCAAAGCGATCGCGCGGCTTTCTTCTGCATTCCCTTCTTCCATATATACCGCCGCGAGCGTGGAAAGAATACGCACGTCGTCGGGCTTTTCAGCTAAAAGCTCCTGACACACGGCTTTTGCGTTTTCGGTATCGCCCCCTAACAAATAGGCTAGTGATTGCATTTCCCGTGCGGCGGGATAGTCCTTCGAGCCTTTTTCCACCGCCGAAAGCATATCGATCGCGCGTTTGCAATCGCCCATTTTCAACGCCGCCGCGCCGACGTCCATTTCTTGCGAGAAATCGGCAAGTTCGGGCGGGTACGTAACGCGGAAATTGCTATGCTTGTTCTTGGAAAAGGTTTCCGCGATGTCAAATTTCGTTTCTTCGGGCAAGCTCGCGTCCGTATCCACCAAGCGGTTGTAATAGTACGCCGATTGCGTTTCATTTCCTAAATTCAAATAATTGACGGCAAGCCCTTCGTAAATATCGGGCAAATCCTGTTCTTCCGCTTCGTCTAAAAAGCGAAACCACCAGTTGATGGCGGAGGCGTGCAAGCCCATCATTTCGTAAATATCCGCAAAACGGGCGTAAACGTCCCCGTCGCCGCCGTAAATAGACAATTCCTTGTACGCCAAGCGGAGCGCGGCAAGATAGTTGCCTTCGTTATAGTATTTATCCGCTTGCGACGCAAGTCGCGAACGGCTGAAATCAATTTTAGCTACGTTTCCTTTCTTCATTTTTTTCGTTCCCTTGTGCGAACAGTTCGTCCGCATCTTCTTCTGTAAACTGGTAATCGGTGTTACAATAATGGCAATGCACGCGTACCGCACCGTCTTCTTTTATGATTTGCCTCATTTGTTCTTCGCCGAGCGACACCAACACTCGCGTAAGATAATTTCTTGAACAGTTACATTGATACTTGGCTTCCCGCATCTCCCAAACGGATAAATCAGGCGTGAAAAAGGCGGTTACGCTCTCCGCGACACCCCGCGTTTTCACGCTTTCGAGCAAGTTTTTTAAGGACGTTTCCCGCGTTTTTTGCAAAACGGCTTCGTCCGCAAAGGGCAAAGGCTGCAAAACGGCTACGCCCGCGAACGAAATCTCATCCTTTTCGTCAAATTCCACCGCCGTTGTGAGATAAGTGGGGAGCTGTTCGCTGATACGGTAATATTCCTCAAACGCTTCGTCCACGCCGCCCGTTTTGGGAAAAGCGCACGCCCCGACGAACGGACGGTTGTAGCCGTCGTCGCGAATAATCGTCAACGAGCCGAACTCGCCCAAAACCGTTCTTTCCGTGCCGATTGCGTTGGGATTTGCTATAAATCCGCGCATATGCAAGCGGCGGTTACCCGAAACGCCGATTTCTTCCCCCGTGCCTTCCGTTTTCACGGAAAGGGAAATTTCTCCCGCTTCTTCTTTTAGGCACGCGCTCATAAACGTCATCGCTGAAAGCGTTTTTCCAAACACGAGCGCGGCGTCACGGGAAAGATTATGTAGTTGTATGCCCTTTTTCACGATTGCCGTCGTATCGGCAAGCGTCAAGGATACCTGCCCGTCAAACACGAGCGTGCGTATAAGATTTTGCATATCTTTCACCCTTTTTTCGCAAGAAAACAAATCCGATCGCTTTCCGATTTATCTTCGCCGAGATGTCCTTCTACCGTAAGCACTTCAAAGCCGTTCTCTGTCAATGCGGCTATAATTTCCTGCTCCGTATAGATATACTGTTTATGCGTTTCGTCGCTACGCGTGTATCCGCCGTCCTGATTGCGGGTAAAAAGCGTAACGTCCATCGTTACTTCGTCGCCGTCTACTCTATTAAAACAAAGATAGGTCACGTCGTCGCGATCGTCCACGCTGACAGTATTTGCAATTTTCGCTTTGAATTTTCGCGGCGAGCTGATATCGAATAAAAACACGCCCTGCTTTTTTAACGCTGCGGCAACGTTTTTCAAAGCTTTCCCTAATTTTTGCTTGGGAATATAATTGATACAATCGTTAATCGCCGTTACGAAATCGAATTTCTTTTGCGGTTTTTTCGCCGTAATATCCCCTAAAATATATTCGCCGCGTACGCCTTCCTGCAAGGCTTTGCGTTGGGCAAAATCCAGCATTTCCGCTGAAACGTCCATACCCGTCGTTACGTAGCCTGCGCGGGTGAAAGCGCGGGTAAACCAACCGCCGCCGCAACCCACGTCCAAGCCTTCGCACAACGAAAACGCGCGGAGCTTCAAAATTAAATACTGCGACCATTTTTCGTAGTCGCAGTCGTCGTTCAAATATTCAAACCATTCTGCAAGGTTCGTATATGCCGCCGTTTTATTCATAATCTTGCGCCTTATTCTCCCAACAATTTCGGGGGCTTACGCTTTTTCTTCTTCCCGTTTTTATCCGTTTCGTCCTGCAACGCCTTTTCGCGTTCGTCGAATTGCTTGTTATATTCCACGTAACGGAAATCGTTTTTATGCTCTTCCGCATACGCTTCGGTGTCGTCTGCGATATTTTGTTTGCTTTCGCGCAAACGCTTTAAGTCTTCACGGGTAAAGGACGCGGGCAAATCGTAAATCTGCAACGAGTCGTCGATAGGCTTAATCGGTCTTGCCACCAAGCGCGATCTGCCGTACGACAAAATCGTTCTTTGATATTCGATCGCCGCCGCGCTGTCGTCGCCTGTAAGCGTAGGCGAGCCGTCTTTGTTATAAATCCCCCTGCCCACTTTCGCGCCTGCAATTTTCGGGTTAATATATTTATCAAATACCCATTGCGCGAAATCCAGCCATACGAGCAAGGAAAAGGAAAGCCCGAAGAGCAAAACCACAATCACGGCAAGCGTGACGATGAACGTTTCGGGAATGAGCAAAAGCGCGTACGGCAAAAGCGCGATCGCGCCGAAAAATACCGTTTGCGGAAGCGTACCGATCGTCATCAGGAACGCGTTTTTAATCATCGTGAAGAAACTCAATTTATAATTGACGCCGAGCGCAATCATCCAAAGGCTCATCATTAAAACGACTACGATTATCACGTAGCTCATTACTTCGGAAATACGCATCCAAACGACTTCCGCTTCGGAAATAGTCGCCGAAGCGATGGTAAATTCCGCCAAATTGATGAGTGTACCGCAAAGCGTGAACGTGAGCGTAAAGAACAACGCCGTTTGAAGTGCGTTTTTGTAATTGAGCTTGATCCCGCGCCAAAAATCGTTGGAAACGAAAATACCTTCCGTCCAAACCATATTCCGCACGACGTACATACCGCCCGAAAGCCCTACCGCCGCAATCACGGCAGAAATGATAATCCCGATATACACCGTAAAGTTATTATACAGCGCGAGCATTTGGGGCAAGCCCTGCTGTTCGGGCGCGACGGGGAAACCCACGCCGACGTTTGCGCCGAACGGATACAAAAGGTTTTGGCTCTCTTGCATCATTACGCTTAACACGATTACGAAAATCAAGGGAATAAAGAAAATCAAAGTAAGCAAATTCACTTTAACCATTTTCCCGAAATTGCCCTTGAATACATCCCAAAACAACTGCCAACGGTTGGTAGGCAGCGTACTTCTCGCGTATTCTTCACTCTTTTCTTTCCCTTCTAATAAACGGGTAATAAACCCTTTCTTTTGTTGCGCCATAAACTTGCTCCCGCTATGATTAGTAACGATAATATATACCGCGTTTTTCGCGTTTTCAAACGCCGCGCGCAAAAAAAGCCGCACGTTATTTTTACGCACTTCTATTTTACTACAAATTTGTGATTATTTCAAGGAATTTTCTAAAAAAAATTAAATAAAATTGATATAGAATAAAAAATCTTTGAAAAATCTTTGACATTCGGCGGAAAATATGTTAAAATAAATTCATTAAATAGAGGAGCGGACGAACATCAGTACCTTCACGCTTTACGGATTTGGGCAAATTCGGCACGGGCGGAAGTGAAAGGGTATCTCCGCCGAAGCGCGTTCCGCCCTATCGCGCTGGGCATACGGGAGAATACCCGTATGACTGTCACCCTTCGTGAAGAGCTATTTAGTCGTTTTATATTCCCTTATATTTAACGGGGATTTTCGATTGCTTTCCACGACGGGTATTGATCCCGTCTTAATTTTTTTTACAAGGAGTAAATATTATGAAAACTTTTAACGTCGGCGTTATCGGCGCAACGGGTATGGTCGGTCAACGATTTATGTTGCTTTTGGAAAATCACCCTTGGTTTAACGTCAAGGTCTTGGCAGCTTCCGCGCGTTCGGCAGGCAAAACCTACGAACAAGCGGTAGGCAATAAATGGGCTTTTCAATGCGAAATGCCCGCAAAATATAAAAATATGGTCGTTATGGACGCGGAAGCGGATATGGACGAAATCGCAAAGCAGGTAGACTTCGTATTTTGCGCCGTGAATATGGACAAAGCGAAAATCCGCGCTTTGGAAGAAGCGTACGCAAAAAAGGAAGTCCCCGTGGTTTCCAACAACTCCGCGCACCGTTTCACCCCCGACGTGCCGATGGTTATTCCTGAAATCAACGCCGATCATATCGAAGTCATTTCTTCGCAAAAGGCAAGACTTGGCACGAAACGCGGTTTTATCGCGGTAAAATCCAACTGCTCGCTGCAATCCTACGTGCCCCTTTTACATCCCTTAAAGGCGTTTGGAATTAAGCAAGCGGCGGTTTGCACCTACCAAGCCATTTCTGGCGCGGGCAAGACCTTTGAAACGATGCCGGAAATTCTCGACAACGTCATTCCCTACATCAGCGGCGAAGAAGAAAAGAGCGAAAAAGAACCCCTTAAAATTTGGGGTGAACTTAAAGGCGGGGAAATCGTTTCGGCAAACGGACCCGTAATTACCGCGCAATGCTTGCGCGTACCCGTATCCGACGGACATACCGCGGCGGTGTTCGTAAGCTTTGACAAAAAGCCTACGAAGGAAGAAATCCTTACCGCTTGGGCGAATTTCAAGGGCGTTCCGCAAGAGCTTGCACTCCCTTCTGCCCCCACGCAATTTATCCGTTATTTTGAAGAAGACAACCGCCCGCAAGCCAAGCTTGACAGAATGGAAGGCAACGGTATGAGCGTGACGGCGGGACGGCTTCGCGACGATTTGGTATTCGATTATAAATTCGTCGGACTTTCGCACAACACCCTTCGCGGCGCGGCAGGCGGCGCGGTATTGCTTGCGGAATTGCTTGCAGCCAAAGGGTATATGGACTAATGAACAAAAATGATTTCGGGAGGAATACATTGATATTATGAAAGGTTTTTTTCAAGGCAGCGCAACCGCGCTTATTACCCCGTTTGATGAAAACGGCGTGAATTACGAAGTTCTCGGTCAGCTTGTCGAATTCCAAATCGAAAACGGTACGGACGCAATCGTTTTTCTCGGTACGACAGGCGAACCGTCCACGATGAGTTTTGAAGAAGAACACGTTTTAATGGACTACGCGGTAAAGAAAGTAAACGGCAGAGCCAAGGTTATTTTCGGTTGCGGCAGCAATAATACTGCCGATGCGGTGATGACGGCGAAAGCAGCCGAACGCTTCGGCGCGGACGGGTTACTCGCCGTTACTCCCTATTACAACAAATGCACCCAAAACGGGCTTGTCGAATATTACCGCGCGATTTGCGAAGCGGTGAAAATTCCCGTAATCGCGTACAACGTTCCCGGGCGCACGGGCGTGGAAATTCAACCCGCCACGATGGCGAAAATTGCCGATATTCCGAATATCGCGGGTATTAAAGACGCAGGCGGGAATATGAGCAAAACAATGGAAACGCTCCGTCTTGTTCGTGAAAAATGCGACGTGTATTCGGGAGAAGACGCGCTCAATTTCCCCATTCTCGCCGTTGGCGGCGTAGGCGTTATTTCCGTGCTTTCCAACATTTTGCCAAAGGAAGTAAAAACGCTTTGTTCGCTCGTTAAGGCGAACGACCTTGCGGGCGCGGCAGCACTCAACGACAAGCTTTTGCCCGTTGCAAACGCTTGCTTTGTAGAAGTCAACCCTATTCCCGTTAAGGAAGCGGTCAACCTTCTCGGCTTTAACGCAGGCGTGCCCCGCGCTCCGTTGACAAAAATCGAGCCGCAAAACCGTGAAAAGCTGGTTGCGGCAATGCGGAATTTTGGTATGGAGATTAACGCGTGATGAATACGAGAATTATACTTTGCGGCGCGTGCGGTAAAATGGGCGGCAACGTCCTTTCGCTCCTTTCTGGCGACAAGGAAGCAACCGCCGTTTGCGGCGTGGATCTTTTCCCTAAACAAATCGGTATTCCCGTATATCAAAGCTTTGCGCAAATCCGTGAAGAAGCGGACGTGATTATTGATTTTTCGTCCGCGGAAAATTTACGCGAACGGTTAGACTACGCCAAAGCCAAGGGCTTGGGTATCGTGCTTGCCTCGACGGGCTTTACGGCGGAAGATTTGCGCTTGATTGACGAATACGCGCAATATATCCCCGTTTTCAAAACGGCAAACCTTTCCTTGGGCGTAAACTTAATGCAAACGCTCGTAAAGGCGGCGGCGCAATTCCTTGGCGACGCTTACGACGTGGAAATCATCGAAAAACACCACAATTTGAAAAAGGACGCCCCCAGCGGTACGGCGTTGATGCTTGCGGATTCGGTAAACGAAGCGTTTGAAAGCAAAAAAAGGATCGTGAACGGTCGTGAAGGGATCGTAGGCGCGAGAGAAAAAAGTGAAATCGGTATGCACGCCGTGCGCGGCGGTACGATCGTCGGCGAACACGAAGTTATCTTTGCAGGCGACGACGAAATTATCACGATTTCCCACAGCGCGCGTTCCAAACGCGTATTTGCCACGGGCGCAATCCGCGCGGCAAAGTTTTTACGCGGAAAAGCGGCAGGCAGGTACGAGATGAAAGACCTTTTAGCCCAAGAAAATGTCAAGCATTTATAGGGCATTTTTCTAAAAATGAGATTAAAAGAATTACGGAAAAAGAAAAATATATCGCAGTTGAAGCTGGCTATGGATTTGCATATGAACCAAAACAGCATCAGCCGCTATGAAACGGGTGAACGGGAAGCCGATTACGCTACGCTCATTCAGTTTGCCGATTATTTTGGCGTTTCCATTGATTATCTTTTAGAACGAACGGACAACCCGAAAACGAATATATGAAAATAGAGATAGCCTTGAAAAAAGAAATCGGTAACCGTTTGAAAGAAGCGCGTCTTGCCGCGGGATATACGCAAGCGAGTATTGCCCAAGAAATGCAAATGTCGCAACAGCAATACAGCCGATTTGAAAACGGTGTTTTTGAATTAAACTACGCGCAAATCGTATTTTTATGTGAAAAGTACGATATTTCCGCGGATTATCTTTTCGGTTTGGAAACTTTTAAAGACAATAAAAAACCCGCCCGCCTTACTTTTTGTAAGTCGGGCGGGTTTTCGTTTACAATCAAATACTATCAATCGCTTTTTGCAAACGGGCGAGCGTTCTTTCTTCGCCCAAAATTTGCATTATCGTCCAAAGGTCGGGCGTGTTGGAAAGCCCCGTCGTTGCGATACGCAGCATTTCCGCTACGTCCGAAACGTTGCCTGCAAACGCCGTGGGATCAGCTTTATACGCTTTCATATCCGTTGCAAAGCCGTTGTCACCCGCTACCGCTTTCACCTTTTCAAACCAAGCCGAGCAATCGTCCGCGTACGCGTACGTAGCCTTGAAATCCTGCAAAATCTTTTTCACGACTTTGCCGTCAAAACGGTATTCGTAAACGGGGTTAAAGCTTTCGTCAAAGAAATACGAAATCATTTCCACCGCTTGTTTCGCGCAAACGAAATCCTTTCTACGCTTTTTACCGCCTATGCCCATACACAGCGCAAGCACTTTATAAGCGTACGCTTCGTCCTTAAAATACGCTTTTTGTTTCTCGTCGCCGAACTCGTCCGCCCACGCTTTGAAAAACTCGAACGCTTCCGTTTCGGAAAGCTTGGACATATACGTTTTAGAAATATCGTTGAGTTTGACGATATCAAACAAAGCTCCGCTTTTGCCCATTTTATTGATCGAGTACTTAAATTCGTCCAACGGTTTATCGGGAAATTTCAAGAGCCATTCTTCAAAGTTGGAATTGAGCAGCGTCATCATATACGTGCGGACGGCTTCGGGGTGATAACCCTGTTCGCGATAGAAATTCAGCGACGCTTCGGGATCTTTACGCTTGGAAAGCTTTCTACGCGTTTCCCCGTCGATCTTTTGAATGGAGCAATTATGTCCGTACTTAGGCAAACGGAAACCCAAAACCTTGAAAAGCTCGATATGAATAGGCAAGGACGAAAGCCATTCTTCGCCGCGGATCACGAGCGTCGTACGCATAAAATGATCGTCGATCGCGTGCGCGAAATGATAAGTCGGAATACCGTCCGATTTCAAAATGACCACGTCTTGGTTGTTTTCGGTGACGGTGATTTCCCCTTTGACTTCGTCGTGGAAGGTATGCTTCACGTTGACGTCGCCTTGGGATTTCAAACGGATAACGTAAGGTTTGCCCGCTTTGAGATTTTCGTAAATTTCTTCTTCCGTCAAATTACGGCACTTTGCAAATTCGCCGTAGTATCCCGGTAAAAGCTTGTTTTCCGTTTGATATTCACGCGTTTTTTCAAGCTCGTCTTCCCTGCAAAAACAAGGATATGCTAAACCTTGACGAATCAATTCTTTCGCGTACGCGTGATAAATTTCCGCGCGTTGACGCTGATAATACGGTCCGTATTCCCCGCAAAGATCCGCGCCTTCGTCGAATTTAACGCCGAAATATTTTAACGATTTGTGGATAACTTCCACCGCGCCTTCCACCTTTCTCTTTTCGTCCGTATCTTCGATACGAAGATAGAAAACGCCGCCGCTTTGGTGCGCGATACGCTCGTTTGCAAGCGCGACGTACAAATTCCCGATGTGCATAAAGCCCGTGGGGCTGGGAGCAAGACGGGTAACCTGCGCGCCCTTTTCTAACGTTCTTTCAGGGTACGCCTTTTCATATTCTTCTAACGCTTTTACGTTTTCGTCGGGTACGAGTGCGTTTGCTAATTTATTCAAATCCATAATAATACCTTCTTTATATTTTTTCTACAAGTTAAAAAAATCCACGTTTTGATAGGACGTTTCGTACAAGCCGTTTTCAATCCCGTGCACGATTTCAACGATCTTTTCGCAAAGCGGCGTTTGCACGCCTACGCTTTTCCCCTTTTTCACGACGACGCCGTCGATAAAATCAATCTCGCATTTTTTGCCGTTTTGGATATCGCGAAGCATACCTGAAACGAGTTTTTTATGCTTTTTCATTGCAAAGGGCAGGAGCAGGTATGCGACGAAACGCTTAAACGGCGTTCTGCCGCCCAACAGCTTTTGCATATCGTGCCCTTGCATTTTGGCAAGCGTTACCCCCAAAGCGTTGGCAACGTCCATGCTTTCGTGAAGCACGCCCAAGGCAATTTTACGCGTTTTACTTTTTCTCGCCACTTCGCCAAAGGTCATTCCCGTAACCGCGGAAAGACCCGAAAAAGCCGCGTTTATCGCAAGCTTCGACCAACGCGCACCCGCAAGATTGTCCGTGATTTGCGCGAAATTCTCATTTCCGAGCGCGTTTCCTGCATAGGACAAAATTTCCTGCAACAGCGGTAATTTCGCGCCGTCGTTTTCGTACCCGCCGATTTCCATTCTCATTCCTTGGATTTTGGACGTTAGACAGGTTTTCCCTTCGCCCATAAAGGTTGCGCCGTACGAAGTCGCCGCACCGTACGTTCTTTCTTTGCCGACGATTGCGGCTACGCTTTCTTCGGGCAAGCCGTTTTGCGTCGTACAAACGATCCCTTCTTCGCTGATAAAGGGCAATAATTTTTCAAGCGTTTCCGCATTTTGGCGTTGTTTGGTCATCAAGAATACGACGTCGTACTTCCCTTTCATTTCTTCGGGAAAAATAGCGGCGACGGGTACGGTCAACTCCGTTCCTTCCGCCACGCATACGATTTGCGCGCCCTTTTCTTTCATTCCGTTAATATGCGCTTTATTGCGGGAAATCAAATGCACGTTTTTCAAACCGCCTTTGGTGAGCAACGCGCCCAACACCGTTCCCATCGCGCCCGCGCCGTATACGGCGATTTTTGCGTTTTGCACCGTCATTTTTCCACCGCCTTTCGCAAGATTTCTACGGCGTTTTCCACCGTTTGATTGTCTAAATTTACCGTAATATCCGCGTATTTTTCATACAGCGGCGTACGCTCTTCATACAGATCTTGCAACGTGTACCCGTCCTTTAACGCCACGCCGCGTTTTTTCAAATCGCCAAGCCGCGCGGCAATCGTTTGGTACGAATGTTGTAAATATACGATTTTACCCAAAGTTTTGAGCTTCTCCATCGCTTCTTCGCGATAAATTACGCTCCCACCCGTAGCGATTACGCAGCGATCGGCGCAAAGCTCGGAATTGACCTTGGCTTCGATATCCAAAAACGCTTCTCTGCCCACGTCGGCTATGATTTCGTTCAAGCGTTTGCCTTCGCGTGCAACGATGACACTGTCGCTGTCGATATACCCGTAACCGATTTTTTCGGAAAGCTCCGTACCCAGCGTAGTTTTTCCGCTCCCCGGCATCCCGATTAAAATGATATTGTTCTTTTTCATAATCATTCTCCGTTTCGCAAAAATCAATCGTGTCGTTCGTCGTTTTCAAAAACTTCGCAAAAACGAGCCGCAAACGAAGGCTTTTCGTTGCCTGCGTATAGATGTGAAATATCCCCAAAACCACAGCAACGGAAACTTACTATCCCTTTTCTTCGCTCTTCCGTGTAAATCGTCGTGACCGACGACGGCAACGCGACGAAATGGTGTAAAAGCGGTATGGGCGAAACGCCGCAAAGGTGGGAAAGAAGTACCGTTTCTATGCCGAAGTGACAAAAAATCGCGATCGTGTCCGTATTACCTTGCTTCGTCGTATACAATCCGTTTTCCCGCGTATAACCGTGAAAGGCAAGCAATTCGTCCAAGCTCTTACAAACGGTCTTGTACGCTTCGTCTATTCCCGCTCGTTTATAAAAATCCTGCTGATGCCACGCTTCGCGGTCGTACATTTGCGAGTTATTCGACCAAAAGGCAGGCAGCATATCCCAAATCATCGGTCTATTTTCCCCCGTCGGCAAAGTCAGCTGCGTATCAAATTCCCGAAGCCAAATTTTTTCCGTGACGGGTTTATTAAAATACTTTGCTACGGCAAGGCAGGTTTCCTTGGCTCTGCCCATAGGCGAAGTATACATATAATCAATTTTTTCTTTTTTCAAACGCTTTGCGAGCAACGCCGCTTCCTTTTTGCCTTTTACCGTCAGCGAATCGTTTGCATAATCGGGATCGGCGTGACGAACGATTAAAATTCTCATTCTCTTTCTTCTTCCATAAAATACACGAGCACGGAGTTTTGGACGTAAAGATACTCGTCTTTAATACGCAAATTATCCCCGTTTAACTCTAAATATTTGACCGTTTTTTTCAAGGCGTTGGGGAAGTCTTCGGCAAGGGACGTCCCAAACGTTTCCTTGTATTCTTTCATACAAACGCCGTTTGCCGTGCGCAGCGCGAGCATTACGTATTCAAATTTAGCGTCCGCTTCGTTCACTTCTTCGCTCGTAACGGCGGGATAGAAGCCCGAAATGACGCATTTCATATACTCGTCCAAATCAAAGGTGTTCGTGAACCGTTTGCCTTGCATAAACGAGCTTGCGGAAACGCCTACGCCGATGTATTCGCCGCGTTTCCAATAGTTCAAATTATGCTTACTCTCATAACCCTTTTTCGCGAAATTAGAAATTTCGTAACGGATAAAGCCGTGTTCTTTTAATAATTGATAGCCGTATTCGTACAGTTCCGCGACTTCGTCCGAATCGGGAAGCTCGCCGTTGAGATAATCGGTGTAAATAGGCGTGCCGTCTTCCACCGTCAAAGCGTACATAGAAATATGCTTCGAGCCGCAAGCCACGGCAAGGTCGATCGTCTTTTTTACGTCATCCTTCGTTTGGTTTTTTAAGCCGAGCATAACGTCGGTGCTGAAATTTTGACCTTTCAAAAGCTTGGTCGCATACACGTAGTCGCGGGCGTTATGAATACGCCCAAGATCGGCGAGCTGTTCATCGAGCGCCGTTTGCAGACCTATGGAAAAGCGGTTTATACCCGCTTCTAAATAGGTTTTTACTTTATTTTCCCCGATCGTACCGGGGTTAAGCTCCAACGTAATTTCCGCGTTCTCTTTCAAGCGAAAACATTTCTTGATTTGGTTCATCGCGCCCAAAATGAGTTTGGGCGGAATATACGACGGCGTACCGCCGCCGAAATACACGGTGTCAAATTCGTAATTTTTCAGTTCTTCCCCGCGCATTTTCAGTTCTTTATACAAACACGCCATATACGCTTCCGCGTAATCGATTTTATCGGGGAAGGACGTGAAATCGCAATAACTGCATTTATGCCTACAAAAGGGAATATGAACGTAAATACCTGCCATAATCTATCAGTCCTTATTCGTTTTGAGAATTTCCATAAAAACTTCGCTAGGCACGTCCACCGTACCCACTTTACGCATACGTTTTTTACCTTCTTTTTGCTTTTCCAAAAGCTTGCGTTTACGCGTAATATCGCCGCCGTAGCATTTTGCCAAAACGTCTTTGCGTACCGCTTTTACCGTTTCGCGCGCGATAATTTTTCCGCCAACCGCCGCCTGTACGGGAATTTCAAAAAGCTGACGGGGGATTGCTTCTTTCAAATTTTCACAAAGCGTTCTGCCTCGTTCGTACGCGCGATCTTCAAATACGATCGTCGAAAGCGCGTCGCAAATTTCCCCGTTTAAGAGTATATCCAGCTTCACGAGCTTGGAGCGTTGATAGCCCGCAAGCTCGTAATCGAAGCTTGCGTAGCCTTTCGTTCTCGATTTCAAGCCGTCGAAGAAATCGTAAACGATTTCGTTCAAAGGCAAAGTATATTCGAGCTTTACGCGCCGTTCGTCCATATACGTCATATTTTTGAATATTCCGCGTTTTTCCTTGCACAAATCCATAATCGCGCCCATATAATCGGGCGGGGTGTACACTTCCGCTTTGACAATCGGTTCTTCCATATATTCAATATCGGACGGCTCGGGCAAATGCGAAGGATTATCCACGAAAAATTCTTCGCCGTTCGTTTTATGCACGAGATAGCTTACCGACGGCGCGGTGGTGATGATTTCAAGATTGAACTCGCGTTCAATACGTTCTTGAATAATCTCCATATGCAAAAGTCCAAGGAATCCGCAACGGAAACCAAAACCCAACGCCACCGAATTATCAGGCTCGAAAATGAGCGAAGCGTCGTTGAGTTGTAATTTCAAAATCGCTTCTTTCAAATCGTTGAATTTGCTCCCGTCAAGCGGGTAAATTCCGCAAAATACGACGGGTTGCACCTTTTTATACCCTGGTAACGGTTCTTTGGCGGGGCGTAAAGCGTTCGTGACCGTATCGCCGACCGCTACGTCCTGAATGGATTTAATGGAAGCCGCGATATAGCCTACTTCCCCCGCTTTCAAACGATCCTTGGGAAAAAGGTTGGGCGCGAATGCGCCGACTTCGGTTACGTCGTAAACGGTGTTTGACAAAAAGGTACGAATTTTATCCCCAACCTTTACTTCGCCGTCTTTAATGCGTACGAACAAAATAACGCCTTTATAGTTATCGTAATAGCTATCGAAAATTAAGGCTTTGAGCGGTAATTCCGTATCCCCGTCAGGCGAAGGAAAATATTGCGTAATCGCTTCTAATAAATCTTCTATGTTCGTGCCTTCTTTTGCGGAAACGCAAGGTATTCCTTCCGCGTCCAAACCGATTACGTCTTCGATTTCTTTTTTGACTTCGTCCACGCGTGCGCTGGGCAAGTCGATTTTGTTGATTACGGGTAAAATTTCAAGATTGTTTTCAATCGCCAAATACACGTTGGCAAGCGTTTGCGCTTCCACGCCCTGCGTGGCGTCCACGACCAAAATCGCGCCTTCGCAAGCCGCTAACGAACGGCTAACTTCGTAAGTAAAGTCTACGTGACCCGGGGTGTCGATCAAATTGAATTCGTATTCCTGCCCGTCTTTTGCCGTATAATACATACGCACGGGGGTGAGCTTGATCGTTATACCGCGTTCCCGTTCAATATCCATACTGTCAAGGAGCTGTTCCTCCATATCCCGTCCGGACACCTGTCCCGTACGTTCGATTAAACGATCGGCAAGAGTGCTCTTGCCGTGGTCAATATGCGCGATAATACAAAAATTTCTTAAAAGTGAATTGGGTTTTGCCATAAACGTACCTTATTTTTGAAATTCGTCAATAAAACAATGGAGTGCGTAAGAAAGGGGCGTGTGACGGGGTAATAACATTCCCACCGAGCGGACGGGTAAAGCGATATCCGTCTTGATTTCCAAAAGCGAGCCGTCCCGCAACGCGTGTTCTACGTACTGACGGGGAATGACGCCGATCCCCATTCCGCGGCTTACGAGCCGTTTCATAAGATCCCAGCTCCCCACTTCAATCGACGGTTCTAAATTCACCCCGATCGAGCTTAAAAAGTTATCGAGCGAGCGACGGGAAACGGTGTTTTGTTCCATAAGTATGAGCGGGTATTTTTTTAAGCTTTCAACCCCGACTTCGCTTGTTGTAAGCTCGGCGTATTTTTCGCTCGTGACGAATATATCGTTCAAGCGCATACAATTCCCGTACAGTTTCAATTCGGGATCGTTATCAATGGGCAGGTTCACGAACGCCACGTCGCATTTGTCCGCTTTGAGTTTTTCAATCGTTTGCGGGGTTACGTCCGCCAAAAGTTCGATTTTTACAGCGGGGAAGCGTTCGTTAAATTCCACGATTTTATCCGCAAGAAAATACTCGAAAATGGTGTCGCTTGCGCCGATACGGATCGTACCCGTCGCGGACGTTTTCATCTCGCTGATACGGTTTTGCGCGTCGCTTAAAAGCTTTAACGCACGTTCGACTTCTTCAAAAATAATTTTTCCGCCGTTTGCGGAAAGCTGCATACCGCGATGGGTACGCGTAAACAGCGAAACGCCGAGCTGCGTTTCCAGCTGTTTGATCGAACGGGAAACGGCGGGCTGGGAAATATATAATTCTTCCGCCGCGCGCGTTAAACTACCGCATTTTGCAACCGTATAAAATACTTTATACAAATCCAAATTCACCATTATCTCATACCTGCCCCTTTTCTTCTGTATATTATATTTACTTCCCTACGCAAAACTTGGAGAAAATTTCTTCTATAATCGCTTCCGTCGCCGTTTCGCCCGTAATTTCCCCCAAAGCGTCCCACGCTTCTTTTACATCGATGCCGATCAAATCCAACGGTTGCGTATCGCAAGCGAAAATCGCGCGATCGAGCGAAGTAAAGCTTCTCTTTAACGCATCAAAATGCCGTTCTTCAATCAAGAACGCAGCATCTTCGGAAAGCTCGCCAAAGCTTCGCTCGTACAGTAAATCTTTTAATTTATTAATCCCTTCCCCCGTCACCGCCGACGTAAGCACGTCCGCGTCCGTTTCCGTTTCGTCGCGATTAAGATCGACCTTATTAAATATTTTAATAAGCGGTTTCCCGCGAAGCATTTCCAAAACGCGCGCGTCTTCTTCGTCTACGCCCCTTGCGTAATCCGCCACAAAAACCGCCACGTCTGCCGAGCGAATAATCGCTTCCGCGCGTTCAATACCGATGTTTTCAATTTTATCCCCGCTTTCGCGAACACCCGCCGTGTCGTAAAGATTGAATTTTTTACCGCGAATTTCTATCGTTCCTTCCACCGCATCGCGCGTCGTTCCCGCCACTTCGGAAACGATGGCTTTATCGTAGCCAAGCAATTTATTCAAAAGCGAGCTTTTGCCCGTGTTGGGTTTTCCGCAAATAGCGACGGTCACGCCCGATTTAATTTTCCGTCCCGAAGCGTACGTAGCAAGAAGCGCGGAAAGCCGTTCCTTTAACCCAAGCAATGCAAGCTTTAATTCTTCCACGTGCTGTTCTTCGATATCTTCTTCGGGATAGTCCACGGACACGTCGATCCCTGCGAGCAGGTTTTTTAATTGCGCCTGCAAATCGCGTACAATCCCCGTCAATTTTTCGCTGTATAACAAATACCCCGCTTTCACTTCGGCGTCCGATTCGCCGTTGATCATATCCGCCACACCTTCGGCGGACGATAAAGAAAGCTTGCCGTTCAAAAAGGCGCGTTTGGTAAATTCGCCCCGCCCCGCGCTTCGTGCGCCGAGCTTGAAGGTTTGTTTGAGTATTCCCCGCGCGACGTTTTCACCACCGTGGCAATGAAATTCGACGATATCTTCGCCCGTATAACTTGCGGGGGCTTTGAAATATACGCAAAGTCCGAAATCGGAGAAATTCCCGCCGTCGATCGTTCCCGCGTACATACGGTACGGCTGAAAATCCAAAACCTGCGTTTTGCCTACGGGGGTAAACATTTTAGAAGCGATGACGAGCGGACTTTTACCGCTTATTCGGATAATCGCCACACCGCCGCGCCCCGCGGGGGTTGCTATTGCCGATATATTTTCTTCCATCATACGACTTCTCACTCCTTGTTTTATAACTTTCGTTTATATCTATATTCTATTATACCACAAGTCGAAAAAGCTGTAAACCGTTTCAAGGCGTTTTTGCATAAAAAAAGACGGAAAATATAAGTTTTTCTTAATTTTCCGTCTATGCATTTAATCAAAAAAGTCGTCCGATTTTTCCGAATTTCCTTCGCCGTTACCGTCCGTTTTCCCGCCGCCAAATTCTTCAAACGGTTCTTCGGGTTCTTGCGTGGGACGGGGCGGGGTTTGTCCGTTGTAAGGATTGTTATAAGGGTTATTGTACGGGTAATTGCGGTATTGTTCCCGTTGGCGCATATACGCTTCGTGACGGGCGCGCATATACGCGTCGAAGTCGATTTCTTGACGGTTGCGCAGCACGAAAATTACGATATACCGAGAAAGGGGTACGAAGAGCGCAAGAAAGGCAAGGATCGTATAATTTTTCGGTGCGTATTTTCTGTACAAGCCCATCATTAAAATAAACATCAGGATTTCGTAAATCAACTGAAAGATCGATAAAATGGAGTCGCTGATATAATAAAAACTGTACGTTACTTGCGAAAAACCTTCTAAATTCGGCCAGTACGGCGTATACCATTGATCGTATTCGGGCGTACCTTCCACTACGCAAAGATAGATTTCCGCAAAAATGATCAACGCGCATATAACTGCGGTCACGATTTGCGCAATCATCGCGTACAAGCCTGCGCGTTTTACCCGTTGACCGAACAGATTACATTCGCCTACGAGTTTGCCGATATACATCAAGCTTACAAACGGCACGAAAGCCAGCCATCTTTTTTCCATATTTCGGTTTTTCGCCATTGCGTACACGCCGAAACCTTGCAAGATAAACAATCCAATCCATACCGACGTACCGCCGATTAAGCCACCGAATAACGCGGCGGGTGCCGTCAAGCCAAACAAGACGCACATATTCGCCACCGCATTATATAACATATAAATTTCCATAATATCTCCTATTGATTTTCTCCGTATTCAACGCACATAAGCGTAAGCCCCTTTGCTGGCATCGTCTTTCCAAGCAGTTCGCGTTTGCCCGTTTCAAACGCTTCTACAAGCGATTGTTCCGTTCGTTTTCCGCTCGCAAGGTCGAGAAGCTCTCCCGTCATCGTTCGCACCATATTATACAAAAATCCGTTGCCCGTGACGAAAATTTTAATTTCCCGAAGCCCAAAATTCAAAGTTTCTTCTACGCGGACTTCGTACACCGTTCTAACCGTCGTTTTTACGGACGAGCCCGAAGCGCAAAACGCCTTAAAATCGTGTGCGCCTTCCAAAAGCTTGGCGCATTTTTGCAACGCTTCCAAGCTCGGCGCGTTCTCAACGCGTACGGCGTAACGCTCCATAAGCGGCATTTCCCGCAAGCTATCGTATAAGGTATAACAGTACGTTTTGCGTTTCGCGCTACGGTTACAATCAAACGCTAACGACGCCGACCAACCCTGTAAAACGCGAATATCGGGCGGTAAAAAGCGGTTCAAGCAATCAGGCATTTTTTCGGGCGGAACGCTCACTCCGTCCAAATCGAAATGACAGGTTTGCCCCGCCGCGTGTACGCCCGCGTCCGTACGACCGCTCGCCGTCGTTTTCACACTTTTACCAAGCGCAGTCTTTATCGCTTCTTCCAACGTTTCCTGCACCGACCGCGCGTTTTTTTGGCATTGCCAACCCGCGTAATCGCTGCCGTCGTAGGCAATTTTCAAGACGTATCTCATACGGTTTCTCCTTTTGCCAAGTCTAAATGAGCGCGGGGGTATAAATTTTTAATATAATCACACCCGCAAGCAACGCCAAAAAGGTCAACGCCGCCAACAAATCCCGCCAAGAAAACGCAAGCTTTTTATATTTCGTACGCATTTTACTGCCTGAATAACATCTTGCGTCCATCGCGTCGCCAAGCTCGGACGAACGGCGGAACGCACTGATGAGCAAGGGGATTAAAATGGGCACGATCGCCTTTACGCGTTTGAATATTCCGCCCGTTTCAAAATCCGCCCCACGCGCTTTTTGCGCATTCATAATGCGGTTGGTTTCGTCCATTAAAATGGGAATGAAACGGAGAGCAATCGACATAATTAAAGCCAGCTCGTGGACGGGGAATCGTATCCATTTCAAGGGCGAAAGCAAGCTTTCAATCCCGTCCGTCAGCGAAACGGGCGTCGTCGTCAAGGTAAGCAGCGACGAGCCAAGCACGAGCAAAAATAAACGCACGGCAAGGAAAATCGTGAAATATACCGCTTCCCATGTCAAAAAACTGCCTTCCCATAACGGCGTTTCTCCCGAATGGAAAAACAAGTTCAAAATCGCCGTAAACACCAACAAAAACAGCACGGCTTTCACGGAACGGAGCAAGGTCGTAAAGGGTACTTTTGAAAGCGCGGCGATAATCAAAAAAACGAGCGCGCACGCGCCGAGCGCGTAGAAATTTTGCGCCAAGAAAATAGCGACGATATACCCTATCAAAAACACGATTTTCGTGCGGGGGTCGCATTTATGCACGAAAGAGCTTACAGGATAGTACTGTCCAAAAGAAACGTCACGCATCGCTTTCGCCCCCTTCGGCGTTTAATCGCATACCTGCCCACGCCTTTTTTACTTGTAAAAGGAAATCTTGGCTCGTTAAATCGCAATCGATCCCCACCTTTTTTTCCCGTAACGCCGCGACGAGCTTTGCCGTAAACGGCAAATCCAAACCCGCCTTTTCCGTAACCAAAGAAGTCTCAAAAATCTCTTTCGGCGTGCCACAAGCGATTATTTTCCCTTCCGAAAAAATCGCCGCACGCGTACAGTTTTCGGCAATTTCGTCCATATCGTGCGAAACGATAATCACCGTTTTACACCACAAATTATGGAGCCTATGAAGCAAAGACATTATTTCTTCCTTACCCAAGGGATCAAGCCCCGCGGCAGGCTCGTCCAAAACCAAAATTTCGGGCTTGGTCACGATCACGCCCGCTATCGCTACACGGCGGCGTTGCCCGCCCGAAAGCTCGAACGGCGAACGGTTTTTGATTTCGTTAAAATTCAGTCCAACCGTTTCAACTGCTTCGCGAACGGCGGTTTTTATTTCGTCCTCCGTCAAATTTTTGTGAAAATTTTTAAGCCCAAACGCCACGTCTTCAAATACCGTTTCGGCAAAGAGCTGATATTCGGGATATTGAAAAACCATTCCCACTTTGCTGCGAAGGGCTTTGAAATCGGTGCGTTTATCCGTCAAATCAAACCCGCCGACCGTCAATTTAGTTTGCGGCAACAACGGCACGTTTTTCTTTTGTTTCTTCGCTTTATATTTTTTCTCCGCGCTCGGGAGTTTAATCAAGGCGTTCAAATGCTGTACGAAGGTCGATTTCCCGCTTCCCGTTTGTCCGATAATCCCGAAAAATTCACCCGAGTTAATCGTGAGCGAAACGCTATCCAGCGCAGGGGTCGCGAACGCCGAATTTTCGTTGTAGGTATACGAAAGGTTTTCACAGACGATTTTGCCCTTTTCATCTTGCGAAAATTCCCGTTTAACAGGCGTTGAACGCGTACCTGCCCCCTTGTTTTCAACGGCTCGTGCAATCGTATCGGCAATCGGCGAAACGGTAAAACTATCTTCTATATCAAGACCGTCCTTACGCAAGCCCCGACAAATTTTTAACGCACGCGGAAGCGTGAGCGAGCATTTTGCAAGCTCGTCTTCCCGCGCCAAAATTTCCTGTGGCTTACCTTCCAGCACGATTTTACCGCGATTCATTACCACCGCGCGATCGGCAAGCAACGCTTCTTCGGGGAAATGGGTAATCAAAAGCACGGTCATTTTTTCTTCACGATTGAGCTTTTGCACGACCTGCATTACTTCTTTTCTTCCGCGCGGATCAAGCATTGCCGTGGACTCGTCTAAAATCATTACGCGCGGCTTTAACGCCAAAACGCCCGCGATCGCTACCCGTTGCTTTTGTCCGCCCGAAAGACGCGTCGTCGTGGCGTAACGGTATTCGTTCATTCCCACCGCATTCAAAGCAAAATCAATGCGTTCCCCGATTTCTTGACGGGGCACGCCCACGTTTTCAGGTCCGAACGCAACGTCGTCTTCGATGATGGAAGCCACCGTTTGATTGTCGGGGTTTTGGAACACAATTCCCACGTTTTTGCGGATTTCAAAAAGATTTTTCTCGTCACTTGCGTCCATTCCCAGCACCGTGATCTTACCCGCTTCGGGGGCAAGCAAACCGTTCGTGAGCCGCGCGAGCGTGGATTTTCCGCTCCCGTTATGCCCAAGCACGGCAACGAATTCACCTTCTTCCACGCAAAAATCGATCCCGTCCAACGCAAAAGCGGAATCGGGCGCAAAAATATCGTCGCTTCCCGATTCTTCCCCACCGTCACGGTAGGCAAAATGCACTTTTTCAAACTTGATCGCTTCCATAAATCTATTATACCAAATTATCTTTCTCTTTACGGTGAAAATGCGGTGAAATTATGGTAATATTATTTCCCTAATTTTCTTACCGTACTCTTTTCCCATTCCTGCGGCACTGTGATTACGATACTCCCGTCCAAATCGGTACGGTAAACCTTGCACCCGTTTTCCGTCAAATTATCTAAAACGGTCGGCGCAGGATGTCCGTACGCATTCTCCACCCCGCAAGAAATCACCGCCGTTTGCGCGTGAATATACTCTAAAAACTCCAAACTCGTCGAATACTCGCTTCCGTGGTGTGCGACTTTCAAAATTTCCGTACTCGTAAGCTCCACATTTGGCAAAAGCCCCATTTTATGATCCCAAACGAGTTTTTCTTCTACCGCGCTTGACGCGTCACCCGTAAACAATGCGCTCACGCCGTTATAATCGAGCCATACCACCGCCGAACCATCGTTATTCTCGCCCGCGGTGTCGTCCATTTCCCCCGACACGTCCACCGTGTACGGATATAAAAACGAAAGCGTATACGGATACGTGCTTTCCGTACTACTCAAATCCACCGAACGCGACGCGTATGAAACCGAGCAGTTTTCTTGCATTAACGCCGCGTAAAAGGACGCGTATTCTTCGTTTACCGTTTCTTTTACGAAGGGTATAAACGCTTGCTTGACCTGTTTATAGGCAAGTACGCTGTCCAAAGCCCCGCAATGGTCGGCATTCGCGTGCGTTACGAGCAAATAATCGATGGTTTCCACTTGTAGCGCGTTCAAATACCGCATCAAAGCCGTTTCCGTACTCTCTTTGCCGTCGCCGCCGTCGATTAGAAAGGTCTTTCCGTCGGGTAGCTCGATAATCGTTGCGTCGCCTTGCCCCACGTCCAAGAAATGAATACGCATTTCCCCTTCCGCGCGCGTACCCGTATTTGGAAGCGCAACGTAAAATTTCCACGTATTCGGCGTGAAGATACAAGCAAAAACGATCAACGCCGCCAAAACGATCGCCACCACGAAAAAGAGTATGTTTTTCGCCTTTTTCTTTCGCTTTTCTTCCCGTTTTTTCTCCGCCGCGTAACCCATTATGCCGTTTATTCCGCCGTTTTTGCTTGTGTTTTTTCAATACTTTTGAAGATTTCTTTTAGCGCTTCCGTTTGATAATCTTCTATTCTACCCGCGTCTGCAAGCGCGGAAATCTGCGGATCAAGCGGCATACGCGCCGTTGCGGGAATACCGTATTCCGCCGCAATCGCGTCCACTTTGCTCGCGCCGAAAACTTCTATCTTTTTTCCACAGTCAGGGCAAGCAAGATAGCTCATATTTTCCACCAAGCCAAGCACGGGTATATTCATCATACCCGCCATATTCATTGCTTTTTCTACGACCATTTTCACCAAATCTTGGGGCGTGGTCACGATCACGATCCCCGCAATGGGAATACTTTGGAAAACGGTAAGCGGTACGTCGCCCGTTCCAGGGGGCATATCGATAAAGAGCAAGTCCAAATCTTGCCAAATAACGTCCGTCCAAAACTGCAAAACCGTACCCGAAATCACCATACCGCGCCATACCACGGGCGTGGTTGCGTCGTCTAACAACAAATTCATCGACATCATTTGCATCCCCGAAGCCGATACGACGGTGTCAATCCCTTCTTCGCTTCCCGTCGCGCGGTCGGTTACGCCAAACATATGCGGAATGGACGGCCCCGTGATGTCCGCGTCCATAATCCCCACTTTTTTACCCTGTTTTTGCGCAAACGCGGCAAGTAACGCGGTCGTGAGCGATTTTCCAACGCCGCCTTTGCCGCTAACGACGCCGATTACTTTTTTTATCGACGATTTTTTATGCGGTTGTTTTAAGAAGCTTTCTTTTTTTCGCGACGAACAGTCCTTTCCACAGCTCGAACAATCGTGCGTACAATTTTCAGCCATACTTATCTCCTTCAATTCATAATTCACTATTCTATATTATACCCCTTATCAAAGCTTTTGTCAACGTATTCCTTTGCAAAACCCGACCACAAAAGTATCTTTTTGACAAAAACTTCCACAAGGAAAAGCCAAAGCTTATAAAAAAGCCGTGAAAAACGGTTGCTTTTCCACGGTAAATAGAGTATAATATATAGGCTACGCATAGGCGGGGAGTTAGCGGCACCCTGAATCTGCAATCCGCTATAGCAGAGCCGAACGCCTTTCTCGACGCAGTTTATGGAAGGTTTGCGCGTCGTAAGGAACGTTGATAGCAAGGTCTTATGCAACGCATTGCCGTGAACCGTGTCAGGACGGGAACGTAGCAGCACTAAGCGGATGTTTGCGTGTGCCATAAGGTAGCTTTGCAGGAGTCACCTGCGGCGCTTCCACTTCGGTAAATTTCGGCAAAAAAGGCTTGCGTAGTTTTATTTTGACATAATATCAGCGAAAAGCTTTACAAAAGCGAAGGACTATACGAAAACGTGCTGTTTTCGGACAGTCCTTCTTTTTATATTCAAACGAAAGCGTTTATTCTTTCGCTGATAGAAACAGTATAAGTAATTTGGTTGTTTTTATTCCCTTTTTCTATCTTTTGTGTTGGAAATATTTTCTTCCTTTTTCCCGCGAATATCCAGCCCGCCCAACTTTTCGTCGGCAAAGGTTATACCCCGTTGCAAGGTCGCAAATCCGTACTTTTCCCGAATTTTAGCAACCGCGTTTTCCGCCCGTTCCTTTTTTTCATAGCTCGTTCCACCGCTTGCAGTTTCGATCGCTTCGGTTAAAGAAAGTTGCTCGATATGATAATCAAAACCTGAAACCGTAATCCCTAACATTCGCACCTTCGCGCCAAGCGGATAATGCTGACAAAACAGCTCGTACGCCGCCTTGGCAATATCCCCGCAAAGCGTGGTCGGCGATACCTTCGTTTGCCAAGTACTATCTTGTAGGCGTTCGTTCCGCACGACGATATGTACCGTACTCGCCCGCCCCACGTCCGCGTCGCGAAGCCGCGCGGAAACGCTTTCTGCGAGCGCGTAAAACCATTTCTTTACGTCGCTTCGCTCCGTTATATCCTTGGGCAAGGTCGTGGAGTTTCCAACCGATTTCAAATCTTCTTTTCTCTTTTGCCATTTCACCGGCTCGTCGTCTTCACCGCGCGCGTAAACGCGTACCTGCCTACCCCGTTTCCCCAAAGCCTTGACCAAAACCGTCTCGTCGGTGTTTGCGATATCCCCGATCGTTTTGATGCCGATTTTGTTCAAAACATCAGCCGTTGCGCCGCCCACGAGCCACAAATTCGTCGCAGGTAAGGGGTATACCACTTGTTTGTAATTTTCTTCGGAAATCACCGTCACCGCATCGGGCTTTTTCAGCTCGGAAGCAAGCTTTGCAAAAACTTTATTAAAGCTCACGCCTATGGAAACGGTCAAATGCAATTCTTCTTTGACTTCGCGGCGAATTTTTTGCGCGATTTCTTCACCGCTTCCAAAAAGCGCAACGCTTTCCGTCATATCGAGCGCGCACTCGTCAATGCTGCATTCTTCAATTTTTTCAGTATACCGACCGTAGATTTCCCGCACCTTTGCGGAAAAGCGTTTGTATTCGTGAAAATGCGAGCCAACCATTTGCAAATGCGGACATTTTTTTAAGGCGGAATACACCGTTTCCGCCGTTTTTATTCCGTATTTTTTCGCCTCTTCGTTTTTCGCCAACACAATCCCGTGGCGTTCTTTGGGATCACCGCAAACGATTAACGGTTTTCCCGCCAACTCGGGATTGAGCGCGATTTCCACAGATGCAAAAAAATTATTCAAATCGGAATGTAAAACAACCCGTTTTCTTTGCTCCTTGCCCATTTCAACGCATACCTGCCCTGCACCTTTATTTATTTACGTTCAAAAACGCCGTCACCGAATGCGCCGCAACGTTACCTTCTCCCGCCGCTTTGGCGTATTGATAGGGCTTGCCCGTGCAATCCCCCGCTGCAAAACAGCCCTTTATATTCGTTTGCATATCCCGCGACACGATAACGTGCCCCGCTTCCGTTTCCAACTCGCTCAAAAGCACCGTAGGCGAAATACATTCGCGAAGCATAAACACGCCGTCTACGGCCAATTCCGTCCCCATTTCTCCATCTATCGGCGCAGCAAAAACAAGCTTATTCACCCGTGCTTCCCCCGTAATTTTCACGGGCATTTTACGCAAAATCTTAACGTTTTCTTTTTCTATTTTTACATCCTTATACATCGGCATAAGGTATACTTTATCCGCAAAATCGGCAAGCAATGCAATCTCGTGCTCCATTCGTTTACTCGTACAAAGTACGCCGATCGTTTTTCCTTTATATAAAAAACCGTCGCAGGTTGCACAGTAGCTTACGCCCCGTCCAATAAATTCCTGTTCACCTTCTACCGTTTTCACGCTTTCCACACCGCAAGCAAGAATAATCGTGCGACTTTCATAATATCCGCCTTCTTGCGTAGCCACGCCGAATTTACCGTTCAACGCGTACACGCCCGATACCTTTTCTTCTTGGATTTGAATATTCGCTTCGTTAAGTTGATTTTTTAATGCGTTACAAAGCATTTCGCCCGTCACGTTAGACATCGCGGGATAATTGCGGATCAGTTCTGCTTTGGATATTTTTTCGCTTAATTCTTTATTCCCAAAAATCAAAAAGCTTTTTCCGTTCGCCTGCAAGGTAAGTGCGGCGGAAATTCCCGCAAACCCGCTTCCGATGATCATACAATCCGTCATTTTTTTGCTCCTTTTTCTTTATTATGCGCAATTATACGCGTAAACCCTTTTCGACTGACCGAAAAGGGTTTACGAAAGAAAAATTCGTTTTTTTAGTAGCTAGGCGTCCACCTCTCATAGTCAACCTTGGCGTAAAGCACGATTTCACCCCTTTGCGTCACGTCAATCGTTCCGTCAAAGGCTTTCGTTAAGGCTTTATCCAAATACCAACCGTAAAATACCCATTTTTCATACGCGTCGTCGTAACGGGGCTTTAAGTTATCCACTTTCGCTCCCACGCCTGAATAATATTGATCCGGATATTCTTTTCCTTCTTCAAAAAGATACTGCGTAATATCCTTTTCTTTTCCTGATTGCGTAATAGCCTTATATTTGATTTTATATTCAAATTGATCAACGCACTTGGCGTATAAAGTAACCGTACCCGTCGTTTGTTCGGTAATAGATATAAAAGGAACTTGACAAGCTTCATCAGTATACCAACATATAAATATACGCCGTCCACCAGTAATTTGAGTTTCTTTTAATAAATCATCTATTTTAACATCCTTACCCTTTATATATTTTATTGGATAACTACCATCTTGTTTATACATATTTGCAGGAACACTTGTCTTTCCATCATCTGTAACCATATAATAATTGATAGCAAAAATAGGCGTATTTTTAATCTTGGCGTAAAGGGTTACTTTACCCGTCGTTTGCGCGGTAATTCCCGTAAACGCCGTTTGGCAAGCTTCATCTACAAACCAGCCTTTAAATATCCATATTCCCGTTTCAAAGGTATATTCAGACACAAGATCGTCTATGGTTATCGAAATGCCTTGCTCATAGCTTACAGGGTAACCTTTACCCGCTTGATACATTTGTACAGGAATACTTGTTTTCTGTTTGTCTACAATAGCATAATACTCAATAGGTTTTATACTTTCTTCCGTAGAAATTTTCGCATATATGGTTAGTTTTCCCCTTGTAGAAGCGGTAATTCCCGCAAAAGGCGTTTGACAAGCTTCGTCTATAAACCAGCCTTCAAAAATAAAAGTATAATTATCGATTTTACATTCCGTTTGTAAATTATCGATAGTAACAGCTATTCCTTCCATATAGGAATTAGGATAATTACCATTCTCATCATACATTTGCGGCGGAATACTACTCTTTTCCCCATTCAAAACAGCATAATATTCAATATTACAATTCTCTAATGAACTGCTTGAATTAAATAAAGAGTCGTGATCGTCGTTACCACCACAGCTTGCGAGCGCAAAACCCATAATCAAGCATAACAATAAACATAAAAAACGTCTTATAACTTTTCCCCTTTGCATAGAGTGATACATTATTATTTTATCACAGGGAAAAGGATTTGTCAAGCCCTTTATTCTGGGTATTTTGCACAAAAAAGGGTAAAAAACGACCATTTTTTAAAATTTTACGCAAGTACAATATCAAGCGCCATCATTACGATAAAGCCGATTAAAAATCCCCACGCGCCGCGTTGTCCGCTATCGCTGGAAGCAGCTTCGGGCAAAAGATCTTGCGCAACGACGAACAGCATTGCTCCCGCTGAAAACGCGAGCACCCAAGGCTGCAAAACGCGTAAATAGGTTGCGAAAAAATATCCGATTACGGCAAATATCGGTTCTACAATCCCGCTACTTATCCCCAAGAAAAAGGCTTTTTTATTATTCGACGATGTTTTTAACGGCAAAGCTACCGCCACGCCTTCGGGGAAATTTTGCAATCCGATCCCCAAAGCAAGTCCTAACGCCGATAAATACGCGCCCGTCGTGCCAAGTGCGGCAGCCGTTCCAAACGCAAAACCTACGGCAAGGCCTTCGGGAATATTATGCAAGGTCATCGCCAAAAATAAACGTAAATACCGTTTATTCTTATCAGGCGTTTCCGTTTCTTCAATACTTGGCAATAAGCGTAAGGCTGCTTTATCCAAAATCACTAAAAAAGCCCCGCCAACGATTAAGCCCGTAACCGCGGGAAATATTGCAAATTTCCCGAAATATTTTTCCGCTTGTTCGATGGATGGCAAAATTAACGACCAAACGGACGCCGCAAACATAATTCCCGAAGCCAAACCCAAAAACAAAGCGTTCGTTTTTGGAGAAATCTCGCCCTTAAAAAATAGTACAACCGAAGCCCCGAGCGCGGTCGCTATAAATATAAATGCAATCCCGAAAACGGTCATCCAAGTGTTTTCCATAACGTATTTCTCTCCGTGTGTCTATACCGCAAAGCAACCAAACGGTTTATCAAGGCTTTCAACGCCGTATTTTTTGTGGTATACATTAATATATTCACAAACGGAAATTCCCGTTACAAACCCCGTATAAGATAAAAACTCTCTCGATTTATGAGAGAGCTTCTTCTTTACCGAACAACCAAGTATGCAACGGCTTTTTCAATAGCTTTGTTATGGGCTTCATCAGCAAACCCACGCAAACCGCGATAATGACCGTTCCTTCGCGGACTCCTTGCAATTTTCCGAAAAATGCAAACGACAAAATAACGGCAGTCGCTACAAGAAATACGTCGAAAATAATTTTACAGGTCGATACCGACCAAGTAAACCGCTTGGACATTGCAACGTTTACGCCTTCCGCAGGCATACTCATTACGTTTGCTTCCAAATACAAAAATATACCGAGTGCAATAAAAAATACGCTAATTGCCACGTAAAGTAGCTGTAAGACGTAATGCTTCACGTCGGGCAGGCAAAAATTCACTAAAATCTCCGTTCCGTCTACTAAAAATCCGAATATCGTCGAAACGGCAAATTGAAAAATATAATACCACTTGAACTCTTTTAATAACAACGCAAGCTGTATAAGAACGAAGATGGAATAGATAGCAATCGTCCAGTTTCCAACCGAAAGAAAGGTGAATTTTAGGCTTAAAATGTAGGGCAAGGAGCTAACCGCCGAAACGCCAAGATTGCTTTTTATCGAAATATTGATTCCTACCGCAATCAAAAACATTCCCAGCCCGTAAATCAAAAACCTTTTTAACCATTGTACATAATTGATTTTTTTCATAAGTTATACCACTTTTTCGTAAGATAGATTTATTATAACTTTTTCCCGTCCATTTGTCAATTAAAGAAGGGCTTTTCAAATAAAAAAGAAAAGTCTTACGAATGTGTAAGACTTTCTTAATTGAAAAGCGGCGATTACCTATCCTCCCAGTAGTAACCTACAAGTACTTTCGGCGTAAAAGAGCTTAACTTCTGTGTTCGGAATGGGAACAGGTGGGACCTCTTTGCCATCATCACCGCTATGGT
>JAZLDG010000088.1:0-2284 GCA_045614565.1 Candidatus Scatosoma sp. | reverse complement strand
AATAGCAAAATACTAATGTTAAAAGTATTGTTACGATACTTTTAATAGTGAGCAATTTTGTTAAACGTTCTTTCATTGCCTTTACCTCTTTTAATCAAATATTCCCGCACGGTCAAGTATAACAAGCGTGCGTATCATTTGTTCGGTAAGCATAAGTTCGCCGCCGCTGTTACCTTTCAAATGCCCTTTGCCGATCAGCTTTTCAATTGTCGGTTGCGAATATTCGGGGCATTTGTCCGCGTTGTTATATTTAACCTTTACGCCGTCAACCTCTTTTTTAAGGCTTGCAACCTCTTTTTTCAGCGCGTCAAATGCTTTCTTTTCTTCCGCTGTCATTGGATCGTCGCCCCTCTCATACATTTCTTTATATTTGCGCTCAACAAGATTTAAGAAGTATTCCCACCCGTAATCAGATAAAGTACGGTGCGGGCAATACTTGTTTGAAAAATCTTGGTGTTTTTTAATACGGTTGCGATCCATGCCCCAACCGTATTTATTGAGTAAATACGCGGTTAACTCGGCGGCGTTCTCTTGTGCCTTTTCAAACCTTGTTTTATAGCTTTTTTCCCATTTCGCTTCATCACCGACCTCAACGCCGTTTACTTTTTTGGGAACATAGCTTAAACAAATTTCAATTGCAATACCTTTGCGATTGCCGCGCCCGTACCAATCGTCGCCCGCGTGCCACCCATTTTTATTAAGCGGTAAACCTTGTACAATGCTTGTATCATCAACCGCGAAATGAAACGATCGGTAATCGTTGCTTTCGTGCATATAATCAATTTCATTTATCGCGGTTGCAATATTCGCCGTATTATGTATTACAACAAATTCGGGTTGCATAGCGTACGACGTTTTTTTATACGCAACGGCGTTTTGCGGCAACGGGATATATTCGATATTTAACATATTTGCCGCCCCTCTCTTTTGATTTCTTTACCCTCTCAACCTTTTATGTTATGCGAATCGCCAAACGTCAATATTGCTTGTTCCACCAATAAGAATTCGGCTTCCGTTCTTGTTTGATCTGATCTGATTAATAGTATCGCCGTTATATTCGGGAATATCGGGTAATTCTTTCAAGGTTGATTCCACAAGTTCAAACGCTTTGACAGTCGTACCACAGCCCACCACTAAAACGCTCGTTTCGGCGATAAATTCCGCATAAGACTTTGCCGAGAAATATTCGCCAAGATCACATACCTTCGACCATGTGGCAGTATCGTAGATTTCAACCCACGGTGAATCCGACAAAGTTACCGCAAGCCTTGTCCCGCCCGCGCTCCATGATACGTTAACCGCTTTACTCACGTTTAAAATTTTCACAAGTGTACCGTCCGATACCTTCAATATCTGCACGCTGTCCGTGGCACTAAAAGCGCCGCACATCGCAATATACTGATCGTCGGGACTAAACGCCATACGGGAAACGGTTCTTATTGTTGTTGCCGCAGTAGTTATAACGCTTGATTTGGTATATAAGTCAGATATATCGATCTTGTATGCACTTGCGCTTCCCGACAAGTACGCTACCCAACTGTGATTGTTTGCACACACGATTCTGTTATTCGCGGATTTTAAATTAGATACATACGTACCGTCCGCTGTGTTCCACCAATGCGCTCCCGTATAATTGGCATTGCTCGCAGAAGATCCCACAACTGCAAATTCCCCATCATACGAGAAATCGCAATATTGCAGATTGCTAAGTGTAGCCGCTGTTGTAGGTGGATACGTTAACTCAGTAGGCGTACCGCTTGATATGTCATAAACCATAGGAGTTGTTACAGAGCCTTGATTTACTCTCATTACAAGATTTCCGTTAGGACTAATCGCCATGTCAGAACCTGCGCCTGTCGGTACTGTTGTCACAAAACCAAATCCCGTTATCTTTTCCCAACTTCCTACAAAATCGGTATCTTTATAAATTGTGAGATCAGAAGGAGTCCAACCCTCGAAATTGTACCCCTCTCGGCTTACGTCGGGCGCAACTGCTTTACTACCGTATTCCTCTTGCATTGTTTTTAATAAAGTGCCGTTCTCGTCATAGAAGTTAGCGGCGTACTTTCTTACACTTTCCGCATAGCAAGCGTAAACCGTTCGATTTTCCGTAACGGCTTTCAATGCTAACCCGTCAACGTGATTGGCGTTGTATGTATCCCAACCCGCAAAAGTATAATTATATTGCGCCGTGCTTTCCTTCGTCGGTGCGCTTATAATCCCTTTTGCCACAACGTCAACGCAATCGTCGCCAACCGCAACGGGCTTGACGTAAATAACTTCG
>JAZLDG010000087.1:0-2507 GCA_045614565.1 Candidatus Scatosoma sp. | reverse complement strand
CAATTTATGCAGGAAGACCCGACAAGTAAAGAAGAGCGGGGGGCGCGTAGCGGGCAAAACTACTACGAAGGCAAGCACGATATATTGAACTACCGCCTTTTCTACTACGACGCGGACGGCAATATTCAGGAAGATGAAACGCGCTCAAACGTAAAGATTGCTCACCCTTTCTTTACGGAGCTTGTCGATCAGCAAGTACAGTATATGCTATCGGGCGAAGGGTACATTTTCAAATCGGATTTGCCCGAATTGCAAAACGAGCTTGACGCGTACTTTAACGAAAACGAGGACTTTTCCGCCGAATTATACGAGCTTTTGACGGACGCAATCGTGAAAGGCTTTGCGTATATGTACGCCTATAAGAACGAGGACGACAAGACCGCCTTTCAATGCGCGGATTCCTTGGGCGTTGTGGAAGTCAGGGCGCGCGACACGGACGATAACACGGAATACGTGATTTATTGGTATATTGACCGTATCGAAAAGGGGCATAAGAAAATCAAGCGTATTCAGGTATGGGACGGAGCGCAAACATACTATTACGTACAGGACGGTGAAGGAAATATCACCGACGACGAGGACGCGCCGCATAATCCCCGCCCGCATACGCTTTACAAGATGACGGGCGAAACGGTTACGTATTTTGAGGATTACGGGCAAATCCCGTTTTTCCGCCTTGATAACGGCAAAAAGCAAACAAGCGGCTTGAAGAGCATTAAGAGCTTGATTGACGATTACGATTTGCACGCTTGCGCTCTTTCAAATAACCTTGTGGACTTTGATACGCCTTTACACGTCGTTAAAGGCTTTCAGGGCGATAACTTGGACGAGTTGCAAACGAACTTGAAAACCAAAAAGATTATCGGCATTCCCGAAGGCGACGGCGGCGTGGAAGTGCAAACCGTCAATATCCCGTATCAGGCACGGCAAACGAAGCTTGGAATCGACGAATCGAACATTTACCGTTTTGGTATGGGCTTGTCGCTGGCGAACTTGAAGGACACGAACGCAACGACGAACATTGCAATTAAGGCAGCCTACACTTTGCTTGACTTGAAGTGTAACAAGCTTGAAATTCGCTTAAAACAATTCTTGCGTAAAATCCTGAAAATCGTATTAAAGGAAATTAACGACGCGAACGGTACGGACTTTCAGCAAAAGGACGTTTATTTTGAGTTTACCCGCGAAGCAATGGTGAACGAGGAAGAGAATACCCGTATGGCATATACGCGGGCGCAAACGGAGCAGGTACGCATTAACACTATGCTTAATCTTGCGGGAAGTCTTGACGACGAAACGATTATTCAAACGATTTGTGAAATTCTTGATATTGATTATGAGGAATTGAAAGACAAGCTACCGACGGACGAGGAAGCAGCAACGGCGGCAGCGGCGGCGGCGTTGGAGGCGGCAGGGGGAATGACCGATGAACAGCAGGCAACGGGAAATCCTGAAATTACGGGTTGACGACGAACAAGCATTCCTGAAAGAGCTTAAAAAAATCTATGAAAAAGCATTGAAGGATATAGAGGCTAAAATAAAGGAGTTGCAAGCCCGTATAGCAAGCGGTGAGAACGTACAAAGCGCAATCTATCAGCTTGAATATCAAAAGGCGTTAAAGGCGCAAATAAACGCTATTTTAGAGGAATTGAACGCGCGGCAATTTACGAGCATTACCGATTATTTAGGGCGTTGCTATGAAGACGGATTTATTAGCACGCTTTACGACTTGCAGGGGCAGGGAATACCGCTTGCCTTTCCTATTGATCAGGAGCAGGTTGTAAGGGCGTTGACGGTGGATTCCAAACTTTCGCAGGGCTTGTATAAGCGATTAGGCGAAGACCTGAAAATGCTAAAAAAGAAGGTAAGCACGGAGCTGGCGCGGGGTATATCGCAAGGCTATTCGTATAATCAAATCGCGCGGAATATCGGCAATCAAACAAAGATAGGCTTTAATCGCGCGATGAAGATTGCACGGACGGAAGGGCATAGGGTAACGCAGCAAGCTACATTAGACGCCCAGCACAAAGCAAAGGACGCAGGGGCGGATATTGTGAAGCAATGGGATTCCACGCTTGACGGACGGACGCGCCCCTTACACCAGCAATTAGACGGGCAAATACGGGAGATTGACGATCCTTTCGAGGTTGGCATTTATAAGGCGCAATATCCCAGCGGTTTTGGAGTGCCGCATATGGATATACAATGCCGTTGCTGTTTGTTGCAGCGGGCAAAATGGGCGTTAGACGATGACGAAGACACCACGGCGACAAAGTGGGACGATGACGCAGGGGAACACGTCACGATTGACGACGCGGAATCGTATGCCGATTATAAGCGGAAATACGCCGCTAAATTTGGAGGTAGTAAATGATTGAAGTAAATTTCACTTCGGGCGTTGACGAGGTAACAGTACCGCGTGTAACGCAATGGGATTATAACTTGAAGCTGGCTATTAGCGGCTTACCGACGGATAGCAAGATTTATCAGGTACATTTTTTTAATAA